>NC_013739.1:1907810-2543747 GCF_000025265.1 Conexibacter woesei DSM 14684
CTCGTCGAAGACGAGCAACAGGATCCCGAGCGTCTCGCCGACGACGGTGATCGGCACGGCGAGGCTGTGCAGGCCGCCGGGCGCGCCGAACGCCCCGCCCGCAGGGGGCGAGAGCCACCCGGGGATGCCGGCGTGCATCAGCGCGGCGAGGTCGTCATAGCCGGTCACCGTCACCATCCGCGGGCCGAGCAGGCCGCGGCTGGAGGTGCCGAGCGCCAGCTCGCCCGCCATGTAGACGGCGATCCCGGCGTCGACCGCGCCGAGCCGCCGCACGAGCGTGTCGGCGGTCGAGGCGAGCACCGCGTCGCCGGCCTCGCGCTGGAAGCGCTCGGCGAGCGCGGAGGCGAGCGAGAGGAAGCGCTCCTGGCGCTGCACGCGGATCCGCACGCGCGCCAGCTCGCCGCGCGCCTCCAGCAGGTCGCGGCGGGTGCGGCGGTCCTGCGCGCGGTCGATCCCGACGAGCGCGACGGCCGGCGGCGCGCCGGCCTCGACCGGCAGCCGGTACGCGAGCGAGCGCGCGGTCGCCTCGGCGCCGCTCCAGGTCGGGTGCGAGCACTCGAGCGCGGGCGCGTCGCTGGCGAACAGCGTCTGCAGCGTGCGCTCGAGGTCGCTGCCCTCGAACCACGGCAGCTGGTCGAGCTGCTGGCCGACCGCGCCCATCGGGAACGCTGGCAGCGTGCTGTTCGCGTAGAGCACGCGCAGGGGGCGGGGCCCGCCGACCACCATCAGCGGCGTCGGCGCGGCCGCGACGAGGTGGGCGAGCGTCGCGTCGGAGACGGCCGGCTCCGCGACCTCGGCGGCGGCCGCGATCGCACGTGCGAGCGGGACGCCCTGCTCGGCCGCGCGCCGGACCGTCACGACACGTGGCGCGTCGGCGAGCACGTAGCGGCGGGGCCCGCGGCCGACGCGCGCCGGCAGCGGAAAGCCGAAGCGCCGCTCCCACGTCCGCAGCCGCTCGCGCGAGACGCCGGTCAAGGTCGCGAACTCGGTCGCGCTGACCGTCTGACCACCTTTGTCCACCCTAGTGTTGTACCCGACCGGACTGGTGTTCACCAGTGACCGGGTCTGCCCACCTTGTCAAGGTATCTGTGGGCGAGAGCATGCTCTCCGAGGACTGGGCACCCGACGAAGGAGGCGCAACCCGTGTCCGCAACGGCCGTTCGCCCAAGGGTCGACGCCGCTGCCGCCGACGAGCACGAGCTGCTTCGTCGCTGGCACGAGGAGCGCGACGAGGATGCCCGCCGTGCTCTGATCGAACGCATGATGCCACTGGTGCGTTCCCTTGCGCGCCGATACGCGAACCGTGGAGAGCCGCTCGATGACCTCGAACAGGTCGGCTGTGTCGGCCTGATCAAGGCCGTCGACCGCTTCGACCTCAGCCGCGAGCTGCGCTTCTCGACGTTCGCGGTGCCGACGATCCTCGGCGAGATCAAGCGTCATTTCCGTGACCGCGCGTGGTCGGTGCGCGTCTCGCGCGGGCTGCAGGAGCTGAGCGCCCGCGTCACGCGGGAGGCCGATCGCCTCTCGACCAAGCTCGGCCGCTCGCCGACGATCGAGGATCTCGCCGAGGCGACGAACTCGACGCCCGAGCAGGTGCTCGAAGCGCTCCAGGGCGCGCAGGCGTACTCAACGGTCCCGCTCGAGGAGCCGCTCGGCGACGACGGTGAGCCGGTCGCGCGGATCGGCGCCGAGGATCCCGAGTTCGAGCTGGCCGAGGAGCGGATCGAGCTGAGCCGCGGCCTGCACGTGCTGAGCGAGCGCGAGCGCCGGATCGTCCTGCTGCGCTTCTTCGCCGGCCTCACGCAGCGGGAGATCGCCGAGCGCGTCGGGATCTCGCAGATGCACGTCTCGCGCCTGCTGCGCCGCTCGCTGGAGCGGATGGGCGACACGATGTCGCCGCTTCCGCCCGCCGGTCGTTGACGATGCAACCCTGCGCCCACCGCTTGATCCGGCGGCCGCGGGCGTAGAGGATCACCCGATGCCCCGTGCGATCTGGAGCGGCGCGATCAGCTTCGGCCTGGTCAACGTCCCCGTCAAGCTGTACAGCGCGACCTCGCCCAAGACGGTCCGCTTCAACCAGCTGCATGCCAGCGACGGCGGCCGCCTGCGCCAGAAGCGCGTCTGCTCGATCGACGGGGAGGAGGTCCCCTTCGAGCAGATCGTCAAGGGCTACGAGGTCGCGCCCGACCGCTACGTGATCGTCACCCAGGACGAGCTGGACGCGCTCGACCCGCGCGCGACCAAGACGATCGACATCGAGGAGTTCGTCGACCTCGCCGACATCGACCCCGTCTACTACGACAGCGCTTACCACATCGCCCCGGCGACCGGCGGCGCGAAGGCGTACCGGCTGCTGCTGAGCGCGATGGAGGAGGCCGGCAAGGTCGCGATCGGACGCTTCGTGCTGCGCACGCGCCAGCAGCTCTGCGCGCTGCGCCCGAGCGACGGCGTGATGGTCCTCTCGACGATGCTGTTCGGCGACGAGGTCAACTCGCCGCAGCGGCTCGACGAGCTGGAGGCGCTCGGCGACGTCGAGGCGAACGAGCGCGAGGTCGTGATGGCGCGCCAGCTGATCGAGTCGCTGTCGGCGCCGTTCGAGCCGACCAGATTCAGAGACGACTACCGCGAGCAGGTGCTGGAGCTGATCGAGCGCAAGGCGGCCGGTGAGGAGGTCGCCGTCCAGCCCGTCGCCGAGCAGCCGGCCGAGGTGCCCGACCTGATGGCGGCGCTCGAGGCGAGCCTCGCGAACGTTCGCGCCGACGGAGAGGGCGACGGCGCCGCCGCCGCGCCGGCGCCGGCGCCCGAACCGGCCGCCAGAAGAAGAAGACGCGCCGCGGCCAGAGGCTCCAGAAGAAGAGCCGCCGCCAGAACCGGCAGCTGACGCCCGCGCAGCGCCCAGCCGCGCCGGGCGCGCCGCGTCGCGTCCGCCCGCCTTGATTGGGTTCTCGGACCGCTCGGTGGTGTGACCGAGCGCGTCACATGGTGTTTACGTCTTCTCAACGTGGTCGCACGGAACGCGACCGATCCTTCGGACCATGAACCCGGTCATCGCACCTCGTGCGGAGCCCGCGCCTCCGCCGCACCTCCGCTCGCTGCGCGTGACGCTCGCCGACGGCGCCGAGACGACCGTTCACGTCGCCGCCTACGAGCTGGCGAGCACGCGCGTCCGCGTCGCGCGGCTCTCCAGACCCGAGCCGCTCGCCGCCTGGTGCGCGCGCACGGGCGTCCAGGAGGCGGTCGTCGGCGGCTTCTTCGTGCGTCCCCACGGCCGCCCGCTCGGCGAGGTCCGCACGCACGGGATCGCCCGTGAGAGCACCCCGTTCACGGCGCCGTGGGGCAGGCGGCGCGCCTGCCTGCACGTCGACCGCGGCGTCGTCGCGATCACGCCGCGCGACGAGCTCTGCACGACGCCGCGCGGCGATCTGCTGCAGGCCGGCCCGCTGCTCGTGCGGGAGGGCGCCGCGACCGTGCGCGCCGGTGAGGACCCGGAGGGCTTCTCGGCCGGTAGCGGCCAGTTCGACTCCGACATCACCGTCGGCCGCTACCCGCGCGCCGCGCTCGCGCTGACGAGGGATCAGCTGCTGGCGGTCGCCTGCGACGGCCGCGCCCGCGACGAGGCCGGCCTGACGCTCGACGAGCTGGCCGAGACGCTGGTCGGCCTCGGCGCCGAGCGGGCGATGAACCTCGACGGCGGCGGCTCGACCTCGCTCGTCTGCGGCGGCGCGCTGCGCAACGTCCCGCGCGGCGAGCCCGATCGCACGATCCCCGGTGGTCGCCCGATCTCGACCGCGATCGCCTTCGCGCCCCGAGCGTAGTCGCGCGCGCCCGCCCGCGCCCTCGCGCGCCCGCCCGCAGGTAGCGTCAGAGCGCCCGTAGCAGCGGCCCGGCACGTCCCCGAATCCCTGGTAGCGTCGAAGGGAATGCGATCTCCTGCCATCCGGCGTCACGTGCTCATGGGCATCGCGTTCTTCCCTCGCGGCGGTTCCGCGCACGTCGTCCGCGGACTCGCGACGACGCTGCCGCGCCACGGCTGGGACGTCACCGTGCTGACAGGGTCGCTCGCGGGGCGCGGCGACGCGTCTCGCTTCTACGCCGGCCTCGACGTCCGGCCGCTCGACTTCACCGCCGCGCGCGCCGCGCCCGACCCGATGCTGCACGACCCGCCGCTGCACCCCTCCTACGAGGACCGTCCCGGCGCGCCCGACCGCGTCTTCGCGACGCTCGACGAGGACGCCCACGAGCGCCAGGTCCGAGCATGGGCGGGGGCGCTGAGGCGCGCCGGCGCGGCGCACGCCGACGTCCTCCACCTCCATCACCTGACACCGCTGCACGAGGCGGCCGCGCGCGTCGCGCCGCACGTGCCGGTCGTCGGCCACCTGCACGGGACCGAGCTGCTGATGCTGGAGCGGATCGCCGACGGCGCGCCCGCGAGCTGGACGCACGCCGAGCAGTGGGCGGAGCGGATGCGCGCCTGGGCCGCGCGCTGCGAGCGCACGATCGTGCTGACCGAGCGGCAGCTGCCGCGCGTCGAGGAGCTGCTCGACCTGCCGGCAGAACGCTGCGTCGCGATCCCCAACGGCACCGACGTGGCGCGCTTCGCCCACGTCGACGTCGATCGCCGCGCCCATTGGCGCCGCCACCTCGTCGAGCAGCCGCGCGGCTGGCGGCCGGGCGGTGAGGAGGGCTCGATCGCCTACACGGAGGCCGATCTCGCCGCATTCGACGGCGGCGGGCCGACGCTGCTCTACGTCGGCCGCTTCACCGAGGTCAAGCGCGTCGGGCTGCTGGTGCGGGCGTTCGCGAGAGCGCAGCGCGCGTTCGCGCGGCGCACGCCGCTCGTGATCGTCGGCGGCCACCCGGGCGAGTGGGAGGGGGAGCACCCGTTCGACGCGATCGCCGCCAGCGGCGCGCGCGACGTCTTTCTCGCCGGCTGGCACGACCAGGACGCGCTGCCGGAGTTCCTCGCCGCCGGCGACGCGATCGTGCTGCCGTCGGTCCGCGAGCAGTTCGGCCAGGTGCTCGTCGAGGGGATGGCCTGCGAGCTGCCGGCGGTCGCGGTCGACGCGATGGGACCCGGGGAGATCGTGCGCGACGGCGAGACCGGCTGGCTCGTCCCGCCGGACGACGAGGACGCCCTCGCACAGGCGCTCTCCGAGGTCGTCGAAAACCCCGCCGAACGCCGTCGCCGCGGGGCCGCAGCCCATCTCGACGTGGTCGCCCGCTTCGGTCGTGACGCCGCCGCGGGCCGTGTTGCGTCAACATATGACGCAGCGTGCAGCGCGCATGCGACTCCGAGCGGGGCTCCGGCAGTCGCATCCGGCTGACGCTCATATCACGAAAGTTCCTGCTGGTGGAGCGCTGTAGGGGGTCAGCCCGCTGGTACCCTGTGGCCTCCTCTCAGTGTTCGCGACGCCCGCCGGGACACAGGATTCATGCCCTCGATCAAGCCGCCACAGGCCGCTGGCCTCTACCACCCCGAAAATGAGCATGACGCCTGCGGTGTCGCGTTCGTTGCAAAGATCACGGGGGACGCCGACCACGGCGTCGTTGGTCGTGCGCTCTACGCGCTCGAGAACCTCGAGCATCGCGGCGCCGCCGGCGCTGACCCGACGACCGGCGACGGCGCCGGGATCCTGCTCCAGCTGCCGGACGCGTTCTTCCGCGCCGTCGCGGGGGTCGAGCTGCCCGCCGCCGGCCGCTTCGGCGTCGGCGTGCTGTTCATGCCGACCGAGGACGAGCGCCACGACCGCCTCGTCGAGCTGATCGAGCAGATCGTCGCGGGCGAGGGCCAGCGCGTCCTCGGCTGGCGCGACGTGCCGGTCGACGAAGAGCACGTCGGCGTGATGGCCGGCGAGGCCGCCCCGCGGATCCGCCAGGTGTTCGTCGGCGCCGCCGACGAGCTGCCCGGCAACCTCGCGTTCGAGCGCAAGCTGTACGTGATCCGCCGCCTGATCGAGAAGGCCGCCGGCCCCGATCTCGCGATCCCCAGCTTCTCCTCCCGCACTGTCGTCTACAAGGGCATGCTGACCGCGCCCCAGATGTCGGGCTACTACCCCGACCTCAAGGACGAGCGGATGGTCACGCGCCTGGCGCTCGTGCACTCGCGCTTCTCGACCAACACGTTCCCGAGCTGGGAGCTGGCGCACCCGTACCGGATGCTGGCGCACAACGGCGAGATCAACACGCTGCGCGGCAACGTCAACTGGATGCGGGCGCGCGAGTCGCAGCTGATGTCGGAGTGCTTCGGCGACGACCTCGACAAGGTCATGCCGGTCGTCCGCGAGGGCGGCTCGGACTCGGCGACGTTCGACAACGTGCTCGAGCTGCTCGTGCTCGACGGCCGGCCGATCACGCACGCCGTGATGATGATGGTGCCGGAGGCCTACCGCGACCGCACCGACCTGCCGCCGGCCGTGCGCGGCTTCTACGACTACCACTCGTGCGTGATGGAGCCGTGGGACGGCCCGGCCGTCATCTGCTTCACCGACGGAACCCAGGTCGGCGCCACGCTCGACCGCAACGGCCTGCGCCCCGGCCGCTGGGTTCAGACGATCGACGGCTACGTCGTGCTCGCGTCCGAGACGGGCGTGATCAAGGCGAAGCCGAACGAGATCGTCCGCAAGGGCCGTCTGCAGCCCGGCAAGGTCTTCCTCGTCGACCTCGAGCAGGGCCGCATCGTCGAGGACGACGAGGTCAAGGCGAAGGTCGCGGGCCAGCGCCCGTACGGCGAGTGGTACGCCGAGCGCGTCGTCCACCTCGACGATCTGCCCGAGCGCGCGCCGCGCGCGCCGCGCGTCGAGCCGCTGCGCTCCAAGCAGCTGGCGTTCGGCTATTCGCAGGAGGACCTGCGGATGACGATCGCGCCGATGGCGGTCAACGGCGAGGAGCCGGCCGCCTCGATGGGCAACGACGCCTCGCTCGCGGTCCTGTCCGATCGCCAGCCGCCGCTGTTCGCCTACTTCAAGCAGCTGTTCGCGCAGGTCACCAACCCGCCGATCGACCCGATCCGCGAGTCCGTCGTGATGTCGCTGGCGACGTCGGTCGGTGCCGAGGTCAACCTGCTCGACGAGTCGCCCCAGCACGCGCACCAGCTGTTCATGAAGCAGCCGATCCTGCGCAACCACGAGCTGGAGAAGCTGCGGCAGGTCTCGCACGACATATTCCACGCCGCGACGATCGACCTGACGTGGCCGGTCGAGCAGGGGCCGGACGGCATGGAGCGCCGGATCCAGGCGATCTGCGACGAGGCCTCGACGTGGGTCGAGCGCGGCGCGAACATCCTGATCCTGTCGGACCGCAACCTCGGCGCCGAGCGCGTCGCGATCCCGTCGCTGCTCGCGGTCTCGGCAGTCCACCACCACCTCGTGCGCGCCGGCACGCGCCTGCGCTGCGGGCTCGTGATCGAGACCGGCGAGCCGCGCGAGATCCACCACATGGCGACGCTGATCGGGTACGGAGCGGCGGCGATCAACCCGTACCTGATGTTCGAGTCGCTCGACGAGCTGGCCGACCACGGTCGCCTGCCCGTCGACCTCGACAGGGAGACGGCCGAGCAGCGGATCGTGAGAGCGATCGGCAAGGGCCTGTTGAAGACCTTCTCGAAGATGGGCATCTCGACGATCCAGTCGTACTGCGGCGCCCAGATCTTCGAGGCCGTCGGGCTCGACCCGGCGCTGATCGACCGCTACTTCACCGGCACCTCGTCGCGCATCGGCGGCGTCGGGATCGACGTGCTCGCGAAGGAGGCGCTGGAGCGTCACTTCCGCGCCTACCCGCGCACGGGCCGCGAGACGCTGCCCGTCGGCGGCGTGCTGCAGTGGCGCCGCGACGGCGAGCGCCACATCTGGAACCCGGACACGATCGCGCTGCTCCAGCATGCGGTGAGAGCCGAGAACGGCACCGCCGGCCAGACCTACGACGAGTTCGCGCGCGCGGTCAACGACGAGGCGGCCCGCAAGGCGTCGCTGCGCGGGCTGATGAAGCTGCGCGAGGCGCCCGAGCCGATCCCGCTCGACGAGGTCGAGTCTGCGGAGGAGATCGTCAAGCGCTTCTCGACCGGCGCGATGTCGCTCGGCGCGATCTCACGCGAGTCGCACGAGGCGCTCGCGATCGCGATGAACCGCATCGGCGGCAGATCGAACACCGGCGAGGGCGGCGAGGACCCGTCGCGCTTCATGCCGGACGAGAACGGCGACGAGCGCCGCTCGGCGATCAAGCAGATCGCCTCCGGCCGCTTCGGCGTGACGCCGCACTACCTCGTCAACGCGGACCAGCTGCAGATCAAGATGGCGCAGGGCGCCAAGCCCGGCGAGGGCGGTCAGCTGCCCGGCCACAAGGTCGACGACTACATCGCGTGGCTGCGCAACTCGACGCCCGGCGTCGGCCTGATCTCGCCGCCGCCGCACCACGACATCTACTCGATCGAGGACCTCAAGCAGCTGATCTACGATCTGCGCTGCTCGAACCCCGAGGCGACGGTCTCCGTCAAGCTCGTCTCCGAGGTCGGCGTCGGCACCGTCGCGGCCGGCGTCGCGAAGGCGAACGCCGACCACATCGTCGTCTCCGGCCACGACGGCGGCACCGGCGCCTCGCCGCAGTCGTCGATCCAGTCGGCCGGCACGCCGTGGGAGATCGGCCTCGCGGAGACGCAGCAGACGCTGCTGCTCAACGACCTGCGCTCGCGCGTCGTCGTGCAGGCGGATGGCCAGATGAAGACCGGCCGCGACGTCGTGATCGCCGCGCTGCTCGGCGCCGACGAGGTCGGCTTCTCGACCGCGCCGCTGATCGCGATGGGCTGCATCATGATGCGCGTCTGCCACCTGAACACGTGTCCGGTCGGCATCGCGACGCAGAACGAGCAGCTGCGCAAGCGCTTCCAAGGTACGCCCGACCACGTCGTCAAGTACCTCTTCTTCGTCGCCGAGGAGACGCGCCAGCTGATGGCGTCGCTCGGCGTGCGGACGTTCGAGGAGATGATCGGCCGCACCGACCTGCTGGAGATGGACGAGGCGATCGAGCACTGGAAGGCGCGCGGCGTCGACCTCTCGGCCGTGTTCGAGATGCCGGAGTGGGACGGCGGGCTGCGCTGCCAGACGCGCGCGCAGGAGCCCGTCCTCGACGACGCGCTCGACTGGGAGCTGCTGCGCGGCGCCGAGCCGGCGCTCGCCCGCGGCGAGCGTGTCGAGCTGAGCGCGACCGTGCGCAACGTCAACCGCACCGTCGGCGGAATCCTCTCCAGCCAGGTCGCCAAGCGGCTTGGCCCCGACGGCCTCGCGGAGGGGACGATCGAGGTCGCGCTGGAGGGCTCGGCCGGCCAGAGCTTCGGCGCGTGGCTGATGCCCGGCATCACCTTCACGCTCACGGGCGAGACGAACGACTACACCGGCAAGGGCCTCGCCGGCGGCGTGCTGACGGTGCGCCCCGCGCAGGACGCCGCCTTCGACGTCGAGGACTCCCCGATCGTCGGCAACACCGTGCTCTACGGCGCCACCGGCGGGCGCGCCTTCTTCCGCGGTCTCGCGGGCGAGCGCTTCGCCGTGCGCAACTCGGGCGCCCACGCCGTCGTCGAGGGCGTCGGCGACCACGGCTGCGAGTACATGACCGGCGGTCGCGTCGTCGTGCTCGGCGCCACCGGACGCAACTTCGCGGCGGGCATGAGTGGCGGCGTCGCATACGTCTACGACGAGCACAGCCGCTTCTCTGGCCTCTGCAACACCGAGCTGGTCGACCTCGACCCGCTCGACGAGCACGACGAGGCCGAGCTGAAGGATCTCGTCGCCGAGCACGCGCAGCGCACCGGATCGCAGATCGCGCAGCGCACGCTCGACGACTGGGACGCGTGCGCGTCGCGGTTCGTCAAGGTGATGCCGCGCGACTACAAGCGCGCGCTCGCCGAGACCGCCGCGCGCGAGCAGACCGAGACCGGTGTGGCGCAGCACGCGCCTGAGCCGGCCGAAGCCTGAAAGGGAACTGAAGATGGGTGAGCTTGGCGGTTTCCTGAGAATTCAACGTGTCGGCTTCGACAAGCGCGACCCGGAGCAGCGGGTCAACGACTACGAGCAGTACTTCACGCTCCAGTCCGACGAGGAGCTGAAGAGACAGGGCGCGCGCTGCATGGACTGCGGCATCCCGTTCTGCCACGAGGGCTGCCCGCTCGGCAACCTGATCCCGGACTGGAACGACCTCGTCTTCCGCGACCGCTGGCAGGACGCGATCGTCCAGCTGCACGCGACGAACAACTTCCCCGAGTTCACCGGCCGGATCTGCCCGGCGCCGTGCGAGTCGGCGTGCGTGCTGGCGGTCAACGACGACCCCGTCACGATCGAGCAGATCGAGCTGTCGATCGTCGAGCGCGCCTACGAGGAGGGCTGGATCGTCCCCGAGCCGCCCGACCGCCGCACGGGCAAGACGGTCGGCGTCGTCGGCTCCGGCCCCGCCGGCCTCGCGGTCGCCGCGGAGCTGAACAAGTCCGGTCACTTCGTCACCGTCTACGAGCGCGACGAGGGCCCCGGCGGCCTGATGCGCTTCGGCGTGCCGGACGCGAAGCTGCCGAAGTCGGTGATCGACCGGCGCGTGTCGATCCTCCAGGCGGAGGGCGTCAGATTCGAGTACGGCGTCGACGTCGGGCGCGACGTGACCGCCGAGCAGCTGCGCGAGCGTCATGACGCGCTCGTCGTCGCGATCGGCTCGCGCGTCCCGCGTGACGTCGAGACGCCCGGACGCGAGCTCACCGGCATCCACCCGGCGATGGACTACCTCTACCAGCGCAACCGCTGGGTCGCCGCGCAGGAGGGCCGCGCGTCGCGTGCGCCGGAGCCCGGCACCGAGATCGTCGCGAAGGACAAGAACGTCGTCGTGATCGGCGGCGGCGACACCGGGATGGACTGCATCTCGAACGCGAACCGCGAGGGTGCGACGAGCGCACGGATCCTCGACGTCTACCAGGAGCTGCCGCCGGGCGGGCGTGACGAGCGCACGCCGTGGCCGCTGCCGCCGAAGCGGACCGAGACGACGTACGCGCTGGAGGAGGGCGGCGAGCGCCGCTGGGGCACCGAGGTCTACGGCTTCTCGGGCGAGGACGGGCGCGTCACCCACGTGCACGCGCGCAAGGTCGTCGGCACCTCCTCGCGCGACCTGCAGGTCGTGCCCGGCAGCGAGTACACGCTGCCCGCGGACCTCGTCCTGATCGCGATCGGCTTCACACATGCCGAGCACGAGGGGCTCGTCGAGCAGCTCGCGCTGGAGCTGGACCCGCGCGGCAACGTCAAGACGATGAAGACGTACCGCACCTCGACCGACGGCATCTACGCGTGCGGCGATGCGCGCATCGGCCAGTCGCTCGTCGTGACGGCGATCGCGGAGGGCCGCAAGTGCGCCCGGATCGTCAACCGCGACCTCGGCGGCAGCCCGATGGACGCCGACCGCGAGAAGCTCGCGATCGGCGCATGGGACGGCGAAGTCGACCACACGCTGCGCCACGAGGCCGACGTCGCCGGCAACGTGCGGCTCGGCGACGACTTCTTCAGCGGGCCCGGCGGACCGATCTGACCGACGCCGGGGTATCCTGGAACCGTAGGGCGCTCGACGTCCTGCTCCGCCGGCGTCGTCTCCCCCACGATCGCCGGCAGCGGGGGGCTCGGAAGGATCCGGGCCCTTCCGCATACCATGGGGCGCGATGACCCTCGTCACGGCTTCGCTCGGCAGCGACGTCAGTCGCTTCTTCGACTCCGTCGGCGAGTTCTTCTCCAATCTCGCCGGACTCAATTGGCTCGCGCTGCTGCTGGCGCTGCTGTTCTACTTCGCGTACCTGACGCTGCGCTCGCGCGCGCTCTTCAACGCGGTGCAGGCGGCGTATCCGGCTGAGCACATCCGCTGGCGCGACATCTGGGGCGCGTACGTCTCCGGCGTCGGCATCAACCAGGTCTTCCCGCTCGGCGGCGGGACGATCGTGCAGTACTTCCTGACGCGCATCTCGATCCCGAACTCGAGCTACCCGGCGATCATCGCCGCGCTGTGGACGGGCCTGGTGTTCGACTACGCCGTCAACATCCTGATCCTGCTGTTCGCCTTCACGCAGGGCGTCTTCCCGAAGCCGCCGGACTTCTCCAAGCTGCCGGCGTTCGACCTCGCGTTCTTCGCCTCGCACCCGCGCTTCGCGCTGTTCTTCCTGACGGCGCTGGGGATCGGCGTGCTGGTCGCGTTCGCGCTGCTGTCGGCGAGAGTGAAGGCGTTCTGGGCGCGCGTCAGGCAGGGCTTCACGATATTGACCGACCGCAGACGCTATCTGCGCGAGATGGTCACCTGGCAGGCCGGCGCGTGGGTCGCGCGCTTCTTCACGTACTGGTTCCTGCTCGAGGCCTTCCACATCGGCGGCGGCGTCAGAAACGCGCTGCTGGTGCTCGGGGTCCAGGTCGTCGCGATGCTGATGCCGTTCACGCCGGGCGGTGCAGGCGTCCAGCAGGCGCTGCTGCTGACCGTCTTCGCCGGCGCCGCGACCGGTGCCGAGGTCGCGGCGTTCTCGGTCGGCCAGCAGATCGCGCTCGCGGCCGGCGCGGCGGCGATGGCGTTCGGCGCGCTCGCGATGATCTTCAGATTCCGCAGCTTCAAGGAGGTCATCAGAGCGGGCAAGGAGCACCGCCAGCAGGGCGATGTGCGACCGCCGCCCGCCGACGCTCCCGCTTGACGGCGGCGCCGCGCCCAGCGTAAAGTGACGCCCCCGTCATTTTTGGAGAGGGAGACGTGTCGATGACGTCGACGAGCCAGCTGCCGTCGGTCTGCATCATCGGTGCCGGCTCGTCCGGCATCGCCGCGGCGAAGGCCCTGCACGAGCGCGGGGTCCCGTTCGACTGCTTCGAGAAGTCCGACCGCGTCGGCGGCAACTGGGTCTTCGGCAACAGAAACGGGATGTCGTCGGCGTACCGCTCGCTGCACATCAACACGTCGCGCGAGCGAATGGCGTACACGGACTTCCCGATGCCGGCGTGGTATCCCGACTTCCCGCACCACACGCACATCGCGGCCTACTTCGACGACTACGTCGACCACTTCGGCTTCCGCGACGCGATCACGTTCGAGACGGGCGTGGAGCGGGCCGAGCGCGGCGCCGACGGCGTCTGGTCGCTCACGCTCGACACGGGGGAGACGCGCCGCTACGACGCGCTCGTCGTCGCCAACGGCCACCACTGGGACCCGCGCTGGCCCGAGCCGGCCTATCCGGGCGCGTTCGACGGCGCGCAGTCGCACGCGCACCACTACGTCGACAACAGACCGTTCGAGGGCAGACGCGTCCTCGTCGTCGGGATAGGCAACAGCGCGATGGACATCGCGGTCGAGTCGAGCTTCGTCTCCGAGCGCACGTTCCTCTCCTCGCGCCGCGGCGCGCACGTGCTGCCGAAGTACCTCTTCGGCCGCCCGCTCGACCAGATCGGCGTCAACCGCTTCACCGGCGCGATCCCATGGGCGGCGCGGCGCGTCGTGCTGGAGGGGCTCTACCGCCTCGGCGTCGGCCGCGTCGAGGACTACGGTCTGCCGAAGCCCGACCACAAGATCGGCTCGGCGCACCCGACGATATCGGCCGACTTCCTCAACCGGATCGCGCATGGCGAGATGCAGCACAAGCCGAACATCGCGTCGTTCGAAGGTGGCCGCGTGCACTTCGAGGACGGCACCGTCGAGGAGATCGACGCGATCGTCTGGTGCACGGGCTACAAGGTCACGTTCCCGTTCTTCGACGAGGACTTGATCGCGGCGCCCGAGAACGACCTGCCGCTGTTCCGCCGCGTCTTCCACCCGACGCTCGACAACGTCTTCTTCGTCGGGCTGCTGCAGCCGCTCGGCGCGATCATGCCGCTGTCGGAGGCGCAGGGCAACTGGATCGCCGAGTACCTGCGCGGCGAGTACGCGCTGCCCGACCCGCAGGCGCTCGCGCGCGACATCGAACGGGAGCGGCGCAAGATGTTCAAGCGCTACGTCGCCTCCAAGCGCCACACGATGCAGGTCGACTTCGACAACTACCTCCACGACCTCGCGCGCGAGCGGCGGGCGGGCGTGCGGCGGATGCGCGAGCACGGCTTCGCGCTGCCGGTGCCGGCGCGGGCCGGCAACGAGCCGGCCGGCGCCGGTGCGGAGGTCGGGACGGCATCGTGACGCAGACGGCTGCGGAGACCGGCAAGCGCGAGCGCACGAAGGCCCAGAACCGCCGCGCGATCCTCGACGCGGCGCGCGAGGTGTTCACCGAGATGGGCTACGACGCGGCGTCGATCCGTGACGTCGTCCGCCGCACGGAGCTCGCCTCGGGCACGTTCTACAACTACTTCCCGGACAAGGCGTCGGTCTTCCACGCGGTGCTGGAGGAGCGCACGACGGAGCTGCGCCGGCGCCTGCGCGAGGTGCGCCTGCGCGAGACGACGCTCGACGCGGTCGTGCACGAGGGCTTCCGCGTCTACTTCTCCTTCATCGTCGAGGACCAGCCGCTGTTCGAGCTGCTGCGCCGCAACGCCGGGACGGTGCAGACGATGTTCGACACGCCGGCGCTCGAGGCCGGCGTCTACGAGCTGTTCGAGGATCTCAGCGCGGTCGCGGCGCGGATCGACCTGTCGCCGGCGATCGACCTCGACTACCTGTCGGCGGCGATGGGCGGGGTCGCGTTCGAGCTGGGGATCCGGATGATCGAACAGCCGCAGCCGGACGTCGAGCGGACCGCGCGCTTCGCCAGCGAGCTGTTCCTCGGCGGGATGACGCGGCTTGCAGGCGCCTCGGCGGGCTCGTCGGCGCCGGCCTGACCGCGCGCACCTGCCGATCGCAACTAGAATCGACGCAGTCGCCTGTGCCGTCGTTCTGCCGCCACAACCGCTTCGCCGCCAACTGCCCGATCTGCTCCAAGGAGCAGGCCGAGGCAGCAGCTCCTCGTAGCTCCGGCGTGAGGTCGACCGGCGGGCACGTGACGCGCAAGCGCACGACGACGGCGAGCGGCGCGAGAAGCCGCTCGACGAACAACAACCTGCGCGTGCGCAAGGTGACGCGCGCGAGCGACGACGGCTTCCGCTCCTCGCTCGTGCCGGGCATCAAGGCGACCGCTGACGCCGAGCGCCTCGCGGAGGAGATCGCGTTCGCGCAGGCGCGCCTCGGCACGCTCGCCGCCGCACCGCCCGGGCTGTACGCCGAGGTCGCGAGCGAGCCCGACCGCGAGGAGGCGGCGTGGCTCGCGTTCCTGATCGCCTACCTCGGGCCGCTCGACGGCGACGATCCGTTCGCCGGCGTGCGCGCCGCGCGCACGACGTGGGCCTCCGGCGAGCTGCCGGACCTCGCCGACGTGCCGCTCGGGCCGCGTACCTCGCACCAGCCGTCGCGGGGCACCGCGACGTTCGTCGCTTACCGCGGCTGGGCCGAGCGGGCGGGGTCGCAGGAGACGGCGTTCCGCGGGGAGACCGTCTGGAGACCGGACCGCCGCTTCGCCCGCGTCTACGAGCGGATGGCGCTGCAGGGGCTCACGCGCGACGCCCGCTTCGATCTGCTCGTGGCGCTCGGTCAGCTCGGCTCCTACGAGCTGCGCGCGGCGTCGCTGCAGCTCGGCGGCGACGACGAGACGACCGTCGCCGCGAAGCGCGTCTTCGGGATCGGCGACACGCTGCTGCTCGAACGGCGTGCCCAGGATCTCGCCGACGCGGGCGAGGTCCAGATCGCCGCGCTCGACGTCGGACTCTGGAACTGGGGTCGCCCGCGTGCGCAGCGCGCGACCCTCGGCGTCGCCGCCGACGAGCCGGACGCTGACGCGTACGCGTCCGTCGCAGGCGCGCTCGGTCTCTGAGCGCTCGCGGCACACCCGCAAGTCGCCTGCTGTAGTACCACGTTCCTGACGGACATTCGTCCGTAAACAAGGTCGTTCACGGCTTCGATTTGCCGCAATTTGCGGCAATTCTCCTCACTCCCGGGGGAGAGTCGCATGCGTCCCTGCGCTCTGTCGGCCGATGACAGCGGAAGTGTGGGATCTGGCGCGTCGGCGATGGGTCGGATTCCCACCGAAACCAGGGAGGGTGGGATGGGTCGCACGGGCGGTCGACGGGGGAGAGAGGCGGAGGAGCGCGTGTTCGCGCTGGTGCGCGAGCACGCCTACGAGCTGCTGCGGTTCGCGCGGCGATTCTCGTTGTGCGAGGACGACGCACAGGACGCGTACCAGCGCGCGCTGGAGATCCTCGTGCGGCAGCTGCGGAGAGGGACGCCGCCGCAGAACACGCTTTCCTGGCTTCGGACGGTCGTACGGCATGAAGCCTCGCAGGTGCGCGAGGAGCGCGAGCGGCGGATGAGCCGCGAGCAGCACGACGTCGAGCAGCAGCGCAACGAGCGCGCTGACGACCCGGCGGAGCGCGCGGAGCGCTTCGAGCGGCTGGCGCACACGGCGGAGGCGCTGCGGCGGCTGAAGCCGCAGGAGGTGACCGCGCTCGTGCTGCGCGCGGAGGGGCTGTCGTACGAGGAGATCTGCGAGCGCACCTCGTGGAGCTATACGAGAACGAATCGGTGCGTGACCGAGGGTCGCCGGGCGTTGGTCGCGCGGCTGCGGGCGATCGAATCGGGCGAGGAGTGCGAGCGCTGGCTGCCGCTGCTGTCGATGCTGGCGGACGGGGAGGCGTCGGCGCGCGAGCTGACGGAGCTGCGTCCGCACCTGCGGTCGTGTGCCGCCTGCCGCGCGACGCTGCGCGGCTTCCACGAGGCGCCCGGGCAGGTCGGGGCGCTGGTGCCGGCGGCCCTGCTGCCGGTGGCGGTCGGCGCGGATCCCGGCGGCACGATCCGCCACGTCGAGACGATGATGCACTGGCTGCTGGAGAGAGCGACCGTGTCCGCGATGCGCATGCAGGGCGCGATCGACGCGCTGCCCGGCACGAAGATCGCCGCCGTCGCCGCGTCGACCGTGGCGGTCGCGGGCAGCGGCGCGGCGATCGAGCGCGCCGCGACGAACGGGCCGGATCGCGATCGGCGTGGGCGGTCGGCACAGGTCGCCGCCGCCTCCGCCGCGACGCGCCCGACCGCGATGGCCCCCGCCGCGTCCGCGCCGCTGCTCGCGGGAGTCGGCGCGGCCCAGGCGGCGACGCCGCCGTCCGGCTCGCCCGCCGACCGCCTCGCCCCACCGGACGGCGACCGCCGCACGAGATCCGGCGAACCGATCGGCGAGTTCGCACTCGAACCGATCGTGCGAGGTGGGGAGGACAGAGACGCCGCTCGTCGCGGCACCCCGCCACCGCCCCGCCGCGAGCCGGAGCCGACCACCGGCCCGGCAGCGACCGCGTCGGCGCCACCGTCCTCGCCGGCCCCGTCAGCCCCACCGGCCGAGCCTGCACCAGCCCCCGCCACCGACCCCGCCGCCCCCGACGGCGAGTTCACCGGCTTCGAGTCCACCACCGAATAGCGAGGTCGCACCCCATGACACGCCCCCGATTCCTCCTCATCGCCCTGATCACCACCCTCCTCACGGCCACCGCTGTGGCGCGTGCAGGCACCTACTCCGTCCACAGCTGCAGAACCCCAAGCGGCACCTGGGTTGGCGCTGAGGGGTGGAGTGCGGAGGCGGACACACCCGTGGTCGGCCGAGATAGTGGCGTGATACGCCGCTGTACATCACCAGATACGGCGCTCACGCTCGAATTCGGCGCGACAGGTTTGCCCGTCGCAACAGGCAGCTGGATTCGGAGTGCTTTCGTCGCACCGGATGACACCGTGATCACGTCTGTCTCGATGCTGCGCGCGTTCGATGTCGCCTGGCCAGTCGTCCCAGGAGTGAGTGACCGCCCATACGCATTCCAGGCGTGGTATGGAAGAAATGAGTCCTCAAGATTGGTCGATTTTCAGGCGCCGCTGGCGAGAGGGGAGGTGCTGGACCGGCCACTGCCAGTCCTGATCGAGGAAAGAGGGGTGAGTTGGGGCTCCTTGACCCTCGCGCTGCGTTGTTGGCCACTGGTCGGAACCCTGGAATGCGGGCCACGATCGGCATGGGCTGAGGTGCCGCGCGCCACCCTCGAACTCACCGACACTCGTCCTCCGACCGGCAGCGGCGCTCTTGTCGGCACAGGGCCGGTTCGCGGCACGGGCCGGGTTGGGTTCGATGCGGCGGATGCGGGTGGCGGGGTGTATCGCTCGATACTCGCGGTCGACGGCGTCGAGGTCGCGCGTGGGGTCGTGGACGGGAACGGCGGACGGTGCAGGGATGTGGAGCCGGGGAGCGTGGATCCGTATGAGTTCGCGGCTCCGCGGCCGTGTCCGCTGGAGGCGAGTGGGGAGGCGGTGTTCGACACGCGGGGGCTCAGAGACGGGGATCACGCGCTGGCGCTCAGCGTCGAGGACGCCGCCGGCAATGTCACGCTCGTCCACGCCACCGACTTCGTGACGCACAACGCGCCCGTGTCGCTCGACGCTCCCGGCCTCGGTGGCGATGCCCGCGTCGGCGGGCATCTCGACGTCTCCGACGGCCGCTGGGACGGGGCACCGACGGTCCTCGAGCGGCGCTGGCTGCGGTGCGACGCCAGCGGCGCCGGCTGTGCGCCGATCGCCGGCGCCGGCGGCGCTCGCTACGTGCCGACCGCAGCGGACGCCTATCGGCGGCTGGTCGCGGAGGTCGTCGCGGGCAACGCCGGCGGCACCGTCGCCGCGCGCTCCGCGCCGAGCGCGCTGATCGCCGACACCTCCGGGCGCACCGCTCCGGTCGACGACACTCCCGCCCAACCCGCTCCGAGAGACGACAGACCCGGGCCTGACAGGCCGGCCGTGCCCGCTCCCGCCGCCGCCCCCAGCGCGCCGCCGATCGACACGGGCGGCATCGGGAGACTCGAGAACCCGGTCGCCAGACAGGGTGGGCACACGCCCAACGGCACCGGCGCCTCTGCCCAGGCGCGCATCTCGGCGGCGCTGCGGCGCGCCGGCGGCGGCAGCGCCAGAACGGTCCGCTCACAGCGCGCCACGCGCTGGACCGCGACGGGACGCCTCACCGACGAGCACGGGCGCCCGATCGGCGGCGCGCGGGTCAACGCCGCCGTCCGCGTCCTCGGCCGCCGCTGGGTCGCGCGCGACGTCATCCGCACGACCGCCGACGGCCGGTTCACTTACACGCTCCCCGCCGGCCCCAGCCGTGACGTCAGATTCACCTACTTCCCGTTCGCCGACAGTCGCAGCTTCCGCGCCTCTGACACGCTGCGAATCGACGTCTTCTCACCTCTCACCATCAATGTCGACCGCCGAACGGTGACAGGCAGGCGGATCGTCACCATCAGCGGTCGGGTGAACGGTGACCGGATTCCCTCCAGCGGCCTGCTCGTCACCCTCCAGGGACACCAGCGCGGCTTCGGCTGGCGCACCTTCCGCACGCTGCGAACCTCGCGCCGCGGCACGTGGCGCACCCAGTACCGCTTCCGCTCCTCCTCCGGTCGCTTCGCCTTCCGCGCGATCGTCCCGCGGCAGGGTCGCTACCCGTTCCTCACCACGACCTCACGGCCGGTCACGGTCGTCGTCGTCTGACGCGTACGGCGGCGGGGAGCCCTGGTTCGGCTCCCCGCCGCCGTCACCCGCCGAGCCGCTGCGCTTTGCGCTGCCGCTCGACCATCAGCTCCACGACCTCTCGATCGAGCCGCGTGATGCGAACGATCTGCTCCGTCGAGAAGCCCGCTCTGCTCGCGAGCCCGACTCGCCGCTCCAACGCGCCCATCGCCGAGCGCACGCCCTGCAGCGCGTCGGCGTCCCACCGCAGGCGCGGGCGCTCCGCTGCGCGGTAGTCGATCACGGCCACCGCGGCGCCGAAGAAGTCCAGCGCCGAGTTGAACAGGCCGCGCTCGACCGCCGAGACGACGTTCGTCTGCTCGAATGCGACGTCGCGGTCGCTTTGACCGCTGGTGATTCCCATCAGCACCCCTCGCTGCACGTTATGCGTTCGGTGAACGCCAGCGTTCCCCATGTTTGCAGCCGCTGGCTTACGACGCAAACGTCGTAAAATCAGTCGATCGGCTGCGTCGTCGGGCGCGCTCAGTCGCCGTCGGCCGTCGCAGCCCCCGGGAGGGCTGCGATCCGCTCGGCGCGCGTGAACAGCTCGGAGCACGGCATGTCCAGCCCCGACACGAGCCGCAGCAGCGTCCGTGCCGTGGGATTTCCGATCCCGGCTTCGAGCTCCCAGATCCGTCGTTGCGGCACGCCGGTACGCAGCGAGACCGCCTCCTGGGTCAGTCCGAGCTCCTCGCGGCGCTCGCGCAGCGCGCGTCCGAGCGCGCGTAGAAAGGGCGTGGCATCCGGCACCGCGCCACCCTCCGTGCAGGCCGTTCCTACTTCAACGACATTTACGTCGTGCGGGGTGATGTCGTGATTCTGACGTCAGAGGATTTTTGCCGTCCACACCGAGCCGTACAGTCCTGCACGATCAGTTCCTCGATCCGTCCCGACACGGGAGCCCCGATGTCCCTCTGCTTCATCGAGCCGCAGAACGCCATTCGCGTGATCGCCAACTCCGTCGGCCGGGAGGCGCGTCGGCAGCTGCTCGGAGAGGTGGTCCGGGCGTGGGTCGACGAGATTCCGGACGCGGAGCTGGACTCCCACTACGCCAAGGCCGTCGCGGACCTGGACGAGCACGACCTCTCGATGCTCGCAGCCTGGCACGCCTCGCTCGAGGTCGGTCATCCGATCGCGAACAAGGAGTTCCTCGTCAACGTATTCGCCTCGCTCGGCGAGAACCGCCGCGAGGCGCTGAAGATCGCCGCCGGCTTCCGCGGTGAAGAGGCGTTCGACGCCGGCGTCGCCGAGGAGCAGTCGCTGGAGATGGTGCTGCCGTTCCTGTCCGACGCCCGCTGCCGTGAGCTCGCGCAGGAGTGCGTCGAGCTGTACTGCTGGGACCGGCTCGGCTCCGAAAACTAGTCCGATCGGCTGAAGCCGACCGGATTGCGAGTTCCACGGCGGGAAGCCCGGCGCGTCGCCGCGCAGATGGGAACTCGCGGCTACTGGAGCAGCGCTTCGACGTCCGCGATCGCCTGGTCGGTCTCGCGGAAGTGCACGGCGCCCATGCCGAGCGCGCGCGCCGCGTCGCAGTTGACCTCGAGGTCGTCGAGGAAGAGCGTCGCCTCGGCCGCGACGCCAAGGCGCTCCAGCAGCAGCTCGTAGATCGCCGGGTCCGGCTTGCGCATGCCGACGAACGCGGAGTCGACGACCAGCTCGAAGATCTCGTCGATCGGCAGCATCGCGCGCCACAGCGGCTCCCACTCGCGCACGTTGTTCGTCAGGATCGCCATCCGGTAGCCGCGGCCGTGCAGCGCGCGCATGAACGAGAACAGCTGCTCGTTCGGGTGCAGGGCGGAGAAGAACGCCTCGCCGAAGCCGTCGAGCTCGATCGTGCGGCCGACCACGTCGTCGAGCGCGGCGCTCAGCTTCTCGACGAACTGCTGCTCCGTGATCGTGCCCTTCTCCAGCTCGAACAGCGGCTGGACGCCCCCGTCGCGCTCGGCGGCTCGGGCCATCGCGGCGCCGAGCGCCTCGAGCGGGATCCCGCGCGCCTCCTGGAACGCGGCGAACGCGTCGATCAGCGGCGTCGTCAGGACGCCGCCGAAGTCGGAGACGATCGCCTCGACTCTGCTCACGCGCGTCGCAGCAGGTCGTAGCGGCCGACGCCGCGTTGGCCTTCCATCCGCCACTCGAAGAAGGCGCAGTCGAGTCGCAGCTCGCCGAGGTCGAACGTCGTCCCGCAGACAGCGTCGCCGGCGGCGCGCAGCGGACCGTGCTCGCCCTCCTCGTCGACCCACAGCTCGAGGCCGGCGCGCAGCTGACGTCCGTCGGCGTCGATCGCGGTCGACAGCCGCGGGTCGTCGATCGCCGTCGGCTGCTCGTCGAGCAGGTACGCGCTGACGACTTCGTCCTCGTGACCGGCGGCGCCGCGCGGGCGCACCGACGCGAGCGTGACGCCGTGCTCGTCGTCGAGCCAGACCGCGAGCGTGCGCGACAGCTCGATCCGCTGCCAGTCCGGCGCGCCCCACTGATGGCCCCGTTGGCCGAGGCAGTCGACCTTCCAGCTGCGCTCGCCGACGAGCACTCTGCCGCGGACGCGGCAGAGCTGCTCGTAGCCGTGGAACGCGGCGGCGCTCGCGGCGAGCGCGCCCTGGCCGATCTCGGCCGGCGCGCCGAGCGCGTCGAAGCGCAGCTCGAAGCCGCCGTCGTCGCCGTCGTAGGAGACCGTCCAGCTGCGCAGCGGCTCGACGATCGCGGCGGTCACGTCGCCGGCCTCGACGCGTGTCCAGTCGAGCTGCGCCAGCTCGACGGCGCCGGAGGAGCCGACCGCGACGACGCCTCTGTTGTGGAACAGGAGCGCGATGCTGCTGGTGCGCGGCGGGGTGCCGGGCACGAGCCCGATCCGCGCGCTGCCGTAGAGGCCGGTCGCCGGGTCGCCGAAGGCGTAGGTGACGGCGTCACCGAAGCCTTCGCCCTCGGCGGGGCGGGGGGATTCGTGCTCTGGCCCGATCATCCGCGCAGCTGCGGGCCGGGGCCGTCGACGTCATGTCCGGTGGAGTCCACGTCGTAATCCTGCCGTGCGCGAGCGCGCGATGCTCCGCCGACGCTCCCGCCGACCGCGGCGGCGGTCATCACCATCCGGCCGCGCGCGCCGCTCAGCAGCGCCTTGCGGACGAGCACGCGGGAAGGCGGCAGGAGCAGCAGCAGCCCGAACACGTCGCTGATGAAGCCGGGCACGATCAGCAGCATCCCGCCGAAGATGACGAGCGCGCCGTCGACGACCTCGCGGGCCGGCGCGCGGCCGGCGTTGAGGGCGCCGCGGAAGCGGCGCCAGACGAGCCGGCCCTGCGCCCGCAGCAGCACGGTGCCGAGCACGGAGGAGAGGATCAGCAGCCCGATCGTCGGCAGCGCGCCGATCGCCTGGCCGACCTGGATGATCACGTACAGCTCCGCGATCGGGACGAGCAGCAGGAGCAGCAGCAGGAGGATGACCATCACCTCAGAGACTACCCGTGCGCCACGCCGGGCTCAGAGCGAGCGGCGTCAGGCGTGGGCGACGCGCACGCGCGCGGCGGAGGGCGTCAGCCCGGGCATCGTCGCGGTCGCGCGGTCGACCCGGACGTCCGGCAGGCGGTCGAGCCCGACCAGCTCGATCAGCGCGACGATCTGCGGCTGGGCGTTGCAGAGCGCGACGGCGAGGCCGTCAGCACGCAGCCGGCGCGCGAGCATCATGAAGTCGAGCATCAGCGAGGCGTCGGCCCAGGTCAGCTCGGAGAGGTCGATCACGACGTCGGACTGCGCCTTGATCGCGCGTGCGAGCGCCGGACGCCGGCGCGCCTGCGTCGCTCGGTCCTCGTCTCCGGAACAGCGCAGCGTCGGCGGGTGTTCGGCGTAGTCGACGATGGGCGCGAACCTAACGAACCCTTCAGCATCTGCGCAACTAGATAAGTGGACTCTCACCTTCGTCGGGTCACAACCGGCGTCGCCGCGACCGACGCGCGCGCGTACGCGCGCGAGAGCGCGCGAGCGGGGTCTCGCGACGCGTCGTCTAGACTCAGATCCGTGCCCACGATCGAAGAAGTGAACGACGCGCTGTCGAACGTCATCGACCCCGAGCTGGGGCTCGACTTCGTCGAGCTCGGGCTCGTCTACGACGTCGAGGTCGACGGCTCCACCGTCAACATCACGTTCACGCTGACGACGCCGGCGTGCCCGATCGGCCCGCAGGTCAGCGAGCAGATGGTCGAGTTCGTCGGCGAGCTCGACGACGTCGACCACGTCAACCCGAAGATGGTGTTCACGCCGCCGTGGTCCCCGGACCGCATGAGCGAGGACGCCAAGTTCGCACTCGGGTTCTGACGCGCCCGTAGCGGCCGCGCACCCGCCGCGTATGGCGGGCGGCACGCGCGTGCGCACTATGCTCGGATGATGGTCCGCCGCGTGCTGCCGACGGTCGTCGCGGGGCTCGTGCTCGCAGCGTCCGCAGGCCCCGCGAACGCCGCGCCGACCGGCCGTCTCGTCGTGCTCGGCGAGCCCGGCGCCGCGGCCGCGGTCCGCGCCGGCGCGGCGGCAGCCGGCGAACGGCGCGCGGGACCCGACGTGCCGCAGATCGGCCTCGTCACCGTGCGTCCGCGCCGCGGCGAGTCGCTCGCCCACGCCGCACGTCGGATCGCGGCACGACCCGGCGTCACGCACGTCGAGACCGAGCGGCGCATGCGCCTGCGCGCGCTGCCGAACGATCCCGCGCTCGCGACGACCGATCCGGTCGCCGGCACGTTGACGTCGCAGCTCCCGTCCGGCACGCCGCAGCAGTGGACGCCGCAGCGCGAGGGCTTCCCCGGCGCATGGGACGTGACGAAGGGCGCGACGGCGCTCGTCGGCGTGATCGACACCGGCGTCGACGCGAGCCATCCTGACCTCCAGGGGAAGCTCGCGCAGCTTGTCGACCAGCAGCAGCCCGCGGGCCTCAGAGGACCCGCTGGCGTCGACGAGGAGGGCCATGGGACGCACGTCGCCTCGCTCGCCTGCGCCGCGACTGGCAACGGCATCGGGATCGCGGGCGCCGGCCACGACTGCCGGCTCGTGATCGAGAAGACCGACCTCAGCGACGCGAGCATCGCGGCGTCGATCGTCGACGCGACCGATCGCGGCGTCCACGCGATCAACATGAGCTTCGGCGCCGACGGGACGCGGCCGGCGAGCGTCGCGATCAAGCGCGCCGTCCGCTACGCCGCCCACCGCGACGTCGTGCTCGTCGCGGCCGCCGCCGACGAGCCGGTCAGAGAGCAGGGCGACCCGTCGAACCTGCTGCAGCCGACCGGCACCGGGCCGGACCTCGACGCCGGCGTGGGGCTGAGCGTGACGGCGGCGACCTACGCCGACGAGCGGGCGTCGTTCGCCGGTTTCGGCTCGCAGATCTCGCTCGCCGCGTACGGCGCGGCCGGCATCGCCGGCTCGGCGCCGCCCGGCATCGTCGGCGCCTTCCCGAGCGGGCTGACGCGCTTCGAGCAGGGCACGCGGCCGTGCGGCTGCCGCACCAGCGTCGGCGGCGACACGCGCTACGGCTACCTCGCGGGCACGTCGATGGCGGCGCCGCAGGTCGCCGCGGCGGCCGCGCTGGTGCGGACGCTGAACCCCGACCTGCCCGGCCGCGAGGTCGTGCGGCTGCTCAAGCGCACCGCCAGCCGCCCCGCCGGTGCGGGCTGGAGCGCCGACCTCGGCTGGGGCATCCTCGACGCGGGACGGGCGCTGGCGAGCGCCCGCACGATCGACCGTGGGCGACCGGTCTCGCAGCTGTCGGCGGCGCCGGGCGCGCGCGCCGGCACGGTCAGCCTGCGCTGGACGGCGAACGACCCCGCACCTGAGGGCGTGCTCGCCAGCGGCGTCAGAACGGTGGAGGTCGTCGCGGTGCGGCTGCCGGATCGCCGCGTGCAGCGGCGCACGCTGCGCGCCGGCCAGCAGACGACGACGTTCCGCGGCGACCCCGGCGCGCGCTACGCCTTCTTCACGCTCGCGCGGGACCGCGCCGGCAACGAGGAACGACGGCCGGCGCGCGCCGACGCCGTCGTGCGCGCGCCGAGCTAGGGCGCGCACTCCGCTCGGAGCCACGCAACGCGCCGCTACGAGTCGCGGCGGCCGTTCGGCGCGGTGCCGTTGGGCGACGACGAGCGGCGCCGGCGCGCGCGCATCGCGGCGCCCGGGCCGTCAGGACGCGAGACCGGCCCGCGCGGCAGCAGCTGCGGCTCGCCGGACGCGCTCGGCACGGCGTCGTCGCCCGCGTCCTGGCGCGGCGCGGGCGCGGGCACGGCGGCCGCGGTCGCCGGAGCTCTCGGCGTGCGCGTCGGCGGCCGTCTGCGTCTCGCTCTCGCTCTCGGCGGCGCCGGCGGCGGCTCGGTCGCGGCGCCGACAGCGGCGCGGGCGCCGGCGATACGCGCCTCCTTCGCCTTCGCGACGCGCTTGAGCTCCGCGAGCCCGTCCGCGATCCCGTCGGCGATCATGTCGATGTCGGGCAGCGCGTCGTAGTCGCCGAGCAGGCCGAAGTTGACGTTGCCGTTGTAGGACATGATCGCGATCGCGAGGCCGTGGTTCTTCGGCAGGAAGGCGATCGGGAAGAGGTCCTGCAGCTCGCGGCCGAGGACGTAGAGCGGGAACTGCGGACCGGGGACGTTCGTCGTGATGAGGTTGAACAGCCGCGTCGAGAACTGGATCCGCGACGCCTGCGCGAGGATCGTCGGCGGCGCCAGCTGCTGCACGTCGGCGAGCACCTTCGCGCCGACCGCCTGCTTGGACTCCTTCAGCCCGTCCATCGCCTCCTTGACGAAGCGCAGCCGCGCGACCGGGTCCCTGATGTAAACGGGCAGCGGGCCGCGCATCAGCACGATCTGGTTGCCGAGCTGATGTCTCTGGTCCTGCGCGCGGATCGAGACCGGCACGAGCGCGCGCAGCTCCAGCCCCTCGGTGCGGACGCCGCGCGAGCGCAGCCATCTGCCGAGCGAGCCGGAGACGGTCGCGAGGACGATGTCGTTGACGGTGCCGCCGAGCACCTTCTTGACGTAGCGGAAGTCCTCGAGCTGGTTGCGCACGATCGCGTAGCGGCGGTGCGGGCCGATCGGCACGTTCAGCGGCGTGTCGGGCGCCGGGTTCAAGCCCGCCCAGACGATCTCGCCTATGCCCTCCGCGGCTTCCCTCAGCGCTTCGACCGCCCCGCTCGGGTTGGTCGCGGCGCCGATCGCCTTGCTCGCGACGTCGATCGCCGTCTTCGCGAGCCCGGCGACGCCGGCCGCGACCAGCTCCGCGCTCGTCGGCTCGGGCCGCGGCTGCCACGGCTCCTGCTCCTGCTCGGGTCTCGGCGGGACCGGCTGGAGGTCGAACAGGACCGTCGCGAGGTCGACGCCCGAGACGCCGTCGACGAGCGCGTGGTGGGTCTTGAAGATCAGCGCGAAGCGGTTGCGCTCCAGCCCCTCGACGAACCAGCACTCCCACAGCGGCTTGGAGCGGTCGAGCTGCTGGGAGCCGATCCGCGCGGCAAGGCGGTAGAGCTGCTGCTCGGTGCCGGGCGCCGGCAGCGCGCTGTGGCGGACGTGGTACTCGAGGTTGAACGTCGGGTCGTCGACCCACAGCGGCCGGCCGCTGTCGAGCGGCGGGTACGCGAGCTTCTGCCGGTAGCGCGGCACGAAGCTGAGCCGGCTGCGGATGTGGTCGAGCACCGCGGCGAACGGCGGCGGCGGACCCTCGAAGATCGTGACCGCGCCGATGTGCATGTGCGACGCCGCGTCCTCCTGGTGGAGGAACGACGCATCAACGGCGGTCAGTCGGTCGAGGTGTTCCTGCGCCACGCGTTCTCGCCCCCAGCAGCTTTTCAGTGGTCCGGAATTTCAAGCGTATTACCGCAGGCCCGTCGATGCGAGCATGCGCGTTCGATTGCATCCCCACACGCGCCGCGTGCCCGCGCCGTGCGAAGCTGTCCCGATGGCGATGCGCGGATTGGTGGCGTGGGCGCTCGTTCCCGTCTTCCTCTGCGGCGCGATCGGGATCGGCGTGGCGATCGTCCTCGCCAACACGGGCGGGGGCGGCAGCGTGCGCGAGCGCGCGCCGGTGGCGCGCGTCGACCGCTTCGACGGTGGACGCGCATACGCCGACGTCGCCGCGCAGGTTGCGCGCGGCCCGCGGCCGGCCGGCTCGCCCGCCTCGCGCAGACTCGGCGACTGGCTGCGCCGGCAGCTGCCGGCGGGTCGCTTCGAGGCGGCGCCGGGCGGTCTGCGCAACGTCGTCGGCGTGCTGCCCGGCGAGGTGCCGGCGATCGTCGTCGGAGCGCACTACGACACCAAGCTGATCGACGGCTTCGTCGGCGCCAACGACGGCGGCGCCGGGACCGCCGTCGTGCTGGAGCTGGCGCGGGCGCTGCTGCGCGAGCGGCGCGCCGGCGGCGGCAGCGGCGGCGCGGCCGGCGCGCGCGAGATCCGCTTCGTCCTGTTCGACGGCGAGGAGTCGCCCGACGACGCGAAGGACTTCTACGCGACGGGGCTGCGCGGCAGCAAGGCGTACGCGCGGCGCCACGCGAAGGACCTCGACGCTGTCGTCGTCGTCGACTTCGTCGGGCACCGCGGAGTGCGACTGGCGCGAGAGGCCGGTTCGCACGAGCAGCTGTGGGAGCGCCTGCGCGCGGCGGGCGCGCGCGCCGGCGTCGCGAGCGTCTTCCCTGACGACGACGCCGGCGAGGTGTACGACGACCACACGCCGTTCACCCGCGCCGGCGTGCCCGCGATCGACTTGATCGAGCTCGGCTACGCCTGCTTCCACGACGTCTGCGACAGACTCGACCAGATCGACGTGCGCAGCCTCGACGCGACCGGCGAGGCGCTCGTGGAGCTGCTGCGCCGGCCCGGCGCCGCCGCGGGCCTCGACCGCGTGCGCTAGAAGACGCCGATCCGCTTCGGCGGCCAGTAGGTCGCGAACGCGGTGCCGATCAGCCAGTCCTTCGGGACCGGCCCCCAGTAGCGGCTGTCGTCGGACGCGCCGCGGTTGTCGCCCATCATGTAGAAGCTGCCCTCCGGCACGGTGATCGCCGCCGGGAAGTCGCAGCCGAAGCCGTTGCCGCAGGCGTTGATGAACGACTCTCTCTGGAGTCTGCCGTTGCGGACGACGTGCCCGCCGCGTATCGAGATGCGGTCGCCGCCGACGCCGACGACGCGCTTGATGAACGTCTGGTCGGACTCCTCCGGCGTCGCCGTCGAGCAGGCGCGCTGGCTGCCGTTGCCCTCGTCGAGCGCCCCGCAGCGGGCCGGCTGGACGTCCGCGCCGGCCGGCGGGTGGAAGACGACGATGTCGCCGACGGACGGGTCGCCGAAGTTCATGCCGACGCGGTTGACGAGCACGCGCTGGCCGATGTCGAGCGTCGGCTCCATCGAGCCGCTCGGGATCCTGTAGGTCTTCACCAGGAACAGCTGGATCAGGAAGGCGAGCAGGAGCGCGAAGACGACGATGCCGACCAGCTCGACGACCTTGCCGGTACCGGACTTCTCCTGCTTCGGCGAGAGTCCCCCGCTGTCGTTTCGCACCATCGCCACGTGAAGACCGTAGAGGGTCGCCTATGCTGTGTCGAGCCACATGCGTCCCGCCCCGGAAAAGATCCTCCTCGCCTCGCCGCGCGGCTACTGCGCCGGCGTCGACCGCGCCGTCCAGACCGTCGAGCGCGCGCTCGACTTCCACGGCGCGCCGGTCTACGTGCGCAAGGAGATCGTCCACAACAAGCACGTCGTCGAGCAGCTGCGCTCGCGCGGTGCGATCTTCGTCGAGGACGAGACCGAGGTGCCGGAGGGCTCGACGGTCGTCTTCTCCGCCCACGGCGTCGCGCCGAGCGTGCACGAGAACTCCGCCAAGCGCGGCCTCAACACGATCGACGCGACCTGCCCGCTCGTGACCAAGGTCCACCGCGAGGCGGTCAGATTCGCCGCCGACGACTACACGATCGTCCTGATCGGCCACGCGGGCCACGAGGAGGTCGAGGGCACGATGGGCGAGGCGCCCGACCACATCGTGCTCGTCGAGACCGAGGACGACGTCGACGCGCTCGAGATCGGCGACCCGGACCGCGTCGCGTACATCTCGCAGACGACGCTGTCGGTCGACGAGACGCGCGCGATCATCGCCCGCCTGCGCGAGAAGTTCCCCAACATCACCGGTCCCCGCACCGACGACATCTGCTACGCCACGACCAACCGCCAGCTCGCGGTCAAGCAGCTCGCGAGAGCGTGCGACCTCGTGCTCGTGATCGGCTCGCAGAACTCGTCGAACTCGCAACGGCTCGTCGACGTCACGCGCGAGCTGGGGACCGACTCGTACCTGATCGACCACGAGGGTCAGGTCGACGAGACGTGGCTGGAGGGGCGCCGCGTCGTCGGCATCACCTCGGGCGCGAGCGCGCCGGAGGAGCTGGTGCAGCGCCTCGTCGCGTTCTTCAGAGCGCGCGGCACCGAGTCGGTCGAGGAGCTGGAGGTCGTCCAGGAGGACGTCCGCTTCATGCTGCCGAAGCCGATCCGCCAGGCGTTGGCGGCGCAGTCGGCGTAACGCGCGCGCCGGGACCGCGAGCGCCCGCGGCCGTGGCCACCCTCCTCATCTCCGACCTCCACCTCGGCGCCCGCTGGGGCACCGACCTGCTGCGCCGACCTGAGCTGCGCGAGCCGCTGTTCGCCGCGCTCGACGGGATCGACCGCGTCGTCCTGCTCGGCGACGCGATCGAGCTGCGACAAGGGCCGCTGCGTGACGCGCTCGCGGCGGCGCGGCCGTTCTTCGAGGCGCTCGGCGCCGCGCTCGGCGACGGCGGCGAGGTCGTGATCGTGCCCGGCAACCACGACCACCAGCTCGTCGAGCCGTGGCTGGAGCGGCGCCGGCGCGACGAGCGCCCGCCGCCGCTGGAGCTGGAGCAGCGCGCGACGTGGGCGCCCGGCGACGTTGCGGCGACCGTCGCGGAGTGGCTCGCGCCGGCGCGCCTGTCGCTCGCGTATCCCGGCCTCTGGCTGCGCGACGACGTCTACGCGACGCACGGCCACTACCTCGACCGCCATACGACGGTGCCGACGTTCGAGCGGCTCAGCGCGGGCGTGATGGGACGGATCGTCGGCCGGCCCGCCGCGCATGGCGCGACACCCGACGACTACGAGACCGCTCTGGCGCCGATCTACGCGTGGTCCTACGCGCTCGCGCAGCAGGCCGACGGCGACTCGCCCGCGGCGCGCGGCACGCAGGGCGTCTCGGTGCGCGTCTGGCGCACGCTCGCCGGCGACGGCCACCGCCCGCTGCGGCGCCGCGCGCTCGCCGCGCTCTTCCCGCTCGGGATCGCGGCGGTCAACCGCGCCGGCCTGGGGCCGGTCAGGGCGGACGTCTCAGGGCCCGCGCTCGGCATCGCGGGCGCGCGTGCGATGGCGGCCGCGACGACGGCGCTGGCGGTCCCGGCCAGACACGTCGTCTTCGGTCACACGCATCGCGCGGGCCCGCGGCCCGGCGACGACCGCGAGGTCTGGACCGCTCCGGGCGGCGTGCAGCTGCACAACAGCGGCACGTGGGTCTTCGAGCGCCACTTCCTCAGCCGCACGCCGAACGAGAGTCCGTACTGGCCCGGTGGCGCGGTGCTGGTGGGGGAGGACGGTCCGCCGCGGCTGCTGGGGCTGCTCGCCGACCGCTCGTGGGACGAGCTGGCGGGCTAGGCCGGCGCGACGCCGGGCGTGAAGCAGACGGCCTCGCAGACGACGCCGTCGCCGACCTCCAGCTCGAGCACGCCCGTCGTGTGGTGCGGGTGCTCGACGAGCGGATAGCAGCCGGGGTGCGTCACCTCGATCGGCTCGCCGTTCGCGCGCACGCTGCCGCTGCCGCTCAGCACCGCCCACACGCCGCCGGCCTCGTACGGGCCCGACCACGCGCCGGGCTGGTCGGCGGTCTGGGCCGGCAGCAGGATCCCCGGCTCGTCCTCGGGGCGAACCGGCGCGACCGGCTCGCGCTCGATCCCGAGCAGCTCCTGGATCGCCAGCTCGGTCTCGGCGTAGCCGCCCTCGCCGAAGTGGAACTCGAACAGCCTGCTCTCCTGGTTCCACAGGTAGCGGCTCGGCCAGCCCTCGATCCCGTAGGCGTCCCACGCCTTCAGCTCGTTGTCGATCAGCACCGGGTAGGAGATCTCGAGCCGCGCGACCGCCGCCTTGACGGCGTCGACGTCGCGCGAGGCCTCGAAGCCGGGCGTGTGGATGCCGACGACGCGCAGCCCGGCGTCCGCGTAGCGCTCGTGCCATTCCTGCATGTAGGGCAGCGTGCGCAGCGAGTTGACGCGGCAGAAGTCCCAGAACTCGACGAGCACCGGGCGCCCGAGCTGCTTGTCCATCCGCAGCATCGCGACGTTGACCCATCTGGACATGCCGGGGAACGACGGGGCGAGGATCTCGGCTTCGGCGGGTGCGCGCATCGGGGCGGAAGGGTAGCGACGCGTACAATCGTCGGCTTCGCCGGCCGGCCCCGCGGCCGCCGGACCTCACCCGATCACGTCATGACCCGTCATCGCCGCATCGGGCTGCCCGCCGCGCTCGCCGTCGTCGCGCTCGCCGCGGCGCCGCCCGCCCCAGCAGCCGCCCACGGCCTCGTCGGCAAGGTCGACCTGCCCGTGCCCGTGTGGCTGTTCGGCTGGGCGGCGGCGGTCGTGTTGATCGTCTCCTTCGCCGCGCTCGGGCTGCTGTGGCCGTCGCCGCGCCTGCAGCGGCCGCGCGAGCGCCGGCTGATCCCGCTCGGGACGTGGGTCGACGTCGCCGGTGGCGCGCTCGGGATCGCCGTCTTCGCGCTCGTCGTCGTGAGCGGCCTCGCCGGCACCGAGGTCCCGACCGCGAACCTCACGCCGACGTTCGTCTACGTCGTCTTCTGGGTCGGGCTCGTCGTCGCCTCGCTGCTGTTCGGCGACGTCTTCCGCGTCCTCAGCCCGTGGCGGGCGTTCGCCCGTGCGGTCGCGTGGATCGTCGGCCGCGCGCGAGGCGCGGGCGCAGGCGCCGCCGAGCTGCCGGAGCCGCTCGCCTACCCGCGCCGGCTCGGGCACTGGCCGGCGGTCGTCACGATCGCGGCGTTCGCGTGGCTGGAGCTGGTCTCGGTCGATCGCGAGGACCCGCGGCTGCTCGCGCTGCTCGCGCTCGTCTACGCGGCGGTCCAGCTGGTCGGCATGAGCGTCTGGGGGATCGAGGTGTGGAGCCGCCGCGGCGACGGCTTCGCCGTCTTCTTCGGCCTGTTCGCGAAGATCGCGCCGTTCACCCGCCGCGACGGGGTCCTCTACGGCCGCCGCCCGCTCGACGGCCTGCCGGGGATGGAGGTGCTGCCGGGGACGGTCGCGCTGCTGTGCGTGATGATCGGCTCGACGACGTTCGACGGCGCCTCGGAGGGACCGCTGTGGACGGGGATCGCGCCCGACGTGCAGTCGCTCTTCGCCGATCTCGGTCTCGGCGCGACCGCGGCGGGCGAGGCGGCGTTCACGGTCGGGCTGCTGGCCTGCTTCGGCCTGGCCGCGCTCGTCTACCGGATCGGGATCGAGGGGATGCGGACGGTCGATCGCGAGCGCTCCGCCGGCGAGCTGGCGCGCAGCTTCGTCCACACGCTCGTCCCGATCGCGGCCGCATACGCCCTCGCGCACTACGTCTCGCTGCTGATCTACCAGGGCCAGGCGGTCGGATTCCTGCTGTCGGACCCGCTCGGCGACGGCTCGGATCTGCTTGGCACCGCAAATTGGACGATCGACTACACGGTGATCAGCGCGACCGGGATCTGGTATCTCCAGATCATCGTGATTCTCCTCGGCCACGTCGGCGCCCTCGTCCTCGCTCACGATCGCGCGCTCGCGATCTTCCGCGGCGGCCGCTCCGCGATCCGCTCCCAGCTGTGGATGCTGGGCGTGATGGTCGCCTTCACATGCCTTGCGCTGTGGCTGATCTCGGCGGCGAACCGATGACCGTCTTCGCGCACGTCGGCCACTGGGCGGTGTCGCTCATCTATGCCGCGCCGGCGCTGCTGCTGGCGGGCGCCCTCGTCGTCAGCACGGTCCGCCAGCGGCGGCGCGACGCGGCCAGAAGAGCGGCCGCCGACGGCTCGCGCGCCAACTGACGCGCCGCTCCCGAAAGTATGAATCCGGGACAGGCGTCCGGAGCATGCGAATCCCTGGCACCGGGGAAGGGTTTCTGCATAGATTGTTCCTTCCCATCCGCATCACGCATCGTCAAGAGGAGGATGCATGTCGTTTCCCCGTTGGCGGACCCTTGCAGGGGTCTCGCTGGCAGTTTTCGGCGTCTCCGCAGCCTCGGCACAGGCTGCGGATCCCGTCTCCGTCGACATGGTCCAGGAGCTGAAGGTCGGCATCTCGCCGTCCAAGGCCGGGACCAAGCAGAAGCCGAAGGCCGCTGCGATCGACGTCACGATCCAGAGCCCGACGGAGACGCCCGCGACGACGAAGAGCGTCGACGTCTTCTTCGGCAAGGGCATCGAGTTCAACAACAGAGCGTTCCCGACCTGCTCGCTGAAGACGATCAACGCGACGCGCAGCCTGTCGAAGTGCCCGAAGGGCTCGATCGTCGGCAAGGGCAAGGCCCGCGCGATCGGCTTCCTGAGCGGCCAGAGAGTCCCGGAGTCGCTGACGGTCACGGCCGTCAACAGCCCCGGCAACACGCTCCAGCTGTTCGTCAAGGGCACGAACCCGCTCCAGATCGCCGCCCCGATCACCGGCAAGCTGACGAAGGCATCGGGCCAGTACGGCTACAAGCTCTCCGTCACGCTCCCGCAGGAGCTGCGTGAGGTGCTCGACGGCGTCTACGCGCCGCTCGTCTTCTTCAACGTCAAGGTGCAGTCGCAGACGACGGTGAAGAGAGGCGGCAAGTCGACGAAGGTCAACTACGTCGAGACGACGAGCTGCCCCAGAGGCGGCTGGCCGTTCAAGGCGGACTTCGTCTTCGACCAGGCCGCGCCGTTCATCGACGGGCCGCTGACGGCGACGTCGCCGGCCGCGAAGTGCAGCTGAGCTGACCGCGGTCTAGCTGTCGCCGGCGAGCTTGCGCAGATCGTGCGCGAGCCCGTCCGGCGTCAGCTGGTCGGTCATGAAGCCGATCCGCTGCACGCCTCTGTCGTCGATCACGACGGTCGAGGCGGAGTGCTCGAAGCCCTCGCCCTGCGGCTGGATGCCGTAGGCCTTCCAGACGGGCTCCAGCTCGGCGCGGTTGCCGGTCAGGAACCGCATCCGCCCGTTCATCTTCTGCTTGACGAGGAAGCGGTCGACGTGGAACGGCGTGTCGCCGGGCGGGTCGACGCTGATCGCGAGCACCGGCACGTCCTCGCCCAGCTCGTCGAGCGCGCCGCGGATCTGCTGCGCGGTCAGCGGGCAGGTGTCGTCGCAGTTCGCGTAGAGGAACGTCACGACGACGTCTGAGCCGCGGTACTCGCGCATCGTCGCGAGCTTGCCGTCCTGGTCTCTGAGGCTGAAGTCGGCCGCTCTCGCCCCGGGTGGGCGGACGGCGCCGTGGAAGCCCGTCGGGTCCGCGCCGTCGCCGTCTGAGGCCTCGCCGCCGGAGCCGCCGAACAGCACCGCGCCGCCGAGTCCGGCGACGAGCAGCGCGACGACGACGATCGCTGTGAGGCGGAGGCGGGCAGGCACGACCCGGACAATGTATCCGGCCGCTATCCTTTCTGAAGTGACGAAACCTGACCCAGTTTGAGGAGATTTCTCGATGAGCCCGTCCGGTGCGGAGCTGCTCCGCAAGATCAAGAGCCAGATCCAGGAAGTGGATCCCGCTGCCGTCCACGAGCAGCTCGGCAACGGGGCCGTCATCGTGGACGTGCGTGAGGCCGAGGAGTTCTCCGTCGGTCACATCCCGGGCGCCAAGCACGTGCCGCGCGCCTACCTCGAGTCCCGCATCGAAGGCGTCGTGCCCGATCGCGACGCGCACCTGGTCCTCTACTGCGCCTCCGGCAACCGCTCCGCGTACGCTGCGCGCACGCTCGCGGAGGACCTCGGCTACACCGATGTCTCGTCGATGACCGGCGGGATCGCGCTGTGGAAGGACCGCGGCTACGAGGTCGACGTCCCGCGCACGCTGACGGCCGAGCAGCGTGACCGCTACTCCCGCCACATCCTGATGCCCGAGGTCGGCACCGAGGGCCAGCTGAAGCTGCTCGACGCGAGAGTCCTGCTGCTCGGCGCCGGCGGCCTCGGGGCGCCGACAGCGCTCTACCTCGCGGCGGCCGGCGTCGGCACGCTCGGCATCGTCGACAACGACACCGTCGACCTGTCGAACCTCCAGCGCCAGGTGATCCACACGCAGGACCGCGTCGGCGAGCCGAAGGTCGACTCGGCCGAGGCGACGATCGCGAACCTCAACTCCGACGTCAGAGTCGTCAAGTACCCGGTGCGGCTCGACGCCTCCAACGTGATGGAGATCATCGAGGGCTACGACGTGATCGTCGACGGCCTCGACAACTTCCCGACGCGCTACCTGATCAACGACGCCTCGGTGCGCCTCCAGATCCCGGTCGTGTCGGCGTCGATCCTCGGCTTCGACGGCCAGCTGTCGGTCTTCAAGCCCTACGACGGCCCCTGCTACCGCTGCCTCTACCCGACGCCGCCGCCGGCCGAGCTGGCGCCCTCCTGCGGCGCCAACGGCGTGCTCGGCGTGCTGCCGGGGACGATGGGCCTGCTGCAGGCGACCGAGGTCGTCAAGCTGATCCTCGACGAGGGCGAGCCGCTGATCGGCCGCCTGCTGCTGTACGAGGCGCTCGGCGCGACGTTCACCGAGCTGAAGGTCCGCCGCGACCCGGAGTGCCCCGTCTGCTCGCGCGACCCCGAGTCGATCACCGACGAGGAGATGGGCGTGTTCCCCGATTACGAGGCGTTCTGCGCCGCGGCCGGTTAGGGTCTGCTGACTATGGCAACCGTGAAGATCCCACCTGTCCTCCGTCCGTCCGTCGGCGGCGAGAAGACCGTCAGCGCCGACGGCTCGAACGTCGGCGAGGTGCTGAAGTCGCTCGCGACCGACCACCCGCAGACGCAGTCGCAGCTGTTCTCCGCCGAGGGCGAGCTGAACCGCTACGTCAACGTCTACCTCAACGACGAGGACGTACGCGTGCTCGACGGCCTGCAGACGGTCGTCGGCGAGGGCGACACGCTCGTCATCCTGCCGGCGATGGCCGGGGGCCGCTGAGGTCGCATCCGCTTCGCGGTCCGGGCGCGGTTGTGCCCGGATCGCCTTGCGCAGCCCAGCTACACTTCGTGAAGTAATGGCCACTGAACGCCTCGAGAACAAGCCCTGCGGCGGTCGCTACGGCGACATCGTCCAGGCGATCGGCAACACGCCGCTCGTCGAGCTCAAGCGCCTCTCGCCGAAGCCCGGCGTGCGCATCTGGGCGAAGCTCGAGTCGAGCAACCCGACCGGCTCCGTGAAGGACCGCGTCGCGCGGTCGCTGATCGAGGACGCCGAGGCGAGAGGGGCGATCAGGCCCGGCCAGACGATCCTCGAGCCGACCTCCGGCAACACCGGCATCTCGCTCGCGATGATCTGCAAGCGCAAGGGCTACAGACTCAAGGTCGTGATGCCCGACAACGTGACGCCGGAGCGCACGCAGCTGCTGCAGATGTACGGCGCCGAGATCGTCTACTCGGACGGCACGAAGGGCTCCAACGGCGCCGTCGAGCTGGCGCTCGAGATGGCCGCCGCGGACTCGTCGTACTACATGCCGTACCAGTACGGCAACGAGGCGAATCCGAACGCGCACTACAACGGCACGGCGCTTGAGATCCTCGAGGAGCTGGACGAGATCAGCGCCTTCGTCGCCGGCCTCGGCACCGGCGGGACGCTGATGGGCAACGCCCGCCGCTTCAAGGAGGAGCTCGGCGACGCCGTCAAGATCGTCGCCGCCGAGCCGATGCAGGGCGAGCCGGTCCAGGGCCTGCGCTCGCTCGACGACGGCTTCATCCCGCCGATCATCGACCTCTCGCTGCTCGACCGGAAGATCTTCGTCACCAACCGCGACGCGATCATCTGGACGCGCAAACTGCTCGACGAAGAGGGCATCTTCGCCGGCGTGTCGTCCGGCGCGATCGCGCGCGTGGCGGTCCGCATCGCGAACGAGCTGGACGAGGGCAACATCGTCTTCATCGTCTGCGACGACGGCTGGAAGTACCTCTCCTCCGGGATCTACACCCGGCCGGTCGACGAGATCGAGAATCTCGACTCGACCGTCTGGTGGTAGACGACCCGACGCGAAGGACCTTTCTGCGCCAGGCCGGCGCCGGGCTGCTGTCCGTCCCTCTGCTCGGCGGCGCGCTCGCCGGTTGCGGCGGCAACGGCGACGACGGGACGGCCGGCCCCGAGGGCCTCGGCACCGTCGCGACCGAGCCGCCCGACAGCGCCGCCGGCGATGCCGACCTGCTCAACCGCGCGCTCGCGACCGAGTACACGGCGATCGCCGCCTACAACGCCGGCGCGCCGCTGCTGGAGGGCAAGACGCTCGCCGCCGCCGAGCGCTTCCTCGTGCAGGAGAGACGCCACGCCGCGCGCCTGCGCGGACTGATCGACGCGCTCGGCGCGACGCCCGAAGACCCGCGGCCCAGCTACGACTTCGGCAGACCGGACAGAGCCGCCGACGTGCTGCGGCTGCTGCAGGACGTCGAGCGCGAGTCGATCGCCGCCTACGTCGAGATCGTGCCGCGGCTGACCGAGCCGGACGTGCGCCAGACGGTCGCGTCGATCGTCACCAACGACGCCGAGCACCTCGCCGTCGTGCGCGAGCAGATGCGCCGCTGGCCGGTCCCGAGCGCGTTCGTGACGGGACTGCCGTGAGTGACGAGACGATCGTCGCGCAGGCGCTCGCGCTCGAACAGGTCGCGGTCGAGAGCTACGGCGCCGCGCTGGGCGGCGGCACGCCCGAGAGCCCGCTGCCGCCGCGGATGATGGAGGTCCTGCGGCGCTTCCGGCGGCAGGAGCGCCAACACGTCGAGCTGCTCGCCAGCACGCTCGACGCGCTCGGCGGCAGAGTCGCGCCGCCGCCGGCCGACCGCGCGGAGCTGACGAGAGCGCGGACGACCGCCGGCCTCGAGCACTCGCTCGACCGGCTGCGCACGCCGGCCGAGGTCGGGCGCTTCGCGATCGAGCTGGAGAACGCGCAGATCGCCCGCTACCTGGACGCCGTCGGCGCGCTCCAGGACCCGAGACTGCTGGAGATCGCGACGCAGGTGATGGCGGCGGAGGGACAGCACGCGACCGTGCTGCGCGGCCTGCTGTCGGACGACGTCGCGCTGACGGTGCCGGACGCGTTCGAACGGGGCGACGCGCCGTTCCCGTGATCCGCGCTCGCGTCGCGTGCGCAACAGGGGTAGCATGATCAGAACCCATCCGCATCGCCCGTCCGCGTCGTGCGTCAACGGCGGCGGGTGGTCCACTACGAAGGAGCAGAGACGGCATGTTCTCTCAGATCGGACCGATGGAGGTCGTTCTCGTCCTCGTCATCGCCCTCATCATCCTCGGCCCGAAGAAGCTGCCTGAGGCCGGCCGCTCGATCGGCAAGGGGATGCGCGAGTTCAAGGACTCGATCTCCGGCGTCACGAAGGACGACGACGACGAGCGCGAGCTCACTGCCGTCCGCAGCGACCGCAAGAGCGACGTCGCCTAGCTGAGCGCTCCGACGTACTGGTAGATTCGCGGGCGATGCAGATCGCCCGCGAGCTCTACGACCAGCTGATCGCCCACGCCCGCGCCGAGGCACCGAACGAGTGCTGCGGCATGGTGGCCTCGGCCGACGGCCGCGCAGTCACGATCCACCCGGCGGAGAACGCCGCCGCCAGCCCGCTGCGCTATGAGATCGACGGCAAGCAGCAGCTGGAGATCCTCGACGCGATCGAGGACGCCGGCCACGACCTCGGCGCGATCTACCACTCGCACACGCGCACCGCGCCCGAGCCGTCGCAGACGGACATCAACCTCGCCTTCTATCCCGACTCGCTCTACCTGATCGTCGGGATCGCGAACGCCGAGCCCGAGGTGCGCGCCTGGCGCATCGTCGACGGCCAGGTCAGCGAAGCGGAGCTCAGGGTCGAATAGGGCGCCATGACCCTGCCGTCCGACGACATCGCCGGCAAGGTCAACCCCGAGTACGCGCGCGGCGACCTCAGGCGCGTCGTCGGCGCCAGAAACCAGATAGAGGCCGAGTTCATCCAGGGCCTGCTGCTGGAGGAGGGGATCCCCAGCATCCTGCGCCGCAGCGCCGGCTTCGACGTGCCGGAGTTCCTCACCTCGGGCCCGCGCGACGTGATGGTCCCAGGCGCGGGCGTGCCGGCGGCACGCGAGGTGCTGCTTCAGGCGGACCTGCTGACGACGCCGCGTCCCGCGCCGAACCCGCTGCGGGTGCTCGGCTGGATGCTGCTTGTGCTCGCCGTCGTCGCCGGCGCGGCGTACCTGATCGAGAGCGTCGGCTAGCGCCGCGCGCTCAGATCGCCGCCAGGCGCGAGAGGTGCGAGCGCCAGGCTCCCTCGGTGTGGACCAGCGAGCGGCCGCTGAAGGCGTCGCGCAGCGCCTTGTCGGCACCGTCGGGATCGAGGTAGCAGGCGAGCCGCATCGCGGCCTCGGGGCCCTCCTCGCGCGCGAGCAGGTCGAGCACGGTGCCGCCGAGCAGCGCGGCGTCGCGCAGGCTCGGCGGGAACGCCGGCCGGCCGCCCTCGCGCAGCCGCCGCGCGATCGCGGGCCGCGCGTGCTCGACCTGGCCGGCGAAGTAGCGCGCCGCGCCCTCCACCAGCCACGCCCAGCGCAGGCGATGGAGAACCAGCGGCGGGGTCGACGGCGGCGGCAGGCGGCGGTTGTTCATGCCGACGACGAGCCGCGCGTAGAGCACGTCGGGTGCGCGCTGGAGCATCTCGCGCGAGCCGGGCACCTTCGACGCGCGCTGGACGAGCGCTCTCGGCGCGAGCACGTGGATCGTGTTCGCGGTCGCCGAGCCGACGACGTAGCGGCGCGCGGCCGGGGCGGTCAGCAGCCGCTCGACCGGCACGAGCGGATGGGCGAGGTCGAGCAGCAGCGGAGAGCTGTGGAAGACGACCGTGACGTCGGCGACCGTTCTGGGAAACAGCACGTCGAGGCGCACGCGCGTCTGCTCCAGCGAGTCGAGCACGCGTGCCGCGTCGTCGGCGTCCGCCGTCTCGTGGCGAGCGCGGAACGACGCCGAGATCGTCTCGTCCCAGGCCATCCGTCAGCGAATGATGTCAGCGCGGCCGGTGGCCGCGCACCTCGACGACCTGCTGGTAGGTCGGGCGGTTCATCCAGGGGATCGGCGGCTGCGTGATGCCGCCGAGCGCGCGGAACGCGATCGAGTCGAAGCACGTCTGCGAGCCGGCCTCGCCGCGTCTGGCGCAGAACGGGTCGCGGTAGACGGTCGCGGCTGGCACGCGCAGCGCGGCGCGCAGCGATCTGCCGAGCACGTCGCGGCAGCGTCTCGGCGAGCCGCCGCCGCAGTACTCGCGTGCGTAGCGCCCGCGCACCGGCGCGCCGAGCACGCTGCGGAGATCCTTCTGCGCGTAGCCGTACCAGCCGGTCTGGTAGGCCGAGCCGTGGTGCTCGCGGCCGCGGCCGACGGGCGGGTCGTCCTGCGGGATCTCCGCCCGCAGCTGCGCGTAGAGGGCTCTGCCGAGCCGCGGCTCGAACTGCGCGGTCAGCCACAGCGGCCACCACGCGTCGATGATCCGGATCGCCTCGGCGTGCGCGTAGGGGCCGCCGGCTCTCGGCGCCCGGCGGTGCGCGCCGTCGCGCACCCACGCGTTCAGCAGGCCGACGGCGCGTTCGAGCTGCGGGTCGCGCGGCGTGCCGAGCGCGCGCAGCGCCCACGGCAGCACCTTCGCGCCGCGCAGGTCGACGGTCGCGGCGCTCGCCATCGCGCTCGCGAGGTCGGGCAGCGTCAGCCTGCGCCCGCCGCGCATCCGCTCGGAGATCGCGTCGTCGAGCAGCTGCGAGCGGTAGATGGAGGTGAACGTCTGCGGCGCGGCTGCGGCGAAGCCGGGCGCCTGCTTGTTGTTCCAGCTCGTCAGGACCCGCTGGTTGAGCGCCTGCGGATGCTGCGCGAACGGCGTCCCGATCCGCTTCCAGCCGAAGTCCGCGGCGGTCGGCAGGTTGCCGTCGACGCCCGCGGGGCGGACGGGGTTCGCGCCGGAGTTGAAGTAGGCGACGTCGCGGTCGTCGGCGTAGAACCAGTTGAACGTGTAGTCGACGAGCGCCGCCGCGCGCTGGAAGCCGCGCGCGTCGCGGATCCGGCCGGGCATGTTGAACGCGGCGAAGCCGCGCGCGGAGTCGAGCTCGCGCATGTAGGTCGAGCGCCGCTCGACGTAGGCGACCGGTCTGCCGCCGATCGTCGCGCGCGCGACGACGATGCCGAGCCGCGTGCGCTGCGCTCGCAGCACGATCGCGCCGGCCGGCGTCTGGTCCGCGGCGCTCGGCGTCCACGCGTCGCGGCGCGTCAGCGTCTCCATCCGCAGGCAGCGGCCGCCGAGCCGGTAGTGGTCGCCGCGGAGGCCGGGCCTGCCGCCGCGCGGATCGCAGAGCGGGACGGCGTACGTGTCGATGATGTCCTGACCGGCCGACGTCGCGCTCCAGCTGTAGTCGCGGCCGCGGCCGAGCTGGACGTACATGTTGACCCCGGCGAACGCGGCGCCGCGCGCGTCGATCCCCGGTCCGTGCAGCTCCTGCTCCATCAGGATCTGCGGCGAGAAGTAGCCGACCTGCGGCCCGAAGACGGCGAGCGGGCGGCCGGAGCGCGACGCGCTGCCGGCGACGAGCAGCGCGTTGGAGGCGACGCCGGGGAAGGGGGCGAGGAGGCCGGGCAGCGCCTCGCCGCCCGCCGCCGCGCCGCCTGCGCCCGCCTTGCCGTCGCCCGCCGCCGCGCCGCCTGCGCCCGCCGCCGCCGCGAGCGCCTCGCGGCCGCTGCCGCTCGCCGCCCTCGCGCCGCTCGCGCCCACGACGCTCCCGCGGTCGGGCAGCGCGAGGCTGCCGCGCGCCGGTCTGCGCGGCGGGGCGTCGTAGGGGAAGCTGCGGCCGCGGACGGTCGTCGGCGCCTCGGGGTCCTCGGCGCTGCGCCAGTCGCTCCACAGCCGTCTGCCGAGCCGGGCGCCGAAGCGGCGCTCGAAGCCCTGCAGCAGCAGCGCCTCGTCCAGCTCGCCGCCGCCGCCGTTGCCGAACGTCGCGCCGACGAGCGAGGCGATCGCGACGGCGTCCTCGCGCCGCCACGGTGCGGGGCCTTCCGGGTGGCCGCTGAAGAGGTACTCGCCCGGCATCTTCGCCGGGTCGGCGCGCGCCGCGGCGATGTACGCGTTGACGCCCGCCGTGTACGCGTCGACGTCGGCCAGCAACGAGCGGCCGGACGCGCCGTAGCGGCGCGGCAGCGCGGCGAGCTGGGCCGTCAGGTCGGCTTCCGCATAGGGAGCCGCGCGCCACTGCTCGCGGTCCATCGCGACGTTGCCGGGCGAGCCGCCGGCGAACGCGGCGAGCTGCGCGCGGCCGAGGTGGCGCAGCACGTCGATGAAGAAGAGGCGGTCCTCGGCGGCGACCCAGCCGGCGCCGAACATCGTGCCGGCGCGCGTCGCGCCGTAGACGCGAGGGACGCCGAACGCTCTGTCGCGCACGATCGTGACGTCGTCGCGCGGGCTGTAGGTGCGCTCGACGTCGTCCGCTCTGACGCCGAACGTCGCGTCCTTGAAGAGCCGGTCGAGGTCGCCGTCGCCGAGCGGCAGCGGTGTACGCACGAGGTCGGCGTAGGGGCCGAGCTGGTCGTCGTTGTGCGGCGGCCGCACCCCGCTGCCCAGGAAGCGGGTCAGCTGCGCGGTGTTCGCCGCGCCGTTGGTGCCGGGCGGCAGGATGTCGCGGAAGCCGCCGGGGTCGTCGTGGCCGTACGGCGCCGGCACGGGCGGCGCCGCGAGCGCGCTGCCGCCGCCCGTCGCGCCCGCCCCGCCCGCCGCCAGCAGCAGCGCGGCGAATGCGGCGAGGCGCGGCCGGCGCATCACACCAGGCCCGCGGCGGCGTCGCGTTCGTAGTCGAGCTCGGTGCGGATCCCGGCCGCGCTCAGCTGCGCCTGCGCCGCGAGCATGTCGTCCGCGCCGAGCACCGCTGCGGCGCAGCGGGCGGCGGACGCGATCGCCGCGGCCGGTTCGAAGTAGAAGGTGAGCGCACCGACGGGCGTGCGCTCGACCGTGCGGCGGCCCTGACGGATCGGGATCGGGCCGAACGCGCCGCGCGCGCACGCGACGGCCTGTGCGCTCGCCTCGGTCGGCACCGCCTCGACCGCCGCGGCGAGCCGCTCGACGGCTGGCGGTGTCAGTCCCCATGCGCCGAGCAGCCCGCCGGCGGCGGAGACCTCGGCGATCCGCTCGAGCACCTCGGCAGGCGTCAGCTCTGCGTCGCAGCCGGCGCCGAACAGCGCGCCGACGGTCCGCACGTGGGGTTCCAGCAGCGGTGCCGCCGCGAGGATGACGGCGTCGCAGAGCGGGCTCGCGAGCCCTGGCTCGTGGCCGTGCGCGAGCACGTCTCCGCCGACGTCGGCGAGCACGACGACGTCGCAGGAGAGGCGCTGCGCGGCGACGCGCAGGCCGTCGGCGACGGCGGCCGGGCCGGGATTGGGGTCGATGAGCACGACCGGTTCCCCGAGCAGGCGGGCCATGTGCGACTCGGCGAAGTGGAAGCCGCCGGGGCCGGTCGTGTCGGGACCGGCGAGCGCGACCGCGGGGTGGATCTGCTCGGCGCCGCGCACCTCGTCGAGGCGGCGGGGGCCGGGCAGCGGGTCGATCGGGCGGCGCTCCCAGGAGACGCCGCCGACGACGGCCTCGCCGCCGAGCGCGCGGGCGCATTCGGCGACGGCGAGCGCACCGACGACGTCACCGCCGCCGCCGATGCCGATCGCGAGGACGCGCCGGCCGCCGAAAACCATGTCGATGCCGGCGGCCGGCGCGTCGCCGCGACGTGCCATATGGGGCTAGGCCAGCGCGGGAACGCGGCCGGAGACGATCGAGCGGATCTCCTCGGAGGCGCGCTCGAACTCGTCGTCGGAGAGAACCGGCGTGCCCTCGAACGGAAGGTCGCGGGTGATCTCCAGCCAGGAGCGACATCCGCCGTAGTCGTCGCGGACCTTGACCGTGACTGGACGGGGGATGCGGTAGGTGCGCAGCAGCACCACGTGCAGCGGATGACGGCGCTTCCACGCGAGACGCTTCTCCGCGTAGTCGGGCGTCCACACGTAGAACGGCGACAGCGCGTCGACCGAGCGGCGATCGGTGATCGTCCAGTGGTCGGCGACCTCGGCCCACGCACGAATCCTCACGCGGTCGGGCTGCGGTATCTCGCCGTCGCGCGTCAGCGCGTGCGGGGGCGGCTCGCCTTCGGGCCAGACGCCCTCTTCGAGCGCGCGCGTCATCTCCGGCTGATGCGACTCGCGAACGAGATCGCGCCGCTGATGATCGAACGTCGGGTACAGGAAGAAGCGCTCGTGGTCGAGCTTGAAGTGCTTCTCGGATTCACGGATGCCGCCCTTGCGCAAGGTGATCAACTGCTCGCCTTCGGCGAGCGCACGCACGGTCACGGCCCATTCTTTGAAAGCAATCGGCATAGTTCCGGGGGAGGGGAGAGGATGCGTATATGCCCGTTTGCGCGAAGATGCAACATTTCGCGGCGGGATCTCCATTCTAGGGGAGACCCTTGGAATTCCAAAATTCCCCTGCAAATTAGCGCTTTTTCACGACCCGTTCACGGGCTTTTCGCGCGCTTTTGTCTGACATTTTCCCCGTTGCTCTGGATTCCGTCGCCTCCGCCGCCTGGCGTCTCTATCCGCAGCCGCGCTCCCGGCGCCAGCTCGCCGCGCGCCTTCGCCGCGACCGGCTGGCCGTCGAGCAGGTTGCGACCCGGCGCGCCCGGCTCCCCGCCATCCGCGCCTGGCGGCGCGTGACGGCGGCGCTCGGTGATCAGCGACCACGTCATCGGTGCGAGCGCCTCCAGCTCGCGCACGATCCCGTCGCCGCCGCGATGCGCGCCGGCACCGCCTGAGCCGCGTCGCAGCGCGTACTCGCGCACGCGCAGCGGGAACTCCAGCTCGAGCGCCTCGACTGGCGTGTTGAGCGTGTTCGACATCGCGACGTGGACGGCACTCGGACCGTCGGCGCCGGGGCAGGCGCCCTGCCCGCCGCCGAGCGTCTCGTAGTACGTGAAGTCGTCGTTGCCGAGCGTGAGGTTGTTCATCGTGCCCTGGCCGAGCGCGCGCCCGAAGGCGGCGAGCACGAGGTCGGCGACGCGTGAGGAGGTCTCGACGTTGCCGGCGACCACGGCCGCGGGCGGGCGCGCGTTGAGCAGCGAGCCCTCCGGCGCGCGCACCTCGATCGGCCGGTAGGCGCCGGCGCTCGGCGGGATGTCGGGATCGGTCAGCACGCGCACGGCGAAGTAGCAGGCGGAGCGGGTGACGGCGAGCGGGCAGTTGAGGTTGCCGTCGTGCTGGCCAGCGCTGCCGCTGAAGTCGAGCAGCAGACGGTCGCCCGCCACCGTCGCGGTCAGCGTCAGCTCGAGGTCGCCGTCGGCGCCTTCGAGCACGTCGGTCGCGGTGCGGACGCCGTCGGGCAGCGCGGCGATGCACGCGCGCGCCCGTCGCTCGGCGTAGTCGAGCACCTCGGCCATCGCCGCTCGCAGCGTCGCGACGCCGGTCCGCCGCGCCAGCTCGGCGAGCCGCAGCGCGCCCGCGCGGTTCGCGGCCAGCTGCGCGCGCAGGTCGGCGCGCCGCTGTGCCGGCTGGCGCATCCGCGCGGCGAGCCGCTCGACCGCCGCCTCGTCGAGCGGCTGCGGCGAGATCACGACGCCCTCCTCGGCGAGCGTACGGCTGTCGGCCGGCATCGAGCCGGGCGTCGGGCCGCCGACGTCGGCGTGGTGGGCCCGGTTGGCGGCGAAGCCGAGCAGCGCGCCGCCGTCCTCGTGCTCGAAGACGGGCGTCACGACCGTGATGTCGGGCAGGTGCGTGCCGCCCGCGTAGGGGTCGTTCAGGACCCACGCGCGGCCGGGACGGTGATCTTCGCCCAGCACCGCCGCGACCGCCGCCGGCATCGCGCCGAGATGGACCGGGATGTGCTCGGCCTGCATCACCATGTCGCCGGCCGGGTCGAACAGCGCGGTCGAGGCGTCGCGCCGCTCCTTGATGTTCGCCGAGTGGGCCGAGCGGATCAGCACCGCGCCCATCTCCTCGCAGGTCGCGCGCAGCGCGCCGACGACGACCTGCAGCTGGACCGGATCGAGCGCGGGGCTCACGCGCCGCCGCCCGCCGCGCCGCTTCCACCGGCGCGCTCCCGCCGCAGCTCCACGGCCCCGCTCGCGGTCACCGTCCCCGCCCAGCCGGCTGGCACCAGCAGCGTCGACTCCGGCAGCTCGCAGACCGCCGGCCCGGTGACGGCGAGCTCTGGTTCGAGCGCGCCGCGCCACACCGTCAGCTCCTGCTCGCGGCCGTCGAGACGCGCGCGGCGGCGGGCGGGAACGGGCGGCGCGCCGACGGCCGGTGCCGGCAGCTCCGCCGCCGCCTCGCTCGGCACGATCGCGCGCACGCGGATCGTCACCAGCTCGACCTCCTGCTCGGCGTCGCGGTAGCCGTAGCGCTCCTCGTGCGCGCGCTCGAACGCCTCGCGCAGCAGCGCGACCGCCGGCGCGGGCGGACCGTCGACCGCCAGCTCGAACGCCTGCCCGCGGTAGCGCAGCGCGTACGTCGCGGCGACTTCCGCCGCCGGCGCGCCGAGCGCGCCGCGCGCCGCGGCCGCCAGCTCCGCGACGTCGCGCGCGACCGCCTCCGCGCTCAGCTCGGCGCCTGAGCGCAGCACGCTGCGCTGCGCGTCGCGCCGGCGCGGCGCGACGACGAGCCCGAGCGCGGCGAGCACGCCGGAGGCGCGCGGCGCGATCACGTGGTCGATCCCCAGCTCCTCGGCGATCGCGACGGCGTGCAGCGGGCCGGCGCCGCCGAACGCGACGAGCGCGTGGTCGCGCGGGTCGATCCCGCGCTCGACCGTCACGACGCGCAGCGCTCGCGTCATCTCGGCGTTCGCGACGCGCACGATCCCCTCCGCGCAGGCGAGCGGGTCGATCCCCAGCTCGTGCGCGAGTCCGCCGACCGCGCGCTCGGCGGCGGCGAGGTCGAGCGCGACGTCGCCGGCCAGCGGCGCGTCGGGCGGCAGGTAGCCGAGCAGCAGGTTCGCGTCGGTGACGGTCGGCTCGCTGCCGCCGCGGCCGTAGCACGCCGGTCCCGGCACGGCGCCCGCGGAGCGCGGGCCGACGCGCAGCGCGCCGCCCGCGTCGCGCCAGGCGATCGAGCCGCCGCCTGCGCCGACGGTGTGGACGTCGAGCGTCGGCAGCGCGATCGGGCGGCCGGCGATCTCGCCCGCGCCGCTCTCGGCGACCGCGCCGTCGTGGACGACGCAGACATCGCACGAGGTGCCGCCCATGTCGAAGCAGAGCGCGCGCTCGACACCCGCCGCGTCGGCCGCGAACGCCGCCCCCTCGGCGCCGCCGGCCGGACCGGAGAGGACGGTCCAGGCGGCGTGCGACGCGGCCGCGTCGAGGTCGATCAGGCCGCCGTTGGACTGCATGATCGATGGCTCCGGCAGCCCGGCCGCGCGAGCGCGCTCGGCGAGCCGGCGCAGGTAGCGGCCGACGAGCGGCGAGAGCGCGGCGTCGATCTCCGTCGTCGCCGCGCGCTCGTATTCGCGGAAGGTGCCGACGACCTCGTGCGAGAGCGAGACGTGGGCGCTGGGCAGCGCGGCGGCGAGCGCGTCGCCGAGCGTGCGCTCGTGCTCGGGATGGCGATAGGCGTGCAGCAGGACGACGGCGACGGCCTCAGGCTCGGAGGCGGCGACCGTGTCCGCCAGCCGGCGCGCGTCCGTCACGGTGAGCGGGCGCAGCGGACCGTCGGGCGTCATCCGCTCGGATGCGCCGAACCGGCGCTCGTCGGGCACGAGCGGCGCGGGGTGCGCGGCGCAGAGGCGGTAGAGGTCGGCGCGCGCCTGGCGGCCGAGCGCGACGAGGTCGCTGAAGCCCTCGGTCGCGACGAGCGCGGTTCGCGCCGCTCTCCCTTCCAGCAGCGCGTTCGTCGCGACGGTCATGCCGTGCGCGAAGGCGGTGACGTCGGCGGGCGCGCGGCTGGCACGGTCGAGGACGGCCGCGACGGCGGCCATCACGCCGAGCGACTGGTCCTCGGGCGTGGTCGGCGACTTCGCCGTCACGAGCACGCCGTCCCCGAACAGGACGGCGTCCGTGAAGGTCCCTCCGACGTCGACTCCCAGCAGCATGCGCCGGACGCTATCCCGCCCGGCGGCTGCGTGTCGGGCCGGCCGCGCCGCGGCCGGCCCGGATGCGGCGCGCTAGGACGAACTCCTAGGCGGCCGCGGCCAGCGCGGCTTCGCGCTCGGCGATCTCTTCGGTCTCGGCGAGGTGCTGGTGCGACGGGCAGTAGCCGTTGTGCGGCAGCGGCATCCGCTGACAGGCTGTGCCCTTGCGGGTGGTGGCGCGGCATTGAAGCGGGTTGCCGGCGAGGTCGTAGCCCGTCATCGGCTGGCGTGAGAGGAACTCGTCCGCGCACGCGATGTAGCGCTCGATCACGTGGTATATCCGCGCCTGCGCCGACATCGGGAAGTACGGCCGGATGTCGTGGAACAGCGACCGCGACGGTCGCGCGAAGTAGTGCCGGTCGGTAGCGAGGCGCTCGATCGCGCTCTCGCATGCCTTCAGCACACGTTCGTGGTTGTTGATGGTGCCCGCAGTGGTCGGGCCCTCGACGATCTCGCTCGCAAGCTCGCGGTAGATCGCCCGGCTGAAGCGATACATGACGGCTGTTCTCTCCTTCTCGATCCCCGTGCCGTGCTCCCAGATGGCGACCGCAGTATCTCGCCGGCTTGTGAAGCTCAGGCCACGGATCTATTAACCGCACGTTAAGTCGAAACGTTTGCGTTCGCTTGACGTGCGGTCAGAAAGACGACACTGAACGTGATCGTTCGTCTGCTGCTGTGGAGGGAGATGTCAGCGCCAGAACACGAGCGCCGGCGCGGCGTCGTGGGCGACGACGGTGTGGTTGCCGTCGAGCGCGGGGTCCAACATCGGGAAATCGCGCCGCTGGTGGGCGCCGCGACTCTCCTCGCGCGCGAGCGCGCTGGCGGCCAGCAGCCGCACGAGCGGATGGTCGTCGTGCAGCAGCCCGCTCAGGCCCTCGGCGTCCCGCTCGATGCCCGCGTCGCGCCACAGCGCCTCGCGGCTGGCGGCCGTCAGTCTCGGCGGCGGGCTGCCCGGGGGCGGCTCCGGCACGGCCGTCAACGCCGGCTCGTCCAGCGCGGCGAGCGCCGCGCGGCGGCCGAAGACGAAGCACTCGCTGAGCGAGTTGGAGGCGAGCCGGTTCGCGCCGTGCAGCCCGGTGCACGCGCACTCGCCGACGGCGTAGAGCGCCGGCAGCGTCGCGCGCCCGTCGAGGTCGGTCGCGATCCCGCCCATCATGTAGTGCGCTGCCGGCGCGACCGGGATCAGATCTCTCGCCGGGTCGAGGCCCGCTCTGCGCAGGACCGACACGACGTTGGGGAACAGCGCCGGGTCGACCGCGCGCATGTCGAGCCCGACCGACGGCGCGCCCGTCTCCAGCATCTTGCGCGCGACCGCGCGCGCGACCTCGTCGCGCGGCGACAGTTCGTCGACGAAGCGCTCGCCGTCGGCGTCGAGCAGCAGCGCGCCCTCGCCGCGCACGGCCTCGGTCACGAGGAAGCTGTCAGCGCCGTCGACGCCCGCGACCGCGGTCGGGTGGAACTGGACCATCTCCAGGTCGGCAAGCGCAGCGCCCGCGCGCTCCGCCAGCAGCATCCCGCTGCCGGTCGAGCCGACCGGATTCGTCGAGCGCGCCCACATCGCGGCGGCGCCACCGGTCGCGAGCACGACCGCGCGTGCGAGCACCAGGCGGCCGTCGTGCAGGCGCACGCCCGCGGCGCGTCCGTCGTGCGTCAGCACGGCCGTCGCGCGGCAGCCCTCCATCACGTCGATCCGCGCGTGCTCGGCGGCGAGCGCCGACAGCTGCCGCGAGACGCGGCGGCCGGTCGCGGAGCCGCCGGCGTGCACGATCCGGCGGACCGAGTGGCCGCCTTCGAGCCCGAGCGACATGCGCCCGTGGCGGTCGACGTCGAAGTGGACCCCAAGCCGTTCGAGGTCGCGCACGATCGCCGGCGCCTCCTCGGTCAGCACCTCGGCCGCGCTGCGGCGCACGGTGCCGCGGCCGGTCACGATCGTGTCCTCCAGATGACGCCCAGGGCTGTCGTCGATCGCCAGCGCGGCGGCGAGCCCGCCCTGCGCCCAGTAGCTGGACGATTCCGCCAGCGGCGTCGCCGAGATCAACGCGACGCGCGCCCCGGCGGCGGCCGCGGTGAGGGCTGTGTAGAGCCCGGCTCCTCCTGCACCTACGACGGCGAGGTCGGCCTCGATCGTGACGGGTCGTTCCATGCGAGGAGGCCAGTACCGTACTCGCATGGAGCCCGCGGTCTACCTCTCGCACCCCTCGTCGCTCGCGCACGACACTGGCGCGCACCCCGAGCGGGCGGCGCGGATCATCGCGATCGAGCAGGAGCTGGAGCGCCGCGGTTGGCTCGGGCTGGAGCGCCTGGAGGCCCCGATCGTGCAGGAGTCCACGCTCGCCGCGGTCCACCCGGTCCGCTACATCCGCGCGATCGACGAGCTGTGCGCCGCCGGCGGTGGCGCGATCGATGCCGACACCGTCGTCGTCGAAGGTTCCTACGAGGCGGCGCTGCGCGCGGCCGGCGGCGCGGTCCGGCTCGTCGACCTGCTGCTGGGCGGCGGCGCGCGGACGGGTTTCAGCGCGCTGCGGCCGCCCGGCCACCACGCCGAGGCGGCGCGCGCGATGGGCTTCTGCCTGTTCGGCAACGTCGCCGTCGCCGCGCGGCACGCGCTCGACGCGCACGGCGCCGAGCGGGTGCTCGTGCTCGACTGGGACGTCCACCACGGCAACGGCACCAACGACATCTTCCACGCGACCGACGAGGTCCTGTTCGTCTCGCTGCACGAGTCGCCGCTCTACCCCGGAACGGGTCCCGTCGGCGACGTCGGCAGCGGCAGAGGAACCGGCTACACGGTCAACGTGCCGGTCGCCGCCGGCACCGGCGACGCGACGTACGCGTCACTGCTGGAGCACGTCGTCGTGCCGCTCGCGCGTGCATACGAGCCGCGCCTGATCCTGCTGTCGGCCGGCTTCGACGCCCACCGCGACGACCCGCTCGCCGGCGTGCGGCTGAGCGAGGGCGGCTTCGCCGCGATGACGGGCACGATCCGCCGGCTCGCGGCGGAGCTGGAGGTGCCGGTCGGCGGCGTGCTGGAGGGCGGCTACGACCTCGGTGCGCTGGCCGCCTCGACCGCCGCGACGCTCGACGTGCTGAGCGCTCCGGAGCCGCCGCCAGCGGTCGAAGACGTGCCGGTCGCGCCGGAGTCGCGCGCGGCGCTCGAACGGCTGGCCGCGCGCTGGCCGGCGTTGACCGTCTGACGCGGCGCTGACCGTCTGACGCGGCGCTCTGACCGTCTGAGGCGGCGCTGACCGTCTGAGGCGGCGCTGGCCGCCTGAGCCGGCGCTATCTGAGCGGGACCGTGATCCCGCCGGGCAGCGTCAGCGTTCTGCCGTCGGAGCTGGCGCCGGATCTGCCCGTGTCGGGCGCCGGCGTCGTGACCGGCGGCGCGGCGGAGTCCGGCGGCGTGGCTGCCCCAGGCGTGGCCGCCCCCGGCGTGCCGGCCGGCGGCGTTGCGGCGCCGGGCGTGGTCGCCGCTCCAGGCGTCGCCGCTCCCGGCGTGGCCGCCCCCGGCGTGGCCGCCCCCGGCGTGCCGGCCGGCGGGGTCGCGGCGCCGGGCGTGGCCGCTGGGTCGGCCGGCGGCGTCGCCGCGGGCGCCGGCACGGTCACGGTCGCCGGTCTCGGCGGCGGCTGCTCCTCGTCGAGCAGCACGACGAGCGTGTAGGCGATCGCTGCTGCGGCGAGCACGAGCGCGACGAGCGTCGCCGCGATCGGCAGCTTCCAGTTCGGCGGCGGGTCGACGCGCGTGCGCGCCGCCATCCCGCACTCCATGCACCACGCCTGGTCGTCGCGCAGCGCGTTGCCGCAGCGCGGGCAGAGGAATGCGCCGGGCGTCGTGGGCGACGGCCGCGTCGCGTTCACTGCGGCGGAGTGGGCTCGTGCGGCGCGCCCGCGGGCGGAGCCGGCGGGGCGGCCGGAGCCGCGGGCGCCTGAGCTGCGGGCGGCGCTGGGGCCGCGGGCGCTGCCGGGGCAGGCTGAGGCGGCGGGGCGGCGACCTGCGCGGGACCCTGCGCGAGCCCGCCGAGCGCGGCGCCGCAGTGCGCGCAGAAGCGGTCGTTGCTGCCGTAGAGCGAGAAGCAGCGCGGGCAGGTGCCGCCGATCCCGGGCGCGCGCACGTCGCGGATGTCGCGGCGCTCCGCGAGCGTCTCCTCCAGCGACCTCAGCTCGTCGTCGCACGCGCGGATCTGGTCGATCTTCTGGGCGACGAGGTCGTCGCGCTTGCGCTCGAAGCGGCGCAGGTCGAACGCGAGGCCGCCGAGGTCGCGCACCTGCAGCTCGCGCACTCTGCGCAGGTAGCGCAGGCGCCGGCGCATCCGCCCGCGCTCGCGGAAGCCGGGCTTGCGCTCCGGTGTGGGGGCTGCTGCTGCCTCGCCGGTTGTGGCGTCGCCGTTCGCGGCCTCACTCGCAGCACCTTCGGACGCGGCTCCACCTGTGGCGTCGGCCGGTCCGGCTCCGCCCGCGGCGTCGCCCGGCACGACTCCGCCCGTGGCGTCGCCTGGCGCGACGGGCGCCGGCTCGCCCGCGGCAGGCGTCACGCCCGCGGCCTCCGCGTCGCCGACGCTCTGCGGCGCGGCGCCCGCGGCGGCGGCGCTCAGCGCGCTCCCGCCCGCCGGCCCCGGCGTCATCCAGCTCGGCGTCGCGTCGGCTTGTGCCGGCTGCTCGGACACGGGCGGCTGCGCGACCGTCGGCTGCTCCTCGACCGGCGCGAACAGCTCGGTCGACTGCGCGGCCACCTCCGGCGGCACCGGCGACGGGCCGTCCGCGGGGCTCTCGGGCGCCGGCGCCCCGATGTACCGGGTCGGCGCCTCGGCGGCGGGATCTGCGCCCTGCGCGGGGGCGTCCGCGCCGACGTGGTCGGCCGCGTTGGGCGCGCTCGTCTCGTCGGATTCACCGGCGCGACGGCGTGCGATGCGTTGGAACAGGCCGCTCATCGATCAGTGGGTGCCGCGTCGTGCAACGGGTGCGGCACCAAGGCGGCGAGTATACCCACGGCCTCCCTCGGCTCTCGCCGCCTCGGTCGCGAGGGCCTGCCAGGAGACGGCCACGCGGCGGGCCATCCGGTCGGCCGAGAAGAGGCCCGCCCGGGCCCGTCCCGCGATCCGCGGGTCGTCCTCGGCGAGGTGGGGCGCGAGCGCCGCGCGCCAGCCGGCGGCGTCGAACGGCGCGCAGTGCGCGCCCGCGATCCCCTCGAGCGCGAGCGGAGCGATGCCGACCGGCGTCGCCAGCACCGGCACGTCGCACGCGAGCGCCTCCAGGACGGCGAGCCCGAAGCCCTCGCGCTCTGACGGGATCAGCACCGCGTTCGCCGCGTTGACCCACAGCGGGACGTCGTCGGGCGGGACGTTCTCGAGCGTCAGGAGGGTCGCGTCGCCCGCGATCTCACGGGCGCGGTCGACCCGCTTCTCCGACCGCGCGGCGGCAGCGGGGAACAGCAGGAAGCGGCCGCGGGGGTCGAGGCCGAGGCGAGCGCGCGCCTCGGCGCGGGGGAGCGGGCGGAAGCGCGTCAGGTCGACGCCGCACGGCAGCACCGCGACGCGCCGGCTCGTCCCCGCGCCCGGCAGCAGGCTCGCGAGCGACGCCGAGACCGTCGCGGCGAGCGACATCAGCGGTACGACGGCGCGACTCAGTCGGCCGGAGCGCGGGTGGGCGAGGTCGGTGCCGTGGAACGTGACGACGTGCGGCGCGCCGCGCACGGCGAGGGCGGGCCACGCGGTCAGCCCGAAGTGCGCGTGCACGACGTCGAAGCGCTCGTCGCGGAAACGGCGGCGGAGCTCGCGCGCGGCGCGCGGGTAGGAGCGCAGGCCGGGCGGGAACGCGAACAGCTCGACCTCGACACCCTCGATCCTGCGCAGCGCCTCGACCTGGTCGTGGACGAAGCGCCCGAGTGCCGGTCGTGCCGGCGATGGATACATGTTCGTCACGACAAGCGCGCGCATTGGCTGAGGCAGCGTAGCTCCGTGCGACTTTCGGCGCGGCTGCGTCTCGAACCGTGACGCCGCGCGCCGCAGACTCGCTCGCCATGTCCAGCGAACGAGGGAGGACGCGATGGTCTACCGGTTGATGGGACTCGTGCACGCGCGGGTCACGGAGCTCTGGCACGGCGAGCGGCTGACGGCGGTGCGGCGGGGAGAACGCGGGCAGGGGACGGTCGAGTACGTGGCGCTGATCCTGCTCGTCGCGGCGCTGCTCGCCGGCGTCGTGACGGCGACGAAGGGAACGAGATTCGGGACGGGCGGGATCGCGAACGCGATCGTGCGGCAGATCAGAGAGGCGCTGGAGGGGCTGAGATGACGGCGCCGCCCGCCTTCGGGCTGGTGGGCGAGCTGGACGGGGCGGCCTTCGGGTCGCTCCGTTTCCGCGCCTCTCTCTGCCACCATGACGCGATGCCAGCGACGACCGAACGCGCCGCCAGCGACCGTCCGATCGCCGTCTTCGACTCGGGCGTCGGGGGCCTCACCGTCCTCCACGAGCTGCTCGTCTCGCTGCCGAGCGAGGACTTCCTGTACCTCGGCGACACGGCCCGCTTCCCCTATGGCGACAAGTCGCAGGAGGAGCTGCGCGTCTGCTCGGCCGAGATCGCCGACCACCTGCTCGTCGCCGGCGCCAAGCTGCTCGTCGTCGCGTGCGGCTCGGCGACGGCGGCGGCGCTGCCACTGCTGGAGGAGCGGCTCGCCGGCAGCGGCGTGGACGTGCTCGGCGTGATCGCGCCGGCCGCGCAGCTCGCGGTCGAGGCGACGGCGAGCGGTCGCATCGGCGTGCTGGCGACGCCCGCGACCGTCGCCAGCGGCGCCTACGCCAACGCGATCGCGGCGAGCGACCCGCACGTGAGGTTGGAGAGCGTGCCATGCCCCGATCTCGCGCCGATCATCCAGAGCGGCTTCCCGTTCGACGAGCGCGTCGTCGAGACCGTCCGCCGCTATACGGCTCCGCTGCGGGCGGCCGAGGTCGACACCGTGATCCTCGGCAGCACGCATTACCCGCTCGTCGCGCCGATGCTGCAGCGGATGCTCGGACGCGGCGTCCATCTGGTGACCTCGGGCGAGGGCGTCGTCCGCAGCGTCGAGCGGGCGCTCGGCGCGCGCGACCTGCTGAACGGACGCGACGGCGAGGGCGACTACCGCTTTCACTGCACCGGTGACGTCGAGGCGTTCCGCACGCTCGGGACGCGCTTCCTGCAGATGCCGCTCGGCGAGATCGAGCAGGTCGAGCTCGTCCCGGCGGAGCTCGCCGCATGACCGGCGAGCGCAGCTACGGCCGCACCGCGGAGGGGCTGCGCCCGGTCTCGTTCGAGCCGGGGTTCGTCCGCAGCGCGACCGGGTCCGCGCTGATCGCGATCGGCGAGACGCGCGTGATCTGCACCGCCTCGGTGGAGGAGAGCGTGCCGCGCTGGATGACCGGGCGCGGCACGGGCTGGCTGACCGCGGAGTACGGCATGCTGCCCGCCTCGACCGGCCAGCGGAAGGCGCGCGACGTCACGAAGGGGCGTGCGGACGGCCGCACAGTCGAGATCCAGCGCCTGATCGGGCGCTCGCTGCGCGGCGTGGTCGACTTCAGCGCGCTCGGCGAGCGCACGGTCTACGTCGACTGCGATGTGCTGCAGGCCGACGGCGGCACGCGCTGCGCCTCGATCACCGGCGGCTTCGTCGCGCTCCAGCTGGCGTGCGAGCGGCTGGTGGCGGACGGGCTGCTGGAGCGCCTGCCGCTGACCGGCTCGGTCGCGGCGGTCTCGGCCGGCATCGTCGACGGCGTGCCGCTGCTCGACCTCGACTACCCCGAGGACTCGACCGCCGAGGTCGACGCGAACGTCGTGATGACCGGCGAGGGCGGCCTTGTCGAGGTCCAGGCGACGGCTGAGCGCACGCCGCTCTCCCGCGCGCACCTCGACGACCTGCTCGCGCTGGCTGAGCGCGGCATCGCCGAGCTGCGGGCGGCGCAGGAGGCGGCGGTCGCTGCGGGGCGGCCGGCGTGAGCGGCGGCGGGCCGCGCGGTGTGAGCGGCGGTGAGCCGGGTGGCGCCGCGCGCGGCGGGGCGCCCCTGCGGCTGCTGCTCTCCACGCGCAACGACCACAAGCTGCGCGAGTTCACGCGCCTCGCCGGCGGCCGGCTGGCGGTCGACCCGCTTCCCGCCGAGGTCACGCTGCCGCCCGAGGACGGCGCGACGTTCGCCGAGAACGCGCTCGGGAAGGCGCGCGCGGCGGCGCAGGCGACCGGCCGCGCGGCGATCGCCGACGACTCGGGCGTCGAGGCGGCCGCGCTCGACGGCCGCCCCGGCATCTACTCCGCGCGCTTCGCGGGCCCTGACGCCAGCGACGAGGAGAACCTCGTCAAGCTGCTGCGGGAGGCACCGGCCGGCAGCGCGCTCGCCTACGTCTGCGCGATCGCGTACGTCGATCCCGCGACGGGGGAGGAGCGGCTGTTCGAGGGCCGCTGCACCGGCAGGGTCGCCGCACGGCCCGGCGGCGCGGGCGGATTCGGCTACGACCCGGCCTTCCTGCCGGACGACGAGCTGCCCGGCGGCGCGCCCGGCCGGACGATGGCCGAGCTGTCCGACGCGGAGAAGGACGCGATCAGCCACCGCGGTCGCGCCGTGCGCATGCTGCTCCACTGGCTCGCCGCCTGACGCGCGTCCCGGCCGCCGCGCGGTCAGCGCTGCCGGTCGTCCTGGGTTCGTGTCGCAGGACGACCAGAAGGCAGGACGACACCTCCGGCGCGCGAGTGCGACGGTCGTGTCAGCGGAGGTTGATCGCGGCCGAGCAGGCGATCGCGAAGACGACGGCGCTGTAGCCGACGTAACCGCTCAGCAGGACGATCACCGCGGTGATCAGGCAGATCGCGACGGTGACGATCCACGCGATCCGCTCGAGCGGCACTCCCGTATCCTCGGGCTCTGGCATGACCGTCATTCTGACGCCTGCGCTCGCGCTGCGCTATCTGCGTGAGCTTTCGACCGACGTGCGTGCCGCGGCCGTGCTCGACGCGGACGGCCGGCTGCTCGCCGGCGACGGCGCCCTGGAGGCGCCCGCGCGCGAGCTGCTGAGCGCGCTTGACGACCTCGCCGGCGCCGGCGGGCGCGAGCTGATCGTGCGCGTCGAGGAGGGTGGCGAGGTGCGCGGCAGCGTCGTCGTCGCGCGCTCGGCCGGCGCGGGGGCCGCCGGCTCGCCGCTCGCCGCACCCGGGGCGCTGGTCACCCCCGCGCCGCCCGCCGCCGCCGCGCCGCGCGCGCTCGTGGTCGCGGTCGGGCCGTGTGCACTGCTCGACCTGCTGCGCGACGACCTCGCGACCGTGCTCGGCGACCTCGCGGGGGAGTCCGCGGACGGCCCGGAGGACTCGCGTCCGCTGCCCGATCCGCTGCCGGCGACGCTCGCTCAGGTCACCGCGATCGACGCGTCCAGGCGCGTCCAGGCGCCGAAACCGGCCGATTCGGCCGGTCGGACGGCGATTTTCGCCGCTGCGGAGATGCTCGCGGCGAGCGAGGCCTCCTGAAGCCCTCGTTGAGGCGTGATTTCCCGCTACGACGGGAAGGACCGCAAGTGCGTCCAATGGCCCAAATAGGCCGATCCGATGGGCTGAGGCGGTCAGATCCCCTGTTCTGACGGGCAATTCACGTTGTTCCCGTCCGCGGGGGTTGTTAGCTTCGGCCCTCCCACGACCTCGAAGGAGGATCACTGTGACGAAATCAGAGTTCGTCGACCAGGTTGCCGCCAACAGCGGACTGAGCAAGAAGGACGCCGGAGACGCTGTCGATGCCGTCCTCCAGACGATTGAAGAGGCGCTCAAGCGCGGTAGCGAGGTGACGTTCTCCGGCTTCGGCAAGTTCCACGTCGCCGAGCGCGGCGCCCGCGAGGGCCGTAACCCGAGCACCGGCGAGAAGATCCAGATCGCCGCGTCGAGAGTCCCGCGCTTCACCCCGGGCTCCGGGCTGAAGAGAGCCGTCAAGAGCTAGTACCGCTGGGGTCGTCACGACCCCGGCCTTCCTGGCCGAACCGACACGATCCGGCGCCCGCTCCGTTCGCGGACCCAGCGGGCGCATTCGGATCAGGCACGGCTTCGGCCGCAGAGTCGTCCCAGCTGCGGCGGGAGCCGCGCCGGTCACCGGTGCTCACGGATGCTCGTCCGTACCGGTGGCCGGCGAGCCACGGTGCACGCGTTCTGCGTGCCGACCCGCTCGGACGCCCGAACGCGCGGGTATCATCGCCGTCCTGATGGGCCATCGGACTCCTGTGCGCTTTCTCGCCCCACTTGCCCTCGTCGTCGCCCTCGTCGGCGTCGTCGTCGTCGTGCAGGCGTCGCGCCCGGACTCGACCGACTCCGCCCGCACCGCCGGCACCGTCGAGACGACGCCCCGCAGAGGCGCCAGAAGACAGGTCAAGAGAAAGACCTACGTCGTCAAGGCGGGCGACAACCTGACGGTCATCGCAGAACGCACCGGAGTCCCGGTCGACGCGATACAGCGCCTCAACCCGGACCTCGACGCAACGGCGCTCCGCGTCGGTCAGCGGCTGAGACTGCGGTGACGGTCGTGCCTCAACGCCGGGCGCGGAGCGGGGGACCGCTCGCGCTCTTCGTGACGCTGCGCGCGCTCGCGCTGGCCGTCGCCGCGCTTACGACTGCCGCCGCGCTCGCGACGCTCGCCGCGCTGCCCGCCGCCGCGCAGGCGAAGCTGCCGGCGCCGCCGAAGCTGTCCGCGCCGGCCGCCGCCGTCTTCGAGGTCTCCAGCGGCCAGCCGCTCTACGGCGTCGACGCCGGCGACCGCCGGCTGATCGCGAGCACGACGAAGATCATGACCGCGCTCGTCGCCGTTGAGAAGCTGCCGCTCGGCCGCGTCTGCACCGCGCCCGCATACGCCGCCACGCCTGCCGAGACGCAGATCGGGCTGCGCCAGGGCGAGCGGATGAGCGTCCGCGACCTGCTGCGCGCGCTGATGCTGCCGAGCGCGAACGACGCCGCCGCGACGCTCGCGGTCTGCGCGGCCGGCTCGCGCGGCGCCTTCATCGACCTGATGAACGCGAAGGCGCGCGAGCTGAGACTCGCCGACACCCACTTCGCGACGCCGGTCGGGCTCGACTCGCCGGCCAACTACTCGACCGCCGCCGACCTCGCGCGGCTCGGCATCGCGCTGCGCCAGAAGCCGTTCCTGGCGCGCACGGTCGACCTCAGATCGGCGGTCCTGCGGACCGGCGCGTTCCCACGCACCGTCGTCAACCGCAACGGCCTCGTCCAGAGCGTGCCGTGGGTCGACGGCGTCAAGACCGGTCACACCAACGCGGCCGGCTACCTGTTGGTCGCGTCGAGCACGCGCGACGGCCTCTCGTTCGTCGCCGCCGTGATGGGCACGCCGAGCGAGAGCGCGCGCGACGCCGACGCGCTGGCGCTGCTGAGATGGGCGTACGCGACGCACCGGATAGCGACGCCGGTGAAGAGCGGCGCGGTCTTCGCGAGAGCGAAGCTCAAGTACCGGCCGGAGGACAAGATCGATCTGGTCGCGACGAGATCGGTCAGAGAGCTGGTGCGGCGTGACCAGAGAGTCGTGGTGGCGGTCAGAGCGCCTGACGAGCTGCAGGGACCGCTGCCGAGAAACGCTGTTGTCGGCTCGCTGACCGTACGCGCCGGCGGCAGAATCGTCGCCAGAGTGCCGCTCGTGACGAGAACGGCGGTGCCCGAGGTCGGCATCCTCGAACGGGCCGGGGACGCGGTTGCAAGACCGGGTAGCCTGATAGCGATCGTGGTGATCGTCGGGGGCGCGGCCGCGCTGCTGCTCCGCCGCCGCCACGGGACCCGGCGCCGTCGTGGCCGCGCGGACATGGAGGCAGCATGATCATCACCGTGACGCTCAACACCGCGATCGACAAGACGCTCGAGGTGCCGAACTTCCGCATCGGGCGGCGGCACCGGTCGGTCGACCAGACGACGATGCCAGGCGGCAAGGGCGTCAACGTCGCGCGGGCGATCAAGCGGCTCGGCCGCCCCGTGATCGCGACCGGCTTCGCGGGCGGCGCGACCGGCACGCGGATCGTCGAGGCGCTGACGGCCGAGTCGGTCCTGACCGACTTCGTCCGCATCGGCGAGGAGTCGCGCACGAACACCTCCGTGCTCGATCCGACGACCGGCATCCAGACCGAGATCAACGAGCGCGGTCCGGCCGTCTCCGAGCGCGAGATGGAGCTGTTCCGCGACAAGCTGCTCTACCTCGCGCAGGGCGCCGACATCTGCGTCTTCGCCGGCAGCCTCCCGCGCGCGGTCGAGACCGACGTCTACGCCGGGCTGATCCGCGAGCTGCGCAAGCGCGGCGTGACGACCGTCGTCGACACCGACGGCGAGCCGCTGCGCCATGCCGTGCGCGCCGAGCCCGACGTCGTCTCGCCGAACGTGATCGAGGCCGAGGAGCTGGTCGGCCACGAGTTCAACGACGACGAGGACCGCATGCTCGCGGTCGCCGAGATCGTCGAGCAGGGCGCCGGCGAGGCGATAATGACCGTCCCCGACGGCTGCTTCGCGAAGGTCAAGACCGACAACGGCTCGCCACAGCTCTACCGCGTGCGCGTCGAGCAGCAGGAGGCGCGCGCCGCCGTCGGCTCCGGCGACGCCTTCCTGGCCGGCTACGTCGCCGCCCGCTACACGGGCGGGACGCCCGAGGAGTGCCTGCGCTTCGGCGTCGCCTGCGGCGCCGAGTCGACGCAGCACTTCGGTGCCGGCGTGATCGATCCGCACAACGTCGAGCGGCTGCTCGGCGCGGTCGAGGCGACCCCCGTCTCGCTGCCGGCCGAGGTCTCCTGATCGGCGCGCGGCGCGCCCGCGCGAACCCCCGCCAGATCTGCCTGATCCCGGCGCATGAGCGGGGGGAGGGTTCTTCAGGCGCGTTGCTACGATGGAACGTGTCGCTGGTTGCCGCCACGACGACGATTCGCTCCCCCTCCGGCCCCGCTCTGCGCGGGGCTGTTTCGTCCGCCTCGACCCGTACGGTGCTTCCATGGAAATAGAGATCGGCCGCGGTAAGAAAGCTCGTCGCGCATACGGGTTCGATGATGTCGCCATCGTGCCCTCGCGACGCACGCGTGACCCCGACGACGTCGACATCTCTTGGACGCTCGGCCCGTACCGTTTCGAGCAGCCGCTGCTCGCTTCGGCGCTCGACGGCGTCGTCTCGCCTGAGACGGCCGGGATCATCGGCAGACTCGGTGGTCTTGCCGTCCTCAACCTCGAGGGCATCTTCTGTCGCTACGAAGACGTCGACGCCCAGCTCGAGAAGATCGCCAGCCTCCCGCAGGAGGAGGCGACGCGCGAGATGCAGGAGATCTACCGCGAGCCGGTCAAGCCCGAGCTGATCGCACAGCGGATCCGCGAGATCAAGGACCAGGGCGTCGTCGTCGCCGCCTCGCTCACGCCGCAGCGCGTCCGCACGCACTACGAGCTGGCGCTCGAGGCCGGACTCGACATCCTCGTGATCCAGGGCACGGTCGTCTCCGCCGAGCACGTCTCGACAGTGAGCGAGCCGCTCAATCTGAAGGAGTTCATCGGCGAGGTGCCGGTGCCGGTCGTCGTCGGCGGCTGCGCCTCCTATCACACCGGTCTCCACCTGATGCGCACCGGCGCGGCCGGCGTGCTCGTCGGCGTCGGACCGGGTGCGATCTGCACCACGCGCGGCGTGCTCGGCATCGGCGTCCCGCAGGCGACGGCGATCGCCGACGTCGCGGCAGCCCGCTCGCAGCACATGCTCGAGACCGGCGACTACGTCCGCGTGATCGCCGACGGCGGCATGAAGAACGGCGGCGACGTCGCGAAGGCGATCGCCTGCGGCGCCGACGCGGTCATGCTCGGCTCCGCGCTCGCCAAGGCCGTCGAGGCCCCGGGCCGCGGCTACAACTGGGGCATGGCGACGTTCCACCCGACGCTCCCGCGCGGCACGCGCGTGAAGACGCCGCAGAACGGCACGCTCGAGGAGATCGTCAACGGTCCCGCGCGCGAGAACGACGGCATGTTCAACCTGATGGGCGCGCTGCGGACGTCGATGGCGACCTGCGGCTATCGCGACATCGCGGAGTTCAACCGCGCCGAGCTGATGGTCGCGCCCGCGCTGCAGACCGAGGGCAAGAGCCTCCAGCGCGACCAGCAGGTCGGCATGGGTTCCAACGGCCGGGCCGTCGCCCTTGTCAACGACTGACGGGCTGACGACGCACGTGCCGACGTCAGCGACCGCGACGGTCGCGGCGGGCGGGACGGCGGCGGAGCCCAACGTCGATGCCGAGCAGGTCGTCGTCCTCGACTACGGCGGCCAGTACTCACAGCTGATCGCGCGCCGCGTGCGCGAGTGCGGCGTCTTCTCCGAGCTGCTGCCGCACCACGTCGGCGCGGCCGAGGTCGCGCGCCGCAGACCGAAGGGGCTGATCCTCTCCGGCGGCCCCGCCTCCGTCTACGCGGACGGCGCGCCGAGACTCGAGCCCGAGCTGCTGCAGCTCGGCATCCCCGTGCTCGGCATCTGCTACGGCATGCAGCTGCTGACGACCGAGCTCGGCGGCGAGGTGCAGGGCGCCGAGGTCGGCGAGTTCGGCCGCTCCAAGCTGACGGTCAAGGAGCCAGGCCGGCTGCTCGCCGGGCTGCCGCTGGAGCAGACCTGCTGGATGTCGCATCGCGACACCGTCTTCGCGCCGCCGCCCGGCTTCACGGCGCTGGCGTCCTCGACGGAGTCGCCGGTCGCGGCGCTGGAGTCGGTCGAGCGCGGGATCTACGGGATCCAGTTCCACCCCGAGGTCGTCCACACGCCGTATGGCCAGGACATCATCACCCGCTTCCTGGAGGAGATCTGCGGCTGCGCCCGCACCTGGTCGGCCAGCTCGGTGATCGACGACCAGCTCGCGCGCATCCGCGAGCAGGTCGGCGGTGGGCGCGTCATCTGCGCGCTGTCGGGCGGCGTCGACTCCTCAGTCGCCGCGCTGCTGGTGCACCGCGCGATCGGCGACCAGCTGACGTGCGTCTTCGTCGACCACGGGCTGATGCGCAAGAACGAGGGCGAGCAGGTCATCACCGCCTTCCGCGACCACTACAAGGTCCCGCTCGTCGCAGTCGACGCCGAGGAGCGCTTCCTCAACCGCCTCAGAGGCGTCACCGAGCCCGAGCAGAAGCGCAAGGCGATCGGCGACGAGTTCATCCGCGTCTTCGAGGAGGAGTCGGCCAAGCTCGCCGAGGGCGGTGCGAGGTTCCTCGTCCAGGGCACGCTCTACTCCGACGTGATCGAGTCGGGCGGCGGCACCGGGGCAGCGACGATCAAGTCGCACCACAACGTCGGCGGTCTGCCGGACGACCTCCAGTTCGAGCTGGTCGAGCCGCTGCGCGCGCTGTTCAAGGACGAGGTCCGTGCCGTCGGCGCCGAGCTGGGGCTGCCGGAGCGGCTCGTCTGGCGCCAGCCGTTCCCGGGACCGGGTCTCGCGATCCGCGTCGTCGGCGGCGAGGCGACGAGAGCGCGGCTGGACACGCTGCGCGACGCCGACGCGATCCTCCAGGACGAGATCCGCAGAGCCGGCCTCTACCGCGAGCTGTGGCAGTCGTTCTGCGTCCTGCCGGACGTCCGCACCGTCGGCGTCCAAGGCGACGAGCGCACCTACGGCTACGTCGTCGTGATCCGCGCGGTCACCAGCGACGACGCGATGACGGCCGACTGGGCGCGTCTGCCGTACGACCTGCTGGAGCAGATCGCCTCGCGGATGATCAACGAGATCCGCGAGGTCAACCGGGTCGTGCTCGACATCACGAGCAAGCCGCCCGGCACGATCGAGTGGGAGTGACGCCCGGCTGAGCCGCCGGACCCGGGCGCTACCCTCCTCCGCACGTGGAGGGCACGCTCGGAAGCCGGTTGGCGGCGCTGGACGCGCGTCGCTTCGTGGGGCGGGCGCGCGAGCTGCGCGTCGTCGACCGCCTGCTGACAGACGATCCGCCGGCGGCGGTCGTCTTCGTCCACGGCCCCGGCGGGATCGGGAAGAGCACGCTCCTGCGCGAGGCGGCCCGGCGCGGCGCGCTCGCCGGCTTCGACGTGCGCACGATCGACGGACGCGAGGCCGCGTCCGAGCCCAGCGGGCTGACGCGGGCGCTCGACGGCCTCGCCGGGACGGCGCGTCCGCTCGTCGCGATCGACTCCTACGAGCTGATCTCGGCGGTCGGCGCGTCCCTGCGGCGGACGATCCTGCCGGCGCTGCCGGCGTCGACCCGCGTGCTGGTCGCCGGCCGGCGGCCGCCGGAGGCCGGCTGGTTTGAGGACGGCTGGGAGGCGCTGACGCTCCCGCTCGCGCTCGGGCCGCTCGACGACGCCGACGCGCGGGCGCTGCTGCACCGCCACGGGATCGGCGACGAGCGCCGGACGGCCGCGCTGCTGCGGTGGGCCGGCGGCCTGCCGCTCGCGCTCGCGATGGGCGCGGACGCGACGCTCGCCGCGGGCGCGCTGGAGCTGCGCGCGCTCGACGACGACCGCGCGCTGGCAGGGGCGCTGCTGCAGCGGCTCGCCGGCGACGAGCTCGGCGGCGCCGACCGCGAGGTCCTCGCCGTCGCGGCGATCGCGCCGGCGGTCGACGCCCGCCTGCTGGCGGCGGCGCTGCCGGGGATCGACGCCGACCACGCCGAGACGTGGCTGCGCGGGCTCTCGTTCGCGGCGTCGGCAGGCGCGCGCGTCCGCATCCACGAGCGGGTCGCGGCGGCGCTGCACGCCGAGCTGCGCGCGCGTGACGCCGACCGCGAGCGGGAGCTGCGCCGCCGCGTCGCCGACCACCTCCACGACCGCGCCGCGACCGGCCAGCCGGGCCTGACGGCGGAGCTGATCAGCCTGATCGACGACCCCGCGATGCGCTGGGGCTTCGCGCTGGAGATCGGCGACCGCTACCGGATCGACCGTGTCCGCACGGGCGACGCGGACGCGGCCGCAGCCGCGCTCGACGCCGCGGACGCGTCGTGGTGGCCGGGGGTGCGGCGGTTCTTCGACGAGGCGCCGGAACGGGTGCTCGTCGCGCGCGACGCGCAGGGCGCGCTGGCCGGCTTCGCGATCACGGCGACGCCCGCGAGCGCGCCCGCATGGGCCGGCGACGACGTCGTGCTCGGTCGCTGGCTCGCGCACGCGCGCGAGCGCGCGCCAGACGGCAACGCGCTCCTGTGGCGCAACACGTTCGACCTCACCGGCGCGCAGGAGTCGCCCGTCGTCGGCCTCCTCAACACCGCCGGCATCCAGCTCTCCGGCCTCCCGAACGTGCAACTGCTGTACGGCCACGCCGATCCCGCCGACGCGGAGGCGCAGGAGCTGAGCCGGGCACTCGGCGCCGTCGTCGTGCCCGAGCTGGAGGTGCGCGACGGCAGTCGCGTCGTCGAGTGCCACCTGATCGACCATGGTCAGGGCGGGATCCTCGCGGCGACGCGCGCGCTGCTCTACCGCGACCTCGGCCTGCCGGCACCGCCCGCGCGGACGACGGAGGAGGTCGCGGCCGCGACCGTGCGCGAGGCGCTGCGGGCGTTCCACGACCCGCTTGCGCTCGCCGCGAGCCCGCTGGCGCAGGGCGCCACCGTCGAGGCTCGCGCCGCCTCGGTCCGCGGCCTCCTGCGCGAGGCGGTCGCCGCCGCCTTCGGAGACTCCGACGACGAGCGCCTGCTGCGCGCCACGCTCGAGCGCGGCTACCTCGACGGCGCCGGCGGGCACGCACGCGCGGCGCTGGCGCTGAACGTCAGCCGCACGACCTACTTCCGCCGCCTCGCGGAGGCGTCCGAGCGGCTGGCCCGCTACGTCGTCGCGCGCCGCGGCTGAGACCGCGACTGGTCCCGAATCGGTCCCAGATCGCCCACGGGACCGCGATCTTCCAGAAGGATGTCGGGCATGTGTTCGATCCCACGTCCTCGCCGTCGCACCACGCGCCTGTGGGCGCTGCTGGCGGCGCTCACCGCGCTGCTGATCGCCGCTCCGGCGGCTGCCGCCGGCCCGTTCGACACCCGCCTCGCGATCGATCTGGTGCCCGGACCGAGCGGCTCGGAGCCGGAGGGCTTCGCCTCCTACGGCGGCCAGCTGTACTTCGGCGCGACGGACGGCGTGCTCGGAACGGAGCTGTGGCGGACGGACGGGATCACCGCGACGTTGGTGAAGGACATCAACCCGGGTGCGGCCGCGTCGACTCCCTATCTCGCGGGCACGCAGGCCGCGGCCTTCGACGGGTTCCTCTACTTCAGCGCGTTCGACGGCGCCGGCGGTCGCGAGCTGTGGCGAACGGACGGGACGACGACGGAGCGCGTCCACGACGTCGTGCCCGGGGTCGGGAGCGCAAGCCCGGAGTGGCTGACGGTCGCGGGCGGACAGCTCTACTTCCGCGCCTTCCACCCGGATTACGGCTCCGAGCTGTACCGCACAGACGGCAGAACGCTGACGCGCTTCGAGATACGTCCCGGAAGAGCGGACGGCTACCCGTCGTCGCTCGTCGCGTTCGGCGAAGCCGTCTACTTCTCCGCCAACGAGGGCGTGACCGGGCGCGAGGTGTGGCGCGTGCGGAGAGGTCTTCTGCAGCAGGTGGCAGACATCGAGCCGGGCGCGAGAGAAGGGGAGCCGCAGTCGTTCGAGCCGCTCGGCGGCCACCTGTACTTCACGGCATCGACGTCGGCGACCGGGCGCGAGCTGTTCCGCACGGACGGGACGACGACGCAGCTCGTGCGCGACATACGGCCCGGGGCGGTCGGCTCGGAGCCCTACTCCTACACGGCGTTCGCCGGCCGGCTGTGGTTCCACGCCAACGACGGTGTGCGCGGGGACGAGCTGTGGCGCACCGACGGGACGACCACGGCGCTGGCGCACGACATCGCCCCCGGCGCCGCCGGATCGGAGCCCAGCGACTTCACCGTCGCCGGCGGGCGGCTGTACATGACCGCGGACGACGCCGTCCACGGCGACGAGCCGTGGAGCACCGACGGCGTCACGACGGCGCTCGCCGCCGACGTCAACCCCGGCGCGAGAGGCTCCTCGCCCGACGACCTGACCGCCGTCGGCGAGCGGCTGTTCCTGCTCGCCGAGGACGGGACGCACGGGGAGGAGCCGTGGATCGTCGACGGCTCCTCAGCCGCGCTCGCCGCCGACGTGCTGGCCGGCTTCCAGGGCTCCGATCCGTCCGATCCGGCGGCGCTCGGCGACGGGCTCGTCTTCAGCGCGAACGACGGCGTGCACGGGCGTGAGCTGTGGAGGTCCGCGCCGGCCGCCCCGCCGGTGTCGCCGCCGCCTCCGTCGCCCGGGCCCGCGCCGGCGCCTGCGCCGAGACCCGGCGTCGCCCGCGATCGCGCCGTCCGCGTCACGCTCGCGGGCAGACGGCTGGCGTTGAGCAGACGCTGGACCGTGAGACTGCGCGTGGCGTGCCCGGCCGCCGAGGCGACGGGCCCATGCCGCGGGACGGTGTCGCTGCGGACGCGCGGGCGCGTGCGCCACCGCGGCAAGCGACGCGTCGTGACGCTGACGAGCGCGCGGTTCGCGGTTCCGGCGGGCAGAAGTGCGCTCGTGACGCTGACGCTGCCGCGCAGCTCGCGCGCGCTTGCGCGCCGGTCCGCCGCCGCGCGCCGTGTCAGCGCGGTCGCCGTCGTGCGCGACGGCGCCGGCAACAGAGCGACGGTCACGCGGCCGCTGACGCTGACGCTGCCGAGAGCCGGTCGGGCCGGTCGGGGCCGGTGAGGGAGCCGCGCGTCGTCGTGGCGCTGCTCGCCGCGGGGGTGGCGGTCTGCGTCGCGGCGGGCGCTCCGGCCGCCGCCGGCGCCGCCGGGACGACCGAGCGCGTCAGTCTCGGCGCGGGCGGCGCGCAGCTCTTCGACGACAGCTGGGGACCGAGCGTCAGCGCGGACGGGCGCTGGGTCGCGTTCGTCAGCACGGCCGCGAATGCCGTTCCCGGCGACACGAATGTGCGCTCGGACGCCTTCCTGCGCGACCGCGTCACGGGCGAGACGCGCCGCATCTCGGCCCGTGCCGACGGCACGCAGGGGAACGAGGACTCGGACTCGGTGCCGTTCGGCTCGGTCGCGTTCGCGCCCGTCTTCGCGGAGACGTCGATCAGCGACGACGGCCGCTACGTCGCGTTCACCAGCTTCGCGACGAACCTGGCCACCGCCGGCGCGACGAACGTCTGGAGCGACGTCTTCCTCTACGACCGCGTCGCGAACACGCTCAGACGGCTCAGCACGAGCGTCGGCGGCGACGACGGCAGAGGCGACTCGTTCGACGCCCACGTCGCGCCGGATGGCACGCACGTCGTCTTTGCGAGCGTCGCGGCCGATCTCGTCACGACGAACAACGTCCCGCGGGACGTCTTCCTCGCCGACGTCGCGACGGGCGCGCTGACCCGCGTCGGCGAGGCGCCCGGGGGCAGAAGAGCGACCGCCGGCAGCGACACGGGGGACGTCAGCGCCGGCGGTCGCTTCGTCGCGTTCTCCAGTCACGCCTCCAACCTCGTCGGCGGCGACGGCAACGGCCGCGAGGACGTGTTCGTGCGCGAGACCGCGACGGGCGGGATCGAGCGCGTCAGCGTGAGCGCGAGCAGCAGCGACGCCAACGGCGGCTCCGAGCGGCCGTCGATCAGCGCCGACGGCTGCCTCGTCGCGTTCGTCTCGGACGCGACGAACCTCGTCTCGCCGCCGACCGCGGCGGGCGACCGCGTCTTCGTCCGCAACCGTTGCGCCGGCACGACGGAGCTGGCGAGCGTGTCGGCCGCAGGCGCGCCGGGCGACACCGAGGGCTACCTGCCCCCGGCGATCTCCGGCGACGGCTGCGCGGTCGCATTCGTCGGCCCCGCGCTGGTCGGCGGGCTGGCGCTGCGCGATCGCTGCGCCGGCGCGACGACGCGCGCGGACCTCGCGACGGGCGGTGCCGGCGGCAACGCCGTGCCCGGCCGGTACGCGTTCAGCGGCGGCACGGGCCGTCACCTCGCGTTCGACAGCCGCGCGTCGAACCTCGTCGTGGGGGACACGAACGGCGACGTCGACGTGTTCGTGCGCGACCGCGAGGGGAGCCCGCCGCCCGGCGGCGGAGGTGGCGGCAGAGAAGGGGGCGGAGGGGGCGATCCCGCTCCGGCGCCTTCGCCGGGCGGCGGGAGCGGAGCGGGCGGCGCGGGCACGGGCGGGGGCGCGGGCTCGGCACCGGGCGGCTCCCGGCCGGGCGCTGCGAGACCGCTCGCGCTGCGGCTCTCCGGCGTCGGCCTCTCGCGGACGCGCTTCGCGGTGCTGCCGCGCGGTTCGCGCGTGACGCGCGGGCGCGGTGCGCGCCTGATGCTGACGGCGAGCGAGCCCGCGACGCTCTCGCTCCGCTACGCGCGCGTCGTCGCTGGCCGCCGGGTCGGCCGTCGCTGCGTCGCGGGGGCCGGCCGCGGCCGGCGCTGCACGAGCATGCGCGCCGCCGGCGGCGCGAGCGCCGTCCTGCGCGCCGGCCGCAACACGATCGCGCTCACAGGACGGATCGGGCGCGCACGGCTCGCGCCGGCGACCTATCGCCTGACGCTCGTCGCACGGACACGCGACGGGCGGACCTCGGAAACCGTCGCGCGGACGCTGACGATCACGCGCGCGGCGGCGGGGAGGCCGCCGCGGTGATCACCCGTCGTCGCGCGGGCGGTCGTGCTCGTCGCGCGGCACGTCGTCCGGCTGGGGGGCGTTGCCGTCGAGGTAGCCGCCGGGGCGCTTGCGCCCCTCCGGGTGGAACGTCGAGACGAGCAGGACGACGATCGCGATCGCGACGATGCCGAGACCGAGATAGCCGAGGGCGTCGTTGGAGATCGGGAGAACCGTCGCGAGCAGCATCGCGTCAGAGGGTAGTCGCGCGTGCCGCCCGGTGCGGCGCGCCCGCGCGGCGTGGCACGCGGGCGGGGGAGCCGGCTCAGCCGAGCCGGTCCCAGCGCTTCAGCGTCGGCAATGGGTCGACCACGGTCCCGCCCGAGTACCAGCCGGGCGACGTCCACAGCTCGAAGTGGAGCAGGCAGGCGGTCGCGTTGCCGGTGCGGCCGACGGTCCCGATCTGCTGACCGGTCTCGACGCGCGCGCCTCTGGCGACGGTCGCCGGGGTCGCGAGGTGCATGTAGCCGTGGTCCTCGCCCGTGACGGGGTCGCTGATCACGGCGTAGTTGCCGGCCGCGCCCTGGACGCCCGTGTGCTTGACGGTCCCGCCGCGCGCCGTGACGATCGGCGTGCCGCACTTCGCGAGCACGTCCTGGCCCGCGTGCGAGCGGCCGCCGCGGCCGGCGCCGAACGCCGCGCCGTCCTCGCCGTAGGTGTGCGGCCCGCTGACGGGGAAGACGGCGCCGACGAAGGTGAAGCCGCCGACGCGGGCGGAGCCGGACGGGGGCGGGGACCCGCCGGCCGCGGGCGCCGCGCCGCCGGCGGCGGCGGCGCCGGTGTCGGGCGCGGCGGTCGTCCGCGGGGCGGAGCCGGCGACGGTCGAGACGCGCACGTCGTACCTGCCGTCGGACGCGAGGCCGGCGTCGCTGCGGCCGTCCCACGCGACCGTCTGCTGCTGGCCGGTGGCGGCGCTGCGCTCGTCGCTGAAGATCGAGAGGCCGTCGGAGAGCCGCACGACGTCGACGCGGACGGTGACGGCCGCGGCCGCGCGCGAGACGTAGGCAATCGAGGCGGCGGAGGCGGCCTTGCCGGCCTTCCGCGTGACGAAGCCGGCCTCGAGCTGGTCGACGCCGGGAATCGGCCGCAGGACCGGCGCGGGGAGCGTCGCCGCGTAGGTCGTCGAGGCGGGCTTGACGACTCTGACCGTGACGCCGTGCGACTGCGAGGCGACGCCGGCGGCGGTCACGAGCGCGACGTGGCCGCTGCGGGCCTTCGCCGGGACCTTCACGTCGAGGCTGGTCGCGCTCGTCGCGCGGGCACGCGCGCGCACGTCGTCACGGCTGCCGCGGGCGCCGAGGAAGACGACGGCGCTCGCTCTGTCGAGCGCGCGGCCGCCGAGCGCGACGGTCCCGCCCTGCTCGACGGTGACGGTGCCGGTCGCGTCGCCGGCGGCGCCGGCGCAGCCGCTCGTGCAGGCGATGCTGGCGATCGCGGGGGCGAACGCGGTCGATGCGGCGCCGCCCGCCTGGGCGTGCGCGGAAGGTGCGAGGACGGCGGTCGCGGCGAGGCCGAGGACGGCGGCGGTGAGGGTCCTCTTCGCGACAGGGCGGTGCAGGTGGGGCCCGCAGGACCCCATTCCGAGCAGCATCGGCGGACGATGCCCCTTTCGTGACGGCCTACGGGGTTAGCTGACGGGCTCGCGCTGAAAGGGCCGCGCTACCGAGCACCTGTGCTCGGATTCGCCCCAGCGGCGACGTCGGACGCCACCGCATTGGTTTCCCCGCTCCTCCGGGCAGGAGGACTCGGCAGGCTTATGGAACGTCGGGCAGTATAGAGACGGCTCCGACGGATGGGGGGAAGCTTCCGGCCGCTCGGGGCCTGCCGGCACGTTCGCCCCCGGTCGTCTATAGTCACCAACCCGCCGCGCCACGGTGCGCGGCCACTTTCATGCCATGAAGACTTACGTCGCCAACTCAAATGACCGCGAGCGCAACTGGCTCGTCGTGGACGCGAACGGGCAGACGCTCGGCCGCCTCGCGACGCAGATCGCAGACGCCCTCCGCGGCAAGCGCAAGCCCACGTACACCCCGCATGTCGATACCGGCGACTTCGTCGTCGTGATCAACGCCGAGAAGATCTCGGTGTCGGGAAACAAGCGTGCCGACAAGCGCTACTACCGCCACACCGGATACCCCGGCGGCCTCCGCTCCCGCACGCTCGAGGAGATGCTCGAGCGGCGGCCCGAGGAGGTCATCCGCATCGCGGTGAAGGGCATGCTGCCCCGCAACCGCCTCGCGCGCAAGCAGATCACGAAGCTCAAGGTCTACGCCGGGCCGGACCATCCGCATGCCGCACAGCAGCCGCAACCCATGGAGATCGAAGCCTAGTGTCCGACGTCGAGCAGCCTGAAGACGAGCAGCGCAACCCCGAGGGCAACGCGCCCAAGGAGCCCGTCGAGGCCGCCGGCGAGGCGCCGGAGCCCGTCGCCGAGGGCGAGCAGCCCGCCGCTGACGAGGCTGCCGAGCAGCCCGCCGCCCCCGAGCAGCCCAAGGCCGACGCTGCGCCCGCCGCAGCCGCCGCCGAAGAGGGCGAGCTCGAAGAGGTCGACGAGACGCCGCGCGTGAAGCCGGAGATCCCCGGCGCCGATCTCGTGCCGGACATCGTCATCGAGGGCGAAGGTCGCGAGGAAGGCGAGCTCGACGAGAACGGCGAGCCGATCCCCTCGGCCGACGGCGACAGCGACGAGGAGCAGGAGGCGCAGCCGATCGCGGACGCGTCGATCAGCCTCGCGTCCGGCGCGCGCTACACCGCGACGGGCAAGCGCAAGACGGCGGTCGCGCGTGTGATCCTGAAGCCGGGCACCGGCAATTACACGATCAACGGCAAGCCGCTCGACGATTTCTTCCCGCGCGCCACGCTTCAGCGCAACATCCGCCAGCCGCTCGAGGCCGTCGGGTACGAAGAGCGCATGGACGTGATCGCGAAGATGCACGGCGGCGGTGTCTCGGCTCAGGCCGGCGCGCTGCGTCACGGCATCTCCCGCGCGCTCCTTCAGGCCGACCCGAACCTTCGTGGCGAGCTGAAGAAGCGCGGCTTCCTCACGCGCGATCCGCGCGTGAAGGAGCGCAAGAAGGCCGGCCTCAAGAAGGCCCGCAAGCGTCCGCAGTTCTCGAAGCGCTAGCGTTCCACACCATGGCCCGCCGGTTGTTCGGCACGGACGGTGTCCGCGGCGTCGCCGGCGAGTTCCTGTCGGCAGAGCTGACGCTTGCGCTCGCGCGCGCCGCAACGGCGCGCGCAGCCGCCACGACGCCCCAGCCGCGCGTGCTCGTGATCCGCGACACGCGCGAGTCGGGTGAGATGCTCGAAGCGGCGGTCGCCGCCGGCGTCGCCGCCGCGGGCGGCTCGGCGCTGATCGGCGGCGTGCTGCCGACCCCGGCCGCCCCGCTGCTGATCCGCCGCTACGGCTTCGACCTCGGCGTCGTGCTGTCGGCTTCGCACAACCCGTACGAGGACAACGGCGTCAAGTTCTTCGGCGCCGACGGCGACAAGCTCTCCGACGCGGTCGAGTCCGAGATCGAGGCGCTGCTCGACGGGCAGGCCGCGGCGGGTGGGCGGGATCGGGTCATCGGCGGTGTCAGCCAGCTGCACGGCACGCTCGACGACTACCTGCGCGAGCTGCAGACGCGCTTCTCCGCGCTCGACCTGTCCGGCAGACGGATCGTGCTCGACTGCGCGCACGGCGCGACGTACAAGGCCGCGCCCGAGATCTTCCGCCGCCTCGGCGCGCACGTCGACGTGCTGTCAGACGCCCCCGACGGCCGCAACATCAACGCCGGTTGCGGCTCGACCCACCTCGACGAGCTGATCGCCGCGATGCGCGCCGGCGACCATGACGCCGGCTTCGCCTTCGACGGCGACGGCGACCGCGTGCTGGCGGTCGACGGCGACGGCGCGGTCGTCGACGGCGACGAGCTGATCGCGCTCGCCGCGCTGCACCTGCGCGCGCAGGGCGCGCTGCGCGGCAACGGCGTCGCCGTCACGGTGATGACCAACTACGGCTTCCACGCGGCGATGGCGGACGCCGGCATCGAGGTCGCCACGACGTCGGTCGGCGACCGCTACGTGCTGGAGGCGCTGCGCGAGCGCGACTGGGCGCTCGGCGGCGAGCAGTCCGGCCACATCGTCGAGCTCGGCTACGCGCCCTCCGGCGACGGCATCGCGAGCGCGCTGCTGACGCTCGAGGCGCTCGGCGCCGGCAGCCTCGCGGAGCGGCAGGGGATGGAGAAGCTGCCGCAGCGGCTCGTGAACGTGCGCCTGCCCGACCGCGCCGCGCTCGAACGCGCCGCCGGCGACGCCGAGATGCACGCCGCGATCGAGCGCGAGCACGCTGCGCTGGACGGTCGCGGGCGGGTGCTCGTGCGTCCGTCGGGCACCGAGCCGCTGCTGCGCGTGATGGTCGAGGCGCCCGATCCGGCCGAGGCCGACGCCGTCTGCGCGCGGCTGGTCGAGCGCGCCGAAGCGGCCGCGTCTCAGCCCGCGGGCTGAGGGCGCCGCCAGACCGCCCGCTAGAATCCGGGGGCGCCCCGTCAGCGCCCCCGCAGCCGCCGCACGCGCGGCTCTCGTCGTTCCACACGGAGGTTCCCCATGTGCGGCATCGTCGGTTACGTCGGCGCCCGACCGGTCCAAGGCCTGCTCCTGGCAGGTCTCGAAAAGCTCGAATACCGCGGCTACGACAGCGCGGGGATCTCGATCCTCAGCGGTGAGCAGGTCGATTCCGTCCGCGCCGTCGGCAACCTGCAGGCGCTGCGCGACGCGGTTGCGGCGCTGCCGCACGCGGCGGAGGTGCCTGGCGGCGCGCCCGTCGCCGTCGCCGAGCCGACGACCGGTATCGGCCACACGCGCTGGGCGACGCACGGACGCGTCAGCGAGGAGAACGCGCACCCGCACGAGGACGTGGACGGGCGGATCCACATCGTCGTGAACGGGATCGTCGAGAACTACATGGCGCTCAAGCGCGAGCTGGCGGACGAGGGCGTCGTGTTCACCTCCGAGACCGACGCCGAGGTGATCGCGCATGTGATCTCGCGGCGCTACGACGGCGATCTGCCCGCGGCGGTGCAGGCGGCGTACGGCGAGCTGGTCGGTCACTTCGCGTTCGTCGCGATGGCCGCGGACGAGCCGGGCGTGCTGGTCGGTGCGCGGCGCGAGTGCCCGCTCGTCGTCGGCCGTGGCGACGGGGAGCAGTTCCTCGCGTCCGCCGTGCCCGCGTTCCTGGAGCACACCCGCCGCGTCCAGTTCATCGAGGACGGCGAGCTGGTCGTGCTGCGCCCCGGCGGCGTCGACTTCATGTCGCCGGACGGCACGCCGATCGAGCGCGAGGTCGTGGAGATCGACTGGGACGCCGAGACCGCCGAGAAGGGCGGCTACGAGACGTTCATGCTGAAGGAGATCCACGAGCAGGCGGACGCCGTCGCGGAGACGATCGCCGATCGCACCGCGCGCGGCGACGGGGTCGACCTCGGCGACCTCGGCACGATCGACGACGCGTTCCTGCGCGACGTGCGGCGGATCATCGTCGTCGCCTGCGGGACCTCCTACCACGCCGGTCTGATCGGCCGCTACGCGATCGAGGGCTGGGCGCGCGTGCCGGTCGAGATGGACGTCGCCTCCGAGTACCGCTACCGCAACCCCGTCGTCGGTCCCGGCGATCTCGTGATCGGGATCTCGCAGTCGGGCGAGACGGCCGACACGCTCGCCGCGATGCGGCTGGCGCGCGAGCGCGGCGCGACGGTGCTGGCGATCACGAACGTGATGGGCTCGCAGGCGACGCGCGACGCCGACGGCGTGCTCTTCACGCGCGCGGGGCTGGAGATCGGCGTCGCCGCGACGAAGACGTTCGTCGGCCAGGTCGCCGTGATGTACCTGCTCGCGCTGCGGCTCGCCGAGCTGCGTGGCACGCTCGCGCCCGAGCGGCTGGCCGAGCTGGTCGGAGAGCTGAAGCGGCTCCCGCACCACATCACGGAGATGCTCGACGCCGGCGACGAGGAGATCCGCGCGATCGCCGAGCGCCACTACAAGGCGGAGTTCTTCCTCTACCTCGGCCGCCACATCGGCCTCCCGGTCGCGCTCGAAGGCGCGCTGAAGCTGAAGGAGATCAGCTACATCGCGACGGACGCGTACGCCGCCGGCGAGATGAAGCACGGCCCGATCGCGCTGCTCGACGACGACACCCCCGTCGTCTGCGTCGCGACCGACTCGCCCGTGCTGGACAAGGTCGTCTCGAACATCCAGGAGGTGCGCGTCCGCGGCGCGCACGTGATCGCCGTCGCGAGCGCCGGCAACGAGGAGATCCGCGAGCACGCCGAGGAGGTCCTGACGGTCGCCGAGACCGACTGGATGCTGGCGCCGCTGCTCGCCGTCGTCCCGCTCCAGCTGCTCTCGTACCACGTCGCCCGGCTGCGCGGCCTCAACGTCGACCAGCCGCGCAACCTCGCCAAGACCGTGACCGTCGAGTAGCCTCGCCCGCATGAAGGGCGTCGGGATCGACCAGCTGGAGATCGAGCGCCTCGAGCAGGCGCTGGCGCGGCGGCCGCGTCTCGCCGAACGGCTCTTCACCGCGGCGGAGCGCGCCTACGCCGCCGAGCGGGCGCGTCCGGCGCAGCACCTCGCGGCGCGCTTCTGCGCCAAGGAGGCCGTCGCGAAGGCGCTCGGGCTGGAGGCGTGGAGCTTCACCGACGTCGAGGTCGTACGCGGCGACGGCGCGCCGCGGATCGAGCTGCACGGCGACGTCGCGCGGCAGGCGGCGGAGCTCGGCGTCACGCAGGTCGCGATCTCGCTGACCCACACCCGCCGCGACGCGGCGGCCGTCGCGATCGCGACGTGAGCGCAGTGCTTCCGGCCTGGCTCGATCCGCTGCCGGACGCCGCCGCCCAGCGCGCGCTCGACGGCTGGGCGATCGAGCAGCGCGGGATCCCCGGGATCGAGCTGATGGAGCGCGCCGGGCGCGGGCTGTTCGAGCTGGTCCAGCGCTGCGTCCCGGACGGGACGATCGCCGTCGTCTGCGGTAAGGGCAACAACGGCGGCGACGGCCTCGTCGTCGCGCGCCTGCTGCGCGAGGCCGGCCGCGAGGTCGACGTCCACCTGCTGCCCGACCCGGGTGAGCTGGAGGGCGACGCGCGCACGAACCTGGAGCGGCTGTGCGGCGCCCCGCCGCGGATCTTCAACCCGGGCGCGCTGTTCGAGGTCGCCGGCATCGTCGACGCCGTCCTCGGCACCGGCGCGAGCGGCGCACCGCGCGGCCTTGTCGGCGACGCGGTCGACACGATCGCCGCCGCCGCAGACCACGGTGTGACGGTCGTCGCCTGCGACGTCCCCAGCGGCGTCGACGCCTCCACCGGCGAGGTCGCGGGCGTCGCGGTGCGCGCACGGGCGACCGCGACCTTCCACGCCGCCAAGCCAGGCCTCTGGATCGCGCCCGGCAAGCAGCACGCGGGCGAGGTCGTCGTCGTCGACATCGGGATCCCCGGCGACGACGGCGGACGCCCGCCGGCGACAGTCGCGGGTGCCGGCGCGATCACCGCCGCCGTCCTCGCCGAGCTGCCCTCGCGCGGCGCGGCCTCGACGAAGTTCGACGGCGGCAGCGTGCTCGTCTGCGGCGGCTCGACCGGCCTCACCGGTGCGCCCTCGCTCGCCTCGGCGGCGGCGGCGCGGGCCGGCGCCGGCTACGTGACGGTGCTCGTGCCGGCGTCGCTGAACCTCGTCTTCGAGGTGCGGCAGGCGGAGGTGATGTCGGTCCCGCTGCCTGACGAGGACGGGGCGTTGATGCCCGCGGCGGTCGCACCGGCGCTGGAGCGACTGGAGCGAGCCGACGCGCTCGTGCTCGGACCCGGCCTCGGGCGGGCGGAGGGGTCGGCGCAGTTCGCGCGCGACCTCGCGGCGGCCGCGAACGTGCCGCTGGTGCTCGACGCGGACGGTCTCAACGCGCACGCCGGGCGGCTGGAGGATCTCGCCAGCCGCCGCGCGCCCACGGTCCTGACGCCGCACGGCGGCGAGCTGGCGCGGCTGCTGGGCGTGGGGAACGAGGAGGTGCGCGGGCGGCGGCTGGCGCTTGCGCGCGAGGCCGCCCACCGCGCGGGCGCGATCGTCGTCCTGAAGGGCGACGACACGCTCGTGGTGACACCGGCCGGAGCGGTCGCGGTCAGCCCCGGCGACGCGCCGGCGCTCGCGACGGCGGGGACCGGGGACGTGCTCGGCGGGACGATCGCGGCGCTGCTGGCGCGCCGGGTCGAGCCGTTCGCCGCCGCCTGCGCCGGCGTCGAGCTGCACCGCCGCGCGGGCCGGATCGTCGGCGAGCGGATCGGCGTCGAGGGCGCGATCGCCGGTGACGTGATCGACGCGCTGCCGGCCGCGCGACGCCGCTGACGCGGCGGCCGCCCGGCGCACGCCCGGGCGCCAGCGGGTCGTGCACGGCAGTCGGATAATCTCCCGCCAATGCCCACCGTCGCAGACATCATGGAGCGGGACCCGATCACAGTGTCCCCAGAGGACTCGGTCGAGACGCTGCTGAAGGTGCTGCGGACGCACGAGCTGCCCGGCGTCCCGGTCGTCAACGGCGGCGGGCGCCCGGTCGGCATCGTCACCGAGGCCGACCTCGTGATGGTCGACGAGGAGGAAGATCTCCGCCTCCCGCTGCACATCGACCTGTTCGGCGCGCAGATCTTCCTCGGCCCGGTCAAGCGCTTCGAGGAGCGCTTCAGAAAGGCGATCGCCGCGACCGTCGGCGACATGATGACCGAGGACCCGATCACGGTCGACGCCGACACGGACGTCAAGGAGGCCGCGCGGATCATCGCCGAGCGGCGCCACAACCGGCTGCCCGTCGTCGAGCACGGCCGGCTCGTCGGCGTCGTGACGCGCCTCGACGTGCTCGAAGCGCTCGTCAGCGAGGAGTGACGGGCGGCACGCCCGTCGTCGACCCTGCCGACATGGCGCTGCGTGCACTCGCTCGGGTCAACCTTGCGGCGATCGAGCGCAACTGCGCGCTGATACGCCGCGAGATCGGCGCGGACGTCGCGCTGTGCGCGGCGGTGAAGGCGAACGGCTACGGCCACGGCGCGGTCCAGTCGGCGCGCGCCGCGGTGGCGGGCGGGGCGACGTGGCTCGCGGTCGCGACCGGCGGTGAGGCGGCCGAGCTGCGCGCCGCGAGGCTCGACGCGCGGCTGATCGTGCTCGGCGCGCTCGCGCCGGAGGAGTTGGACGAGGCGCTCGACGCGGACGCGGATGTCGTCGCCTGGAACGAGCGGTTCGTCGAGCAGCTGGCGACGGCTGCCGGCGCGCGTGCCGCGGCGACCGCGGCGCCGCCGATCCGCGTCCATCTCAAGCTCGACGTCGGCATGGGCCGGCTCGGCACGCGCGACGCGGACGAGCTGCTGCGGGTCGCCGACCGCGTCGCCGCGGCGCCCGGGCTGGAGCTGGCGGGCGCGATGACGCACTTCCCCTGCGCCGACGAGGACGTCGCGCTGACGCGCGGCCAGCTCGCCGCGTTCACCGCCTTCGGCGAGCGGCTGCGGGCCGCCCACCCCGGCGTCCTGCTGCACGCCGCCAACAGCGCCGCTGCGCTCGCGCTGCCGGAGTCGCGGCTCGACCTCGTCCGCTGCGGCATCGCCGTCTACGGGCTCTCGCCGTGGGAGGACGACGCGACCGCGCATGGGCTGGAGCCGGCGCTGGAGCTGCGCTCCTGGGTCGCGGCGCTGAAGCCGCTCGCGGCGGGGGAGACGGTCGGCTACGGCGCCCGCTTCCGCGCGCAGGCGCCGACGTGGATCGCGACGCTGCCGATCGGGTACGGCGACGGCGTCCGCCGCGGCTGGGAGCGCGACGGCGTCGCGCTGCTCGGCGGCCGGCGCCGCCCGCTCGTCGGGCGCGTCTCGATGGACAACGTGACCGTCGACGTCGGCCCGGAGCCCGGCGTCGCGCTCGGCGATCCGGCGATCCTGATCGGGGCGGCGGGGGAGGAGCGGCTGACGGCGGAGGAGGTCGCGCGGCGGCTCGGGACGATCAACTACGAGGTCGTCACGGCGCTGAGCGCGCGTGTCGTCCGCGCGTACCACCGCGACGGGGCGCCGGCGTGAGCGCGCCCGCCGACACCTCAGCCGGCGCGCCCGATCCGCTCGCGGTCGCGCGCGAGGCGCTCGCGGGGACGCGCACGTGGCTCGTCGGCGGCGCAGTGCGCGACCGTCTGCTCGATCGTGTGACGAAGGACCTCGACCTGGCGGTCGACGGCGACGTCGAGGCGGCGGCGCGCGGGCTCGGCCGTGCCGCGCGCGCGGCGGTCTTCCCGCTCTCGGAGGCGTTCGGCGCGTGGCGCGTCGTCGCGCGCGAGGGCGCTTGGCAGGCCGATCTGGCGCCGTTGACGGGCGCGACGATCGAGCAGGACCTCGCGCAGCGCGACTTCACGGTCAACGCGATCGCCGAGCCGCTCGCCGGCGGCGACCCGATCGATCCGACCGGCGGCGCCGCGGATCTCGCGGCGCGGCGGCTGCGGATGGTCTCGCCGGGGGCGTTCTCGGCCGACCCGGTGCGCGTGATGCGGCTGCCGCGGTTCGCCTCCGAGCTGGGGCTCGAGGTCGAGGTCGGCACGCTCGCGGCCGCGCGGCTCGACGCGCCGCGGCTGCGCGAGGTCGCGCAGGAGCGCGTCTTCGCCGAGCTGCGCCGTGTCGTCGGCGCGCCGGACCCGCTGCACGGGCTGGAGCTGATGGGCCAGCTCGGCGCGACCGCGGCGGTGCTGCCGGAGCTGGACGCGCTGCGCGGTGTCGAGCAGAGCGCCTACCACCACCTCGACGTCCACGACCACACGCTCGCGGTCCTCGCCGAGACGGTCGCGCTGGAGGGCGATCCCGCCGCCGTCTTCGGCCCCGAGCGCGGCGAGCGGCTGCGCGAGCTGCTGGCGCAGCCGTTCTCCGACGAGCTGTCGCGCGGCACCGCGCTGCGCTTCGGCGCGCTGCTGCACGACATCGCCAAGCCGCAGACGCGTGGCGTGATGGAGAGCGGCCGCGTGACGTTCTTCGACCACGACGCGCAGGGCGCGGAGCTGACGCGCGAGATCCTCACGCGGCTGAGAACGAGCGAGAAGCTGCGCGCCCATGTCGCCGCGCTGGCACGGCACCACCTGCGGCTCGGCTTCCTCGTGCACGAGCGGCCGCTGACGCGCCGCGACGAGCACCGCTACCTGCGCCGCACGACCCCGGTCGAGGTCGACGTCACGCTGCTGTCGGTCGCCGACCGGCTCGCGACCCGTGGCCGCAAGTCCGACGAGGCGATCGCCAAGCACCTCGACCTCGCGCGCGAGCTGATCGGCCCGGCGCTGGCGTGGGAGTCGGGCGAGCGGCCGCTCCCGCTGATCCGCGGCGACGAGCTGGCCGACGCGCTGGAGATCCCGCGCGGGCCGCGGCTCGGCACGCTGCTGGCGGAGCTGGAGGCGGCGCAGTACGCCGGCGAGGTGTCGACGCGCGAGCAGGCCGTCGAGCACGCGCGCGCGGCGCTCGCCGCGGCCGGCGACGGCGAGTAGCCGGCGACGGCGAGCGGCGACGACGGCGAGCGGCGGCGACGGCGAGCGGCGGCGACGGCGAGAGCCCCGCGTGGCGCCGAGTGGCTCGCGCGGCGCTGCTAGGCCGACGTCGCGCTGCGCTCGGCCGGCGGGCCAGCGGTCGCCGCGACCCGCCGCGCGATCGCGGTGCAGAGCGTGACGGCGTCGTCGACGCTGCCGTGGTCGACGTTGTCGGCGGTGTCCGTCGGCCAGTGGTAGTTCGCCGGCACCTTGTGCGGCGTGACGGAGCCGATCATCGCGGTCGGGTAGCCGGCCTTCAGTGCGATCAGCCCGTCGGTCGCGTTGCGGAAGCGCAGTCCGCGGCGCAGGTGGACGCCGGCGTCGCGCGCGCAGACGTCGATCAGCCGCTTGAAGTCGTCCGGGTACTCGCGCATCCGCAGCATTCCCTCGCCCTCCAGCAGCGCCAGCTCCGGCGAGCCGACGGTGTCGACGCAGACGACGTGGGTCGACTCGGGCGGCAGTCTCGGGAAGTGGCGCCGCGCGAACGCGTGCATGCCCTCCATGAAGCTCTCCTCCGAGCCGGTCGAGACGAGCAGGACGCGCAGCCCCTCGACGGGCCGCTCCGCCAGCTCGGTCGCGACGCCGAGCAGCGTCGCGACGCCGGTCAGGTTGTCGTTCGCGCCGGGAACCGCGCCGCGCGAGCCGATCTCGGCGAACGTCGCCGCCGAGCCGAGCGCGAGCGCCGTGCCCGCGGTCAGCAGCCGTCTGCTGCCGGTCAGCGCGCCGAGCGCGACGAGCGCGGGGCCGGCGAACACCGGCGCCATCAGCGGCGGCGACGTGTCGCTGCGCTCCAGCAGCCCGGGGGCGTATCTGGCCAGCAGCGGCAGAACGCCGGGGTGGAAGAGGATCCCCCAGTGCGCGGCGTCGTGGTGGGCGACGAAGACGATCGTGCGCTCGGCATCGACGTCGCCGGTCTCGGCGACGACGTTCCAGGTCGGCCGGCTCGGCAGGAAGCGGCGCCGGAACCACAGCGACCCGCCGCTGACGTCGTCGTAGATCGCGGCCGCGGCGAACGCGCCGGCGCCGCCCGCCAGCAGCCGGGCGTTGCGCCCGCCGCGCTGGGCGGCGAGCCCGGCGGCGCCGGCGAGCGCGGCCGGGACGCCGAGCGGGAACCAGTAGCCGCCGTGCGCGCGCTCCTCCTCGACCCGCGCGCTGCAGCCGAACTCGCCGAGCCGCGCCGCGATCCACTGCGCCGCCTCGCGCTCGCCGGGCGAGGCGGAGGGACGGTCGATCGCCGCGAGGTGGGCGATCGCGTCGCGGAGGTGACGGCGGTCGGGCACGGAGCAGCTGAGGCTACCGATATGCTCGGCGCGTGCCCACCAACTCCGACTGCATCTTCTGCAAGATCGTCGCCGGGGAGCTGCCCGCGCGGATCGTCCGCGAGGACGAGCGCACGATCGCGTTCATGGACATAGCTCCCGCGACCTACGGCCACACGCTCGTGATCCCGCGCAGCCATTCGCGCGATCTGCTGGAGATCGAGCAGGCGGATCTGCAAGCTGTCGCCCACGCCGGGCAGCTCGTCGCGCAACGTGCGAAGGAGCGTCTCGGCGCCGACGGGGTCAACCTGATCAACTCGTGCGGCGCCGCCGCGTGGCAGACGGTCTTCCACTTCCATCTGCACGTGATCCCCCGGTATTCGGACGATCCGCTGAGATTGCCGTGGGTCCCGGCACAGGGCGACCCGGACGAGATCGCCACCGCCGCAGCGCAGCTGATCGGCTGAATTGCTGGCGCGTCGACCGTCGCCGGAGCGAGGTCGCGACGAATGCCACTTGCAGTTCACCCCTTTGGTGCTGTTGACTTTCCCGTGACAGATCGGGCGATGGGCCCGATGTAAACCTGCCGGCATGTCCGGCATGCTGCTCCTCGGGGGACGCAATGGCAACGGGTACGGTCAAGTGGTTCAGCGACGACAAGGGCTTCGGCTTCATCACGCCGGATGACGGCGGTCGCGACCTCTTCGTCCACTATTCCGGTATCTCAGGAGACGGATACCGCTCACTCCCGGAGGGCTCGAAGGTGTCCTACGAGGAGGAACAGGGAGACAAGGGACCGAAGGCGGTCAACGTCACCAAGATCTGAATCCTCGGGGTCGGCGGCCACGCGCTGTGGCCGCCGCGCACCGTTCCAGGACGGCGTGAGCGCTACTCGCGCCGCCGCTTCGTGTTGAATGAGCACATGAAGCGCATACTCATCGGCCTCGCCGCGTCCGCGTGTGCGCTCGGCGTCGCCGCTCCCACTGCCTCCGCCAGACTCTACGAGCTGGGCGAGAGCACCGTTCCTGTGACCACGAGCTGCCCCGACGACTGCTTCGTCGTCACCCGCACCACGGCGCTCCAGGTCAACACGAACGGCACGACCTACCCGACGACCGCGAAGGCCGACGGCCGCGTCGTCGCCCTCACGCTCCAGCTCGGGTCGCTGACCGACAGACAGATCAGCTTCTTCAACAGAACGTACGGCGGCACGCCGCGCGTGCAGCTGACCGTCCTGAGCCAGTCGTCGAGACAGAGACCGAGACGGCTCTACACGGCGACCGCGCAGAGCGAGGTCTTCCGCATCACCCCGTTCCTCGGGACGACCGTGCAGTTCCCGTTCGAGACGAGCCTGCCGATCGAGAAGGGCGACGTCGTCGCGCTGACGGTCCCGACGTGGGCGCCGATCCTCGCGGTCAACCTCGACAAGACCAACGGCTGGCGCGCGAGCCGCGCGAGCGGCTGCCGCGACCTGGTGACGCAGACCGCGCAGCAGACGATCGGCAGCGAGTCGGCGTACAAGTGCCTCTACCAGACGGCCAAGCTGACCTACACGGCGACGATGATCTCGACGCCGAAGCCGCCGAGAGAGACGAGAGACCCGAGCAGAAGAGACACGACGACGAGAAGATGACCGCGGCGGGAGCCGGCGCCTCGGGCGACCCGGCTCCCCGTGCGGCGCGCGGTCGGCCTGCCGACCGCGCACCTCGTCACACGCGCGCGCCGGAGCTAACATCGGCGCGTGAGCACAGCGGGCTGGATCTTCCTCGTCGGGATGCGGGTGATAGATCTCGGCGGCATGATCGTCTGGCTGGTGTGGTTCTTCCGCCACCAGGACGAGCCTGACGAGTGGGGCGACTGGGACGACCCTGGCAGAGATCCCCCGCCGGATCGGCCGTCCCCGCCGGATCCCGGCGACCGCGGCGACTGCCTGCCGCTGCCCGACGCCGCGCCGTGGCCGGTCCGTCTGCGCGACCACACGACCGCGCGTCCGCGTGGGACCGAGCGCGAGCGGCGCGGCGAGCCGGCACGGCGCGAACGCGAGCGCGCCCGGTCAGCTCGCGCCGGCTAGCAGGCGCCGGGGTTCTGCTCGCAGAAGGCGTCGGTGTCCGGCGAGGCGCCGCCGGGCGAGGCGCCGCCGCCGGTGTCGCCACCGCCGGTGCCGCCGTCCGTCGTGCCGCCGCCGCCGGGGGGAGGCGCCGCCGCCGGTGTCGCCACCGCCGGTATCGCCGCCGCCCGTGTCGCCGCCGGTGCCGGTGTCGCCGCCGGTCGTGCCGTCGGTGCCGCCACCGGTGTCGCCCGAGGTGTCACCGCCGCTGTCGACGGTGCCGCCGCCGGTCGAGTCCGACGAGCCGTCGTCGACGGCGCCGCCGGTCGAGCTGCTGGTGTCGGGCGTCGTGGAGGTTGTCGACGTCGTCGAGGTCGTCGACGTGGTCGACGGCGTCGTGGAGGCGGACGCCGGCAACGTGCCCGTGGGTATCGTCAGCGGGGGCGTCTCGAGCGTCTCAGCGCTGCTGGAGCCTCCGCCGCCGCAGGCGGAGAGGCCGAAGACGAGCAGGGCGCCGAGCGCGAGTGCGAAGGTCAGGCGGAACAGGTTCGTGCGACGAGGCACGGGCGAGCGCGCGGCGTCAGCGGCCGAGCGGGGCCATCCGGCGACCGCAGTTGGGGCAGTCGTTCAGATCCCTCTGAGCGAACTGATCGCACCAGTTGCAGATGCGGAGGTTCTCGACCGTCCACGGCAGGTCCGACGGCGTCGGCGCAAGCGGCAGGAGCTGAGCGACGACCTCGAGCTCCTCGCCGGTCTCACGGTCGAGGTAGACGCGGCCGGGCTCGGCCTCGAGCACGATCTCGCGGCCGGTCGACGGAGTACGCATGCGATAACGCTGATTCAGGCTCACGGGCCGGCATGCTACCAACGCACACGGCGATTCGACCCCGTCGCCGCTGGCCGGGGCGGGGCGGCGGCTAGGGTAGCGCTGATGCGCGTGCTCGTCTTCCACGGCTACCTGCTCGGAGGGACGGGCTCGAACGTCTACAACGCGAACCTCGCGGCGGCGCTCGTGCACCTCGGCCACGAGGTGCGCCTGCTGTGCCAGGAGCGCGAGCCGGAGCAGTTCCCCTTCGTCGACGCCGCCGCGGACTGGGACGGCGGCTCGCTCGCGGTGCGGGTGCTGCGCGAGCCGGTCCGCTGCACGGTCTACCGGCCCGCGCTGGCGGGTCTGCTGCCGGTCTACGTCGCCGACCGCTACGACGGGATCGAGGCGCGCACGTACGCGGAGCTGACCGACGCCGAAGTGTCGGCGTACGTCGAGGCGAACGTGCGCGCGGTGCGGGAGGTGGCGGCGCGCGCGCAGCCGGACGTCGCGCTCGCCAACCACCTCGTGATGGGACCGCTCGTGCTCGCACGGGCGCTCGGCGACGTCCCCTACGCGGTCAAGATCCACGGCAGCGCCCTCGAGTACACGGTCGCTCCGCAGCCCGAGCGCTTCCTGCCGGCGGCGCGCGAGGGGCTCGCCGGCGCGCGCGGCGTGCTCGTCGGCTCGCGCCACACCGCCGAGCGGCTGTGGGAGACGCTCGCGGAGCCCGACCTGCCCGCGCGCACCCGTCTCGGCCCGCCCGGCGTCGACGTCGGCCGCTTCGTCCCGCGCGACCCCAGAGCCGCCCACGCCGGCCTCGTCGAGCTGGCGGAGCGGCTGGAGCGGCGCGCGAGGGAGGCGGGCGGCGCGGCCGGGGCCGGCGGCGCCGGTGGCGCCGGTGGCGCGAGCGGGGCGGGGGCGGGCGGCGCGGCCGGGGCGGGCGGCGCCGGTGGCGCGAGCGGCGCGGCCGGTGCCGACGCTGCTGTCCCTGCGCCAGCGTCCGCCTTCGCGCTCGACGACGCCGCGGCGGCCGCTGCGCTGGGGACGCTCGCGGCGGCGCCAGCGGACGATCCGCTCGTCGCGTTCGTCGGCAAGCTGATCGTCTCCAAGGGCGTCGACCTGCTGGTCGCCGCCTGGCCGCTCGTGCTGATGCGGCAGCCGCGCGCGCGGCTCGTCGTGGTCGGCTTCGGCGCCTACCGCGACGGCGTCGAGCGGCTGCTCGCCGCGCTCGCCGACGGCGACCTCGGCGCGGCCGGAGCGCTCGCGGCCGAGGGCCGCGCAGCGGAGGGCGGACCGGCCGGGGCGGCGCTCGTCCACCTGCAGGCGTTCCTCGGCGAGCTGGCGGCCGACCCGGAGGCGCGCGAGCGCTACCTCGCGGCCGCCCGCGACCTGCGCGAGCGGATCGTCCTCAGCGGGCGACTCGAGCACGACGAGCTGGCCGACCTGCTGCCGGCGTGCGCGGCGCAGGTCGTCCCGAGCACCTTCCCCGAGGCGTTCGGGATGGTCGCGGCCGAGGCAGCCGCCTGCGGGACGCTGCCGGTCTGCGCCGACCACTCCGGCCTGGCCGAGGTCGCCCGCGCGCTGGCGGACGCCGTGCCCGAGCCTGCGCGCGCGTGGCTGGCGTTCCCCGTCGGGCCGGGCGCCGTGCACGCGATCGCCGACCGCGTCGCCGGCTGGCTCGACGCCCCGCCGGAGCTGCGCGCGAGGACGCGCAAGGCGCTCGTGGAGACCGCTCGCGAGCGCTGGTCGTGGGACGGCGTGGCGCGCGGCGTGGTCGCTGCGGCGGAGGGCCGGCTCGACCAGCTGCCACCGCCGCTGGCGACGAAGTTGCAGTAGGCACTGGATTATCGGCCGGACCCTCGGATAGAGTCGTCCGCGGAGATGATGAGCCGACGGAGACGAGGAGCAATCGTCGCCACGGTCGCGGCCTCGGCATTCGCCGTCGGTATCGCTGGCTGCGGTGGTGACGATCTCAAGGGAAACCGCGCCGACCTGGTCCACGGGAAGCAGCTTTTCGTGGAGAGATGCGGCGCATGCCACACGCTGGCGCGTGCGGGCACGAGAGGCACGGCTGGGCCGGACCTCGACACTGCCTTCGCGCAGTCGCTGCAGGACGGCTTCGGGCGCGACACCGTCAGAGGGGTCGTACACGAGCAGATCCTGTACCCGATCTCGAGAATGCCCGAGAGAATCGTCAAGGGCCAGTCCGCGATCGACGTCGCCGCCTACGTCGGCGAGGTCGCAGCGAAGCCTGGCGAGGACGAGGGCGCGCTCGCGGCGGCCGTCAGAAGAGTCGAGCAGAGAACCGCCGCCGCCGAGAACGGCAAGCTCGAGATCGACGCCGATCCCGACGGCCAGCTCGCCTACGTCGTCAGCGCCGCGACCGCGCCGGCCGGACCGCTCGAGATCGACTCGAGAAACGAGGCCTCGATCCCGCACGACATCGCCCTCCAGGAGGGCACGAGCGGTCCCGACCTCGGTAGAGGCGAGACGGTCTCCAACGGCGGCGTGTCGAGAGTCTCGGTCGACGTGAGACCGGGCGACTACACCTTCTACTGCACCCTTCCAGGCCACCGTGAGGCGGGCATGGAAGGCAGACTCACCGTCAGATAACCGGCTCCGGCGGCGCCTCGGCGCCTCTGGCTTTGTCCTCGGTCGCTCATGGGCTGGCGCCCACTACGCTCCCTGCGTCCGCGCCAGAGACGCCGATGCATCCGCCGGCGGGCCATCTTCGCGAGCTCTCACCGCATCCGCGCTCGCTCTCGCCTGATCGCGGTCTTCCTGCTGCGAGGCGTGGTAGAAGAACCACGCCAGCGCGGCGACCATGATCACTATGTCGAGCGTCATCATCATGCCGCCGGCGGTGCCCTGGTCGGCCCGCGGTGAGAAGCCGCCGGGGCGTTCGCCGGTGCCGTAGGCGCCGGCGTAGAGGACGCCTCTGGTGAAGACGAAGATCATGCCGAGGAACATCGTCGACATCCGCGCGGCGAAGATGTAGCCGATCTTCCACAGCTGCCCGGGCATCCGCCGGCGGGCCGGCTCCAGCACCGGCCACCACAGCAGCAGGTTCGCGGCGAGGAAGAACTCGTGCTGGAGCGCGTGCAGGAACGGGTTGCTGATCGCGCCCTCGAACAGCGTGCTCTCGTGCCAGGCGTAGATCGTCAGCACGTAGAGCGGCAGCGCGACGAGCGGCTGGCGCAGGAAGCGGAAGATCCGCCGCAGCAGCCGCCGTCTCGCCAGCAGCACGAGCGCGGGGCGGGGGAGGTAGAAGAACAGCATCGGCGCCCGCAGGCCGGCGAGCAGGAACGGCGCCGCGAGGTCCCCGAGCAGCAGGTGCTGCGCCATGTGGGCGCTCATCAGCTCGCCGTCGTAGGCGTCGAGCGGCCCGTTGAGGCCGACCGTCAGCAGCGCGATGCCGATCCACCAGCACGCTTGCTGCCCGCGTCCGACGTGCAGGTTGCGGCGCCGCAGGATCCCGAGCGCGCGGACGTACAGCCAGCACGCGAGCGCGGTCAGGACGAGGACGACGGGGTCGAACGCGAACTGCATGGCGTTCAATGGTCGCGCGTCGCGCGCGCGGCGGGGTCGGTCACGTCAGCGCACGTGCGATCAGCACGAGCCCGACGATCACGACCACCACGGCAAGGACGTAGAGCAGGAAGCGGAACGCCTCCTGCTCGGAGCGGAGCGGATTGAGCATCTACAACAGGTAGACCGTGCTGTAGACGACGACCCACATCACGTCGACGAAGTGCCAGTAGATCCCGGGGATCTCGACGCCGCGGTGCTCCTCGGCCGAGAAGTGGCCGCGGAACGCCCGGACGGTGACCATCAGGAGGATCATCAGGCCGAGCGCGACGTGGGCACCGTGCAGGCCGGTCAGCCCGTAGAAGACCGACGCCTGCGCGCTGTCATACGGCGCGAAGCCGATGTTGACGTACTCGTTGATCTGCACGAACAGGAACGTCGCGCCGAGCAGGAAGGTCGTCGCCATGCCGGCCTTGAACGCGCCGCGGTTCCCGCGCTTGACCGCCTCGAGCGCCCAGTGGAGCGTGATCGAGGAGGAGAGGAGGATCGCTGTGTTGACACCGGCGATCAGCTTCGGCAGCTCCGTCCCCTCCGCCGGCCACGGGTTGCCGTCCACGACCCGGATGAAGAAGTAGGCCGTGAAGAAGGCCCCGAAGACCATGATCTCGGAGATGATGAACAGCAGCATTCCGAGCATCTGCGGGTCCACACGGGAGCTCCTGTGCGCCTCCGGCGGGCCGTGATGGTGCGCGGCCTCGCCGGCGTGGTGCAGAGAAGAGGAGGCGGAAGCTGCTTCCATCAGGCTGCCTTCGCTCCCGCTTGGGCCGGCTCGGTGGCGATGTCGATCTCGACGTGCTGGACGGGCGCGGCGGTGAGCTTCTGGACGCGGCCGATCAGGTCCGAGCGCATCCAGCGCGAGCGCATCTTCGGCAGCGTCGAGATGATCAGGTCGTCGACGCGGTAGAACTGCAGCGCGTTCGCGACGGCCGTGTACGGATCGGGGTCGCCGATGCCGCCGGTCGCCGGTATGCCTTCCTCGTGGAGGCGGCCGAGCAGCGCCTCGAGGCGCGCGCGTGCCTTCTCCGTGTGGTGGCCCTCGCCGCCGTCCTGGGGCACGATCACCGTGAAGGTGTGAGGCGAGGCGGCGGCGCGCTTGCGCAGCTCCTCGAACAGCGGCTCGCCTCTCGCCGTGTGGTTGGCGACGACGAGCGTGTGGGTCGTCTCGTCCCTGTCGGCCGCGAGGTCGACGACGACGTGCTGGACCGGCAGGCCGGTCGCGTCGTGGACGCGTTCGACGAGGTCACGCCGCATCCAGCCCGAGCGCGTCTCGGGGTGCGTCGAGATGATGATCTCGTCGATCCCGTACTCGCGCACCGCGTCGAGCGTCGCCGAGTAGGGGTCCGGATCCATCACGTCGCCGTACGCGGCGATCTCGTGCTCTCTGAGCGCGTGGAGGGTGGCGTCGACGCGGGCTCTGGCCGCGTCGCGGACGGCTTCGTCGTAGATGACGTAGCCGGAGTGCGGGCGGTTCTGGGGCGCGATCACGACGAACTCGGCGTCGCCTGCCTCATGCCGGGCGCGGATCGCGTCGACGAGGCTGCGGCCGCCGTGGGTTTCGTTCGCCACGACGAGGACTCTTCTGGCCATGGTGCGGTTCACCTCACTCTCTGGACGGTGACGTCGCGACGGAGCCGGCCGGAGTCGGCTTCGCCTCTGCGGGCGATTGGAAGATGCCGTGGACGGCGCCGGGCACTCCGTACTCGTACGGACCGCCGACGACCGTCGGGACGGCGTCGAAGTTGAAGATCGGGGGCGGCGAGGAGACCTGCCACTCGAGCGTCAGCGCGCGCCACGGGTTGGCGGCGGCGCGCGGGCCGCCGCGCCAGCTGACGACCATGTTGTAGAGGAAGACGAGCATGCTCAGCCCGAGCAGGAAGCTCGCGATCGACACGAACAGGTTCAGCGCCGCGAACTGCTCGGCGTAGTCCGCCACGCGGCGGGGCATGCCGTCGAGCCCGAGCAGGTGCATCGGGCCGAAGGTGACGTTGAAGAAGACGAACGTCGCCCAGAAGTGGATCTTGCCGAGCGTCTCGTCGTACATTCGGCCCGTCATCTTCGGGAACCAGTAGTAGACGCCGGCGAAGATCGTGAAGAGAGAGCCGCCGAACAGCACGTAGTGGATGTGCGCGACGATGAAGTACGTGTCCGAGACGTAGATGTCGAACGGGATCATCGACAGCATCACGCCGCTGATCCCGCCGAGCGTGAACGTCGTCAGGAAGCCGAGCGCGAACAGCATCGGCGTGTCGAGGTGGAGCACGCCGCGCCACATCGTCGCGAGCCACGAGAAGATCTTGATGCCGGTCGGCACCGCGATGATCGCCGTCGTGATCATCATCGGGATGCGGATCCAGTTCTGCATGCCCGAGACGAACATGTGGTGCGCCCAGACGGTGAAGCCGAGCACGACGATCGCGAGCAGCGAGAACGCCATCATGCGATAGCCGAAGATCGGCTTGCGCGACTTGACCGAGATGATCTCGCTGACGATCCCGAAGCCCGGCAGCATCATGATGTAGACCGCCGGGTGGGAGTAGAACCAGAAGACGTGCTGGTACATCAGCACGCTGCCGTCCTTGCCGGCGCCGACGAACGCGTCGAAGTACTGGAAGCCGAGCGCGCGGTCGAGCAGCACGAAGAACTGCGAGGCGGCGATGAACGGCGTCGCGATCACGACCAGCAGCGAGGTCGCGAAGTTCGCCCACACGAGCAGCGGCATGCGGAAGAAGCTCATCCCGGGCGCGCGCATCGTGATGATCGTGACGAGGAAGTTCAGCGCAGTCGCGATCGAGGCGGCGCCGGCGAACTGGACGCCGATCGTGAAGAACGCCTGCCCGAGCGGCATCTCGGTCGAGAGCGGGGCGTAGGCCGTCCAACCGCTCGCGAACGCGCCGCCGGGGGCGAAGAAGCTGGCCGTCAGGAGGATGCCGGCGGGCGGCAGCATCCAGAACGACAGCGCGTTCAGGCGCGGGAAGGCCATGTCCGGCGCGCCGATCATCAGCGGCAGGACGTAGTTCGCTATCCCGGCGAAGACCGGGATCACGAACAGGAAGATCAGCAGCGCCGCGTGGACCGAGAAGAGGCCGTTGAAGGTCGAGCTGTCGACGAACTGCATGCCCGGCTGGGCCAGCTCCGCGCGCATCAGCATCGCGATCAGGCCGCCGAGGAAGAGGAAGAAGAACGACGTGACGACGTACTGGATGCCGATCACCTTGTGATCGGTGTTGACGCGGAAGTAGTCCTTCCAGCTCGTCGCGCCGTGCGAAGAGTGGTCCTCGGCGCGCGTCGGCCGGCCGGCCGCGTAGTAGAACCAGTAGTCGAAGCAGCCGAGGCCGACGAGGAAGAACAGCGGCATCGCTATCAGCGCGACGTTCGTTATCGCCTCGCCGTCGCTCCAGGCGTCGGGGAAGTGCATCGCCGTGCGGCCGACGCCGACGAGCACGTACGCGAAGGCGAGCCCGAGCAGCACGAACAGCGCTGCTCGATACCAGCCTGGGGCGCGGAGCTTTGCGGTCATCGGCAGGGTTCCTCCATCATCTCGAAACGCTCGTGAGATAGCTCACGAGGCCGTCGATCTGCTCCGCTGAAAGTGTTTCCGAGAAGTTGGCCGGCATCACACCGGCTTCGTAGCCTTCCTCGACTCTGGCGTCGGGATCCACGATGTCCTCTCTGATGTCCGCCTCCGACTGGCCTCTGAGCGCGGTCGTCAGGTCCGGGCCGGCGGCGCCGCTGGTGCCGGCGTCCGCGAGCGTGTGGCAGCTGCCGCAGCTCGCGATGAAGGTGTCTCTGCCGACAGCGGCCAGGTCGGCGCCGCCTCTCCCGCTCTCGCCGCCGCCGCCCGCGTTGACCGTGGGCTGGCCCTGTCTCGCGAGCCATCTGTCGAACGAGGCCGGCGTGACGACCCAGGCCGTCGAGCGCATCACCGCGTGGCCGAGGCCGCACAGCTCGGCGCAGACGACGGGGTATCTGCCCGTTCTCGTCGGCGTCGCGCGGACCTCGGTGGTTATCCCGGGGACGGCGTCGATCTTGACGCGGAAGGCCGGGACCCAGAAGTCGTGGATGACGTCCTCGGCTCTGACCTTGAAGAGAACCGGGCGGTCCTTCGGCAGCACGAGCATCGTGCTGTTGACCGGTCTGCCGCCCTCCTGCGGGTAGGAGTATCTCCACGCGAACTGCTGGGCGGAGACGTTGACGACGAGCGTGTCCGGGTGCTTCTCCTCGATGTCGCGCAGGACGGCGTAGGCGTAGCTGCAGAGCGCGACGAGCATGATCGCCGGGACGGCGGTCCAGATCACCTCGAGGCGCGTGTTGCCGTGTATCGGCGGGCCGTCCTGCTGCTCCTGGCCAGGGCGCATTCTGAACTCCCAGGCGCAGTAGAGGACGACCGTCGTGACGAGCACGAAGACGGGCACCGACACGATCATCAGCACGTCGTAGAGCGTGTCGATAGGGCCGGCCTGCTTGGCCGCATCTGCTGGGAACCAGTCGATGACGAGGGCGAGCGCGATGCCAATCGCCGAAGCGATTGCACCGACGATCACCATCTGTGCGACCGGATGTCTACGCACGCGTGAGTCTCCTCGCTGCCACGGTGGACCTGCTCTCCGTTGCCGATCCTAAGCGAGCGACGGGACGAACCGCAAACGTGGTCGGGAGGAAGACTGCGCGCGTGCGTCCTCGCGCGCGTGCGGGTATGCCCGTGCGGCCCCGCGTGGCGGGGCCGCACGCGCGCTCTCACGACGCGGAAAGCGTCGTCAGGCGGCGCGTTGCGCCGGCGGCGTGCCCTCGCGGGCACGGGCGCGGTACGCCGACGGGACGCTGCCGAGATGGCGGCGGAAGGTCTTGGCGAACTGCGCCGGCTGGCGGTAGCCGACACGCCGGGCGACCTCACGGACGGTCAGCGAGCCGTTCGCGAGCAGCTCGGCGGCACGCTCCATGCGTACTCGCGTCAGGTGCTCGCGGAAGGTCGTCTCACCGATCTCCGCGTAGGCGCGTTGGAGCTGGCGTCGCGAGGACGCGACTCGGCGAGCGATGTCGTCGAGCTCGAGGTCGGAGGCGTATTCAGCCTCGACGATCCGCACGGCCTCGTTGTAGAGCTGCGTGCGGTGGCGGATTGTTCCGGGTCGTTGCGTTGGCACCGATCAGAGATACGGAGCGAGGACCACTTTTGGATGGTCTGAGCAGCGCGTATGCGTCAAGCTGGCGCACGAACGCCCTTTGGGTACGGGCGAAATCGGATCTGCCGCGTCGTCCTCGACGGCAGGGGTATGCTTGATGCAATCGTTGCAAGCGACCACGGAGGCGGCGATGCAGGTACGCGAGGGAATGTCGGCCACATCGCTCGTCGTCGGTCCCGGGCACACGTTGCGGGAGGCGGCAGAGCTGATGCACACGAGGTCGATCGGATCGGCGATCGTGCTCGACCAAGACCAGCCCGGCCCCGGACTCCTCACGGAGCGTGACGTGCTGGCCGCGATCGGTCGTGGGCTCGATCCTGATCGTGAGATGGTCGCCGACCATCTCACGAGCGATCTCGTTTTCGCCGCGCCAGACTGGTCGCTCGAGCAGGCGGCCTGTGAAATGGTCCGCGGCGGCTTCCGCCACTTGATCGTGGTGGAGGGAGGAGAACTGGTCGGCGTGCTCTCGATGCGCGATGTCGTGCGCTGCTGGACCGAGGACGGCGCCGTCTGCGCCGTCCCGATGGGCAGCGGGGTCGCGGCGCGATAGCGACCGCACGCCCGGCCCCACGTACACAACCGGCCGCTGCTAGGCGGCCGGACAGAGCATCTGGCGAGCGGCGCCTTGGGGGCGCCGCTCGTACGTTGGGGACCACTGGTGGATCGGCGGGCCTCGCCAGGACGCACCGAGCGCGGTGGGCGCCAGCCCATAAGCGAGGGAGGACGCCGCGAGGCGCGCCGAGGCGCTAGTGGTGGGCGGGAGGACGCCGCGAGGCGCGCCGAGGCGCTAGTGGTGGTCCGGGCCGTGACTGTGCTCGAGCGGAAGCTCGGCGATGTCGCGGCGGGTGTCGGCGATCCAGCGGGCCGTCGTGTAGAGGAAGAGCAACAGGCCGGCTATCAGCACGACGATGCTCGTCGTGATGCCGATGATCGCGACGGTGATGCCGAGCGCGTTGAAGAATGGCAGCAGCGTCGGACCGGGGAGGTGGATCTCCTCGCCGACGGGCGGGGGAGTCTGCTCAGGCTGAGTCGGGCTCATGTCTAGGAGATGTAGATCGCGGCGGCCAGGAACGACGCGCCGAACATGAAGACGCAGACGGCCGTGGCTATCAGCGCCGAGCGGATGTTCTTACGAGCGAGACGACGGTCCATGGGATTCCTTGGATTCTACGGTTTCTTGTCGTTTAGAGCTTCACGTCGACGACCATCGCGGCGAACAGCAGCGCGAGGTAGAGCATCGAGAAGAGGTAGAGCTTGAGTGCGGCGCCGCGGTCCGGATGCCGCTGCAGTCTGATCGCCGACCACAGGAACCAGCCGCCGAGCACCGCCGCGCTGACCGCGTAGATGCCGTCGAACAGCTGGCCGGCAAACGGCAGGAACGTCACCGCGACGAGCAGGAAGGTGTAGAGCGTGATCTGGCGGCGCGTCTCGTCCTCGCCGCGCACGACCGGCAGCATCGGCACGCCGACCGCCGCGTACTCGTCCTTCATCCGCAGGCTGAGCGCCCAGAAGTGCGGCGGCGTCCAGTAGAAGACGATCGCGAACAGGTACAGCGCGGCGGGGTCGAACGAGCCGGTCGTCGCGACCCAGCCGACGAGCGGGGGGACCGCGCCGGCGGCGCCGCCGATCACGATGTTCTGCGGCGTCGAGCGCTTCAGCCACATCGTGTAGACGAAGACGTAGCCGAGGAAGCCGGCGAGCGCGAACGTCGCCGCGAGCAGGTTGACGGTCAGCGACAGCAGCGCGAACGAGGCGATCTGGAGGCCGAAGCCGTAGATCAGCGCGGCGCGGGGGCTGACGCGGCCGGACGGGATCGGCCGGTTCGCGGTGCGCGCCATGCGCGCGTCGATGTCGCGGTCGTACCAGTGGTTGACCGCGCCGGCGCCGCCGGCGGACAGGTAGCCGCCGAGCAGCGTCAGCAGGATCAGCCCGATCGAGGGGCTGCCCGCGATCTCCATCGTCGCGACCGTCGTCAGCAGCAGCAGCAGCTGGACGCGCGGCTTCGTCAGCGTGATGTAGTCGGCCACCACCTGACGCACGCCGCTGTGGGCGTGCGTCGGCTTGACCGGGGACGTGACGCGCGACGCTTCCACGAGCGGCAGCCTACGCGGTCTGCGTGGGCTGCGCAGCCGGCTCGTGCTCGATGCCGGACTGACGCTCCACCTGACGGCGGATGTCCTTCATCGGCTCGACCGAGCGGATGCGCGGGATCTCGTCGAAGTTGTTGACCGGCGGGGGAGAGGTCGTGAACCACTCGAGCGTGTTGCCCTTCCACGGGTCCGGACCGGCTCTCGCGCCGACCTTGTAGCTGCGCAGGAAGTTGATGACCGACAGCAGGATGCCGAAGCCGAGCACGAACGAGCCGGCCGTCGAGATCTGGTTGTAGGCCGTCAGCCCCGCGTCCGCCGGGTACTGGTACACGCGACGCGGCATGCCCGAGAGGCCTGCGGCGTGCTGCACCAGGAAGGTCATGTTGAAGCCGATGAACATCAGCCAGAACGACGCCTTCGCGAGCGGCTCGCTGCACATGCGGCCCGTCATCTTCGGATACCAGTAGTAGAGGCCGCAGAAGATGGTGAAGACCGCGCCGCCCATCAGCACGTAGTGGAAGTGAGCGACGACGAAGTACGTGTCGGTCAGCTGCCAGTCGACGGGGAAGACGGCGAGGAAGATGCCGGTGATGCCGCCGATCACGAAGATCGCGATGAAGCCGACCGCGAAGTACAGCGGGGACGCCATCACGATCGACCCGCGCCAGAGCGTGGCGATCCAGTTGAAGATCTTCACGCCCGTCGGCACTGCGATCAGGAACGACGAGAGCATGAAGAAGCCGAGCACGACGGTCGGCACCGGCACGCTGAACATGTGGTGGGCCCACACGAGCGCCGCCAGGAAGGCGATGACCGCGGTCGATGCGGCGATCGCCTTGTAGCCGAAGATCGGCTTGCGGGCGAAGACCGGCAGGACCTCGGAGACGATCCCGAAGCCCGGCAGGATCATGATGTACACCTCTGGGTGGCCGAAGAACCAGAAGAGGTGCTGCCACAGGACGGGTGAGCCGCCCTCGGTCGGGTCGAAGAAGTTGGTGCCGAAGTGACGGTCGGTCAGGAGCATCGTCACCGCGCCCGCGATCACCGGCAGCGCCAGGATCAGCAGCAGGGCGTAGATGAGGATCGTCCAGACGAACAGCGGCAGGCGACCCCAGCCCATGCCGGGCGCGCGCATGTTGACGATCGTCGCGTAGAAGTTGACCGCACCGACGAGCGAGGAGATGCCGGTGATGTGGATCAGGAAGATCCACGCGTCCTGGCCGCCGCTCGGCGTGTACATCTCGTTCGAGAGCGGGGTGTAGGAGAACCAGCCGGCCTCCGGCGGCTGCCACAGCAGCGACGCGTAGAAGACGACGCCACCGAACAGGAGCAGCCACGCCGACAGCGCGTTGAGGCGCGGGAACGCCATGTCGCGCGCGCCGATCATCAATGGCAGGAAGTAGTTCGCGAAGCCCGCCATGATCGGTACGACGAAGAGGAAGATCATCGTCGTGCCGTGGAGCGTGAACAGCTCGTTGAAGTGCTCAGGCGTGAGGAAGTTGTTGTTCGGGACCGCGAGCTGGATCCGGATCAGCAGCGCCTCGATGCCGCCGATCAGGAAGAAAGCGAACGACGCGACGATGTAGACGATGCCGATCTTCTTGTGATCGGTGGTGCTGAGCCAGTCGATCCACCGCGCGCGCGTGCGCTCCTCGTGGACCTCGTGGGCGAGCACCTGCGGCACGGGACGTGTCGCGAAGTCGGTGGTTGCCATGGTGGGGTCTCGGGTCCTTTGTCCTAGTTGAGGTCGCCGTCGCGCGTGAGCTGGTCACGCAGCTGCTGGACTTCTCTGTCCGCAGCGGCGATGTCGCGTCTCTGTCGATCGAGCCAGGCGGTGTACTCGGCCGGGGTCACGATTCTGACGCGGGCAGTCATGTCGGCGTGGTTGCGGCCGCAGAGCTCGGCGCACTGGCCCTTGTAGAGCTCGCCGGCTCTCGGGGCCTTGAACCAGGTGTAGTTTCTGTAGCCCGGGACGGCGTCGAACTTGCCGCCGAGCTTGGGGATCCACCAGGAGTGGATGACGTCGGTCGCCTCGATGTCGAGCACGACGGTCGTGTCCGCGGGCGCCACCATCTCCTCGTAGGAGTAGGGCAGGCCGAACGCGTTTCTCTGGCAGTTCGCGCCGTAGGTGTAGCGCCAGATGTACTGGCGACCGGTGACGCAGATGGTCAGCTTCTTGCCGTTCGGGGGGCTCGGCTCGTCGGTCGAGGCCGTGAGCACGCCGTCGGCGAGCTGGAGACCGTTCTCGCCGCTGTTCGGCGGGTCCTGGATCGATCCGAGCTTCGAGAAGGTGACGGCGGCGAGCGCGACGAGGATCAGCGCGGCGCCGACCGTCCAGGAGATCTCCAGACGGGTGTTGCCGTGGATCTGCGCGGCGACGGCGCCCTTCTTGGCGCGGAATCTCCAGATCGACCAGAACAGCGCGCCCTCGACAACCACGAACACGACGATCGCGATGTAAAGGACTATCTTGTAGAGCGAGTCGATCTCGTCGGCGTTCGGCGAGCCACCCGACTCAGGGGTGAGGAAATCGGCGAACGCGCCGCTGGCGAAGACGAGCGATCCGATCGTCGCGAGCAGCAGGGCCGCGGCAAGGCGGCGGCGAATGGAAGCAGTTTCAGGTCGCAAGGCGGCGCGGATTCTATCCACGAACCGGCGGCGTGCTGCGTCAGGTGCCCCGCTCCGGAAGATGGGACCGTCGGAACCCCCGCCCTGGCGGGCATTTCCCTGCTCTATCGGCACCGTCAGACTCCTCTGAACTCCGGCGCGCGCTTCTGCAGAAACGCGAGCGCTCCTTCTGCGAAATCGGCTGTCGCGGCCTGCTCCTGCTGGATGTCGGCTTCCAGTTCGAGCTGCGCGGCGAGGCCACTGTACGCCCACGCGTTGAGCTGGCGCTTGGAGCCTGCGTAGGAGCGGGTCGGTCCGGCGGCGAGCTTCTGCACGAGCGCCTCGGCCGCGGCCGGCAGCTCGGCGTCGGCGTGGACGGCGTTGATCAGCCCCCACTCGAGCGCCTTCGGCGCGGGCAGCCGCTCGCCCAGCATTGCCAGCTCGAGCGCCCGCGTCAGGCCGACGCGCGCCGGGATGAAGGCGGACGAGCCGCCGTCGGGCGTGAGGCCGATGTTGACGAACGCGAGCAGGAAGTAGGCCGACTCGGCCGCGAGCACGAGGTCGCTGGCGAGCGCGAGCGAGCAGCCGATCCCGACCGCCGGGCCCTGGACCGCGGCGACGACCGGCTTGGGCATCTCGCGCAGGCCGACGATGATCGGGTGGTAGCGGTCGACGAGCGCGGTGCGGACGTCCGGATGTCCCTCCGGCGTCGGGTCGAAGCCGGCGGACAGGTCGGCGCCCGACGAGAAGCCGCGACCGGCGCCGGTGACGAGGACCGCGCGCACGCCGGCGTCGGCGCTGACGCGCTCGATGGCGTGACGCAGGTCGAGCCCGAGCTGGGTGTCCCAGGCGTTCATCTTCTCCGGCCGGTTCAGCTCGATGCGTGCGGCCGCGCCGGACTGGTGAAGGTTCACCGTGGCGTACGCATGCACCAACTCGTAGTCGCTCATGGCCGGGGATCCTACGTTCGATCCGGTCCCCGCGGCGCCGATCCTGAGGCACGTGTGAAGGAGATGTGAGACCGCCCTCATATACTCCCGGCGCTTTGCGGAAGTCGAAGGCCCTCCGAGCCGCAGCATGGGCGGTCGTCATCGCCGGCGTCGCCGCTCCCGTCATCCGACGGCGCGCCCACCTGCCGAAACCGGCGGTGCTGGCGGCGGCCGCGGCGGCCCCCGTCGCGCTCTGCGTCGTGGTCCCGCGCTCGCGCACGCGCGACGTGCTGACGTGCACCCTCCAGATGTGGGCGTACCTGGCGGCGTACGAGATGCCGCACGACGATCCGGAGGCGCTTCAGCGCCGCGTCCACATCGACTACCCGGTCAACGTCGACCGCGTCATCGGCCTCGGCACGCCGCCGACGCTGCGGCTCCAGCGGCTGCTGTCGGCGCCGGGCAGGATCCGCCCGGCCGAGAAGGTGCTCGTCTGGTCGCACTGGGTCTGGTTCGCCGTGCCGCACCTGGCGGTCACCTACGTGCTCGTCCGCAGACGCGACAGATTCGGCCGCGCGGCGGCGACGACGTACGCCGTCTTCGACCTCGGCGCGCTCGTCTACTGGCTCGTGCCGACCGCGCCGCCGTGGTACGCCGCCTCGCAGGGACGGCTGGAGGACCACGACGAGACGCGCGTGCGGCGGATGATGATCGAGTACGGCGAGCAGTTCTGGAAGCACCGCTGGGGGCCGCTCTACTCTTTGCTGGGAGGCAATCCCCTCGCTGCCATGCCGTCCCTCCATTTCGCCACGTCCGTGAACGCCGCCCACCTGCTCGGGGAGGTCGGCGTCGTCGCCGGCGCGGTCGGCTGGGGGTACGCCGCGACGCTCGGGCTGGCGCTCGTCTACCTCGGCGAGCACTACGTCGTCGACCTGCTCGCCGGGCTCGCGCTGACGGAAGGCGTACGGCGGGCCGCGCCGGCGCTGGCGCCGGCCGCGACGAGCATCTCGCACGCGGTACGAGCACTCGAAGCAAGAGCGCGGGCGTAGCGGGATGGGCAAGGACGCCGTCCAGCAGCGGTCTGACGCGAAGTCCGCGTCGACCGCGCCCGTCGACACGCCCAACGGGGCCGTGACGGAGGACGACGACGAGGAGATGCCGCGCGTCGTGCTGACGCGGCGGCGGATCATCGCCTCGGCCGTCTTCGTCGTCGCGACCCTGCTGTTCCTGTACCTCGTGCTGCCCGAGATCAGCGGCATGAAGGAGACGTGGCAGCGCGTCGCCGACGGCGACCACGCATGGCTCGCCGCCGCGCTCGGCTTCGAGCTGCTGTCGATCGCGAGCTACGTCGCGCTCTTCCACGGCGTCCACATCCCGCCCGGCTCGCGCGTGACGATGCGCGACAGCTACCTGATGACGATGGCGAGCCTCGCCGCGACGCGGCTGTTCGCGGCCGGCGGCGCCGGCGGCGTCGCGCTGACGGCGTGGGCGCTGCGCCGCTCGGGGATGGAGCGGCGTGACGTCGCCGAGCGGATGATCGCGTTCCTGATCCTGCTCTACGGCGTCTACGTGATCGCGATGATCGTCTGCGGCGTCGGGCTGCGGATCGGCGTCTTCCACGGCGAGGCGCCGTTCGGCGTGACCGTCGTGCCGGCGATCGTCGGCACGATCGCGATGCTGATCGTGCTGCCGCTCGCGCTCGTGCCCGAGGACTTCCCGGAGCGGATCGAGCGGATGGCGCCGCGGCGGCCGCGGACGGCGAAGTGGCTGCGGCGGCTCGCGCTGGGGCCGGCCTCGGCGCGCGGCGGGATCCGCTTCGCGCTGCACAAGGCCGCGCACCCCGACCGCGCGATGTTCGGCGTCGTGACGTGGTGGATCTTCAACGTCGCGGTGCTGTGGGCGTCGTTCCACGCGTTCGGCGAGGCGCCGCCGCTCGCCGTGATCGTGCAGGGCTACTTCGTCGGGATGCTCGGCAACCTGCTGCCGCTGCCGGGCGGGATCGGCGGCGTCGACGGCGGCATGATCGGCGCGTTCGTCGCGTTCGGCGTCGCCGGCTCGCTCGCCGTGCTGGCGGTGCTCGCCTACCGGCTGTTCGCGTTCTGGCTGCCGACGATCCCCGGCATCATCGCCTACCTCGGCCTGCGCAAACGGGTCGAGCTGTGGCGCCGAGAACCCGCGGCAGCGTGAATGGCGCAGCCGCTATCCTTTGTGAAGTATTGAACGCGAACGGAGAACCGAGCTACCCCATGGCTGACGTCGAGAACGTGATCATCGTCGGGAGTGGACCCGCCGGCTATACGGCGGCGCTCTACACCGCACGGGCCGATCTGCGCCCGCTCGTGATCGAGGGCTTCGCCTGGGGCGGCCTGCTCCAGCAGACGACCGAGGTCGAGAACTACCCCGGGTACAGAGAAGGCGTGATGGGCCCCGTGATGATGCAGGAGTTCCGCGACCAGGCCGAGCGCTTCGGCACGCGCTTCATCACCGACGACGCGACGAGAGTCGAGCTGAGCGACGGCGGGATCCACACCGTCTGGGTCGGCGACGACGCGTACCGCACGAAGGCGGTCGTGCTCGCGATGGGCGCCCAGCACAAGAAGCTCGGCGTCCCCGGCGAGGAGGAGCTGAGCGGCCGCGGCGTCAGCTACTGCGCCACGTGCGACGCGGCCTTCTTCAAGGAGCACGAGACCGTCATCGTCGGCGGCGGCGACTCCGCGATGGAGGAGGCGATCTTCCTCGCCAAGTTCGCCGGCAGAGTCGTGATCGTCAACCGCCGCGACGAGTTCCGCGCGAGCGCGATCATGCTCGACCGCGCCAGAGAGCAGGCGAACATCGAGTGGCTGACGCCGTACGTCGTCGACGAGTTCGCGGCCGGTGAGAGAGGCGCGCTGGAGAAGGTGCGGCTGAAGCACACCGAGACCGGCGAGCCGCTCGAGCACACCGCGACCGGCGCGTTCATCGCGATCGGGCACGAGCCGCAGTCGGAGCTGGTGCAGGGGCAGGTCGACCTCGACGACAACGGCTATGTCCGGACCGTCGAGCTGTCGACGCGGACGAACCTCGCGGGCGTCTTCGCGGCCGGCGACCTCGTCGACCACACCTACCGCCAGGCGATCACCGCCGCGGGCTCAGGCTGCAAGGCCGCGCTCGACGCCGAGTGGTACCTGCGCGACACCCCGCCGGCCGTCGAGGCGCCGGCGGTCAGCGAGGCAGTCGAGGCGTAGGGCTCAAGCGCGTCAGGCGCGGACGTAGATCGGGTTGGAGACGATCCACGTCCGCTGCCGCCCGCGGTTGCGCAGCGACGCCTCGACGCGGTAGACGCCCGGCTCGGCCGTGGGCGCGTCGAGGCTCGTGCTGCTGCGCGCGTGGGCGAGCTCGACGCCGTCGCGCAGGATCCGCATCTCCGCCTTGCGCGGAAGGCGCACGTGCAGCTTGAAGCCGCCGCCGCCGTGCGATTCGCCGCCCATCTCGAGGTGCTGCGGGCCGTCCGCCCAGAAGCGGAAGCCGCGCGCCGGCGCGAGGTCGTCGCGCGCGACGAAGCAGCGGCCCTCGCGCAGCGCGTCGTAGACGGCGGCGCGGTCGAGGTCCGCGTCGCCGGTCGTCGGGCGCTCCAGCAGCACGTGCGTGCTCAGCAGCCCGAACGCGCGCCGGTAGCTCATCAGCCGCAGTGGCACGCGCGCGCCGATCCGCAGCCCGAACTGGTGCGCGTCGAGCCCGCCGATCGCGACGAACCGCCGCTGCGCGGTGATGCGGTCCCACGCGGCCAGCGCCTCCGGGCGCGGGCGGTCGAGCTGGCGGGCGGCGCGCGGCGCGAGCAGGAACCGCAGCGCGTCGGCGCGTGACGTCAGCCGCTCGGCGGTGTCGGTCACGAAGCTCCACAGCTCGAGACCGGTCGCGCCCGGCTGCGCGACCTCGTCCCAGCCGGCCGCCGGGATCCGCGGGAAGGCGGGCGCGCCGGCCGAGAACGGGTGCGCGAGGAAGCCGAAGCCGCCGGCGGCGGCGACCGCCTCGACGACCTGCCGCGGCGTCAGGCCGCGATGGTCGACGGGCTGGTCGATCCCGAACGCGAGGTAGTGATGGCCGGGGCGCGGCGTGATCTCCTCGCCGACGCAGACGAGCACCGGGCCGTGCCAGCGCTCCTCGCCCTGGTAGCGGGCGGAGAGCGTGTCGTGGTCGGTCAGCAGCACGACGTCGACGTCGGCGGCCGCCGCCGCGGCGGCGATCTCGGCGACGGTGCCGCTGCCGTCGGAGTGGAGCGAGTGGACGTGGACGGCGCAGGTCAGCTCGATCATGAGGGGCGAACGCTACCTGCCGCCGGGGCGTGCTCCATTGCACGTCGAGCGCAGGGGCGCCAGAGACTCCCGGCCACGGGGGGCGGGTGTGGCCGGGAGTCCGCGGGCCGTCGATCTGCTGTGGCGCGACTCGCGGATGGGGAGCATGCCGGGGAGAGCACGCGACCACTGGGGGAACCCCGCGAACGCCACGATCGACTGTGCTCCCGAAACCCCTCGGGCGGGTCGAAGTTGCGGCTGCGCCGGTCGCACCGGTTCGAGGTCTGAGGCCGCTGCGCGGGGTAGACTCGGCCGACGATGGATCCTTTCGCGGCGATCATGTTCGGCATCGTCCTGGTGGTGGTGCTCGTCATCATCGCGCTGGGCGTCTGGTACCCCGGATCGGGCGCCGAGCAGGTCGGCTGGAGAACGCCGCGCTCGCTGGCCGAGCAGGAGGCGGCGCGCGACGACGAGGACCTGCGGCAGATGCTGGAGGCCGCGAACGAGCGGCGGCGGGCACGTGGGGAGCCGGATCTGACGCTCGACGCGCTGATGGCGGAGGAGCGCGCAGCGCGCGGGGTCGAATAGGCTGCGCGCCAGATGGCGCGCGTCCTGATCGTCGGCTGTGGATGTCGTGGGCAGGCGCTCACGCGTGCGCTGCGTGCGCGCGGCCACGCGGTTCGCGGCACGACGCGCGACGAGCGCCGGCGGGCTGCGATCGAGGCGGCGGGTGCGGAGGTCTGGATCGGCGACCCCGACCGGATCGCGTCGATCAGCTACGCGCTCGACGGCGTGACGATCCTCTGCTGGCTGATGGGCTCGGCGAGCGGGCCGGCGGAGAAGCTGGAGGCGCTGCACGGCTCGCGCCTGAGCATGCTGCTGGAGCGGACGATCGACACGACCGTGCGTGGGGTGCTGTACGAGGCGGCCGGCAGCGTCGAGCCGTCGCTGCTGGCGGGCGGGGCGGAGCAGGTCCGCTCGGCGTGCTCCTACTCGGAGATCCCGCACGCGCTGCTGGAGGCCGATCCGGCCGACCACGAGCGCTGGCTGGTGGCGGCGCTGGAGCGGGTCGACGAGCTGCTGTCGTTCACGCGCGTCTGAGCGCGCCGCGCTCGCTCAGCGGCGCGTGAGCGGCGCGATCCGCCCGAGCAGATCGCCCAGTATGCGCGCGGTCGCGCCCCAGATGAAGTGGTCGCCGACGACGTAGGAGTCGGTCTCCCACGTCATCCCGCGGCGCGTCACCGGGCGCTGGTCGAAGCCGTCCAGGAGCGCCCGCAGCGGCAGCTCCAGCACGAGGTCGACCTCCTGCGGCGAGAGGACCCACTCGCGCCCGGCCTCGATCAGCCCGACGTAGGGGAAGATCACGTAGCCGGTGACGAACGTCCGCACCGGCGCGAGGGTGCCGACCAACTCGACGGCGGCGGGCGTCAGCCCGACTTCCTCCTCGGCCTCGCGCAGCGCGGTCTCGTGCAGCGGCTCCTCCGGGAAGTCGCGCCGGCCGCCCGGGAACGAGATCTCGCCCGGGTGGCGTCTCATGTCGTCGCGCCGCTTGGTGAAGACGGCGTGCAGCTCGTCGCCGGCGACGAACAGCGGCACCAGCACGGCCGCCTCGGTCTCGTGCGCGACAGGCTCGTCCGCGCGCGCTCCAGGAGCCGCGATCAGGCGTCGCAGCTCGTCACGCACGCCGCTCAGCGGACGAGCTCGATGCGCTCGTCGAACATGACCTCGCCGTCGAGCGTGCGGTGGACGGGGCACTTCGCCGCGATCACCGACAGCCGCTCCAGCTGCTCCTCGGTCAGGTTCGCCGGCAGCCGCAGGGTCAGTCTGAAACGGGTCGGCGCGCCGCGCTCGGCCGGCGCGTACTCCGCCTCGACCGCGACTCTGCCGATGTCCCAGCCCTTGCGCTTGGCGTACATCTCCATCGTGATCGCGGTGCACGACGCGAGGCTCGCGGCAAGCAGCTCCTGGGGGCTGGGGGCGTCGTCGTCGCCGCCCTCCTCGACCGGCTCGTCCGCGCGCAGCGTGTGGCCGCGCACGTCGATTTCGTGCGTGAAGGTCCCGGTCCGTCTCGCGATCGCCTTCATGCATCGTCCTTCACTGGTCGAGGTCGCTGGAAGCGACCCATCGTAGCGAGGCGTTCGGCTCTACCCGGCAAGGGGATTGAAGACGAGGCCGGTCGGGACCTTCGGGAAGAAGTACGTCGACTTCGGCGGCATGCTCTCGCCGCTCTCGGCGACCTCCTGGACGTGCTCGACCGGCGTCGGCGCCATGAAGAAGCCGGCGTCGAAGTCGCCGCCGCCGAGCGCGTCGATCGCCTCGCCGAAGTCGCGCGCGTAGTCGAGGCCGTCTCTGTGGTCGATCTGGTCGTCGGTCATGCCGAGCGCGCCCTTCAGGATCACCGCTTCGAGCACGGCGGTGTCGAGGCGGCGGTACGGCTCAGAGCGGCCGGCGAGCAGCTCGTCGACGGCCTGCTCGCCGTCGTCGTTGAGCGACAGCAGGTACGGGACGCCCGCGACCGCGTCCATGTAGCCGATCTGGACGCGCTCGTCGCCACGGCGCGGGTCGGGCACGAGCGAGCCCTCGTCGGGCAGCTCGGAGACGTCGAAGCGCTCGCGGATCGTGCGATCGAGCGCGTCCTGGCGCTCGGGGTCGTTCTCTATGCCGGTGACGAGCCGGTGGGTGGGGAAGACGGTCAGTCCCGGGTCCTCGAGCGCGACGAGGCACATCAGCACCCAGCGGTGCGGTCCCTCGCCGCCGATCTCCTCGGCGTAGGCGCGGGCGGTCTCATAGCGGTGGTGGCCGTCGGCGATCAGCAGCTCGGCGGAGGCGACCGCCTCGACGACGGTCTCGATCGCGTTCGGCTCGGTGACGCGCCAGAGGCGGTTGACGGTGCCGTCCGCGTCGGTCGCCTCGCCGAACGGGGCCGCGGTGCGGACATGCGGCGTCAGCGCGCTCCACGCCGTGTTGCCGGGGTCGGAGTAGAGGCTGAAGATCGGCGACAGGTTCGCTCTCGTCGCCCGCGTCAGGTCGAGGCGGTCCTGCTTGGGACCGGGGTGGGTGCGCTCGTGCGGCCGGATCCGGCCGGCGCCGTACTCCTCGACGCGGACTCTGCAGAGGAAGCCCCGCCGCGTCAGCTGGCGGCCGTCGGGAGCGGTGTAGTCCTGCGTCAGCGCCCAGATCGCGGGGGTCTCGTCCTGCGTCACGACGCCCTCGGCGATCCATCCGGCGAGCAGCTCCGCGGCATGCTCGTAGCGGTCCTCGCCAACGTCCGCCGGCTCGGGCAGGTCGACGCGCACGACGTTGTGCGGCGACTGCGCGATCAGCGCCGCGCGGTCGGCGGCGTCGATCACGTCGTAGGGCGGCGCGACGAGCTGTTGGAGCGACCCGGCGACGGCGGGGTCGTAGTGGAGCGCGGTGAGCGGCTGGATCTCGGCCATCCGCGCAGGCTAACCGGCTAGCCGATCGAGATGAGCACCGCTCCGCAGACCGTGCCGACCACGCCGGCCTGCTGCACGCCGCGCAGCTGCTCTCCGAGCACGACGCGGGCGAGCAGGATCGTGACGATCGGGTGCAGCGAGCTGAGGACGGCGACGATGCTCAGCAGGCCCTGGGTCGAGGCGACGGCGTACATCGCGTCGGCGCCGATCACGAGCCAGCCGATCAGCAGCAGGACGGGAAGATCGGGCCGTCTCACCTCCAGGGCGGGGCGGCGCACGAGGAAGACGGCGGCGAAGGCGGCGACGGAGGTCAGCCGCGCGATCAGCAGCGCCCATTGGATGGGGCCGTCGCTGGCGGCGTGCATCGCGACGAGGAAGCTGCCGAAGCCGAGCGCCGTCAGCAGCCCGAGCGTGACGCTGCGCCCGACGCCGCCGCTCGCGGTCGCGCTGCCGCCCTCGATCGAGATCAGCACGACGCCGCTGATCGCGACCGCGATCCCGACCGCCTGCAGGCCGCTCGGCAGCTCGCCGAGCACGACCGCGGCGACGACGCCGACGACCGGAGCGGTCGCCGCGATCGGGGCGACGATGCTCATCGTGCCGACGGCCAGCCCGCGGTACAGCGCCGCGACGCCGACCGCCTCGGCGAGCCCCGCCAGCACCGCGTAGCCGAGCAGCTCGCCGCTCGGCGGACCCTCGCCCATCGCGACCACGACGACGGCGAGCACGACGAGCGCACCGCCCTGGGAGACGAGCAGGACCGACAGCAGGGGCAGCTTCCGGCTCTTGAGTCCGCCGAGGAAGTCCGACCCGCCGTAGACGAGGCTCGCGCCGAACGCGAGCATGACCGCCAGCATCTGTGACCCCTACACCTGGTGCGAGCTGATAGCTCGGTTGCCGGAAATCGCCATCTGGTACCTCGCGCATCAGCTCGTTTCGCGGAATCTCGAACAAACGAATAGCAGGTTGTTGAGACCCGATCGCGCGAGGCGTGCAGGCTGTTGACATATGCTAGTTGCTATGGCAGATTTCCGGTGACGCGGAGGTGCTGACGCGACGGCGCGCCCTCGGGTCGGCGGTGCCCGAACCTGCCGTCGTGTGGAGGGAGATCGATGCATCGGCTTCGACCATCTGCCCGTGCCGCGCTGCTGTGTTGCGCGGCGCTCGCGGCGCTGCCCGCGCTCGCCGCCGCCAGAACGTACGACGTCACCGCACCGCCGTACTCGGCGGCCGGCAACGGCACGACGAACGACCGCCTCGCGATCCAGCAGGCGATCGAGGACGCGTCGGCCGCGGGCGGCGGGACGGTGCTGGTGCCCGCCGGGAGAACGTTCCTCTCAGGCGGCATCCGCCTGCGCTCGAACGTCACCTTCCAGCTCGACGGGACGTTGCAGCAGAGCTTGAACACCGCCCACTACGCGGTCGCGCCGATGGTCGGCTGGGACGTGCCCGGCTCGACGCTCAACTGGGACTCGACGGCGTTTCACAACCAGCCGTTCGTGTTCGCCGCCGACGCCGAGAACGTCACGCTGACGACGTCGGGCAGAGGGACGATCCAGATGGGCGTGACGCCGACCTCCGCAACCGCGATCCGCGTCGACGCGATCGGCTTCCGCGACGTCGAGAGATGCTGGATCAACAACATCACGACGCGTGACGTGATCGGCTTCAACATCGTGCTCGACCGCGCGAACCACTGCGACATCACCGGCACGTACCTCAACTCGAAGGCCGGCAGCCTCGGCAGCGACGGCATCAACATCACGGGCTCCCAGCACGTGAAGGTGCTCTACAACCACGTCAGCGCGGGCGACGACGGCCTCTACATCGCCGTCAGCTACGGCGACCCGCGCTTCACCGGCCCGTGGCGGGCGCCCGACACCGGCGGCGCCGCGCGCTACATCGAGATCGCGAACAACGAGGTCGTCGACTTCGGCCACCAGAACGCGTTCACGCTGATCCCGTGGGGCAGCCTCGACCCCGACCAGCGCAACGTCGAGATATCCGACGTCTCGATCCACGACAACACCTTCATCGCGGACGTCGCGCAGGCGGTCGACTGCCGCTGCGACAACCCCTGGAGAGGCACCAGAAGATACTTCCAGGACACCGATCGCGGCGACCAGTCGCCGATGACGCGCTTCTCGATGTGGAACAACGTCTTCATCTCGAGAACGAGAGTGCCGAACTTCCCGACCTGGGTCGGGGCGACCTTCACCGACTCGCAGTTCGGCGGCCTCTCAGGTGCGCCCGGGGCGATCAGAAGCAGTCCGTCGATCCAGAACGGCGGCTTCGAGCGGACCGGCAGCGCGTGGTGGAGCATCGGCGGCGTCGGCGGCGCCACGAACGACCCGGCGATGCTGCCGGCCGGCGCGGGCGCGGCGCTCAGAGCATTGGGCGGCTGGGCCGGGTTCGTGCTGCCGAGCGGCACCGCCACGACAAGCCTCGTGCAGGGGCTCGGGTTGGAGAACGCCGCCGACCTCGGGCTCCCGCTCGTCGGCGTCGCCGGCGCGGCGACATACCGGCTCGACGCGACCGTCGTGACGAACGGGCAGCCGTTCCGCGTCTACGCGCACGACACGTGCGAGAACAGAGTGCTCGCGCAGCAGACGGTCTCCGCGACGACGGCGACGCGCGTGTCGCTCCCGTTCAGCGTCACCAGAAGCTGCGGCAACGTCCATCTCGGGATCGACCGGGGCGGAGCCACGAGCGGCTGGGCGCTGATCGACGACGTCGAGCTGCGCGCTCCCGTCGTCGGCAACGAGGATCCGTCGCTGCGCACGGTCGGCACGTGGGGCCGCGACTGGGCCGGCGGCGACATGGGCGGCACCCACCACCATGACAACGGCACCGGCAGCACGGTGACGATCCCGTTCACCGGCACGCGCGGCAGAGTCCTCGCGCCGAAGGGGCCGGGCTGGGGCATCGCGTCGGTCTCGGTCGACGGCGGGCCGGCGGTCGACGTCGACCTCTACGGCGCCGCGGCCGCGTGGCACGCGACCGTCTTCGACACCGGCGTCCTCCCGTTCGGGAGACACACCGTCACGATGACCGTCTCCGGCCGCAAGCACCCCTCGTCGACCGGCACCTGGATCGCGTTCGACGCGCTGCTCGTGAGCTGACGGAGGGCTCGCGCATCGCCGGCCGGGCGCAGCCGCCCGGCCGGGCGCGGGGGCAGCTGACGCTCAGCCGCGGCGGTACGCGTCGAGCAGCGCCAGCCAGACGTCGCCGGCGGAGGAGCCGGGGGAGGGTGTGACGCCGGCGGCGTCGAGCTCGAACTGGTTCGACATGACGGCGATCGTGACGCCGGCTCTGGGGTCGGTCAGCGTGAGGCTGGTGTAGCCGCCGTCGCCGCCGGAGTGGCCGTACCAGGTGCCGCCGGCGAAGCCGTAGCGCTCGAGCCCGAGGCCGTACGGCGTCGCGCGCGAGCGCACGCGGGTCATCGCGCGCAGAGTCGCGGGGCGCAGCAGTCTGCCGCGCTGGAGCGCGTCGGAGAAACGCGCCGCGTCGATCGCCGTCGCGCTGATCCCGCCGGCCGGCCAGGTCGCGCCGAAGATGTGCGACGGCGCTGCGCGGTGCCCCGACCAGGTGTCGAGCAGCAGCTGTCTCCCGAGCCGGTAGTAGCCGTGCGCGACGCGATCGAGCGGCAGGCCCGTGCGCGTCAGCAGCGTGTCGCGCGCTCGCAGCGGACGTGCGACGAAGCGGTCGAGCAGCGCCGCGAGCGGCGCTCCGCCAGCGCGCTCGGCGATCGATCCGAGCAGCAGGTAGTTCGTGTTCGAGTAGTGGAAGCGCGAGCCGGGCGTGAACGCCGGCGCTCTCGTCATGCCGACCATCTGCTCGCGCGTCCACGGGATCGTCGGGTCGTAGGTGTCCCGTCTCTGCGTGAAGCGGGTGATCGCCGGGTCGTACTCGACGTCCGGGTAGCCGGCGGTGTGGCCGAGCAGCTGGCGCACGGTGACCCGTCTCGCGGCCGGAACGTGCGGCAGGAAGCGCGCGACGCGATCGTCGAGTCGCAGCCGGCCCTGCTCGACGAGCTTCAGGACCACCGTCGCGGTGTAGCTCTTGGTCAGGCTCGCGACGGACATCAGCGTCGCGTCGGTGACCTGGACGGAGGTGGTCGGCCGGCCGCCTCCTGGACGCATCGGCTCAGCCGCGGGCTGGACCGCGAGGCCGCTCGCGCCCGACCACACGACGCGCCCGTCCTGCATGACCGCGGCGGTCACGCCGGGTGCCTTCGCTCTTGCACGGGCCCGGTCGAGCGCGCGGTCGAGTGCCTGCGTGTCTGCGGCCGCGGCCGCACCCGTCTGCACGAGCAGCGGGAGCGTCGCGAGGGCGGCGATGATCAGTCGTCTCATCGCACCATCCTCACGACGACATGCCCGCCCGACCACAGGGGTCCACCCCCGGATCGCCGTGCGGCCAGCCGCACGCTGCGAAGAAGAGCGAGACCGGCGCGAACGGCGCGGCGCGGATCCGCTAGCGGACCCGGACGACGCTCGTCGCGAGCGCGGGCGCGACGTCGGCGCCGGTCGCGCGCAACGTGACCTCGACAGGGGCGCGGCGGGCGCGCGGCACGGCGCGGACGACCAGCGTCACGCTGCGCGCGGCGCCGGGCGCGAGGCGGCCGAGCGCGACGGCGACCGTTCGGGTCGCGCGCGGCCGTCTGTCACCGGCTCGCGCCGGCGGCTGCCAGCGCAGCGCGGCCGGAAGGCGGACGCGCAGCGTCGCTCCGGCGACCGCTCGCGTCCCGACGCTGCGCAGTCGTGCCTGCAGGTGGACCGTGCCGCCGCGTCTGACCGACACGCGCCCGACCGCCGTCAGCGCGAGCGCGGCGCGGCCGGCGTCGCCGCCTCTGCCGCTCGGAGCCGGCGGACCGGGACCGCCCGGCGCCGGGCCGACAGGGCCGGTGGGCGCTCTTGCGCCCGGATCGCCGCCGGGCTGTCCACCGCCCGGCTCCCTGCTGCCCGGCTCTCTGCCGCCGGGCTCTCTGCCGCCGGGCTCTCTGCCGCCCGGCTCGTCGTCGGTCGGCAGGCCCAGGCCCGTCAGCTCGACGACGCGCTCGCCACCGTCACCGTCGTTGGGGATCAGCAGACGGGCGTCGAGCGGGCCGACCGCCGCCGGGACGAAGCGGATCGTGGCCGAGCACTCCGCGCCGACCGCGAGCGTCGCGGCCGAGCAGCCGTCGGCGGTCAGCGCGACCGGTCCCGCGATCGCGAGCGCGCCGAGCCGAAGCGGCGCGTCGCCGCCGTTCTCCACGGTCACCGCGCGTTCCGCGAAGAAGCCGACGCGGACGGGGCCGAGCGCCAGTTCGGCCGGCGCCTGCGCTGCGCCCTGCACCGCTCTGGCGGCGAGCGCGACGACGTTCGGGCTCGACGGGGCGTTGCTGGCCACCCGCAGCGTCGCGTCGAGCGCGCCGCGCGCGCCCGGCGCGAACGCGACGCCGACGTCGCAGCGGCCGGCCGGCGCGATCGGCCCGCCGAGGCAGTCGGTCGCGTCGACCGTCACACGGCCCGCGTCGGGGCCGAAGGCGACGACCGAGGAGATCTGCAGCGCGATCTCGCCCGAGTTGACGATCTCCGCGGTCGCGCCGCGCGTCGTGCCGACCGCCACGTCGCCGAACGCGACCGGAGCCGCCGTGACGCCCGATCCGATCCCGCGCGCGCTCAGCGCGATGACCGGCTCGGTGCCGACGCCGTCGCTGACGATCCGCAGCGACGCGGCCGCCGCCCCCCTCGTCGGCGGCGCGTATCTGACGGTCGCGCTGCAGCTCGCGCCGGGCGCGACCGGCGCGTCGTCGCACGTGCCCGGCGCGACCGACCAACCGGACCCCGCCTGTTCGAGCGCCAGCGACGCGATCGCCAGCGGCTGGTTGCCGCTGTTCCCGATCGTCAGCGGCGCGCTCGCCGAGGCGCCGAACGCGACGTCGCCGAGCGCCGCTGAGGCGGGCGCGCTCGCGAGCGCGCCGGTGCCGGTCCCGCTCAGCGCGATCGAGTGCGGCGGCGTGCCGGGCGCGCGGTACGCGTCGCTGTCGATCACGAGTCTCGCCTGCTTGGCCCCGGGACTTCTCGGTTTGAAGCGGACCTGCGGTCGGCACGGCTCGTCCTCGGGCAGCGACGGCAGATAGCAGACGCCGATCTCGCCGCGGACCAGCTCGAAGTCGCCCGCATCGGCGCCCTCGATCCACACTCTTCTGATCCCGACCCGGCCGGCCCCGACCCCGCCGCCGCTGTTCTCGAAGTCGGTCTGCGACAGCGTCGCCGTCGTGACCGCGCCGCTCGTGCCGGCTCTCATGCTGCCGAGCGCGAGCGGCCCCGGCACGCTCAGCCGCGCACGCCCCGGGATCGCGACGACCGCCTTGTGCTGCCCGGAATGCACGCAGGCGAACGCCGCCGACACCGGGATGTCGCCGCCGGTCGTGTTCGGGAACAGCGTTCCGGTCGTGGCGTCGCAGACGATGCCGCCTCCGATTCTCAGGCTCGCGAAGCCGTAGCCGCCGTTCGTCTGCGCGAACGCCGACGCCTGGCCGGTCGCCATCCCGCCCCAGCCACCGCTGCCGCCGGGGTCGACCGCCAGCGCGAAGAAGGTGCGGCTGCCGCCGTTGATGACGCCCATCGCGTCCGCGGCACCGAACGCCATCCCGCCCTGGCCGCGCCAGCCGTAGACCTCGCCCTGGCCGGCGAAGCCGACGAGCACGTCGTCGTGGACGTCGAGCGGCCACTGCACCGGCGCCGCCGCGATCGTCTTCGCGTCGCCGGCGACGAGCGCCGTCACGGCTGCGCTCTGGCCGGGGGCCGTGAGCGTCGTCGGCGCGCTCGCGAAGCTGCCGTCGGGTCCGCTGCCGCGGTAGATCTGCACCGTGCCGGCCGCGGTCCCGATCAGCAGGTCGAGTCTGCCGTCGGCGTCGACGTCGTGCAGTCTCAGCACGCGCGCGTCGCCCGGCACCGGGTCGAACAGCTGGAAGAAGTTCGCGTTCGCGAGCGTGCCGCCGCTCGCTCTGTATGTGACGACGCTGCGCGGTCTGACGGAGGCGTCGGGATCGTCGGTCTCGAAGGCGACCGCGACGAGCCGCGTTCCGCTCGGGGCGGTCGCGCTCGCGATCGCGCGGATGCGCGTGGAGCCCGGTGGCGAGGCCGGCGCGACCTCCTTGGCGCTGGTCGAGAACGTGCCGTCGCCTCTGTTGCGCAGCACGTTGAAGCTGCCGAGCCCTCTTGCGGCGGCGATCACGTCGGGCGCGCCGTCGCCCTCCAGGTCGGTGCTCGCCAGCAGCTCGGAGCCGCCCACCACCGTGCCGAGGTCGCTGCGGCTCCAGAAGCCGTAGCCGTCCTGCGTCGCGCGAGTGATGCCGAAGTAGTCGCTGCCGTAGCCGACCAGCACGTCGTCGGTGCCGTTGCCGTCGAAGTCGTCGACCAACAGCGCTCTCGGCTGGCCCGGCAGCGCACCCAGGTCGTCCGTCGCCGCCTGGATCGCGCAGCCGCCGAACGCGAGCGCGGCGAAGGCGCCGGCGAAGGGCAGCGCGAGCGCACGGACGGCGCGCGCCGGGCGGAGCGACTGGAGCGGAGCGATCACACCGGCTTCGCTCGGCGTCCGGACGCGCCTTCATGTCGACGCGCTGACAGGTTGGACAAATGTCGCACCCGCGCGTGGAGCACGGTGACGGCACATCTCCGCCACATTCGTCGAGAGCGGGCCGTTAGTGTCATGGAGATTCGCGATGCCGCTCCCCGTCCTCCTTGTCGTAGGCGGTGACCAGGACGCCCTTCAGGACGTTGGGGCTCAGCTCGCCCGGCGCTACGGCCGCGATTACCGGATCGAGCGCGCGAGTGATCCGGAGCAGGCGCTCGCGGCGCTGGCGGAGCTGGCCGATGCGTGTGACGAGCTGGCCTTGGTGCTGGCGGCCACCTCGCTCATGGACTCGACCGGTGAGGGGCTGCTCGAGCGCGCGCGCCAGCTGCACCCGCACGCCAAGCGCGGGTTGATGGTCGCGCGGGGGGCCTTGGCCGACCAGCCGACCGCCAAGACGATCGTCGACGCGATCGCCATGGGTCGCATCGACTACTACGTCCAGATGCCGGCGGAGGCGTCGGACGAGACGTTCCACCACACCATCTCGACCTTCCTGCTCGAGTGGGCGACGGAGCTTCACAAGGTTCCGCACACCGTCCGCATCGTCGGCGAGGAGTGGACGGGGCGGGCCTACGAGATGCGGGAGACCTTCGAGCGTTGTGCCGTTCCGCACGACTTCTGCCTGGCGGACTCCGACGAGGGCCGCAAGCTCCTCGCGCAGGCCGGTCTCGACGTGAAGCTCCCGGTCATGCTCCTGCCGGACGGGCGCGCGCTCAGCGACCCGTCGAACGCCGAGATCGCGGAGGCCGCCGGCGCCCCGGCCGGCTTCGACGAAAGCGACTTCGACGTCGTCATCGTGGGTGCCGGGCCTGCAGGCCTGTCGGCGGCGGTCTACGGCGCCTCCGAGGGGCTGCGCACGCTCGTCGTCGACGAGGGCGGCATCGGGGGGCAGGCCCGGTCCAGCTCGCTGATCCGCAACTACCTCGGCTTCCCGAGAGGGGTGAGCGGGCATCGGCTGGCCGTGCAGGCCTACGAGCAGGCATCCGTCTTCGGGGCGAGCTTCGTGTTCTTGCACCGGGCGACTGCGCTCAGTCGCTCGGGGGAGCAGCTCACCCTCTCGCTCACGGAGGACCGGCGCGTCAACGCCGCCGTGGTGATCCTCGCCACCGGCGCCAGCTACCGCCGCCTGGGCGTTCCCGCGCTCGAAGCATTGACCGGCGCCGGCGTCTTCTACGGCGGCCCGGCCGCGGAGGCCCACGCGCTCAGCGGAGCGGACGTCTTCGTCGCGGGTGGCGGAAACTCGGCGGGACAGGCCGTCCTGTACCTCGCGCGCTACGCGCGTAGCGTCACGCTGATCGTGCGCGGCCCGTCGCTCGAGGCCGGGATGTCGCACTACCTCGTCCAAGAGATCAGGGCCACGCCGAGCATCGACGTGCGCACCAGCACGACCGTCGTCGGCGGAGGAGGCGACGGCCATCTGCGGGAGCTCGTGCTCCGCGATGCCGCCGCCGGCGACGAGGAGGCGATCGCCGCCGACGCGCTCTTCGTGCTGATCGGGGCGCGCCCGCACACCGACTGGCTGCCCCACTACATCGCACGAGACCGCTACGGGTTCCTCTACACGGGTGGGGACGTTCCCAGCGATGACGGTTGGCCGCTCGAGCGCTCGCCGTCATCGCTGGAGACGAGCATGCCAGGGGTGCTCGCGGCGGGTGACGTCCGGCACGGCTCGGTGAAGCGCGTCGCGTCGGCGGTCGGCGAGGGATCGATCGCGGTGCAGCTCGTGCACAACCTGCTCGTCTCAGAGCAGAGTGCAGAGCGCAGAACCCGCTAGCCCTTGCCCGAACGGGATGCGTCCGCGACGCTCGCGATCAGGTTGCGGTTGGAGCGGAACAGGTTCTCCGGGTCGTAGGCCCGCTTGATCTCGACGAGGCGGTCGAAGTTGCGCCCGTAGGAGGCGCGGATGCGGTCCGGGCCCTCGTCAGCGGTCTGGAAGTTGATGTACGTGGCGCCGGTCGTGAAGGGGCGGAATCGCTCCCACGCTGCGCGGATCCAGCGCCGGTGCGCGTCGGCCGCCGGCTCGTCCGGACCCCACATCCCGAGCGCGCCGATCGCGTAGCGCGCGTCGCGGTTGCCGACCGCGCCGTCGGCGTCGGCGTGCTCCCGCAGCGCGCCCCCGAGCTGCAGGATTCCCAGCTCCGCGTCGGGGATCGGGCAGGCGGCGAACAGCTCGCGCAGAGTCCTCAGCAGCTCGTCGCTCAGCTCGGCCGCGTAGTCGGTCTTCCAGTAGTAGTGGAGCCCCTTCGGCTCGGTCTCGTCGAGGGAGGACTGCAGCTCCGTGTACGGCTGCTCGCGCAGCAGGTCGACGACCGGATCGCCGAGCGCGCGCAGCGGCGCGAGCGCCTCCTCGGCCTCGCGCGGGTCGCCGCTGAAGCAGACTGTCATTGCGCAGACGCGCTCGCCATGCCAGCCCGCGGGCACGAACGGTGCCGCCGGGGCGCGCATCAGCATCAGGAACGAGGTCAGCTCGGGAGGCGACGCGACGGTCAGCGCGCGGTAGGCGCGCAGGATCTCCTCCGCGCGCTCGAACGGCCAGGCGATCAGGCCGCCGTGGACGGTCGGGCCGACGGGGTGGAGGCGGAAGGTGAACGACGTGACGACGCCGAGGTTCGCTCCGGCGCCGCGGAGCGCCCAGAAGAGGTCGGCGTGCTCGTCGCGGCTGGCACGGCGGACCGCGCCGTCTGCTGTCACCAGCTCGACCTCCAGCAGGTTGTCGACCGTCCAGCCGAAGCGGCGCGTCAGGTAGCCGAGCCCGCCGCCGAGCGTCAGGCCCGCGACGCCGACCTCGGAGATGAAGCCGAGCGGCGTTGCGAGGCCGTGCAGCTGGCTCTCGCGGTCGAGGTCGCCCAGCAGGCAACCCGCCTGCGCGGTCGCGGTGCGCGCCTCGGGCGCGACGAGAACCCCGCGCAGCCGCGACATGTCGAGCGTGAGGCCGCCGTCGGCGAGCGCCGTGCCGGCGATGTTGTGGCCGCCGCCGCGCACCCCGACCGGCAGCCCGTGCGCACGGGCGAAGTCGATCGCCTCGACCACGTCGGCCGTGCCGGTCGGCTGCACGACGAGCGCCGGGGTCGCGTCGACCATGCCGTTCCAGAGGCGGGTCGCCGCCTCGAAGCCGGCATCGTGCGGGGTCATCACGCTGCCCCGCAGCCGCTCGCGCAGCTCGTCGACGGCGGTCTGTCGGCTCTCCAGCAGGCGGCTCATCAGCTCCTCCTCGTCAGGTCGGGCAGGCTCCTGAATCGGTTCGCGCCACTCACGCTACGAGCGCGTGACGGCGACCGCATCGGCCGATCCACCCAACCGGGAACGGGCCGCCGGCTGGGTGATCCCACCCATCGCTCACACCAGCTCGTTTTCGTACGCGTAGGCGGTCGCGGCGGTGCGGGAGGGGAGGCGCAACTTGGCGAGGATGTTGCTGACGTGACGGTCGACCGTCCGCTCGCTGAGCACCAGCTCGGCGGCGATCGCCCGGTTGGTGGTGCCGGCGGCGACGAGCCGCAGGACCTGCAGCTCGCGCGGCGAGAGGCCGTGGAGGTCCCCGGCGGCGATGCCGGCCGGTCGCCCCGCGACCCGCTCGGCGCGGGCCAGATCGGGCGTCGCGCCGAGCCGGGCGAAGGTCGCGCACGCCGCGTCCAGCTCCAGCGCGGCGGTGGCCTCGTCGCCCAGCGCGCGGCAGGCGAGCGCGAGCAGGAGGCTGGTCCGCGCGCCCTCGTACGGTGCCTCCAGCAGCCGCCACGCCTCGCGGGCCTCACGCAACGCGCGCAAGGCGACGGTCGCGTCGCCGCGGTCCAGCCCGACGGCGCCGTGTGCGTGCGCGACGAGCGCGTGCAACAGGCCGCCCCCGCCGTGGTCGGCGGCGATCCGCTCCAACTCGGCGCAGGCGTCGCGCGCGGTCTTCTTGTCGCCGATCGCCAGCGCGATCTCCACCGACGCGGGCAGCAGTCGCGCCCGCTGCAGCGGGGCGGTCGTCTCGCCGAGCGCGCGGCGGATCGTCGCCGCCGCGGCGGGCCCGTCGCCCTGCGCGAGCCGCAGCAGCGCGAGGCCGGGAAGCGGCTCGGCGCCGCCGAGGTGCGCGTCGCGAAAGGCGCGCTCGGCCGCCGCCAGCTCGCCGCGCAGGCGGTGCACCTCGCCCTCGCGGTAGCGGGCGCGGGCGGCGGCGCCCCCGTCGCCGGTGCGCGTGAAGCGCCCGCGCGCCCGCCGCGCCTCGTCGAGCGCGTCGCGCCACGCACCGTGCAGTTGCATCAGCTCGGCACGGTGCACGAGGCAGAGGCCTGTGAACGCGACCATGTCCGGCTGCTGCTCGCACCAGCACGTCAGCGCAGTCGTCCACTCCTGCGCGCGGCGCAGCGCGTACAGCTCGTGGCAGCCGTCGATCACGCTGCAGTAGAGGAGCCCCGTGACGATCGGCGACAGCTCGCCCGCGGTGACCGCGACCATCGCCTCGTCGAGCAGGCCGAGTCCCTGCTCGACGTGACCCTGCCGCGCGAGGGCGAGCCCCTGCTCGTGGACGGCGAGCGCGAGCAGGTCCGCGTCTCCGGAGCGCTCGGCGGTCGCGGCGGCGTCGGCGGCCGCCGCGTGCGCTGCCGCGTCCTCGCCCGCCGCCGCGTGGCGGATCACGACGGGCAGCAGCAGGTAGCCGCGCTCGACGCAGTCGGCCGGCTGGTGGGCGAGCATCCGTCGCGCGCGGCTCAGCCAGCCCGTCGCGCGCGCCTGTTCGCCACGGAGCGCGAGGAAGATGCCGAGCCAGATCGCGCAGCGGACGGCGCGCAGCGGAGCGCCGGCGTCGGAGTGCGCTTGATGGGCGCGCTCCAGCGCGTGGAGATGGGCCTCGGCGTGGCCGACCATGTAGGCCGCCGTCGCGAGCCGCTCGAGCTCGTCCGCGGGCAGGGGTGCGGCGCGCGCCGTGTCGGCGTGGGAGAGGGAGGCGTACGCCTCGCTCCAGCTCATCGTGCCTCAAGGCTACGCTGCCGGCACGGTGCCGCAACCCGTCGACGACCCGCGCCCGGCGGACCGGTCGAGGTCTCTCGCGCCTGGGTGGGGGGCCGGCAGGCCCGCTGCGATCTGGGCGAGCACGTCGCGCAGGATCGGTTCGAGCGGTGCGGGTGGGTCGAAGCGCAGTGCGTGTTCGACGGCGACTGCGCTGGCGGCGCCGATCACGGCGGCTGCCGTGCTCGGGTAGACGTCGTGGGCGGCGTCGGTGCCGGTGCGTTCGGCGATCGCCGCTGCCAGCGCGGCCTGGGCCGTCGCGTTGGCCTTGGCCATCTCGCCTCGCAGCGCCGGCTCGTCGAGCAGGAGTCGCATGCCGGCGGCGCCCTGTCGGTCGCGTGCGGGATGGTCGGTGGTGGTGCCCGGCGGCGGGACGAAGTGTTTGACGAGCACGTCGGTGACGGCGTGCCAGAACGGTTCGCTCGCCGGACGCGTGCGCAGGTCGTCGGCGATCTCGATCATGCGATCGAGGTGCAGTGCGGTGACGGCGGCCGCTTTGCCGGGGAAGTAGTTGCGGAAGGTGCGTTCGGAGACGCCGGCTGCGGTGGCGATCTCCTCGACCGTCACGTTGCTCCACCCGCGCTCGATCCCGAGTCGGATCGTGGCGTGGCTCAGGGCGGTGCGCGTCGCGCGCTTCTTGCGCTCGCGCAGCCCGGGTTCGGTGGGGGGGTCGGCGGACATCGGCGCGGACCGTAGCACCCCGCGCGGCGAAACTTGCCGCATCGGCATGATCGCGGGTGTGCGTCAGACGAGCGTCAGCGCCGGCACGCTGCTGGTCTGCGCCACGCGCGCGAGCTCGGCGGCGAACGTCTCGCGCTGTGCCCGGAAGCGGTCGGCGGGCGCGACGATCGACAGCGCGACCGCCCCGCGACCGGTCTGCAGCGCGCCCGCCATGCAGCAGACGCCGGGCAGGAACTCCTCGTTGTCGATCGCGTAGCCGCGTTCGCGGATCTCGTCCAGCTCGCGCTCGAACCGTGCTCGCTCGACGATCGTGTTCGCGGTCCGCGCCTGCAGGGGATGCGTGTCGAGGAAGCGCTGCACGCCCTGTCTGGGCCCGAGCGCGAGCAGCAGCTTCCCCGAGGCGCGCGCGTGCGCGGAGCCGCGGAAGCCGCGCTGCAGCTCTCTCGCGATCATCACCCCGCCGGCGCGGCCGAGGACGGTGATGCCGGGCGAGGTCTCCGTCGTGACGACGACCGACTCGCGTATCGCTGCGGCGAGCGAGCGCGCGCTCGCGGTGACCTGCTCGCGCGGCGAGCGGTGCCGCGTGACGCCGGCGGCGAAGACGCCGGCGCGCGGACCCATCAGGTACCGGCGACCGTCGCGCGCGAGCACGCCGGTCTGCGTCAGCGTGTGCAGGAGGTGGTACGTCGCGGAGCGGTTGACGCCGGTCTGGCCGCTGATCTCCATCGCGCTGAGCCCCTCCTCGCTGCGCGCGACGAGGTCCACCATCTGGATCGCGCGAGCGACCGACTGGACGCGCGGGCGCTCGATGGGGCGCCGGGTCTCTTGCTCTCCAACCATCGCCACGAGGCTAACAGCAAACGTGCCGGATCGGCAATTTTATTGTCACTATCTGATGGCGTGTCAGATGCTGCGTCACCGTCAGCGATCGCTCACGGGTGAAACGTCACCACCTGACGACCGTCTTGCGACGGAATCTGCGTGGGCGGAAGCTCCTGCCGGTTCGACCGGAGGAGAGACATGTCTGACAGTTGGTGGACCGCGGCCCGGTCCGAGTCGCGGCGTTCGCAGACGCGGGGCAGACGCCCCCGGAGGCGACCCCGTCTCTGGCTGCTGGTGGGTGCGATGGCGCTGCTCGTCACGGTGGCGGGCTGCGGAGACGGCTCGTCGTCCTCGACGTCGTCGTCGCGTTCCGGGGAGAAGGTGCTGCGCTACGGGGTGACGTCGAAGCTCGACACGTACAACCCGGCGAGAGACTCCGTCACCGGCGCGACCAACATCCGCTACCTGACGACGGAGACGATCCTCGAGAAGGATCCCGAGACCGGCCAGTACGGGCCCGGCCTCGCCACGGAGTTCGGCTTCGCCGGCAGAGGCAACACCGCGTACGAGTTCACGCTGCGCGAGGACGCGAGCTTCTCCGACGGCACGCCGCTGGACGCCGCGGCAGTGAAGAAGTGGCTGGAGTACTTCTCCAGAGCCGGCGGGCCGTGGGTCGGTCTCGTCGCGCTCAGATCGATCGAGACGCCCGGCAGATACACGGTACGGCTGAACTTCAGAGTGCCGAGCCCCAACATCGAGTACTTCCTCGCCGGCGGCAACAACTGGGGCTTCGTCTCCAGCCCCAGAGGGGTCGACGACCCCAAGCTGCTGGCGCAGGACATGATGGGCGTCGGCCCGTACGTGATGGACCCCGGCGAGAGCGTCGCGGGCGACCACTACACGTTCACGCCCAACGACCGCTACTACGACCAGTCGAAGGTCAAGTGGGACAAGATCGTCGTGAAGGTGATCACCGATCCCTCGACGATGGTCAAGGCGCTGCAGGCGGGCGAGCTCGACGCCTCCCAGGGCGACTTCTCGACCGTCGGCACGGCCGAGAGAGTCCCCGGACTGAAGGTCCACTGGGGACAGGGCGGCTGGGATCCGATCCTGCTGCTGACCAAGCACTCCGAGCCGCTGCGCGACGTGCGCGTCCGTCAGGCCCTCAACTACGCGATCGATCGCGAGGCGATCACCCAGGCGATGCTGGGCAAGTACGGCGAGCCGACCTCCGAGTGGGTCACGACCGACGGCTTCGACCCCGAGTACCAGGACTACTACGAGTACGACCCGGAGAAGGCGAAGCGGCTGCTCGAGGCGGCCGGATACGGGGACGGGCTGACGCTGAAGGTGGTCGACCAGGGCTACTACGGCAACCTCGGCGACCGAATGGTCCAGATCGTCGCCGACTACATGAGCAGAGTCGGCGTCACGTTCCAGGTCACCAAGGCGACGTCCGCCTCCGAGCATCTGGAGAAGGGCTTGTCGGGCGCGTTCGACGCCTGGCAGTTCGCGGTCGGCAGCGTGCCGACGGCCACCTTCCTGGACTTCTTCGGCGAAGGGTTCGGCGTCATCCCCGACCCCGAGCTGGACGAGATCGCGGCGCGCGCGTCCGTCGCGCCCAAGGAGGAGATGCCGGAGATCTGGAAGGAGTTCTCGCGGCGCACCGTCGAGCAGGCGTCGATGCTGAACATCTTCACGACGCCGGTCCTGCTCTACGCCCGCGACGACATCGAGGGCGTCGTCGCGACCCCCGCGTTCGGCGTGTCGCCGGCGCTGCTGCAGTGGGAGCCCGCGAGGTGACGACGACGCTGGCCTCCGAGCAGGCCCGACCCGGTGCGGTGGCGCACCGGGTCGGGGCCGCGCTCCTGCACGCGCCGACCGCGCGCTTCGTGGGACGGCGACTGCTGTCGAGCGCGGTCCTCCTGTTCGTCGTGTCGGCGCTGACGTTCGTGCTGGCGTCGCTGATCCCAGGGGATCCAGCGCGTCAGATCCTCGGCCCGCAGGCGACGCCGGAGAGCTACGCGGCGCTGCGACAGGCGCTCGGCGTCGACGTGCCCGTCTACCAGCAGTACTGGGAGTGGCTGCGCCATGCCGTCACCGGCGACCTCGGCACGTCGCTGTTCGACGCCGTGCCGGTGACCGAGACGATCGGCCGCCGCCTGCCCGTCACGCTGTCGCTGACGATCGGCACGCTGCTCGTCAGCCTGGTCGCCGGCGTGGCGCTGGGCGTGGCGAGCGCCGTGCGCGGCGGCGTCGTCGGCCGCGCCGTCGACGCCTTCGCGCTGCTCGGGCTCGCGTTCCCGCCGTTCTGGATCGGGGCGCTGCTGCTGTCGTGGTTCGCCGTCGGCCTCGGCTGGTTCCCGACATTCGGGTACGTGCCCTTCGACGAGTCGCCCGGCGAGTGGCTGCGGTCGCTGGTGCTGCCGGTCACCGCGCTGTCGGCGTTCGGCGTCTCGGTCATCGCCAAGCAGACGCGCGAGGCGATGCTGGAGGCGCTGGCGAGCGACTACGTGCGGATGGCGCGCGCGTCCGGCGTCTCGCAGACGTCGATCGTGCTGCGTCACGCGCTCAAGAACGCCGCGATGCGGATCCTCACGATGGTCGGCCTGCTCGCGGTGACGTTGCTGGGCGGCACCGTCGCCGTCGAGATCGTGTTCGGCATGCCCGGCCTGGGCGAGCTCGCGGTGACGTCCACGACCCGCCACGACGCTCCGATGCTGCAGGGCATCGTCGTCTGCTTCACGATCGTCGTGATCGCGATCAACCTGCTCGTCGACGTCTGCTACACGCTGGTCAACCCGAAGGTGCGGACGCGATGAGCGACGACTTCCAGCCGCGCGGGTTCTACCGGCACCTGCTCGGTCACCCGCTCGCCGTCGCGTGCCTCGCGTATCTCGGCGCCCTGATCGTCGTCGCGATCGTCGCGCCGATCGTGCTGCCCGGCGTCGCCGGCACCCGCTCGGGAGACCTCGCCGCGATCCGGCAGGGACCGACCGGCGCTCACCTGCTCGGCACCGACTCGCTCGGACGCGACGTGCTCGAACGGCTGCTGGTCGGGACCCGCGTGACGCTGCTCGGCGTCGCGCAGGCCGTCGTCGTGGTCGTCGCGCTGGGCGTGCCGCTCGGCCTGCTCGCCGGCTACTTCGGCGGTCGCACCGACCGCGTCGTGACGTGGCTGGCCGACGTGACCTTCGCGATGCCAGCGATCGTGATGATCCTCGTGGTCCTGGCGCTGTTCCCGCAGAGCATGACGGCGGCGATGCTGACGCTCGGCGTGATCGCCGCTCCGGGACTGATGCGCGTGACGCGCTCGGCGACGCTGCCCGTGCGCGAGGAGCTGTACATCGCCGCGGCGCAGGTCGCCGGGCTCTCGCGCACGTACATCATCAGCCGCCACGTGCTGCCGCGCGTCGCCGGCCCCGTCGTCGTGCAGGTGTCGCTCGTGGCGGCCTCCGCGCTGCTGGTGCAGACCGGCCTCGCCTTCCTCGGGCTCGTCGTCGCCGAGCCGGCGCCGAGCTGGGGCGGGATGGTCGCCGACGGCTTCCAGGCGATCACCGAGGAGCCCTGGCTGATCTGGCCGCCCGGCTTGGCGATCGCGTTCACCGTCCTCGCCCTCGGCCTGCTCGGGGACCTCGTGCGGGACGCGGGCACCGAGCGGTGGGCGCCGTCGGCGCGGCGCCCGCGCCGGCGGCGATCCGCGACGCGCCGGTCCGCCGGCGCGGCGGCGCTCGACCAGCCCGCGCCGGCGGGGCGGCCGGTGCCGCGGCCCGCGCCTGAGGCGCTGCTGTCGATCGAGGGGCTCACCGTCGCGTTCGACACGCCCGCCGGTGCCCGCAAGGTCGTCGAGGACGTGTGGCTCGCGATCGGAGCCGGCGAGACCGTCGGCGTCGTCGGCGAGTCGGGCTCCGGCAAGACGGTCACCGCGACGGCGATCATCGGCCTGCTGCCCGGGATGGGGCGGATCGAGCGCGGGCGCGTCGTGTTCGACGGCGCGGACCTCGCCCTGGCGACGGAGCGCGGGATGCGCGAGATCCGCGGCAAGGGGATCGGCTTGATCTCGCAGGAGCCGATGGTCGCTCTCAACCCCGCGTACCGCGTCGGCTGGCAGCTGACCGAGGTCGTGCGGCGCCACCGTGGCCTTGCGCGGCGCGCCGCGCGGGAGCGGGCGCTCGACCTGCTGCGCGAGGTGCAGCTGCCAGATCCCGAGTCGGTGTTCCGCCGCTATCCCCACGAGCTGTCGGGCGGCATGGCGCAGCGCGTCGCGATCGCCCGGGCGCTCGCCGGCGAGCCGAAGCTGCTGATCGCCGACGAGCCGACGACGGCGCTCGACGTCACGGTGCAGGCCGAGATCCTGGAGCTGCTCCGCCGGCTGCAGGCGGAGCGCGGCATGGCGATCATGTTCGTGACCCACGACTGGGGCGTGGTGGCCGACATGTGCGACCGCGCGGTCGTCATGTACGCCGGCCAGGTCGTCGAGGAGGGGGAGGTCACCGCGTTGTTCCACGCGGCCCGGCATCCCTACACCAAGGCGCTGCTCGACTCCAACCCGCACGCCGCGGTCGACCAGGAGCTGCTGCCGGTCATCTCCGGGGCCGTTCCGAAGCCCGGCCAGTGGCCTGCGGGATGTCACTTCCATCCTCGCTGCCCGCTGGCGACCGACGCGTGCCGCGCCCACCCGATCCCGCTCGAGCAGCCGGCACCCGGGCGCTGGTCGCGCTGCATCCACCATCAGCGGCTCGCCGCCGCGCAGGAAGGAGCCGCGGCATGACTGCATCCGTCGCGACGAACCGCGGGAGCGCCCCGCTGCTGGACGTGCGCGGCTTGGCCGTCGAGTTCGACGTCGGATCGCACCGTCCGCCGTTGCGCGCCGTCGACGGGGTCGACCTGTCGGTGGCGGCAGGCGAGACAGTCGGCCTCGTCGGCGAGTCGGGCTCCGGCAAGACGACGATCGGCCGCGCCGTGCTCGGCCTCGTGCCGGTCGCGGACGGCGCGATCGACTTCGGCGGGAGCGACATCACGCACGCCGGGCACCGCCAGCGACGGGAGCTGAGCGCCGACCTGCAGGTCGTCTTCCAGGATCCCTACAGCTCGCTCAACCCGACGCGCACGATCGGCCAGACGCTGCGCGAGAGCCTGTGGGCCGACAAGCACCTGACGCCCGCTGGCGTGTCGGAACGGGTGCGGTCGATGCTCGATCGCGTCGGACTCGGCGCCGACGCCGAGCGGCGCTATCCGCTGCAGTTCTCCGGCGGGCAGCGTCAGCGGATCGCGATCGCGCGTGCGCTGATGGCGCGACCGCGGCTGGTGATCTGCGACGAGCCCGTCAGCGCGCTGGACCTGTCGGTCCAGGCGCAGGTGCTCAACCTGCTGCGCGAGCTGCAGGCCGAGCTGGGGCTCGGCTACCTGTTCGTCGCTCACGACCTCGCGGTCGTGCGCCACCTCTCGCGGCGCATCGTCGTGCTCTACCGCGGGCGCGTGATGGAGCAGGGCGACGCGGCGACGCTGTTCGAGCGCCCGGCGCATCCGTACACGCGGGCGCTGCTCGACGCCGCCCCGGTGCCCGACCCCGAGCGCCAGCGCCGGCGGCGTGCGGCGGCCGTGCGGCAGGGCAGCGCCTCGACGGTCGTGCCCGCCGAGGCCTGCCCGTTCGCGGCGCGCTGCCCGCACGCGATCGACGCGTGCACCACCCGGCGCCCTCCGCTGGAGGCGACGCCGGAGGGCTCGCTCGTGGCGTGCCTGCGCTGGCAGGAGCTGCGCGACGGGGACGCGTAGGCCGTGCCGTCAGCCCATCTGCGCGCGCAGCAGGTCGCGCAGCACGATCGTCTCCGAGACGGTGTCGCACTCGTTCATGTGCTGCCAGTCGGCCCACAGGTACTCGATCGCGATCGAGCCCTCGTAGCCGCCGGCGCACAGCCGCCGCGCGACGTCGCCGTAGTCGACCGTGCTGTGCTGCAGCCCGCACTGGAGGCGGTCGGGGCGGGTGCCGCGCACGTGCACGTGGCGGGCGTGGCCGAGCAGCCGGTGGACGCGCTCGGGCTCGACGCCCTGCGCGACGAAGTGCGAGTAGTCGAGCGTCAGCTCGACGCCTGAGGCGAGCGCGAGCAGATCGAGCGCGGCCTCGGGCGTCGCGCAGACCGATCCGACGTGGGCCTCGATCGAGAACCGCAGTTCGACGGCGGCGGCACGCTGGGCGCGCCAGGTGAGCTCCTCCGCGGCACGGTGCAGCGAGTCCCGATGCGACTCGTCCGGCCAGTGCAGGCCGGGCAGCGTGGTGATGCCGGGCGCCCCGATCCGGGCGGCGAAGTCGGCCATCTCGCCGAACAGCGCGCGCGACTCGGCGCGGACGTCCGGGTCCGGGCTGTTGGGGGCGAGCGTCTCGAAGTCGGTCCACGGGATCAGGAAGACGTCCGCCGGCCGCAGACCGGCCGCGCTGAGGCACCTGCGCACCGTCATCGCCCAGCCGGCGACGTCGGTGCGCACGTCCTCCGGCCGGACGTGCGCGTCACCGCCGCCGGACGCGGCGACGTCCATGCCCTGCAGGTCGAGCATCGCGATCAGCCGGGCGGCCTGTTCGAGCGAGAGCAGGCGGAAGGTGTGGTCTCCACAGGAGAGGGGGATCGTGGTCATCGCCTCACCCAACGCGGCCGCGCCGGCGTTGTCATGCCGCGCGTCACCACCTGACGACCGTCTTGAGCGCCGCCCGCGCAGCGGCGACGCTGGGACGATGGACTCGCTTGACAGCACGACGCCGGCGAACGCGCCCCGGGAGCGCGACGTCCGCGTCCTGGCCGACGGGATGGCCTTCCCCGAGAACCCCCGCTGGCACGACGGCCGGCTCTACCTCTGCGACCACCTGCTCGGCCGCGTCCACGTGCTGGAGGACGACGGGCTTCGGCTCCTCGCGGAGGTGCCGGGACAGCCGTCGGGCATGGGCTGGACGCCCGCCGGCGAGCACCTGGTCGTGTCGATGAACGACCGCCGGCTGCTCCGGCTGGCCGGCGGCGAGCTGCACGCGTGGGCGCAGCTCGGCGAGCTGGTTCCCGGCCCGCTGAACGACATGGTCGTCGGCCCGGGCGGGCGCGCGTACGTCGGCAACTTCGGCTCCGACCTGGTCGGCGGCGAGCCGTTCGCGCCGACCGTGCTCGTGCGCGTCGACCCCGACGGGACGGCGGTCGTCGCGGCCGAGGACCTCTCGTTCCCGAACGGCACGGTGATCACCCCCGACGGCCGCACGCTGATCGTCGCCGAGACGTACGCGCTGCGGCTGACGGCCTTCGACGTCGACTCCGACGGCGGTCTCTCCAACCGCCGCGCGTGGGCGACGTTCGGCGATCCGATCCCGCTCCCGGAGCGGCCCGAGCGCGTCTACGAGCACGTGCTGTCGGCAGGTGCGACCGTGCCCGACGGCATCGCGCTCGACGCCGAGGGAGCCGTGTGGGTGGCCGACCCGGTCGGCGACGCTGTCCTGCGCGTCGCCGAGGGCGGCGCGATCCTCGACCGCGTCCCGACGGGCGAGCTGGGCTCGTACGCCGTCGCCCTGGGCGGAGCGAACCGGCGCACGCTCTACGTCTGCGCGAACGCGCGGCTGGGGACGCTGAAGCCCGGCGAGGACCGGCTCGGCCGCCTGCTGGCGTGCGCCGTCGAGGTGCCCGGCGCCGGGTGGGCGTAGAGCGATGACCGACCTCTCCGCCGCAGGCGACCTGCGCATCGTCGGCATCGACGCCGCGCGCGTCACGTTCCCGCTCCGGCACCCGGTGCGATTCGGCCCGGCGCTCTACACCGAGCGCGAGTACGTCCTCCTGCGCCTGCGCACCGACGCAGGCGTCGTCGGCGACGCCCGCGCGATGACCCGCGGCACCCCGCTGCTGGAGGCGCTGCGCCCGGTCGCCGAGCGGCTCGTCGGCGCGGACCCGCTCTCCGCCAGAACGCTCGTACGCGACCTGCGCCGCTCGAACGTCCCCGGCCAGGCCGCGCTGTCGCGCGCCCACAGCATCGCCGACCTCGCGCTGTGGGACCTCGTCGCGCGGGCCGTGGACGCGCCGCTGCATCGCCTGCTGGGCGGCGCCGGGCGCGAGCGGGTCGAGGCGCTCGCCGTCTCCGGATACCTGATCGACGTGCGGGGCGAGGACGCGATCGTCGACGAGCTCGTCCAGCTGAAGGCGCAGGGCTTCCGCCACCTCAAGCTGATGCTGGGCGCGCGCGAGCCGGCGTGGATGCACCGGTTCCTCAGCCGCTGCCGCGAGACCGTCGGCAGCGACGTGCTGCTCTCGCTCGACTTCCACTTCTCGCTGGCGAGCCTCGACGAGGCGCTCGCGGTCTGCCGGCCGCTGGAGGAGCTCGAGCTCGCGTTCATCGAGGATCCCTTCCCGCCGCTGCACTGGCGCGACCTGCGGGCGCTCGCCGGGCAGCTCGAGACGCCGTTGGCCGCCGGCGAGGACGTCACCGACCCGGTCATGTTCGCGGACCTGCTGGAGGGGGCGGACCTGCTGCGCGTCGACCCCTCGACCTGCGGGGGCGTCGAGGACGCGGTGGCGGGCATCCGGATGGCGGCGGCCGCCGGCAAGCCCGCGCTGCCGCACGGCGCGGTGCTCGTCGGCACGCAGCTCGCGGCGGCCTTCGACGCGGTCGAGCTGATGGAGGTTGCCGCGCCCGTGGACACCGGCGACCGCATCGACGAGCTCTACGAGGGGCCCGCGCCGCAGCTGCACGGCGCCTGGTTGACCGTCGACCAGACGCCGGGCGTCGACGTGCGGCTGGAATGGGACCGCGTCGAGGCGGCCGCCGTCAGCGGCTGGTCGGTCTAGCGTCTTCTGCGGCCACGCACCCGGTCGTAGTGGTCGGCGAGGTCGCGGAACGCCTGCTTGGGCTCCCACGGCACGCCCCGATACGTCTCGCCCCAGCTGCCTTCCGGCAGCACCCGCGCGATGCCGAGGGAGGCGATGTCGAACTCCCCACGGAAGTGGTAGGAGGCGAGCGTGTAGACGAACGCGCTGTCGACACCCTCTCTGTCGAGCAGTTCGAGCAGCCCGATCAGGTACTCCGACTGCTCGGCCTCGTCGCGGACGGGATCGCCTCTGATGCCGGCGGGCCGTCCGGTCGCGTGGTCCCAGACGACGATGGCGTCGCTGGCGTGGCCGGCTCTGGCCGCGGCGCCGTCGTAGGCGGGACAGCCCGTCTCCATGATCACGACCGGCTTCCCGTGCGACTGGAGGGACGCGATCGCGGCGGTCGCGCCGGCGTACTCGCCGTCGACCAGGTTCGGGTAGAAGTCGTGGCCGACATAGTCGAACGGCGTCCAGTCGATCCGCTCGAAGGCGAGCGACGCGTAGCTGATCGGCCCGCGGAAGCGTGCGCGCACGAGCGCCACCGCCTGCGCGAAGAACGCGTTCATCTTGCCCGGCAGCTCGGCGATCAGCTGGGGCAGCTGAGGGTTGGTCGGCGTCAGGACCGCGACCCGCTCCTGCCACGTCTCGCCGGGGAGGAAGCCCTTCTGGAACAGGCTCAACTCCGCGCCCAGCACGAGCACGACGCTGTTGCCCCGGCGCCGCAGCCGCTCGCAGCGGTCCGCCGCGTCCGCGAGGAAGTCGAGCATCTGCTCCGCCGTGAGGTCGGTCGTGAACGGGCCGTACCAGACCTCGAGCCCGGCGTCCGCGGCGTGCCTGGCGGCGATCTCGAGGCGGTCCTGGATGCCGCCCCAGACGCGCACGGCGCTGCAGTTGAGCTCGTGCCGGATCAGCTGCATCTCGCGCTTGACGATCTGCGGGTCGAACGGATCGTGGGTCGTGTTGGGGCCGTTGACGAAGCCCGTGTCGTATGCGATGCCGCGGCCCCGCAGGCCGGACGTCCGGCACCGGCCCGGTCTGGGGTGCGGCTCAGGCCCGCGGCCGGCGGCGGCCGACCCGGGGAGTGCGCCCGCGAGCGCCGCGCCGCCCGCGGCGGCGAGCGTTCCCGTGAGCACGGTCCTGCGATCGAAGCGACGATCTTCACCCATGATGGGGTTCCTCTCCTCGTGGCGCGCGTCTCTCGTGAGACGACGCGCGCAGTCTCGCGGCGGCGCGGAGGCAGTCAACGGGAGCGTCAGGAGGTGACACTTCCCGTGTCGCGCATCACGACCTGACGACGCTGTTGAGCGGTGCGACCGGGCGGCGCAGACTCGCAGCGTCCCCCACCGGAGGTTGGCGTGCGCGACTCGGCGACGAGCGCTTCCAGCGGTCGCAAGATCCTGACGGCGATGAACTACCAGGGCGTCGAGCTCGGCGACTGCCGGCAGCGCCGGCAGCTGGAGGAGGCGTGCGCGACGTTCGCGGGCGTCTCGAACGACGCGCTGCTGTATCCGTTCCGCATCCGCAAGGGGTCGTGGGCGCCCGGCATCCCGCTGCGGGGCTGGTACGGCGAAGGGCTCTTCAACAACCTCGGGCAGTTCTTCACGCTCTACGCGCGCCTCTACGCGGCGACCGGCGAGCACCGCTTCGCCGAGAAGGCGCTCGCGCTGCTGGACGGCTGGGAGGAGACGATCGAGGAGGACGGCGGCTTCCTCAGCTCGCACTTCGCCGGGACCGTCGAGTACTCCTACGACAAGCTCGTCTGCGGGCTGCTCGACCTCCACGAGTACGTCGGGAGCGAGCGCGCGTTGCCGGTGCTGGAGCGCGTCAGCCGCTGGATGCAGCGCCATGGCGGCAGCTCGAAGCCGTACGCGTGGAGCGGGATGGGACCGCTCGAGTGGTACACGCTGCCGGAGTACCTGCTGCGCGCCTACGCGGTGACGTCGGATCCGCTCTATCGCGAGCTGGCGAACGCCTATCGCTACGACGAGTTCTACGACGCGCTGCTCGAGCGCGACGTCGGCGCGCTGATGCGGCGCGCCGACGAGGCGCGCAACTTCTACCAGGCGCACAGCCACGCGAACACGCTCAACAGCGCCGCGGCGGTCTACGAGACGACAGGCGATCCGAGATACCTCGACGTCCTCACGGCCGGCTACGAGCTGCTGCGGGAGAGCCAGACGTTCGCGACCGGGATGTTCGGTCCGCTGGAGGCGTTCATGAAGCCGCGTCAGCGCGTCGAGGTGCTGCACTCGGAGGAGGGTCACGCGGAGGTCGCGTGCCCGTCGTGGGCGATGATGCGCCTCGTCCGCCATCTGATCGAGCTGACCGGCGAGGCGCAGTTCGGCGACTGGATGGAGCTGAACGTCTACAACGGCATTGGGTCGGCGCCGCCGACGCGCGCCGACGGCCGTGCGACGCAGTACTTCGCCGACTACGGGCTCGACCGCGCGACGAAGACCTGGGGCGTCGAGTGGTCGTGCTGCTCGACGACGAGCGGCATCAACATGGCCGAGTACGTCAACCAGATCTACTACGCCGGGCCCGACGCGCTCCACGTCTGCCTCTACCTCCCGTCGTCGGTCACGTGCGAGATCGACGGCGCGACGCTGTGGCTCACGCAGCGGACGGCCTATCCCGTCGACGAGCGTGTCGCCTTCGACGTGCGCGTCGAGCGGCCGCTGCGCGGGACGATCGCCTTCCGCGTTCCTGCCTGGACGGCCGGCGAGCCGCGACTGACGCTCGACGGCGAGCCGGTCGAGCACGTCGTGCGCGACGGCTGGGCGACCGTCGAGCGCACGTGGGAGGACGGCGACGCGATCGAGCTGACGCTGCCGATGGAGCTCGCCGTGCTGCCGGTCGAGCCCGCCACCGACGCCGGTCCGGTGGCGCTGCGCTACGGCCCCGTCGTGCTCGTCGCCCCGCAGGACGAGCGGTCGCGACGGCTCTCGCTCGGCGATGTCGCCGCGGTCGCGAGCAGCCTGCGACGGACCGACGCGGCGCGCCTGGCGTTCGAGGGCCGCGCGGCGGACGGGAGCGTCGTCGCGCTCGTCCCCTACTACGAGCTGGAGCCGGGCGCCCCCTACGCGATGCACTTCGACGACGACGGCGACCGCCGCTCGCACGCGCAGCTCGCCTACGAGCCGGCGGACGCCTGGGAGCAGGTCGACCGCGAGCAGTACCTGCTGAGGAGACGGCGCAGGTACGCGGTCTCCGCCGTGCCGGGCGCGTCGTTCTCGGCCGCCTTCGAGGGGACCGGCGTCCTCTGGTGCGGGTACCGCTCCGTGCACGCCGGCTGGGCCGACGTCTTCCTCGACGGCGAGCTCGTCGAGCGCGTGACGCAGCTGGGGCACTCCGACCTCCAGCCCTCGCTCTGGTGCCGGACCGGGCTCGCGCCCGGGCCGCACGTGCTGCGGGTGGTCGTCGCGGGCGAGCGGCCGCCGGGCGCGCGCGGGGACGAGGTCAACGTCGGGCATCTGCGGGTGCTGTCGTGAACGGACGAGCAGAACGAGAGGGGACAGGCATGCGGCTTGCCGGCAAGGTCGCGCTCGTGACGGGCGCCGCGCGACGGCGCGGGATCGGGCGCGGGATCGTCGAGGCGCTCGCGGCCGAGGGGGCGGTCGTCGCGGTCAACGACGTCGCCGCCGAGGAGGAGGCGGCGGAGCTGATCGCCCGGCTCGCCGCGGAGGGCGCGACCGCACGCTTCTATCCCGCCGACGTGACCGACCGCGGTGCCGTCGAGCGGATGCTGGACGCGATCGAGCGCGACCTCGGCCCGCTGCACGCGGTCTGCTCCAACGCCGGCATCACGCGCTGGGCGCCGTTGGAGGAGATCGTCGACGACGACTTCGACGCGATCGTCGCGGTCAACCTCACCGGCGGGTTCAACGTCGGCCAGGCCGCGGCGCGGCGGATGGTCGCGAGCGGCACGCGCGGGCGGATCGTCTTCACGTCCTCGGTGCACGTGCAGATGCCGTTCAGGGGCGGCGCGATCTACGGCGCGACCAAGCAGGGGCTGCGAGCGCTCGCCGAGACGCTCGCGCTCGAGCTGGCTCCGCGCGGCATCACCGTCAACCACCTCGGGCCCGGCTGGGTCAAGAGCGACCTCGGCGCCGGACCCGCGCTCGACCCGGAGGTCGAGCGCGCTGTGCTCGCGCAGATCCCCGCGGGCCGCGAGGCGCAGCCGATCGAGATGGGCAGGGCGGTCGCGTACCTGTGCTCCGACGACGCCGCCTACGTCACCGGCGAGTTCCTCCGCGTCGACGGCGGCTACGTCGTGGGGAAGTACTGATGCGCTACCGACTGATCTCCCTGCACCCGGCACTCGCGCAGGCCTGCGACGCGCGCCTGTCGTCCGCCGGTCACGAGCCGGCCGGCGGGCTCGGCGACGCCGACGCGCTCGTCGTCGGGATCGGCGCGCCCGACCTCGGCAGCGCGCTGCTCGACGTCGATGAGCGCGCGTGGGAGGAGACGATCGGCCGTGCCCGCACGGCGTTCGCCGCCGTCCGCGACCTCGCCCGCGCGCTGATCGAGCGCGAGGCCTCCGGCCGCGTCGTGGTCGTCGTCGACCCGCCGGTGCTGCGGGCCGCCGAGCGGACCGGCCTGACGGCCGTCGCGGGCGCGTTCCTGTCGACGATCGCGGAGGTCGCGGCGGTCGACCTCGGGCCGCGCGGGATCGCCGTCAACGTCGTGGTCGCCGGATGGATGGCGCCGGCGCCGCCGGCGCTCGCGGGCGGCGTGCCGCTCGGGCGTCTCGCCGACCCCGACGAGGTCGCCTCCGCGTGCGCGTTCCTGGTCTCTCCCGACCAGGCCGCCTACGTGAACGGCGCGACGCTCGCGGTCGACGGCGGCTGGTTCGTCACGAAGGCCGAGGGCGGCAACCCGCTGACGAGCGGCGCCTGACGAGCCGATCGATGGGGCGGTCCCCCGCACGGCGGACCGCCCGACGGCCTCAAGCCGTCCAGTCGAGCACGACCTTGCCCGAGTCCTTGGAGACGAACGCGCGGTACGCCGCCGAGATCTCCTCCGCACCGAAGTCGTGCGTGATCAGCCGCTCGGCCGGCAGGCCCTGCTCGTACAGCCGCACGATCTCCGGATAGTCCTCGTCGGCGTAGTACCAGGCGCCGGTGTACGTGACCTCGCGCGCGACGAACGTCGCCGTCGGCGAGACCTCGACGCTTCTGCAGATGCCGGACTGCAGGACCGTGCCGCCGGGCTCGACGAGCGCGAGCGCCTGCTGGATGCACGCCGGGATGCCGGTGCACTCGATCGCCAGCGCGGGGGCCGCGCCGGTCGCCTCGCCCGGCTCCAGCGCCGTCGTGGCGCCGAGTCTGAGCGCCAGCTCGCGCCGGTACGCCGACGGTTCGACCACGACCACCTCGGCGCCGGCATGGGCGCGGACGAGCACGTGGCCGAGACCGACCGGGCCGGCGCCGAGCACGAGCACGCGCTCGCCGGCATGCGAGGGCGCGCGGCGCAGCGCCCGCACCGGCACGCCGAGCGCGTCCCCGGAGATCAGCACCGCGTCGCGCGCCGGCGTCCCCTCCGGCACCCGTCGCAGCGCCGACGCCGGGACCGCGACACGATCGGCGTGCATCGCGGTGTGCATGCGGCGGTCGACGGTGCAGTAGAGCTGGACGCCGCTGCGGCACCACGAGCAGCTCCCGCACCCGGTCACGGCGCTGATGCCGACCCGCTCGCCGACGGCGAAGCCGCTTCCGGCGGGCGCCTGCTCCACCACGCCCGCGGCCTCGTGGCCCGGGTTCTCGCCGGGTCTCGCATGCAGCTCGCTGCCGCAGATCGCGCTCGCCTCGATGCGCACGAGTGCCTCGCCGGGGCCCGGCTCCGGCGTCGGCGTCTCGACCAGCGTCACGTCGTCGGGTGCGTTGAAGGACAGTGCCCGCATCTCAGCCATCTCCCATGTCGAAAAGGGCAGCGACGGTAGACCGTCCGGGTGGCGCTTCAAAGGCGCGCGTCACCACCTGACGACCGTCTTGCCGGCGGCCGGCGCCGCGACGAGACTCGCCGCCATGGACACTGGACTCGATGGGAAGGTCGCGCTCGTCACCGGCGGCGCGAGCGGGATCGGGCTGGCCGCCGCGCGCGCGCTGGCCGCCGAGGGCTGCCGCGTCATGCTCGCCGACCTCGATCCGCGGACGGCGGCGGCGGAGCTGGAGCGTGCGCACCCCGGCGCGGTCGGCGAGGTCGTCGTCGACGTCTCGGCGCCCGCACAGGCTCGCCGCGCGGTGAGCGCCGCCGTCGAGCGCTTCGGCCGCCTGGACGTGCTCGTCACGAGCGCCGGCGTCTACGAGACGCAGGGCGTCGACGGGCTCAGCGACGAGGAGTGGGACCGCACGCTGGCGGTCAACCTGTCCGGCACGTACCACTGCGCGCACGCCGCGATCGACGCGATGGCCGTGAACGGCTGGGGCCGGATCGTCACGCTCGCCTCCTCGGCGGCGCAGACGGGCGGCGGTGCGGGCGGACCGGCCTACGTCGCGTCGAAGGCGGCGGTGATGGGGCTGACGCGCTCGCTCGCCAAGCACGCCGGTCCGAAGGGGGTCACGGTCAACTCCGTCGTTCCCGGGCTGATCGAGACGCCGATGACGGATCGCCTCCGCCCCGAGCACCGCGAGATCGCCGCGACCCTCACGCTGGTCGGGCGCAACGGCACGCCCGCGGACGTCGCGGCGGTGATCGTGATGCTCGCGTCAGAGGGGCTCGGCTTCGTCACCGGCTCGCACGTCAACGTCAACGGCGGGCTGGTGATGGACTGAGGGACGGCCGTCCGGAAACGCGGCAATCGCCGAATGGTGAGCCTCGCGTGGACACGCCATCTCGCCGCTGGGACGCTCGGTCGACGCATGAAGACCACCAGGCAATCACCTCAACCTCCTGCTGCCGGGGCCGCGCTCGCGACGGATCGGCTGCTCGCGATGCTGCGCACGATGCACGAGATCCGTCTGTTCGAGGACGAGACGCATCGCCTCTTCGCGAAGGGGCTCGTACGCGGCTCCACCCACCTCTGCCAGGGCCAGGAGGCGGTCGCCGTCGGCGCCTGCTCCGCGCTCGACAAGGCGGGGGACACGATGCTGTGCACCTACCGCGGCCATGGCGCCGTGCTGGCGAAGGGTGCTCCGCTGGACCGCGCCTTCGCCGAGATCCTCGGCAAGGCGGACGGGCTGTGCGCGGGCAAGGGCGGCTCGATGCACCTGACCGACGTGAGCGTCGGCGCGCTCGGCTCGTTCGCGATCGTCGGCGCGCACCTGCCGATCGCCGTCGGCGCGGCGTTCGCGGCGGCGTATCGCGGAACCGACGCGGTGACGGCGTGCTTCTTCGGCGACGGCTCGACGAACATCGGCGCCTTCCACGAGGCGCTCAACCTCGCCGCCGTCTGGCGGCTCCCGGTCCTCTTCGTGCTGGAGAACAACCTCTACGGCGAGTACTCGCCGCTCGCGCGCACGACCCCGATCGAGCGGCTCGCCGATCGCGCCGCCGCCTACGGCATGCCGGGCGAGCAGGTCGACGGCAACGACGTCGCCGCCGTGCATGCCTGCGTCGGCTCAGCGGTCGCCCGCGCCCGCGCGGGCGATGGGCCGACCCTGATCGAGGCGCTGACGTACCGGCACAAGGGCCACTCGCGCTCGGACCCGGCGACGTACCGGCCCGAGGGCGAGCTGGAGGAGTGGCTGCAGCGCGATCCGCTGCTGCTCGCCGAGCGGGCGCTGCTGGGGCGCGGCGTCGAGCAGCCCGCGCTCGACGCGCTGCGCGAGCAGGCGACGCGCGACGTCGAGGACGCGCTCGCGCGCGCTCTCAGCTGGGCCGATCCCGCGCCGGAGTCGCGGTTGGAGGGCATCTACGCATGAGCGAGACCGTGACCTACCGGGAAGCGACCGTTCGCGCACTGGGCGACGCGCTCGCCGAGGACGACACCGTCTTCCTGCTGGGAGAGGACGTCGCGGCCGCCGGCGGCGTGTTCAAGCTGACCGAGGGCCTGCACGAGCGCTTCGGCGACAGACGCGTGCTCGACACGCCGATCTCCGAGCAGGCGATCGTCGGCGCGGCGGTCGGCGCGGCGGCGCAGGGCCTGCGCCCGGTGGCCGAGATCATGTTCGCCGACTTCGCGGCCGTCTGCTTCGACCAGATCGTCAACCAGCTCGCGAAGTTCCGCTACATGACGGGCGGCCAGGTGACGATGCCCGTCACCATCCGCCTGATCAACGGCGCCGGCGGCGGCTTCGGCGCGCAGCACTCGCAGGCCGTCGAGAACTGGTTCCTCAACGTGGCGGGCCTGAAGCTCGTCACGCCGTCGACCCCCGCGGACGCGTATGCGCTCCTGCGGGCGGCGATCGCCGACCCGGATCCGGTGCTCGTCTTCGAGCACAAGTCGCTCTTCAACGTGAGAGGCGAGCTGGACGAAGCGACGGCGGTCGGGATCGGCGATGCGGACGTCGTCTCCGAGGGCTCCGACGTGACCGTCGTGGCGACGCAGCTGATGCGCCACCGTGCCGAGCAGGCGGCGGTCGAGCTGGCCGCCGACGGCGTCGGCGTCGAGCTGATCGACCTGCGCTCGCTCGCGCCGATGGACGTGCCGACGGTCGCTGCCAGCGTCGCGAAGACGAACCGTCTCGTCGTCGTGCAGGAGGCGGCGCCGAGCGGGAGCTGGGGCGCCTCGCTGATCTCCCAGCTGATGCGCGACGACTTCGAGAGCCTCGACGCCGCGCCGACGCTCGTGGCGTGCGACGACGTGCCGATCGCCTACGCCGGTCCGCTCGAAGACGCCCACCTGCCGAGCGCAACGCGGATCGCGGACGCGGTCCGCGCGACCCTCGCGCGATGACGATGGCGCGGATCGAGATGCCCCGTCTGTCGGACTCGATGGAGGAGGGCACCGTCGTGAGCTGGCTCGTCGCCGACGGCGAGCAGGTGACGGGCGGCCAGGAGTTCGTGGAGATCGAGACCGACAAGGCGCAGATGCCCTTCGAGGCTGAGCAGGACGGCGTGCTGCGTCAGCTCGTGCCCGCGGGGACGACGCTCCCGGTCGGCGCTCCGCTCGCCACGATCGGCGAGGGCGGCGCGCCCGAGGAGCCGGTCGCGTCGGCGGCGTCCTCGGACGACGGGCGACCGGCGGCCTCGCCGGTCGCGCGCCGCATCGCGCGGGAGCTGGGGGTGGAGCTGGCGGCGGTCACCGGCTCCGGGCCGGGCGGCCGGATCGTCAAGGAGGACGTCGTACGCGCAGCCGCAGCAGGCGCGCCGGCGGCGGCGCACCCCGCCGCGCCGAGCGACGCGCCGGCGGCGGTGGCAGCAGCGGCGCCGGACGCCGCGGTCGTCGGCGCGAAGGGCGCCGTCACGCGCACGCCGCTGAGCCGGGTGCAGCAGACGGTCGCGCGGCGCATGGCGGAGTCGCGGGCGACGGTCCCGGACTTCAGCGTGTCGGTCGACGTCGACATGGAGCAGGCGCTGGCGCTGCGCGGCGCGCTCGCCGAGCGCGACGTCAGGTTCACCGTCAACGACCTGCTGATCCGCGCGACCGCGGTCGCGCTCACGCGCCACCCGCGCGTCAACGGCTCCTACCGCGACGGGCAGATCGAGACCTACGCGCGCGTCAACGTCGGCGTCGCGGTCGCCGCGGACGACGCGCTCGTCGTGCCGACGGTGTTCGACGCCGACCGCAGGACGCTGACCGAGATCGCCGCCGAGGTACGGCGGCTCGCCGGCGCGGTTCGCGACGGGACGATCACGCCGCCGGAGCTGGCGGGCGGGACGTTCACGATCTCCAACCTCGGCATGTACGGGGTGGCCGAGTTCGCGGGCATCGTCAACCAGCCGCAGGCGGCGATCCTGTGCGCGGGCGCGATCGCGGCGCGCACGATGCGCCTGACGCTCGTCAGCGACCACCGCATCCTCTACGGCGCGGACGCCGCCTCCTTCCTGGCGGAGCTGAGAGGACTGCTCGAGACGCCCGCGACGGCGCTGGCGTGAGGGAGGGCACGATGCTGCTCGACACGCTCCACTTCTCGTTCACCGTCAGCTCGATCGAGCGCTCGATCGCCTGGTATCGCGACGTGCTCGGCCTCGACCTGGTGCACCGCCAGCGTCAGGAGAACGCGTACACACCGCTCCTCGTCGGCATTCCCGGGGCGGTGCTGGAGATCGCGCAGTTCCGCGTCCCCGGCGTCTCGCCCGGCCGCTCGACGCACATGCTCGAGCTGGTCGAGTACGTCGCGCCGCGGGGGGAGGTCGAGCGCGGGCCGGCGACGAACGAGGTCGGCGCGGCGCACCTCGCGTTCCTCGTCGACGACGTGCGGGAGCGCTATGAGCGGATGACCGCCGCGGGCGTCGCGTTCCGCAACCCGCCGGTCGAGATCACCGAGGGGGCGAACCGCGGCGGGATGGCCGCCTACCTGCACGATCCCGACGGCATCACGCTCGAGCTGCTGCAGCCCTCGCCCGCGCGGCTCGCGGCGATGCGAGCCGGAGCGGTGAGATGAGCGCCCCAGCGGTCACCGTCGTGGTCGGCGGCGCGAGCGGGATCGGCCTCGCGACCGCCGGGCTGCTCGCCCGCGCAGGCCGGCGGTTGGCGATCCTGGACCGCAGCGAGCGGCTCGCGCAGGTCGCGGCGCAGCTGCGCGAGGCCGGCGCGGTCGAGTGCGCGACGCACGCCGTCGACGTGACGGACGCCGAGGCGGTCACGGGCGTCGCCGATGCGATCGGCGCGCGGCACGCCGTCGCCGGGCTGGTCAACTCGGCCGGCGTGCTGCAGCTCGGCTCGATCGCCGAGGTCACGCCGGCGGACTGGGACCGCGTCCTCGACGTCAACCTCAGAGGCGTCTTCAACACCTGCCGTGCGTTCCTGCCGCAGCTGGAGCGCGCGCGGGGGGCGATCGTCAACGTCTCGTCGGTCTCGGGGCGCACGCGCTCGATCTACAGCGCACCCAACTACGTCGCCTCGAAGGCCGGCGTGATCGGCCTCACGATGGTGCTTGCGGCGCAGCACGCGCAGGCAGGCGTCCGCGTCAACTGCGTGGCGCCGGGGATCGTCGAGACGCCGATGCTGGCGGACTACTCCGAGGCTGCGCGCGAGCGGATGCTCGCGGCGATCCCGCTCGGGCGCTACGCCGACGCGGCCGAGGTCGGCGAGGTGATCGCGTTCCTGCTGTCGCAGCGGGCGAGCTACGTGACGGGCCAGACGATCAACGTCAACGGCGGGCAGTTCATGCAATGAGAGGAGCGGCGCAGATGAGACTGGGCCTCGCGGTGCCGATCTTCGCCAACCCGGGCGTGCCCGACTTCCGCACGCCCAACGCCGAGCGGTTGGAGTGGAGCGAGGTGCGCGCCGCGGCGGTGGAGGCGGAGCGGCTCGGCTACGACTCGCTGTGGGTCGCCGACCACATGTTCCTCGGCCGCGACGGCGCGATCTACGAGGGCTGGACGACGCTGAGCGTGCTGGCCGGGATGACGAGCACGATCCGCCTCGGCACGATCCACCTCGGCAACGAGCTCCGCCATGCCCCGCTGATGGCGAAGATGGCGGCGACGCTCGACGTGCAGTCCGGCGGCCGGCTGGAGCTGTTCGTCGATCCGGGCTGGCGCGCGCGAGAGCTGACCGCCTACGGCTACGAGTGGGAGCCGGACCGCGCGGTGCGCGCCGCGCGCGTCGGCGAGGCGATCGAGCTCGCGCGCCTGCTGTGGAGCGGCGAGCCGGCCAGCTACGAGGGCGCGCACTACCGGCTCGACGGCGCGATCTGCGCGCCGGTGCCGGAGCAGCGCCCGCACCCACCGATCTGGATCGGCGAGGCGTTCGACGAGGCGACGCTCGACCTGATCGTCGCGCACGCCGACGTGTGGAACTCGATGCCGGCTGGGCTCGACGTCCTGCGGGAGAAGATCGCGAAGGTCGACGCCGCCTGCACGGCGCGGGGGCGCGATCCGCGGACGCTGCGCAAGACGCTCGAGACGCAGGTCCTGATCTACGACGACCGCGACGACGCCGAGCGGCTGTTCGAGCGCTTCGCCGAGCTGCGGCGCGCGCACCCGAGCGGCGAGGCGATGCGGGACGTCGTCGCGTTCGTCGCGCAGACGAACGCCGAGCTGGGCCGCGGCGAGCTGACGTTCGACGACCTGCGGGAGGAGTTCGTGATCGGCACGCCGGACGAGGTGCGCGCGAAGCTCGACGCCTACCGCGCGCTGGGGATCGACGAGGTCATCTGCTGGTTCATGGACTTCCCCGCGCGGACCTCGATGCGGCGGCTGATCCACGAGGTCGCCCCGGCGCTGGCGGGTGCTGAGGTGACGGGATGACGGCGGAGGGCGGCAAGCTCGCGGTCGTGACGGGCGCCGGCTCCGGCGTCGGCGCGGCGTGCGTGCGCAGCCTCGTGCGGCAGGGCACGCGCGTGATCGCGGTCGACCTCGCCTGGAGCGAGGGCGAGCCGGCAGGCGAGGTCGTGCGGCTCACGGCCGACGTGACCTCCGAGTCGACCTGGCGTCGTGTGATCGAGGTCGCGGCGGAGCACGGCGGCGGTCCCGACCAGCTCCTGCTGTGCGCCGGGCGGCTGGAGGTCGGCAGCGTGCTCGCGCTCGAACCCGAGGCGCTGCGGGCGGTCTTCGAGGTCAACGTGTTCGCCGCCGCGACGGCGTTGAAGGCATGCCTGCCGGCGATGGTCGAGCGTGGCGGCGGCGCCGTCGTCGCGGTCGCGAGCACCGATGCGCTGTTCGCAGAGCAGGGGCTCGCCGCGTACTGCGCGAGCAAGGGCGCGCTGCTGCAGCTGATCCGCTGCGTGGCGGTCGATCACGGCCGCCAGGGGATCCGCGCCAACTGCGTCTGCCCGGGGGCGATCGACACGCCCTTCTTCCGCCGCCACGTCGACGCCGCCGCCGACCCGCAGGCGTTCCTGGCGGAGAAGACCGAGCGCCACCCGTCCGGGCGGCTGCTGGCGCCCGAGGACGTCGCGGAGGTCGCGACCTTCCTGCTGGAGGAGCGTGCGATCGGCGTCAACGGGGCCGCGCTCCTGATCGACGGCGGCCTGACGGCGACGTTCGACTACCAGGCCACCGCGGTGGCAGCCGGCGGGAGCGAGCTGCCGTGAACGCGACGAGAGGAGATCACCACGTGGAGGACGCGAAGACCTGGACGGTCGGGATCGTCGGCTGCGGCCACGCCGGAGCGCACCATGCGCCGGCGTTCGCCGCGCAGCCCGGCTTCGAGCTGGCCGGCTGCGCGAGCCGGCGGCAGGAGACGGCGCGCGCGTTCGGCGCGCGCCACGGCGCGGACGCCTACGCGTCGCCGGAGGCGCTGCTCGACGACGACGACGTCGACGTGGTGGTGCTGACGACGCCGGAGTGGGTACGGCTCGAGCTGCTGGAGGACGCGCTGCGCCGCGGGCGGCACCTGTTCGTCGAGAAGCCGCTGTACGCGGCCAACGGCGCCAAGGACGTGCGCGAGCAGGACCACCTCGACGCGCGCCGCGCGCTGACGGCGTGGGACCGCGAGCGGACGACGTTCGGCGTCAACTTCAACTACCGCACGATGCCGCACCTGCGGCAGTTGAAGGCCGACGTCGAGGCGGGGCGGCTGGGGGAGGTCAAGGTCGTGCGCGCGTGGGCCCACTTCGCCTGCTGGCCGCACGTGATCGACCAGCTGCGCTGGCTCCTCGGCGAGGTGGAGAGCGTCGCGGCGCTGTCGCTCGGCGGACAGCTCGACCGGGTCGCGACGCTGCGCTTCGCGGACGGTCCGATCGGCACGCTGTGCGGGACGAGCGGGCGGTTCGAGCGGGCGTCGCTGCTGCGGATCGAGCTGGACGGGACTGCGGCACGCGCAACGGTCGAGGGGGTGCACGGCAGCTACCGCCGCGACGACGAGGGCGGGGGAGACAGCGTCGTGTGGACCAACCCCGACGTCGCAGGCCAGGTGTACGCGACCTCCTACACGGACTCGATCGCCGCCTACTGCGCCGCGCTGCGGGCAGGCGAGCCGCCGCCGGTCAGCGGTGACGACGGGCTCGCCGAGCTGGCGATCGAGGCGGCGATCGACCGCTCGGCGCGGACCGGCGCGCCGCAACGGGTCGTGGTGGACTGAGCGACGGATGACCGCGCCGAGCCGATGAGCGCCGCGCCGATCGACCGCTCGGCGAGCGAGCCGCAGGACGCGCGTCCGCGCGTCCAGTCCGCCGCACGCGCCGTCGCGATCCTGCTGGCGGTCGCACGCAGCGACGCCGGCCTCACGCCGCGCGAGATCAGCGAGCGCGTTGCGATCAGCCGCCAGACGGCCTACCACCTGCTGCACACGCTCACCGGCTGCGGCGTGCTCGCGCGCGACGACGGCAACCGCTACGTGCTCGGCCTCCACGTCGGGACGCTGGCGGAGGGCTTCCGCCGGCAGCTCGCGCCGACCGAGCGCCTCGGCGCACTCGTTCGCAAGGTCGTGATCGCGACCGGGGAGACCGCCTACGCGGCCGGGTGGTGGGCGGGTGCGCCGACGACGCTGCATGTGGCGCACGGGCGCAGCACCGTGCAGGCCGCCGCGGTCCCGCAAGGCTACGGCGACGACGCGCACGCGCGCGCGTCGGGCAAGCTGCTGCTCGCGCACGCCGATCCGGCGCTGCGCGCGGAGTACCTCCAGTCGCACGCACTGCGACGCCTGACGCCATGGACGATCGTGGGGCCGCGGCAGCTCGACGCGGAGCTGGAGCGCATCCGCGCGCAGGGCTACGCCGTCGACCGTCAGGAGTTCGCCGAGGGCCTCAGCTGCCTTGCGATCCCGCTGGACGACGGACGCCTTCCGTTCGCGCTCGGCATCTCGGCGCCGACCGAACGCTTCGACCGCGCGTGGGGCGACTACCTCGACTCGATGCGCCAGGTCACCGCGGAGGCACTCCCGCAGCGCTGATCTCACAGTCTGAGACACGGCTGGCAACCACGTCGCCGAACGACTTCCATTGGACGCAGACCGTCCGCCGCAAACGTGAGTGAGAGAGTGACCATGAGCAGCGTCCGTTCCAGCGCCGGGAGCGCGCCTGTCGATCTGCCGATCACGCGCACGCACCCGTTCGACCCCGCACCACAGCTCGCGGCGCTGCGCGAGGAGAGCCCGCTCTGCCGCCTGCGCTACCCGGACGGCCACGTCGGCTGGCTGGCGACGTCCTACGACCTCGCGCGCCGGGTGCTCGTCGACTCCCGCTTCAGCATCAAGCCGATGCGGCCGCCCGTCGGCGATCCCGTCACGACCGCCGAGGTGCAGGAGGTGGAGAGAGCCCAGCCGGAGGCGGAGGGCGCGCTGATCCTGCTGGACCCGCCGCAGCACACGAAGATCCGCCGGCTGCAGGCCGCCTACTTCACCGTGCAGCGGATCGGCGAGCACCGCGCCGGCCTGGAACGGCTCGTCGGCGACCAGCTCGACGCGATGGAGCGGCAGGGCTCCCCGGTCGACTTCGTCAGAGCGTTCGCGGCACCCGTGCCCGGGCTCGCGATCTGCGCGATGCTCGGCGTCCCGGGCAGTGATCGCGAGCACTTCGAGCGGCCGACCCAGGTCTCCGAGGATCCGCGCTCCACCGCCGAGGAGCAGATCGCGGCGAACAACGAGTTCCGCGCCTACTCGCACGGCGTGATCCAGCGCAAGCGCGCCGAGCCCGGGGACGACCTGCTGAGCGAGGTGATCGCGACCAGCGACCTGAGCGACGCGGAGCTCGCCGGGCTGGCGCTCCAGCTGTTCAGCGCCGGGCACGAGACGACGGTCAGCATGCTGGCGCTGAGCCTGCTCGCCCTGCTGGGCGACCGCCGCCGGTGGGAGCAGCTGTGCGCCGACCCCTCGCTGGTCGACGGCGCCGTCGAGGAGCTGCTGCGCTATCTGACGATCGTCCAGGTCGGCGCCTTCACGCGCACCGCCACGGAGGACGTCGAGCTGGACGGCACGGTCGTCAAGGCCGGCGAGGGCATCACGGTGTCGCTGTCGGCGGCGAACCGCGACCCGTCGAAGTTCCCCGACCCCGATCTGCTCGACCTCGCGCGCGACGCCTCAGGTCACGTCGCGTTCGGCCATGGTCGTCACATCTGCCTCGGCCAGCACTTCGCGCGTCTGGAGCTGCAGGTCGCGCTCGCGGCGCTGACGAGACGCTTCCCCACGCTGCGGCTGGCCGTGCCGTCGGAAGAGGTCCCGATGTATCCGAGCGAGCAGTTCCTCTACGGCGTCCACGAGCTGCCGGTCGCCTGGTAGGTGCTCGCATGCGGATCGAGATCGACTACGAGCTCTGCGTCGCCTCCGGCATGTGCGCGCTGATCGCCCCGGACCTGTTCGAGCAGAACCTGGATGACGGGCGGGCGGTGGTGCCCGCCGGGGAGCTTGCCGCGGAGCGTCTCGAGGCCGCGCGGCGTGTGGTCGGGCTGTGCCCGTCGGCCGCCCTCTCGCTGACCGGCGACGACGCATGACCGGTGTTGTGCAGGCGCCAGGGGCGTCGTACGTGTGGGAGGAGGGGTGGGCGGCGCCGCCCGGCGATGCGCTCGCGGGCGCCGGCTGGGCGCACCACGGGCTCGCGGTGACCGCCGACCAGCGCATCGTCGGCGCGCAGTCGGGGGGTGACGCGATCTGCATCTTCGACCGCGACGGCAGGCTCGACACGAGCTGGCCGTCCGGCCTGGTCGAGGCGCACGGGATGGCGCTGACCGGACCGCCCGGCGAGGAGCGGCTGTGGGTCGCCGACCCCGGCTTCGCGATGGTCCCCGACGGCGTGCGCGGCTACTCGCTGCATCGCCCGTCGCAACATGGGCGGGTCGTCTGCTTCGACCTCGCTGGAAACCGCCTCGCCGAGCTTCCGGTCCCGCCTCCTGCCGATCCCGCCTTCGGCGGGGGCGTGCTCGGCGGCTACGCGCCGACCGGCGTCGCCGTCGACGAGCGCGACGGATCGCTGTGGGTCGCCGACGGCTACGGGCAGGGGCTCGTCCATCGCTTCACCCGCGACGGCGACCTGGCGCTGACGTTGACGGGCGCGGATGGCGCCGGACGTTTCGACTGCCCGCATGCGGTCTTCGTCGATCGCCGCTCCCGGCCGCGCCTGTACGTCGCCGATCGCGGCAACGCTCGGCTGCAGGTCCACGACCTCGACGGGCGCTTTCTGGGCGTCGTCGGGGACGGGCTGTGGTCGCCCACCGCGATGGTCGCCTGCGGCGAGCGGCTGATCGTCGCCGAGCTGGACGCGCGTCTCGCGGTGCTGGACGCCGAGGACCGCCTCGTCGGCTACGTCGGTCGCGACGACGACGCGCCCGAACGCGAGGGCTGGCCGAACGCCGTCGGCGCCGACGGTCGCACCGTCCGGCCTCCCGCGCTGACGCCGGGGCGGTTCAACAGCCCGCACGGGCTGGCCGTCGACGCGCGCGGCGACCTGCACGTCGCCGAGTGGCTGATCGGCGGGCGCTGGATCCGTCTGCGGCGAGAGGCGGTGCGGTCGTGACCCCGCTGCGCGTCGCGATCGTCGGCTCCGGACCGGCCGGCTTCTACGCCGCCGACCAGCTGCTGGCGGCCGGCGAGCTGGACGCGACGGTCGACGTGTTCGACCGCCTGCCGACCCCGTGGGGCCTCGTGCGCGCGGGCGTGTCGCCGGACCATCCGAAGATCAAGGCGGTCGCCGGCCGCTACGAGAAGACGGCCGCGAGGGACGGCTTCCGCTTCTTCGGCAACGTCGACGTCGGCCGCGACGTGCCGGTGGAGGAGTTGAGAGCCCACTACCACGCGGTGATCTACGCGGTCGGCGCGTCCGCCGACCGGAGCATGGGGATCCCCGGCGAGGAGCTGCCCGGATCGCACTCCGCTTCGCACGTCGTCGGCTGGTACAACGGCCACCCCGACTTCGCCGACCACCAGCTCGACCTGGCAGCGACGACCGCGGTCGTGATCGGCAACGGGAACGTCGCGATCGACGTCGCGCGGATGCTCTCCCAGCCGCGTGAGACCCTCGCGAGGACCGATGTCGCCGACCACGCGCTCGACGCGCTCGGCAGCTCCTCGATCGAGCAGGTCGTCGTGCTCGGGCGGCGCGGTCCGGCGCACGCGGCGTTCACGACGCCCGGGCTGATCGAGCTGTCGACGGTGGACGGCCTCGACGTGCTCGTCGACCCGGCCGATCTCCAGCCGGACGGGACGAGTGAGTCGGCGGTCGCCGCGGACGACCCGCTGCTGGCGACGAAGCTGGCCGCGCTGCGCTGCTACGTCGCGAGCGAGTCGCACGGAGCCGGCGGCCCCGGCCGGCGCCGGATGACGCTGCGCTTCTTCGCCGCGCCGCTGGAGATCGTCGGCGACGGGCGGGTCGAGGGCGTGCGCGTCGCGCGCACCGCGATCGTCGCCGACGACGACGGACGGCTGCGCGCTGTCGCGACCGAGCAGGAGGAGACGATCCCCTGCCAGCTCGTGGTCCGCGCGGTCGGCTATCGCGGCCGACCGCTGCCGGGCCTGCCGTTCGACGAGCGCAGCGCGACGATCCCCAACGTACGCGGCCGCGTGGTCGACGGGCCGGGCGGCGCGCCGCTGCCGGGCGACTACGTCTCGGGCTGGATCAAGCGCGGTCCCTCCGGGGTCATCGGCACCAGCAGAAAGGACAGCCAGGAGACGGTCGACGCGCTGCTGGAGGATCTCGCCGCCGGCAAGCTGCCGGACCCGTCGGTCGAGGACGCGGACGCGATCGTCCGCCTGCTCGCCGAGCGTGCGCCCGAGCACGTCACCTACGCGGGCTGGCAGGCGATCGACGCTGCCGAGCGCGCTGCCGGCGAGCCGCTCGGCCGCCCCCGTGTCAAGTTCGTTCGGACGCGGCACCTGCTCGACGCCGCCGGGCGGGAGCTGACGCGCAACTCGGGCTGAGGGCGAGCGGTGGCGAGCGGGCGACAGGTCCGCTGCCTCGTATCAGTACGTCAGTCGGCCGCGCGCAGTTACCTTCGCGGCCCAGGTGCGGCGGTTGACGATGCCCGTGAAGGTGCCGCTCCCTGTAGCGCGGGCGTAGCGTCCGGTGCCTCGACGGACGGCGATCGAGCCGGTGAAGGTTGCGTTGACTCCGCTGAGGGATTCGAGGTTGCCGGCGACGTTGATCGTGAGGGAGCCGCCTCCGTGTGGGTAGATCGTCACGCGGCCGGAGACGCTCGTGGTGCTGGTTTCGAAGCGTGCGGATACGGTGCCGTCCAGTGTGCCGGAGACGGTCCCGCGCTCGTAGAGGACCGAGCCGGATCGTCTCACGAGGTGCAGCTGTGCGACTTCGGTCATGGTGACGGTTCGTGCCGTGGCGACTGTGTCGGTGAGGGCGACGCTGAGGACCGCCGTGATCCCTGCGACGGCGATCATTCGCATCCGTCGTCGCAATGCCTGGCTCTGCATGAGATTCCCCTTCCCCTGTCGTCGACGCCACTCCCGCAGCGCCCGAAACCCTAGTGGCGCCGGGACGTGAGCGGCGAACTAGACGAAAAGTCTCTGGATAGATGGTCTTCAGCATGGGGTGATGGCGGGGTGCCCGGTGCGAGATCCAGAGCGACAAGACAGGTGAGAGCCAAGGACCCCGAGCTGGTCGCGCTCGGCGCGCGAGTGCGAGAGCTGCGGGAGCGGGTCGGGAAATCGCAGGAGACGCTCGCGCACGATTCCGACGAGCTGCATTGGACGTATGTGGGCCAGATCGAGCGGGGATTGCGTAACGTGACCTTCAAGAACCTCCGTCGCCTGGCGAGAGGGCTCGAGGTCGACGTCGCCGAGCTGTTCCGACCCGTGGGCACGCCAGTGCGCTCGCCCACGGACGACGCTGCTCTGAAAGGCTGAACGGGCGCGAACGTTCAAGGCTTGAATAGCGCGCCGACGTGCCAGCGCGGGTTGCGTCGGCTGGGCGGTCCAAGTAGCGTGCCGACTCGAACGCTGGCGTTTGTGGTGTATCGGGAGGCGGCCCGTTCCGGGCTTGAGGACCATCCGGGGGGACGGTTTGAAGTCGAGTTTGAGATCGCCGGTCAACTACGCGGTGCTGGGTCTGGTCATCGAGAAGCCGAGCTATGGCTACGAGCTGATGCAACGACTGCAAACACGCTACGGCGAGCTGTTGGAGGTCAGCAGCCCGTCTCACGTCTACGCTGCGCTTGATCGCCTCCAGAGAGAGCGGTTGATCGTCCATCACGACCGCGACCCCAGCCTCGAGCCCGACGACGAGAACACGCCGTCGCGTCAGCCGAAGGTGACCTACCGCGCGACTGCGGACGGCGCGGTGGTCTATCGGCAGTGGCTCGCCGAGCAGCTGCGCGACGACGGGGCGCGGGTGGAGCTGATCGGGCGTCTGATCGCGACCGGCGCACGCGACCTGCGGGCGATCGGCGACCTGATCGATCGCTACGACGCGGAGTGCGTCGCGGCCTCGCAGCGGATGCCGCTTGCGGATCGCGCGGCCGCTGATGCCGGCGTCGAGCACGAGCGCGACTTCGTGCGCCGCCTGGTGCAGGAGGAGCGCCGCTTCGTGCTGGAGGCTCAGCTGCGCTGGATCGACTTCGCGCGCGAGGAGCTGCGCGCCCGCGCCGCGCGCCAGGCGGGCGACGCGACCGCGTGATGAGTCTGCTCTCGCTCGACGGCGTCAGCAAGCGCTACGCCGATCCGCGTCGCACGGCGGTCGCTCTGGACGGGATAACGCTGACGGTGGAGCCGGGCGAGGTCGTCGCTGCATGGGGTGGGCGCGGCTCGGGCCGGACGACGCTGCTCCGTGTGGCGGCTGGGTTGGAGCAGCCCGATTCGGGAACCGTTCGCTTCTGCGGTGTGGACCTCGCCGGCGGCGCGGAATTGGCGACGGCGGCGGGATTGGTCTACGTCCAGTCGCGGCTGCTCGGCCCGCAGCGGCAGCAGCTGCTCGATCGTCTGACGGTCGCGCTCGTCGCACGCGGAGGATCGAAGCGCGCGGCGCGCGACCAGGTGCGTGCCGCGCTTGAGCGCGCCGGCGTCGGGCGATGCCTTGACGTCCGCGTCGGGGAGCTGGACGCGACCGAGTCGGTCCGGGTCGGGATCGCGCAGGCACTGCTGTGCGACCCGAAGCTGATCGTCGTCGACGAGCCGACCGCGACTGTCCCGCTGATCGAGCGCGACGGCATCCTCGCGCTGCTGCGCTCGATCGCCGACTCGGGCATCGCTGTCCTGATGTCGGCAGGCGAGGCGATCGGGCTTTCGGGCGTCGACCGTGCGCTGACGATCAGCGGCGGGAGATTGCATGCCAACATCGCCGCCGAGCGCGCCGTCGTCGTCCCGTTGCGACCCGCCAGCGGCGGGATGTGAGCGCTGACACTCGTAGGCCGACGCGCCGGCGGACGCCCTTCGCGCTGCGGCGGACGCGCAGCATCACGAGGAAGGGGCTGACGAGCCCGCCGAGCGAGGCGTTGAGCGCGACGGCGGCTGCGTCGCGGCGCGCGTGTTGCGCGCCGTCGTCGGAGAGGAGCATGCCGATCATGCCCGCGACCAGGAGCAGGTGGCGCTCGCGTCGCGGGAGCTGGCTGACGCCCGTGATCGCGCGCTCGGAGATCGCCGAGAGCCGTCTGCCGAGATCGTCGGGCGTGCGGTAGTGGGACACGTAGCTGCGTGTTCCAGAGGCGTCGTCGTCGGCTTCGTCGGCGATCCCTTCGAGCAGCCACTCCAGCGCCGAGACCCAAGGGAAGTAGGCGTGTTCGACAGCTCGTGCCGAGGCGGGGGAGGTGGCGTCCTCGCATGCGGCTGCGATCAACGCGAAGATCACCATCGGCGCGCCCGCGGCGGCTGCTGTCTCCCACCACTCCAGCCCGTCCTGGCGGTGTTCGACCGCCCACGCGATGAGCGGTTGGGGGGACGATCTCGACGTCGCGTGGTTGAGGCTCTGCGCTTCTGCTGCTCGTTCGGTGGCGACGACGAGCGCTGCTGATACGGTCGCTTCCCGGGGCATCTGAGCGAGCTCGTCGCGACAGGCGCCGGCGATCTGCGTGAGGTAGCCGCCGTCGTCGCGTTGCGGATGGTGCGCGTAGAGGTCGAGAGGTACGGCTGAGCGAAGGTCGACCGCGGCGCGCAGCGCGCGATGGAGGCTGCGGTTGTTCGCGAGGGTGGGGTGTTCCTCGGTGAGCGCGTCGAGGTAGTCGTACATGACTTCGAAGGCGACGCAGGCGCGGACGAGCCTGTCGCGGTGCTGACGTGGCACGAGGATCGCGAACGCCGCTGCGCCCTCGGCGGTCAGGTGCTCGGCGTCGAGCTTGCCGATGGCGTGATGGCGCAGCGTCGGATCGGGGATGGCGTCCGCAGCTCGCCTCCACCTGCTCAGTTCACGACCGACGCTTGGAAAGATCGTCAGCCAGTAGGTCAGCATCGCCCAGGGGAACGTCGCGATGGCTCGTGTTCGAGCGGCTGACGAGACATGGAAAAGGGTCATGCACCCATCCTCTGGCACGTGACCAGAGGCGCTGCATCGCTACTCCTGGAAGCGCAGCCGTGGCGGCACGCGGGCGGCGAGATAGCCCGGCAGCGCGACGATCGCGAGGGACAGCAGGAGGACCAAGGCCACGAGCGAGAGCATGTGGCCGATCTGGAGTGAGAACGGCGCGGGGTACCCGGTCGTCAGCTCCAGCCAGCGGTTGCCGAGGAGATGGCCGTAGACGCCCGCGGCGACACCGACGAGGCAGCCGACGGCAAGCACGCTCGCGCCCTCGTAGAGCAGCATGCCGCCGATCTGGCGGCGCTTGACGCCTTCGAGCTTGTAGGCGGCGAGGAGTCTGCGGCGGTCCCAGACCGATGCGCTCATCGCGACGGCGAGCGCGAGCGCGGAGGCGATCAGCAGCAGGGCGGAGATCTGGGTCAGCCGCGTCAGCCCTTGGTTGAGCAGCCCTTCGAACTCGGCGAGCAGCTCGGCTCTCGTCTGGATGTCCAAGGCGTCTGCCCGGCTGCCGAGGGCTTCCGCGATCGTGCGTTTCGCGGCGGCTGCGGTCGTGCCCGGCGTGAGGTCGATCTCGATCGCCGATGGGTCAGTGGTCTGCCATGCCCGCGCGTAGTCGTCGGCGTTGAGGATCACAGCGCCCGGTCCCCAGCTCAGGTTCGACACGAGCGCGGCGATTCTGAGCTGCAGCTCTCCTTGCGGCGTCGGCAGCGTGACGCTGTCGCCGATGCCGACTCCTTGGCTCTTTGCGAGCACGCCCGAGACGGCCGCTGCGCCGCCGCGCCGCACCTGCTCGGTCGCTGCGGTTGCGTTGCCCTCGACGATCTGCGAGGCGGGGACGATCGTCGCGTCGTCTCTAGGCCGGGCGATCAGCCAGATCCGCCGTGAGCCGCTGTCGACCATCCCGCCCTGGTAGTGGCGAACGGCGCTGATGCCCGGGGCGTCGCGGAGGCGTCTCACGGCCGGGTCGGTGATCGTGAACGTGTCGGTCGTGAGGCTCTGGCCGGCGGTGGTGATCCACATGTCGGCGGTGCGCAGGTGGTCGGCGTAGCCGGCCTGCAACCCGCTGACGAGGTCGTTGCGTGCGCCGCCGATCGCGACGTTCCCGATCACGGCGACCGCCGCGATCGACGCGACGGCGACCGACCGCGTCATCGATGCACGGGCGCTCATCACGGCGATCATCAGCAGCTTCAGGTTCAGCCGTTCGGCGATCCAGTCGAGCAGCCACATGCAGCCGGCGAAGATCGCCGGCATCGCTGCCAGTGCCGCGACGGTCAGGACCAGCACGCCGACGACCGCGGCGCTGGGCTCGATCGCGACGCCGATCGCGGTGACGAACAGCAGCACGATCGCAACGCCCAGCAGGACCAGGCGCTGTCGCATGCTGATGCCTTCTCCGGGCTCGCCTTCCTCGTCGTACGCTGCCTCGAGGTTGCCGCGCGAGAAGGCGTCCAGCAGGGGGCGTCCGCCCGCCACAAGCGCTGCGAGGACGCCGGCGGCGAACGCCAGGATGACGGCGCTTGCCGGGACGACTCGCTGCGTGCCGATCGGGAACGTGAAGGCGAGGTAGCCGGGCACGCCGTCGAAGACGGTGCGCGAGAGGAAGTCTCCGGCGAGCAGGCCCGCGGCGGACGCGACGACGCCGAGGATCAGTGCCTGCGAACCGATGACTGCCGTCACCTGCCCGACCGAGGCACCCTGGGTGCGCAGCTCCGCGACGAAGCGTCGCCGGTCAGGGACGGTGAGCAGCATCGCGTTGAATGCGAACAGCACGGCGACCATCGCGCTGATCGCCGAGAACAGCGCGGTCGACTGATCGTTGGCTTCCGTCGCCTTCTGCAGACGTCTGACCATGACGTCGGCGTCGCCGACGTCGAAGCGGCCGTCGGCCAGCGTGCGCAGCGCGGCTCGCGCCTCGCCGGCAGCTCCGGGTTGGGCGCGGACGAAGATCGACGTGACGCGTCCTCTCATCCCGCTGATCTCCTGCGCGTACTCGATCCGTGCGACCGCCAGCGGGCTGCGAGAGACGTCGCCGATCTGGTCGGCGCCGAGCACCGCGGCGATCGGCACGCGGACGGGCCGGCCGCCGATAGCGACTGTTGCGGTGCTGCCTGCTTGGAGGCCGGTGGCGCGCGCCAGCTCGCTCGGCAGCACGATCCCGCGCTCGGGCAGCGACAGTCCGCTCTCACCGAAGTTCCGCGTGAGCGTTCCGCCGAGCGTCGCGAGACTGGGCTCCACGCCGAACAGCTCGAACGGTTGGCTCTCACTCGGTCCGACGAGGATCGCGCGTCGCTCCAACACGGGTGCCGCGACGTCGACGCCCGGGGTCGCGCGGACCGCGGTCACCGCTCTTGTGTTCAACCCGTCCGAGGCGACGGACGTGACGTGCATGTCGGCGCTGCCGACGATGCCGGACAGCAGCTTGTCGACCGAGCCGGTGATGCTCGTGTTCGCGACCTGGACGGCGAACAGCAGCGCGACCCCGGCCGCGATGCCGACGCCGGCGAGCAGCTCCTGGAACGGGTGCGCGCGAAGCCGCCAGCCGTACAGGTAGAGGAGGGTGCGCAGCTTCATGCGCGCGCGACGTCAGGTCCGCGGTCAGCGGGCAGGTGGTCCGCACGCTCGGTGAGGACGCCGTCACGGAGGTCGCAGACGCGGTCGGCGAACGCGGCCGCGTCGGGATCGTGCGTCGCGAGCAGCATCCCGACGCCGCGCTCGTGGCAGATCCCGGACAGCAGCGCGAGCGTCGCCCGGCCGCGTTCGGTGTCGAGGCTGGCGGTCGGCTCGTCGGCGAGGATCAGCTTCGGTTCCCCGGCGAGCGCGCGAGCGATCACGACGCGCTGCTGCTCGCCCATCGACAGCTTCGACGGCGTGTGTCTGGCGCGCTTCTCCAGACCGACCCGCTTCAGCCACTCCATCGCGTGCAGCTTCGCGCGTCGCGGGGTCCATCCGGCGAACAGCAGCTTCATCGCTGCGTTGTCGAGCGCGGAGGTTCCGGGATGGAGGTAGAACCGCTGGAAGACGAACCCGAGCGAGCGACGGTAGCTGGCGGCGTCGGCGTAGGAGAGCGTCGCGAGGTCGACACCGCCGAAGCGGACGGTGCCGCGATCGGGCGTCTGAGTGCCGGCGGCCAGCTCCAGCAGCGTCGTCTTGCCCGATCCGCTCGGGCCGTAGAGCGCCACGATCTCGCCCGGCAGGACGGTCAGGGAGACGCCGTCGACGGCGCGGACGATCTCGCCGCCGGTCGTGTAGTGCTTGGCTACGGCGTCCAGCTCGAGCGCGGTCACTCCGACGATTCCTCGACCGTGGGGAAGGGGACGACGCGCCCGGTGGTTCGTTCAGGAACGCGCAGCTGTCCGCTGCCGTCGAGCGACATGATCCGATCGGCGCCACGCAGCATCGTCACCTCGCGCGAGCCGACCAGCAGGGCCATCCCGCGCCGGCCGCGCGCGAGCGAGACCAGCAGCGTCCGCAGCGCCTGCTGCTCGGCGTCGCTGCTACCGCCGCCGGGGTCGTCGACGATCAGCAGTCTGGGGTCACGCACGAGCGCGCGGGCGAGCGCGAGGCGCGTGAGCGCGTCGGGCGGCAGCTCATGCGGTGCGGCGTCGACGAACGCTTCGGCGGCGACCTGCACTGCCGCTTCCCGTGCCTTCGAAAGCGCTTCGGATACCGGCGTGCCAGTGATGAGCAGGGGCAGCGCGATGTGGTCCAGCATCGGCTTGCCGGGCGCCGCTCGCCACGCCTGTGTCTGCGCGACGAACGCGATCTCACGCAGCCGGCGCGTCCGCTCGCGGCGCGGCAGCTCGGCGACTGGCCGACCACACCATGTCACCGCGCCGCTGTCGGGCAGCTCGATCCCGGCCGCGATCCGCAGCAGCGTCGTCTTCCCGCTGCGTCGCGGACCGCGCAGACCGACATATTCGTCGCGTCCGAGATCGAAGGAGATCGCGTCGAGCACGGCCTCGACGCGGCGACCGCTGCGCCGGTGCTTGGAGGCGCGCTCGACCGTCAGCAGAGGCGCCGCGCTGGCAGCGGGCGTCGCGTGGCGCGCGAAACTCTCCGAAGTCCCCAAGATGAGAAATGCTCCCGTCTTCCAGACTATTCAACCTCGTCTTGCTGGCGCAACTTGCTGCGTGACACCACACGCTCTATTCACGGCTTGAACCTTCGAGCGCGACACTGGTTTCCAGTCAGTGGTGGAACGAGAGTTGCGCTGCATGTTCCCCGTGCACCGACCAAGCCCCCAGCCCCCGCGACCGACTGGATCCATGCGCGGATGCTCGCCACGAGAGTTCCCCCTCTCGATCCCGGCGAGCTCAGCGCACTCAGTCGCCGACAGGCTGGGCCAGCCGCGGCCCCGGCACCACGCGACTCCCCCTCAGCGTGGTCGCCGGGGTCGCACGCCCTTCCGCTCGTCGTGCTCGTGACGCAGCCGGCGCACGACAAGGCCGGCGCGACGCTGCGCTGGGTCGAGCTGGCGGAGTCCCTGCGCAGCACCGAGGTCTTGGCCCTGCACGGGCAAGCGCTGCTGCGCGGCGTCGACCCAGACATCTCGACGACTTCCTCAGTCAACCTCTCCACGAGAGACGTGGCGGACCTCAAGGAGATCTGCGACAAGGTCGCCGACCGTGCCGACCGCCTCCAGACGCTGATCGCGCAGCTCGCGGCAGCGGAGTTCGAGGTCAAGCGACGCGACCTCGAGCGCGACGCCGCAGCCGCGCTTGCCGCCGGCGTCGCGGACGTCGCCCGAGTCGAGGTCCTCGCGCGCTGCCTCTCCGTGAAAGAGGGCTTTCGCGCGCTGGCGGAGATGCTCCGCTGCACCGACTTCCACACGTCCTGGCAGCACACGACCGTCGGTCATGTGCTCGGCTCGTTCCGCGACGCCGACGCGCATTTCGTCCGCCGCCTCACCGCACAGGCGCTTCTCTCTCCAGAAGCCGAGTTCGACACCTGCGACCGCGAGCAGATCGCTCGCCTCGCGACCGTCCTCGAAGAGCACGCCGCGACCGCGCGATGCCGGTAGCGGAGGATGCGCCGACGTCGCCATGGGGAACCGCCCGAGACCTGCTGACCCCTTCGCGATCGACACGCGCCTCGCGAGAGCGCTGGCCCACCCGGTGCGCGTGAGGATCCTCGGCTACCTCCGCGAGCGCGGTGCAGCGAGCCCGAGCGAGCTCGCGAAGGCGTGGGACGTCTCCATCAACCTGCTGGCGTACCACTTCCGCCGGCTGCATACGCTGGGCCTGATCCGCGTTTCGAAGCGCATACAGCGGCGCGGCGCGATCGAGCACCGCTACTCCCTCACTGCCGAGGCGCCCGGCGAAGAACCGCTCACCGTCCGTCTGATCCGATGAACGAACCACACGCACCGGCTCCAGCCACGGTCGCGATCATCACGGACGGCAACGGCCGCTGGGCGCAGCAGCGCGGGCTTCCGGTCTGGGAGGGCCATCGAGCAGGAGCGGAGAACGTCCGCAGCCGGCTGCGCGACGCCGCGGAACTCGGAATCGAGCAGCTGTCGATCTACGCTTTCTCGACCGAGAACTGGACCCGTGATGACGACGAGATCGCCGCACTCATGGGGCTCATGCGGCTCTACATCGAGCACGAGACGCCGACGCTGCACGCCGAAGGCGTGCGCATGCGCTTCATCGGCCGTCGCACCGCACCGGTTCCGCGGGATGTGGTCGAGCTGATGTCATGGGCTGAGCGGCTGACGCAGCACAACAGACGCATCACGTTCTTCATCCCGTTCAACTACGGCGGGCGAGCCGAGATCGTCGACGCCGCCCGCAGCTTTACGGGCACGACCGAGGCCGAGTTCGCCGCGCAGCTCTACGCGCCCGAGCTGCGCCCGCCCGAGGTCGTGATCCGCACGGGAGGAGAGCGCCGGATCTCCAACTACCTCATCTGGCATATCGCGACTTCGCAGCTCGTGTTCCGCGACGAGCTCTGGCCGGACTTCACACGCGAGGCGCTGCTCGACGCGCTCGCGGCCTGCCCGCGCCCCGCATGAGCGACAGCGACGACCAGCTCCAGCGAGCCGTGCTCGACCGGCTGCTCGACATCGGCCAGCTCAGCATCGAGGAGCTGATCCGCGACCTGACCGCCGAGACCGGCGAGTTCGCAGAGAGCGACCCGATCGAGCGCGCCGTCCGCGAGCTCGTGCGTGCAGGGCTTGCGCACCGCCACGGTCCGTTCGCGATGCCTACCCGGGCGGCTGTGCGGTTCAGCGAGTTGGGCGATGGGTGAAATGGCCTTGACGGTCGAACGCTCGGTGAACGTGTGTGGCTTGGTCAGCGACCGCCGGATCGCCGCGGCATCGGTGTCGGTCCGCCCTTCGATAGCCCGCACCGTTGCGGCCGGTTCTCGACCGTGCCGTGGAACGCAGAAACCGGCGAGGCTCGCATAGGTTGAGACCCGGTCCTTTTGCGACTTGGCGTCAGTTCTCGGGCGTATTAGGTGCCTGGCGCGCTTCTTCCATAACGGCTCTGTCTTCGGGAAAGCCGCTGTTGACCAGTCGTCTCTCGAAGGCCGTTGCCGCCCCCCTGAGCCGCGACGAACGGCTTGAGCGTCCGAGGTGAAGAGCCGCACGGACGACAGGGGCGCGGTCTCGGGTGTTGTCGCGGGGGAGGCTGGCGTCGCGTTCGATCAGCGCATTCATGAGCGGTTCGGCTAGTTCGACGCGCAGCCTGCTCAAGCTGGCAGCGATCCGGGCAACGCGTTCGAGCGACACCTGCTGGTCTTGAACCCAGACTGTCAACTGCTGCGCAAGTTGCGAACGCTGCTCTTTGTTGAAGTTATCAGCCAGCTGCGTGAGCATCGCTGCCGCTCGATCGGCGTCGTCCTCGGAAGGAGAGACGAGGTCGGCGTGCGCTGTGCCGAGCCAGGTGGACAGGGCATCCGTTGCGCCGCGCTGCGCTGCCGTGGCGAGGATCGCGCTTCTAGCGGTGTCGCGGCTGACGTGCTGGGGTTCGCTTCTGAAGATGGTCCAGACAACGGAAGCAAGCCGCGCGGCAGCATCGGCGGATGCATGAGGCAGAATCTCCGGCATCATGTTCAGAAGGGCGACCGCTGTCTCGGTATCGGTTCCGATCTCGAGTCTGGCGGCGATCGTGCTCGCCACCGACTCAGCCGACTTCAGCACGAGGGGCTTCTGCGTTTCCCAGACGACTTGGATCGTTTCGGCGTATCCGTTCGATGCGGACGCTGACAGCACCTCAGCAACGTGATCGGGCGCATGTTCGGCGTCTATGGTTGAGATGGCCGCGATGATCTCTCGCGCTTCCTGAGCGTTCCCGTGAAGCGATGTGCGCAGCTGGATCGCCAGATGATGGTAGAAGCTCCCTGTGTTCTCTACCGAAGGGGTGCCTATCGGGAGCGCGCCAGCATTGATCGCGTTCGCGAGAGCCATCGTCTGGGTCGCAAACTGCTGCACTACGTGGTCCCCGACATCTCCTTGGTTGCCATCAGCTGACTGAAAGAGCTTGAAGCCGAGCGCTGCCCACTCGTGCTCGTCAGGGTCAGCGGGAGATGGCTCGCGGTCCTTCGTGGGCCACAGCCGACCGAGGTGCGAACTGCATCCGGCGGCGAAAGTGTCGACGCTGTACCCGCCGGTCAGCACGGCTTCGACGTAATCGCTGCACGGTCTGACGAGGTAGCTCGTGTCCTCGCCATCGGCGTGGTTGATGATGATGTCAGTGAGTCTCGTGCCTACTTCCTCAGCCGTGGCGAGGGCGACGACGGCCTCTCTGAGTCCGAGAAGCATGATCTCCCACTGCTCGCTGTTGAAGCGAGCCGCGCTCGTGTCCTGGTCAAGCTGTCGTGTCGCAGCATTAAACCCTTGTTCGATCAACCAGCTGGGATGTGCTCGAACGAGCGGCGTAAGCGTCCCAAAATCTGGGCGTTCCCCCAACTCTGGATCACGCTGCTGCTCGGTTTCCAGCCAGCGTCCTATCTGTCGACAAAGCTCTGCGTCGAGACGGCCTTCCGTGAGCGCTCTCGCGAGCACGACGCTTCGCGCCTTGCTGTGACCGTCCGTGGAGCGGTCTTGAACCAACGCATCGAAGATCCGCTTCCAAATCGCCTTAGCGGCCATAGGTTCAGCCGATTGCGAGGTCGCTGTCGCGAGGGCTTCGAGCGGAAGCTGGGGAAGCGCCTCCCGCAGGTCGGGTTCGACTGCGGCTCGGCTGAGCACCCTGGCTACCCCAGCCGACTCGCGAAGCGGCTCGGCTGTGATGGCCGTTTGGATGACGTGTCGCGCGCCGTCGACGTTCCCGGCGTCAAGCTCCTCTTCAACGATGTCGTCGAGCCGCTGGGCATAGGCAGCACGAGCCGTCGCAGAGATCCCGGAGAAGACCTCCTCCACGAGTCGCGTATTTCCGCCCGTGAGAGCGTCGTGGATTTCGTCATATCGGGGAAGATCACGTTCGGCGACGGACCGTCGCAGTCGAACAAACGGTCGAATGCTGTCGACCGAGATATGGCTTGTAGCTCGGAGGAACGCCGCACATTTCCGCCAGTCCTCTCGACCCCACGACGGCGGTATCGCGTCACTCCCCAAGTCTGCCTGCGCGTGCCATTCCTTCAGCAGCTTCGGAGCGCGTTGCAAGCTCGCAAACGCCTCCGGCCATTCCTCCTCGATCAAAGCAAGCTTGGCGACCATCGGAAGGTTCTTCGTGATAGGCGGATCGAGTCTCGCAACATGATCGTTGCTGGTCCGCTCGCGCTCTCGAATCAGCCGTGTTCGCAGCTCCAGGCTGTTCACCCATTGCTTCACACGCCGAGGGTTATGACGCAGTCCGGCGCTCGCGATGCGGACGAGGTTCGGGAGATCACCAGGAGCATTCCATCGTTCCGCGTAGGCGGTCAGGTGCGCTCTCATGTACTCCCGCATGTCGTCAGGCAACACGGGCCGCATGTGCATCGAAGCGTTGAAAAACTTGTGCAGATACTCGTCCGCATAGATCAACGCTTCGCTCTCGTCGGCAAGCGCGGATGTCCGACTGAGAAGGTGTCGCCGCAGCGCTCGGTCGTCAGCTGCAATCAGGATGACGACCGACGGTGCTGAGTGCGCGTCCCTGCTCGACTCGATGACGGGCTCCAGATATGTCTTCACCGTGTTGAGGAACATCACCGCGTCCTCAGCGTTGAGACGGTCGAGATTGTCGATGGCGATGACCAGGCGCTCCGCCTTGACGGCTCCGAGCATCCGCGTGAACTGCTCGGTGAACCGCTCTGGCTCTTCCAAGCGATGCTTGGTGATCGCGTCGCGTGTTACCTCCAGCGTGTTGTCGACGCGCACCAAGATCGCTCCCACGAGACCGACGAACGCCAGAAACAACGCCCCGACAGTGGTTGATCTGTAGTTGCTCTGATCGAAGAGATCGCCGGGACCGACGCCGATGACGAACGCAAGGGCGATAAGAAGGACAAAGAAGAGGGCGAGCTTGAGCAAGCCTGCTTTGTTCAGGCGCCATGTCTCTTTGCCCTGCGTCTGGACGGACTGGTAGAGGTCTCTCAAGCCTTCCGCTGGATCGAAGGACTTGTCGAGAGCGCCGGCTCTCGTCAGCTGAGCACCAACGTCTTTCAGAAACTGGCGGCGGAACGCCTCACCTTCATATCGCCAAGCATCGAACTGCACGTAGACGACGCCTTCGCCGTCGAGCTGGCGCCCGACCTCCGCCAACACAGTGCTCTTCCCGACGCCCCAGTCGCCGAAGAGGCCGACGGTGAAGGGGGGTTGCGATCTCGTGAGGGCGTGGACAAGCGCTGCGGCGTAGTCGCGGTGACCGAACGCATCGGTCGAATCAGAGAGAGGCTGACGCGTGTCGGTGAGATAGGGCGTGCCTGGCATAGACGGCGTAGTTTCCTGGGCGACACGGACGGGCTGCTGGACGCTCGATGCCCGATGGGATCTCCCAGCTCATCGACGCGCGGTTGAGCGCGAGCGGCTGTCTCACATGGCTCGTCGTCCCGCCGAGACGACGATTGGTACTCCCGACTGGTACTCCCACCAGGAACCCCGCCGCGCACCGAGCCGCCCGAAACGCCGAAAGCCCCGCCGTGGCGGGGCTTCCATTGCATCGGGGCGCCCGGATTCGAACCGAGGACCTCCTGCTCCCAAAGCAGGCGCGCTACCAGGCTGCGCCACGCCCCGCGGCGACCGAGTATACGGTCCGGTCGGGGAGTCGACTACCGTCTTGAACGGGTATGGCGACGACGCACAGGTACACGACGCGCACGCGCTGGCAGGGGTCCACCGGTGCCGGCTATGACGCGTACGATCGCGCGCACGCGGCGAGCGCGCCGCCGGCGGAGGCTGAGATCAGGCTCTCGTCGGACCCGGCGTTCGGGGGCGATCCGGCGCTGCTGAACCCCGAGCAGCTGCTCGTGCTCGCCGCCAGCTCGTGCCAGCTGCTCAGCTTCCTCGCCGTCGCCGCCCGCGCGCGGATCGACGTCGTCGCCTACGAGGACGACGCCGAGGGTGAGATGCCGGAGGAGCCGCGGCCCGTCCGCGTCACGCGGATCGTGCTGCGGCCGCGGATCACGATCGCAGTCAGCGACGAGCGGCCGCTCCCGCCGCGCGCGAAGCTCGACCGGCTCGTCGAGGTCGCGCACCGCGAGTGCTTCATCGCGAACAGCCTCTCGACCGCGATCGCGATCGAGCCGACGTTCGTCGTGCGCTGACCCGCGGCCGAGCGGGCGCGTCAGGCGGCGTGCGCGACGCGCTCCAGGCCGGCGGCGACGCCGCGGCGGACGAGGCCGCCGTAGCCGTCGTCGCCGAGCAGGTCGAGGCACTGCTCGGCGCGCGCGTAGTGCTCGCGGGCGCGCGCGAAGTCGCCGAGGTCCTCGTGAGACTTGCCGAGGTTGAGGTGCGGCGAAGGGAAGAAGCCGCGCACGCGCTCGTCGCCGGCCGCGGCAGCGGCCTCGGCGTGCAGCAGCGAGCGCTCGTTCCACTCCAGTGTCGCGGCCGGCGTCGGCTGGTGGCGTGCGACGTAGTGCGCCGCGGTGCTCGCCTCGAAGTCGTCGGACCGCCGCTCCCACGCCTGCTCGAAGAGACGCTTCGCCGCCGCGGGATCGCCTCTGCCCTCGGCCATCATGCCCTTGCCGCACAGCTCCACGATCGGGTTGTCCGCGTCCATGCTCTTCGCTCCTGCTCGACTGCCGGGCGCCGCAGCCTATCCGCGCCGCTCGACGGTGCCGTCGCGCTACGGTAGGCGTCCGATGCCGTACGTCGCCGCTTCCCGCTTTCGCCTGACGCCGCCGTAGCCCACGGCGCGGCCGGTTCCGCCATCCGGCGGCCGACCCGTCTCGCGTCTACGGCGATCCGTCACGGCGCCGCCCCACGGCGGCGGTGGCGGGGGGAAGGAAGATCTCGATGTCGGCATACGGCGCGCTGCTCGCGCCCGCATGCGAAGGCGCTCGCGCTCGCCTGCACGCTGGGATGGGTCGCGTTCGCGAGCCTCGGGCTGTCGATCGTGCTGCTCGTGGAGGCGCGGACGGGCTCGTTCGCCGCGGCCGGCGCGGTCGTCGGCGCGTTCTCGTGCGGCGCGGGCGCGCTCGCGCCGTTGCGCGGGCGGCTCGTCGACCGTCGCGGTCCGCGGGCGCTGCGGCTGTTCGCCTGCGCCCATTGCGCCGGGCTGCTGATCCTGGTCGGCGCCTGCGTCCGCGGCTGGCCGCTCGGGGCGCTGGTCGGCGTCGCGGCCGGCGCCGGTGCGGTCGCGCCGCCGCTGATCGCGTCGGCCCGCGCGCTGTGGCCCCGCGTCGCCGGGGCGCGGCTGACGCGCACCGGCCACGCCGCGAACGCGCTCCTCGGCGACCTCGGCACCGTGCTCGGACCGTCCGCCGCGGCCGGCCTCGCCGTGCTGGCCGGACCCGCGCTCGCGCTCGCGCTGATGGCACTCGGTCCGCTCCTCGGCGCGTTCGTCGTCGCCGCGCTGGCCGACGCGATGGGCGGCGGCGGTGCGGCGGGCGGCGTGAGGACCGGCGGCGGTGAGGCGGGCGGCGGCGGGAGGGGCGGCGGGGCGGCGGGCGCTGGCGGCGCGAGGGGTGGAGGCGCGTCCGGCGGCGGCGCGGCGGGCGGCGGCGTGCTGCGCGGCAACGCCGGGATGCGGACGGTCCTTGCCTGCGAGGCGGTGCTGGGGGTCGCGCTCGGCGGGGTGGAGGTGGTCGCTCCGGCGCTGGCAGGTGACGTCGGCCGGCCGGAGCTCGGTGCCGTGCCGCTCGCGGCGTTCGCCGCCGGCAGCGTCGTCAGCTCGCTGTGGAGCGGGCGGGGTCGGGCGGTGGGGACGCCGCAGCGGCGCTACGTCGCTGGCGCCGTGCTCCTCGGGCTGGTGCTCGCAACCTCCGTCGCCGCGCGCTCGGTCGCGTCGCTGTCGCTGGTGCTCGCGGCGGCCGGCGCCGGCTACGGTCTCCACAACGTAGGCCTGCTGGAGCTGCTCGACGAGCTGGTGCCCGAGCGCAACGCCGTCGAGGCGCTGACCTGGCTGACGACCGCGGGCGGGCTCGGGCTCGCGCTCGGCGCGACCGCCGCCGGTGCGCTTGCGGCGTCCGATCCCACCGACGCGCTCGTGCTCGTCGCCGCCGTCGCGCCGCTCGGCGCGCTGCTCGCGCTCCGTCGCCGCGGGACGCTCGCGGCGTGAGCTGTCCTGCCTTGTGGTCGCAGGACGACCACAAGCCAGGACGACCTCCTACACGACCGGCGGTGGCGTGCCCTCGGCGCTCGCGAGCAGCCTCGGCTCCCACTCGCAGACGGTGCACGAGTGGCGGAAGGCCGACTGCGCGAAGCTGAGTGCGGCGTCGTGCGGGTCGGGGCTCGCGACGACGTCGTCCCAGTCGAGCACGAACTCGCCCAGCGGCTCCTCCCAGCGCGCGGCGGGCGGGTCGAGCGTGCCGGAGGAGAAGTGGTCGGGCGCCGGGTGGGCGTAGGCATAGAACGCGGCCTTGCCGTAGCGCGCGTCGCCGGGCCACCACCCGATCGCGACCTCCTGGGCGTCCATCGCGTTGCGGAAGATGAAGTCGTCGGACGGCGGCTCGGCGGGCTGGCCGGAGAAGAGGTTGACAGCGAGGTCGAACGAGCCCCACCACGCGTTGACGGGCGTCGATCGCCCGCGGAACGGCGCGCGGAACGCCGCCAGCACCAGCGCCACCTGCGTCGCCGCTGCGAAGTAGGTCCGCACCTGCGCGCGGTCGTAGGTGGTGTGCTCGTCATCCTCGTCGAGCGGCACCGTCCACGTGACCTCCTGCGGCGTCGGATCGATCGTCACCTCGCCCGCGAGCGCACGGACGGCGTCGATCAGCTCGCGCGTGACCTCGCCAACGGGCCGGTCAGGCCCGAGCGGGATGCGCCGCGAGCGGCCGTCGCTGTGCTCGGCGACCGCATCGTGCGACGCGAGGTCGAGCGCCGCCACGATCGCGCCTGAGCCGTCTGGCGCAGGCAGTGCCAGCGTCTCCCAGCCGCGTGCGGTCAACCGCAGCGCGGCGTGCTGCAGCTGCGGCTCGGGCGGCGCGAGCGCCACCGCGAGCTTGCCGAGGACCTGCGTGTGGGCGTGGAGCGTGTCGCACGTCTCGCGCCACGCCTCGTACTGCGGCAGCACCGGCCAGGAGGAGGACATGGTCCTACGCTACCCAAGCGCTGGGCGCCGCCCAACACCCGCCCGCGGCGCGTGCGCCCGCCCGCTGAGCCGCATGCCGAGGTAGACGACCGTCGCGAGCGGCGCGATCAGCAGGATCGCGATCCCCGCAACCGCGAGCACGTCGGCGAACGCCGAGCCGCCGTCGCCCGTGCACTGCGATCCCAGGGCTCTGCCGGTCGGCCCGACCGACGTCACGCACGCCTGGTCGCTGCTGCTGCCGCCCATCAGCGTCACCCACACGAGCGCGACGTAGCCGCCCGGCAGGACGAACGTGCCGATCAGCTTGTCCTTCGTCGTCCACGCGTCGGAGGTCCACAGCAGCACGACGCCGGCGAACCAGCCGATCAGCGGGATCAGCAGCCCGCCGACGGGCAGCAGGAAGAGCGTGATCCGCTCGGCCCATCCGTACGCCGCTCTGGCGGGAGCCGCCGGCGCGGCGGGCGGTGCGTCCTCGTAGACGCCGGCCGCGATCTCCGCCGGATCGCCGAGGCGGTCGAGCAGCATGCGGACCTCGGCCTCGGTGCCGCCGTCGGCGAGCGCTGCTCGCGCCTCCTCGATGTGCGTCGAGATCTCGTCGACCAGCTCGCGCCGGCGGGAGGACGGGGCGTCGGCCAGCTCGTCCTCCAGCCGGTCGAGGTAGTCGTCGACCAGGCGGTCGGTGGCGGGTGCGGTCGTCATGCGGCTCCTCCCGGGATCAGTTGGTCGACGGCGTCGCGGAACGTTCGCCACTCCGTCGCGAAACGGTGCAGCGACGCGCGTCCGTGGTCGGTCAGCTCGTAGTAGCGGCGCGGCGGGCCCGACGGCGATTCCTGCCAGGTGGAGGCGACCATGCCCTCCCGCCGCATGCGGCTCAGGAGCGGGTAGATCGTCCCCTCGCTCGTGACCATGCCGTCGACCTCGCCGAGCGACCTGACGACGTCGAACGCGTAGCGCGGCTCGTTCCCGAGCAGGGCGAGCACGCAGAACTGGAGCGTCCCGCGTCGCAGCTGTGCGATCAGCGCCTCGTCGCGTGGTCTTGGCGGTTCCATGCACCGCAAGGTACTAGGTGGTCGATAAGAGCGCAACCGGCGAGCGGGCGCTAGCGCGACTCCGGCCGGAGCGGCGCTACCGCGATTCCGGCCGGTCGAGCACGCGCAGCCAGGAGCCGTCCGGCTGGCGGCGGACGACCTGGGTGCGGCCGCCGGTGTCGTCGGAGGCCGGGGTGGAGGTGAGCGCGATGTCGCCGTGACGCAGCGTCGGGTTCGGCCGCTCGGGCTCGAAGCGGGGGACCTGCACGAGCATCTGCTCGAACACGGGGCGGATCGCGTCGTGGCCGATGGTCTCCTGCCCGGGTGGGAACGCGACAACGGCGTCCGGCTCGTAGAGGGCGAGCAGGCCCTCGACGTCGTGGGCGTTGGCGCGCTCGACGAACAGGCGGGTCAGGTCCTCGGGGGTGGTGGCGGTCTCGCGTCTGTCGGTCATCGTCGTTCCTCTCTCGTCTGGTGCTCGGCTGGTGCCCCAATCCTGCTCCGGATCGGGCAGAAGTCAAAGATCTAACTCCTCTCATCACTAGAATCGATGCGTATGGAACTGCGCCAGCTGGAGTACTTCGTCGCCGTCGCGGAGGAGGCGAGCTTCACGCGCGCCGCCGCCCGCCTGCACGTCGCGCAGCCGGGCGTCAGCGCGCAGGTCCGCAGACTCGAGGCGGAGCTGGGCGAGCAGCTGCTCGACCGCTCCGGCCGCAGCGTCCGCCCGACCGAAGCCGGGGTCGCGGTGCTGCCGCACGCGCGCGCCGCGCTCGCGTCGGTCGGCGCCGTCCGCGGCGCGATCGAGGAGCTGACCGGGCTCGTGCGCGGGCGGGTCGCGATCGGGATGGTCAGCTCGTATCCGTCCGCCGTGCTGCCGGACCTGCTGGCGAGCTTCAGCCGTCTCCACCCCGACGTCGAGATCACCCTCGGCGAGGACAACTCCGACCGCCTCGTGCAGGCGCTCCAGCACGGCGAGCTCGACCTCGCGCTGATCGGCTCGGCGCGCACGGGTCCGCCGCCGGGCCTCGCGACGCAGACGCTCACCGACGAGCCGCTCGTCGCCGCGGTCTCCCACACGCACCCGCTGGCCACGCGCTCGACGCTCACGGTCGCCGCGCTCGCCGGCAGCCCGCTGATGTGCCTCCCGCGCGGCACCGGCATCCGCACCGCGCTCGACGACGCCTGCGCGACCGCGGGCGTCGAGCCGCGCATCGCGTTCGAGGCGAGCGACCCGGTGCCGCTCGCGCTGCTCGCCGCGCGCGGGCTCGGCGTCGCGATCCTGCCCGCCTCGCTCGCGGCCGCCCGCTCCGGCGAGCTGCACGCGATCGCGCTGACGCGGCCGCAGCCGCGCGGACGGATCGAGCTGGCCTGGCGCGCGGAGGGGCCGGTCAGTCCGGCGGCCCCGTGCGCTGACCGCTCACGCGCGCCGGACGCTGGCGGGCTGAGGCGCGCGGCGGGGATCGCGTGGTGGACGTGGCCGGCGCGATGGGCATGGGCGGCGCGGCTGCCGCGGCCCGCGCGTCTCGCCCGCGCGGCAAGCCGCGACAGCAGGGCGCGCACGGCGAACCACGTCGCGCCGCCGCCGTAGAGCAGGACGAGCAGCTCCTCGAGCGGGATCCCGGCGACGTGCGCGCCGGCGATCACGCGCTCGTCCCCGCGCCGGCGCCGTCGGGCGCGCGCGCCGCGTCGCGTGCAGCCCAGGCGATCGTCCACGCCGGCCCATGGGCGAGGTGCAGGACGCTCAGCCGCGTGCCCGCGTCGGGCTCGGACTCGGCCCGCTCGCGGCACGCGGCGAGCAGCGACCCGTAGGTCGCGGGGGTCATCTCGAACGCTCGTCGGTCGGCATCTCACGGGCATAGACGGACCGCGCGACCGGAACTCATCGCTGACCGGGCAGATCGGGCGCTCAGCCGTCCTCTCCCCGCCTGATCCGCGCGACGATCGCGTCGATCCGGCGGCGCGCGTCGTCGCGGTCGGTGCGGGCGTGCCACGGCTGCCCGGCGCCGGCGGCCCACGGGACGAGCACGTCGAACTCCAGCTCGCGGATCAGCTCGAGGCTCCGAACGAACGCCTCACGGTCGCTCGACTCCAGCAGTCCCGCGACCCACTCGCCGCCGTCGAGATAGAGCGTGTCGCCGGTGAAGAGGATCCGCTCGGCACCGGTGTCCCACAGGAACGCGGTCGCTCCGGGGGTGTGCCCGGGGATCGGGATCACCTCGAGGTCGTCGTCGAGCAGATGGCGCCTGGACCACGTCCCGCGCACGTGGTGCGGAGCCTCGACCGCGTCGGCCTCGCGCTCGTCGGCGAACAGCGGCGCGAGCGGCGTCGCCGGCAGGAAGATCGCCTCGTGGCGGTGGCTGAGGTAGTGACGCTCGGCGCCGCCGAGCGCGTCGATCGACGCTCGCTCGGAGGCGAGGTCCGGGGCGCTGTACACGAGCACGTTGCCGTGCTCGCGCTCCAGCAGGAACGCGCGGATCGCGTACTCGGGCGCGAACGGCAGGACGGCCGGCGCGGACGCGTGCAGTCCGGCGATCGCGGTGTCTGGGCTGGCGAGCTGTTGCATGGTCCTGCCTCCTTGTCGATCGTTGCGACGATCATGCATCCTCAAGTGCACTTGAAGTCAAGCGCGGCGTCAGGTGGACTACGATTGGGGCATGTGCCGAAACATCAGAACGCTCTACAACTTCGAGCCGCCCGCGACCACAGACGAGGTCCACGGCGCGGCGCTGCAGTACGTCCGCAAGATCAGCGGCTTCACGAGACCGTCGCAGGCGAACGCCGAGGCGTTCGAGCGCGCGGTCGCGGCCGTGACCGAGGTCTCGCGCAGACTGCTTGCCGAGCTGGAGACGAACGCGCCGCCGAAGGACCGCGAGGTCGAGGCGGCGAAGGCGCGCGCCCGCGCGCAGCAGCGCTACGCGGCCTGACCCGGCGACGGGGCCGTCGCCGCGATCCACAGCAGCGGCGGCACCGTCGTGCTCGTCGCGGTGAAGCCGTGCGCCGCGAGCGCGGGGACGATCGCGTCCGCGATGCGGCCGTCCTTGCCGGGGCTCGGTCCTTCGTAGAAGAGGTGGAGGCGGCCGCCGGGCACCAGCGCGTCGCGCAGCAGGCCCAGCTCGGCGCTCGCGTCGCCGACCCAGAAGAGGTTGACGTTGACGGCGAAGACGGTGTCGAAGCGCGCGCCGTCGAGCGCGAGCGCCGCCAGGTCGCTGCGGCGGAAGTCGACGGTGCCGGCGGCGACGTGGCCGGCGTTGCGTCTGCTCGCGCGGGCGATCGCGGTCTCGGAGCGGTCGATCGCGGTCAGATGACCGCCGCCCGATCCCTCCGACAGGCGCTCGCAGATCAACGCGGCGGCGACGCCGGGCCCGCAGCCGATCTCCAGGATCCGCTGCTCGGGACCGACGCCGATCAGCTCCACCGCCCGCGTCAGTCGCTCCGGGATCGCCATCACGGTCGCGGCCTCAGCTCCCGCGCTGGACGAGTCGGTCTCCCTCGACGGCGACGTCGAGAAAGGCGGTCAGGACGTGACGCCACTCCTCGGGTCTGTCGAGGTGGAGGTCGTGCGCGGCGCCGGGCAGCTCGACGAGCTGCGCATGGGGGAGCCGGGTGCGCATCGCCTCCGCCTCGGCGGCGGGAAGCGTGCCCGCCTCGGCTCGCACGACGAGCGTGGGGCAGCGGATCCGCTCCCACGCGTCCCAATGCGGGCGGCTCACCGCCGCGCGCAGGATCGCCGTCGCGACGTCGGCGTCGAAGCGCGGCCGGAGGCCGTCGGCACGCCGCTCCAGGCCGTCGGCCCAGGCGTCGGCGGCGAGCGACGGGCCGTCGAAGAAGGCCACGGCGTCGGCGCGCGAGGCGAACGGGACCGGCCAGTCGCCGAGCGCGCGGCCGACGGAGTCGACGACCTCGGCGGAGCGTTCCTGTGGGCTCGCGTCGGCGACGACGAGGCCGCGGACGAGCCGCGGGTGCTCGGCCGCGGCGAGCAGCGCCGTGAGCCCGCCGAGCGACTGGCCGACGAGCACGACCGGGCCCGCGCCGAGCCGCCCGATCGCGCCCGCGACATCGGCGACGTGGGCGGCGGGCGAGATGTCGGCCGGACGCCGCTCGCTGCGGCCGTGGCCGCGCGCGTCGAGCGCGAGCACGCGGTGGCGCGCCGTCAGCCAGCCGGCCGTCTGCGCCCACTCCTCGGCGTGACCGGCGAGGCCGTGCAGGAGCAGGACCGGCGGACCGTCGCCGCCGAAATCGCGGCAGGCGATCTCGGCGCCGCCGCGATCGAACGACCACCACACGCCCGCCAACATGGCGCGCGATCCTAGCCGACGCGCACGTGCCGGAGGAGCACTACGCCGGAGGCGGACGGCGCCGCGGGCGTCGCTCCGGCCAGCGAGCATCGACAGCCGCCGCGCGCGGAACTCATCGCGCGGCGGCGGCGAGGAACAGCGCGCGCAGCTCGGCGCGGTCGGGCGCGGGCGGGATCCGCGCCAGCTCCGGTCGTGCGGCGGCCGCCTCGACGGCGCGTTCGAGCAGCCGTTCGTCGGCCGCGAGCGCGTCGAGGCCGCCGGCGCCTGGGTCAAGCCCGGCCGCGTCGCGCAGCGTGCGGGCGAGCGACTCGACCGCGCTCGGCGCGCCGCCGAGCTGCACGTCGAGCGCGGCGAAGGCGGCGGGCGCGCGGCGGCGTATCGCCGTGGCGGTCACCGGCAGCAGCGCCGCGTTCGCCTGCGCGTGCCCGAGCGCGGCGGTGCGGACGGCGGTCTGCGCCAGCACGTGGTGGAGGCCGAGCCCGCTGTGGTCGACCGCCCAGCCCGCGAGCAACGCGCCGAGCGCGGCGGCGGAGCGGTTGGGGATCGACGGCGTAGCGGGCGGTCGCGTGGCGGCGAGCGGCGTGGCGGCGGGTGCGGGCGGCGTGGCGGCGAGCGCTGGCGGCGTGGCGGCGAGCGCTGGCGCGGCGGCGGGCGTGGCGGCCGCGGGCGCTGTGGCGGGCGCGGCGGCGGGCGTCCAGGCGGCGGCGAGCTGGGCGACGGCGTCGCGGGCGACGGCGGCGGCGAGCGGCGAGCTGCGAGCGGCGGCGGTCGCGACGAGCGCGTGGGCGAGCGCGTTGGCGCTGCTGGCGGCGAGCAGCTCGACCGGCGCGGACGCGCTCAGCGCTGGGTCGTTGACGACGGCCGCCGGACGCGCGAACGGCGTGCCGGCGGGCACGCCGCGCGCCTGACGGTGCTTACCCGTCATCTCGGCGGCGGACAGCGTCGTCGGGACGGCGACCACGGTCCGCGGCGGATCGGCCACTGCCAGCGCCTTCGCGACGTCGATCACGCGGCCGCCACCGAGCGCGACGAGCCGCGACCCGCTGACTCCGGGGCGCAGCTCCGCCGCGACCTCCTCGACGAGGCCGGCCGGGACGTCGACCCGCGCGGCCGCTCGCGCCACGAGCGCCGCCGCGAGCGGGTCGGCAGCGGCGCGCGGCGTGGTCAGCAGCGTGAACGGCTGCGCGAACAGGTCGGTCGCGGCGTCGAGCGCGCCCGCGCCGAAGACGAGCGTCCGCTCATGCTCGACGTGGCGAAAGGCGCCCGTCGCGGTCACGCGATCGTCTGCGCGAGCCACGCCGTCGCGGCCGGCAGGTGCGCGGGGTCGATGTGGTGGGCGGCGTCGGACTCGTGGTACTCGACCGCGATCCCGCCCGCCTCCAGCAGCGTTCTCGCGCGCCGTGCGAAGTCGACCTCCATCACGGGGTCGCGACGGCCGTGGGCGACGAAGGCGCGCGTCCCGGCCGCCGCACGGCTCGCGACGTCGGGCTCCCAGCCGTCGACGACCGGGACGAAGCCCGAGAAGGCGAGGATCCCCGCCGGCGCCGGCCGCTCGCCAGCGAGGCCGAGCGCGTAGCTCATCACCGATCCCATCGAGAAGCCGCCGAAGACGGTCTGCGACGGCGCGACGCCGGTCCGCTTCCACAGCTCGTCATGGAATGTCGCGAGCTGCGCGTAGGCGGCGGCGAAGGTGGCCGGGTCGGGGTAGCCGACGCGCGGCACGACGTACCAGTGGCGGCCCGGCCAGCCGTCGATCGTCAGCGGCGCGCGCGGCGTCACGACGTGCAGGCGGCGCTCGGGGTCGAGCACGTCGCCGAGCGGGAGCAGGTCGTGCTCGTCGGCGCCGCGGCCGTGGTGGAGCACCAGCAGGCCGGCGGGGGACGTCGCGGCCGGCCGTTCGCGGTAGGTCAGGGCGCTCGGCGTCATGCGCCGGGGCGCAGCTCGAACGCGACCTCGTCGATCACGCACCACGACCAGTGCTCGCCCGGCTCGACCGAGCGCAGGATCGGGTGCGACTCCTCGAGCGCGTGCTTGCTCGCGTGTCTGTTCGGCGACGAGTCGCAGCAGCCGATCTGGCCGCACGTCTGGCACATCCGCAGATGGACCCAGCGGCCGCCGGTCCGCAGGCACTCCTCGCACCCCGCGACCGGCTGCGCCGGCTCCAGCAGCACGACTTGATCGAGGTGCGAGCACGTGGCCATGAGAGCTCCTTGACGCGGGTGGCGGAAAGACGGGCTGTCGGATGTCTACCCGAGATGATCGCGCCTACGCGGCTTGCGGCGGCGCGAGGCGGCGCGAGGCGCTCAGCGTTCGCGCGCGGCGTCGGCGAGCGCGTCGACGTCGAGACCCGGGCGGTAGCTGATCGCCGTCACGACGGCGGCACCGGACGGTGCGTCCGCCGGGCGCGGCGGCAGCAGCGCGGCGGCGTCCCCGGCCGGCTTCACGTAGCGCATGCCGCTCAGCAGATCCTTGTCGTTCGTCAGCGCGACCGCCGCGGCGAAACGGCCGGTCACGTTCAGCTCGCCCTCCAACCCGGTGAACGGGATGAACTGCGCGTCGAGGTGGCGGGCGAGCCGCAGCTGGAGGTCGACGAGCGACTCGCGACTCGCGGTCCCGATCGGGTTGTCGATCAGCAGCGGGCCGGCGCGCCGCTCGCCGCGCACGCGGCCGGCGCGCTCCGCGGTGCGGACGGCCGACACTGCGCAGAAGAGGACGAGCTTGATCGTCAGCTCCTCGCCGCCGCTGAACTCCGGGCCGACGACCTCGATCGGGTGGTACTGGTCGTCCGGCTGCGGGTGCGGCTTGAGGACCGACACCGACAGGCCGTCGCGCAGCAGCGCCATCGTCGCGCCGAACGCGAGGTCGAGCCCGCGCCGTCTGCCCTGCGCCGCGACGGCCGCGTCGAGCACGCGGCCCAGCTCGCGCTGGCGCTCGGCGTCGTCGGTCACGACGTTGTGGCGGACGCGCGCGAACTGCTTGCCCGACCACGCGCCGAGCGCCGCCTCGCGCGGCAGCGTCGTCGCGCCGGCGACCTTGTCGAGCTTGCGGACGCCGTCGGCGCCGACCGCCAGCAGCTGCGCGACGATCGCCTGGCGATGCCGCTCCAGCTCGCCGATCGTGCGGTCCAGCTCGCCCGCGCGCGTGCGCAGCTCGCCCTCCAGCCGCGCCGCCTCGGGCGCGAGCGCGTCGCCGCCGCGCAGCGGCGCGGTGATCCCGCTCGGGATCCGCTCGTCGGCCGCCGCGACGACTCTCGCGATCGCCTGGACGCGCTCGTGGAGCGCCTGCCGCGCCGCCGTGTGCGTACGCGCCGCCTCGTCGACCGCGCGGACGGCGTCGGCGACCTGCTCGTAGACGCGGTCGACGCGGCGCGTCCACGGGGGCAGGTCGGCGGGAGCGGACGCGCTCGCGTCGCGGGCGGCGCCGGTGGCAGCGGACGCGCTCGCGTCGGCGCCCACCGGCCGCGCGTGCTCGGGCGCGACCGCAAGCCGCTCACGGCCGCCGCGCAGCTCTCTCAGCAGCTCCGCCTCGCCGCTGATCCGCTCGTCGCTGTCGGCGACCTTGCGGGCGTTGTCGGCGACGTCGTCGGCGCGCTCGGCGCGCAGCTCGGCGAGCCGTTCCAGCAGCGCGGCGCCGTGCGCGGCGTCGGTCGGCACGAGCGTGTCGAGCAGGACCGCCTCACGCGTGTGGTCACGTGGCGACAGCGCCTCGTTGGCGGCGTACAGCCGCTCCGCCGCCTGGCCCTCGACGGTCGCCGCCTCGCCCTGCTCGCGCAGCGCCCGCTCGTACGCCTCCTTCGCCTCGCGCCGGCCGCGCGCCAGCACCTGCTGGTCGATCCCGGCGGGCGAGTCGGCCAGCTCGCGCGCTCGCCGCTGCGCGTCGGCGCCGGCGCGCTCGACCTCGCCCTTCAGGCGCGCGACGCGGCGCTCGGCGTCGGCCAGCTCGGCGCGCAGCTCGCCGTCGGAGATGCGCGACTCCAGCAGCCGCTCCGCCACCGCCAGCCGCTCTCCGAGCGCGGTCAGCGAACCCCCGGCGGCCTCCGGCGCGACCCCGTCGAGCGGCAGCGCGGCCGCCCGCTCGCGCAGCGCGGCCGCCTCCGAGGCGGACGTCGCGACGCGGTCCTCGATCCCCTTCGCGCCGCGGATCGCGTCGTCGCGGCGGCGCCGCACCGCCTCGGCCTCGGACGCCAGCGACTCGATCCGCGCCGCGAGCCGCTCGAACTCCGCGCGCGCCGCGGCGACGTCGAGGTCGTCGAGCGCGGACAGCCGCTCCAGCGTCCGCTCGCAGCGCTGCTCGCCGTCGGCGACCTCGCGCCGGCGGGCGTCCAGCTCGGTCAGCTTCTGCGAGGCCTCTCTCAGCAGCTGCTGCTGGCGTTCCGCTCTCGCGCCGGCCGCGCGCGCCTGCTCCGCGTGCCGATCGACCTCGCGCGCGACCGCGCCGAGCAGGCGCCGTTCGTTGCGCCCCGCCGGCGGCAGCAGCTCGCGCAGCTGCTCGGCCTCGCCGGCGACCGTCGCGGCGAGCCGCCCGAGCTGGGTCGACAGCAGGCCGTGCGCGTCGTACGCCGCTCTCAGCTCCTCCAGCGCCGCCGACAGCTGCGCGCGCTCGGCGTGCGCGGCGTCGAGGTCATACGCGCCGGGGGCGGGCAGCACGACGGCGGCGGGCGGCGCGGCCGGCGCTCTGGCGCTCGCCTTCGCTGCTCTCGCTCTGCCCCTCGGCGGCGAACCCGCACCCGGGGCGCCCGCCGCCGCGAGCAGCGCCGCGTCGGTCGTGACGATCACCGGCCGCCGTGGCGGCAGCACCTGCGCCAGCTCGAAGACCGCCTCGGCCGGGCTCACGCCGCGCACGACGATTCCCGCCGCGAGCCCCGGCTGGGCGGCGATCGCGGCCTGCAGCCGCTCGCCGTCGACCGCGCCGGCGAGGAAGCGCAGCGCCGGGAACGCCTCGATCCCCGCGTCCTCCAGCGCCTCGCAGATCCGCTCGACGTCGGACTCGACCGCGAGCAGGCCGTCGCGTTCGAGGCTGCGCTCGTCGGCCGCGCGGGCGTCGATCGCGTTGGCGGCGGTCGCGCGGCGGCCGTCGGCGGCGGCGCGCGCCCGCTCCAGCGCGCGCTCGGCGCCGGCCGGCTCGTCGAGCGGCTGCCACTCCTGCTCGACGTCGAGCGCGTCCTGCACGCGCGCGTCGAGGTGCATCGAGACGCGCACGAGCGCCTCGTCGCGGCGGCGGCCGAGCGCGTGCGCAGCCGCCTCGTGCTCGGCGACCTGCGCGGCGGCCTCGGCGTGGCGCGCGCCGACCTCCTCGATCCGCGCCCGCTGGGCGGCGACGCGCTCGTCGAGGTCGATCCGCTGCGCCGCGAGGTCCTCGCGCTCGGCCTCGAATCGCTCGCTCGCCGCCGACGGTCGCTCGCCCTCTGCCAGCAGCCCGTCGGCGCGCAGCCGCTCGGTCGCGCGCGCGAACGCGTCGAGCTGCGCCTCCAGCGTGCCGCGGCGCTCCTTCAGCTCGCCCTGGCGGCGGCCCAGCTCCTCGATCTCGCTGCGCAGCTCCTCCTGCTCTGCGGTCGCGGCGGCCAGCTCGCCGCTCAGCTCGGCGGCGCGCGCGTCGAGCGCGCCGGCCGCGTGCAGCAGCGCGCCGGCGAGCGCGACCGCGGCGTCGCGCCGCTCGCCGCGCGCGTCGTCGATCCCGCGCTCCTGTCTGTCGACGCGCTGCGACAGCTCTGACAGCTCCCCCTGCGTCCGCGACAGCTCCGTCAGCGCCTCGACGAGCTGCCAGCCGTTCAGCTCCGCGTCGGCGGCGCGAGCCGCGTCCGCGGCCGCTCTGACCGCCGCGGCGGCGGCGTCGGACAGCAGCCGCTCGGTGCGCGCGCGGACGACCTTCGCCTCGCCGTCGAGGTCGCGCTCGGCCGCCTCCAGCGCCCTGCGGTGCTGCTCCAGCGGTGCGCGCTGCTCGGTCAGGCGCGCCAGCCGCTCGTCGCCGCGCGCGATCGCGGCGTCGAGCACGCCGGCCAGCTCCTGCTGACCGCGGCGCGCGCGGCCGTGGTCGCGGTCGGCCGCGCCGACCTCGCCGTGCGCGTCGGCCAGCTCGCGCAGCAGCGCGGCGACGTCGCGGCAGAACTCGGCTTCGAGCGCGAGCGCCTCGCGCCGGCTGAGCTGGTCGGCGTGCGTCTGGACCTGCTGCTGGAGCTGCGTCAGCGGCTCGTCCTCCAGCACCATCTGGAGCACGAAGCGGGCGAACGACTCGGGCGTCGAGAAGCGCAGCTCGTCGTCGTCACCGCCCTCGCTGCGGTTCAGCCGCGCCTGGTAGCGGAGGATCGCCGGGTCGATGCCGTAGCCGAGCAGCTCCTGCTCCCACGCACGCACGCCGCTGACGGGCCGGAAGCGCAGCTCGCCGTGCGCGAGCCCGAGCGTCTCCAGCGCGCCCATCAGGCCGGCGCGGGTGCGCCGGCGGCGGTCGTCGCGCAGCGGGAGCGTGTCGAGCGTCAGGACGCCGTCGACCGGCTCGAACAGCCAGCGCGACTCCTCGCCGTCGCCGCGCTCGAAGCTGTGGCCGGTCACGAGCCGGCGGCCGTCGTCGCGGTGCTCCCACTCGATCGCGACGGTGGCGCATTCGTCGGGCAGGACGATCGGGCGCGCGGTGCGCTGCTCCTCGGCGGTCTTCGTGCCGTCGCTGCGGCGCGGCAGCAGCGACTTGAAGAGCAGGTAGAGCAGCAGCGACTTGCCGCCGCCGTTGCGCAGCAGCACGATCGCGTTCGGCGCGGCGCGGCCGTCGGCGGTCGCGAACGAGAGCGTCACGTCGTCGTAGCGCGCGTCGGCGGGGCCGGCGGCCTCCAGACGCGCACGGCGCATGCGCCAGTTCACGGGGCGACCTCCGCGGCGGCGGCGTCGGCCGCCTCGGGCGCGTCGCGCGACTCCGCCACCTGCGTCCACACGAGCGAGCCGGACAGCTCCCGCGCCATCGCCTGCATCCGCCGCGTCGAGGCGTACGTCTCGCTCTTGGCGATCGTCCGCAGCAGACCCTGCTCGGCGAGCAGGTCGAGGCAGCGGATCACGATCTGGCGCGTGCCGACCTCGCGCTCGCGCCCGTCGGCCGCCTTCTTCGAGTTCGACGTCTGGCGCCAGACCGTCCACGCTCGCGCGAGGTCGGGCTCGTCGATCGGCGGGTCCAGCTCCTCGCCGCGCTCGCGCGCCTCGGCGTCGAGCCGCTGCGCGACGTCGCGCACGAGCCGGTCGACGTCGTCGACGTCGAGCCGTCGCAGCCGCTCGTTGGCGTCCTCGAGATCCTCCGGGCGGGGGAAGAACGCGACGAAGCAGGCAACCATCGCGCAGGCGAGCAGCATCCGTCTCTGGACCGACGTCGACTGGCGCGGGAAGAAGTCCGCCAGGCGCATGCGGAACGGCGAGTCGGCGCCGGCCGCCGTCAGCAGCAGGCCGCCTCTCGCGCTCGCGTGCACGAGCCGCAGGCCGAGGCCGTCGATCGCGGCGTCGGTCGCGCTGCGGAAGCTCGGTTCGGCGAGGTAGCGCGCGACCAGCTCGGCGTGCTCGTCGCCGAGCGGGCCGCTGCGGGCGTTGAGCGACAGCTTCACGAGCAGCCCGGCGTCGCGCGCGTCGTCCTGCGCGCTCATGCGGCGGACTCCACGGGCTCGGGCGCGACCGGTTCCGGCTCGCCGAGCCGCACGCGCCGCAGCACCAGCGCCGGCGAGCTGATCGCGTCGTCGTGATCGGCGGGGGTGGCGAGCAGCACGTCGCGCGCGCCGTGGCCGTGCAGCGAGGCCAGCTCCGGCGAGCGGTGGGCGAGCGCGAGCAGCGCGAGCGCGTGCGCCTCCTCGGGGCTCGCCGCGCGGCCGCACAGCTCCGCCAGCCCGACCGGCCGCTCGCCGACCCGCTCCAGCAGCCTGCCGGCGGCCTGCGCCTGCGCGGCGGTGAACAGCAGCGGCTCGCGGTCGGGGACGAGATCGAGCGCCGCGACCTCGTGGCCGTGCTCGGCGGTCGCGAGCGGCTCGACGGCGAGCAGGTCGACGCCCGCCCAATCGCTCAGCAGCCGCGGAGCGCGGGCGCCGAGCACGACCTCGACCGCGTCGAGCACGTCGCCGGCGGCGCCGCACCGGCGCGCCAGCACGCCCGTCAGCAGCTCGTTGACCGGGTGCGGGTAGGCGCGCCGCGCACGCGGCTGGAGGTGCTGGCGCTGCTGTTCGAGCAGGAACGTGTCACGCGCCTGCGCGATCACGTGCTGGAGCGACTGGTGGCGCAGCAGGCACTCGTCGAGCAGCTCCAGCGTGCGCGGGATCCAGTGGAAGTCGGCCTCCTCAGCGCGGTCGCTGGCCGTGTCGATCAGATCCTTCAGCCGCTCCTCGACGCGGATCCGGTCGACGATGTGGTCGAGCGCGAGCGTGAGACGGGGGGAGACGGTCGAGACCCAGTGCTCGCTGCGCAGGTCGCGCTCGGCCTCGCGCAGGTCGTCGCGCACCTGCTCCATGAAGCGGATCGACTGCATCCGGCTCTCGCGCGCGGCGAGGTACGCCTCATCATGCCGGCGGCGGCGGACCAGATGCTCCAGCCGCGCCTCGGCGGCGAGCTGCGCGGAGTCGATGTCGAGGTCGAGCGCGTCGATCAGCACGTTGATCGCCTGGTCGCGGGCGCGCAGGTGGTGGAGGCCGGCCTGCTCGGTCTCGTACAGCAGGAAGACGCGGTGCGAGCGCGGGACCGCCTCGCCGCCGGCGCCGGCGTCGAGCCACTGCGCGTCCTGCTCCTCGGTCAGCTGGCGCAGCACCCACTCCGCGACGTGGCGGTGGTCGGCGTCATCCCCGCGCGGGTGCTGGCGCGCCGCCTGCGCGGCCAGCTCGTCGCGCGCCTGCTCCCACGTCGCGCCGGACTCCAGGTCCATCCGCACCGCGACCGCGTCGATCGCGTGGAGGCACAGCTCTCGCGCGTGGTACGGCGCGAGGCGCGGGTCCTGGCTGCGCTGGCGCGCCTCCTCGATGTGGCCGATGCGGGCGGCGTAGAGGAGCGCGCGGCTGCGGCGGCCGACGGCCTCGTCCATCGCCTCGCCGAGGCCGGGCGGCGGAGCGTCGCTGTCGTATGCGGGCGGGGCGTCGAGCATGGGAGGCGGCCGGGCGGCGCATGCCTTCCAGGCGGCCCGGGACAGTAGCGACCGCGGCCGACGGCAGCGGCCGGGTCCTACGAGCGCGTGCCGGGCGCGTCGGGAAGGTCCTGCACACGCAGCCAATGCGTGATCAGACCGTCCTCGACGACGAAGGCGGCCTGCGCGGTGCGGCCGGTGCCCGACCCGCAGCTGCCCGGCCCTGGACGCTCGGTCAGGCGGAAGGTCGCGACGATCAGTCCGCGCCCGCCGGCGGCGGTTTCGAGCAGCACGGCGCCGCACGGGAGCGAGCGGTTGAACGCCTCGACCTGCGCGCGCGTCGTCAGCGTCAGCGGGCGCGTGCCGTTGGCGACGGCCGTGGGGAGCGCGAAGCGCCGCGCCGCCTCGCGCACGTCGCCGCGGCGCAGCGTGTCGGCCCAGTCGCGGATCACCGCGACGGCGGCGGGGTCGACGTCCCCGCCGCCGCTCCCGCCGGGAGCGGTCCGTCCGGGGGCGGTCTGGCCTGGGGCGGTCCCGCCGGGTGTCGTCCCGCCCGGCGTGGTCGGCGTCGCCGCGGTCGCGCCGGTGGAGGAGCCGCCGCCGTCACCGCCGCCGCAGCCGCCCGCGCCGAGACCGAGGCCGCCGGCCAGCGCGAGCGCCGCCAGCACGCCCGCGAGCCGCCCGGTCGTGCGTGCGCGCAGCGTCATCTGCCTTCTATACGCGCGCGATGCCCGCTCGGATGCGCGGCTGTCAGCTCATCGCCGCGCCTGCCGCGTTCCAACTGCTCGAATCGCGCGGGCACCTTCGCTAAAGATCCCATAACGTCGACTAAAGCGTCAATAACTCCGCTGAATTCGATGTATGGTCGCGCCATGGCCCACTCAATCCGCGCGGCCCTGACGGTCGGCGCTCTCGTTCTCTGCCCATTGGCCGTCTCCGCGTGCGGCGGCGATGACAGCTCCGGCAACGACGTGCCGAGCAACGCGATCGCGTCGGTCGACGGCACGCCCGTCACGAAGGCCGAATACGAGCATCTGTACGAGGTCAACGCCAAGGGCGCTGCTGGCGGCGGCTCCGCGGTGATCCCCGATCCGCCCTCCTACACCGCATGCGCGGCGAGACTCGCGAGACAGGCCGCCGCGGCGAGAGGCAGAGGGCGACCGACCGAGAGCCAGCTGGTCGCGCAGTGCAGACAGCTCGACGAGGCGCTTCGCAACAGATCGGTCGCGCAGCTCGTCCAGATGGTCTGGCTCGACGGGGAGACGGAGAGACTCGGGATCGAGGTCACCGACGCCGATGTCGAGAGAGCGAAGAGAGCGACGTTCCCGAGAGCGGGCGACATGCAGAGAACGCTCAGACAGCTGGGGATGACCGAGAGAGACGTCGAATTCCAGCTGCGCTTCAATCAGCTCAGCACGAGACTCACCGAGCATCTCCAGAGAAGACCCGTCGACGTCGGGGACGCGGAGATCTCGGCCTACTACGCCAGAAACAGAGAGCAGTTCGCCGTCCCGGAACGGCGCGACCTCGAGCTGATCCTGACCAGAACCGAGACGCAGGCGAACGACGCCAAGCGCGCGGTAGAGGGCGGCACCGCGTGGGCCGCGGCGGCCAGAAGATGGTCGACGGACGAGCTCTCCAAGGGCAACGGCGGCAGACTCCTCGGCGTCGCCAGAGGCCAGCAGGACAGAGCGCTCGACGCGGCCGCGTTCGACGCCAGACGCGGAGTCCTGCTCGGCCCCGTGAGAGGTCAGTTCGGCTGGTACCTCGTGCGCGTGACGAGAGTCACGCCGTCGAAGCAGAGCACGCTCGCCGAGTCGAGCGCGCAGATCAGAGAGCTGGTGAGACAGCAGGAGAGCCAGAGAGCGATGCAGGAGTACGCCAGAACGTTCCAGGAGTCGTGGACGGCGAAGACGAACTGCCGTAGAGGCTTCGTGATCGAGATCTGCGCCAACGCGCCGAGACCGAGAACGACCTCGACGGCCGGCGGCGGGGTCGCGACCGCGCCGTAGCGACCCGCAGCGTCTGTCTCGCTACGGCAGCAGCACGACCTTGCCGGTCGTCGCGCGGCCTTCGAGCGCGGCGTGGGCGGCCGCCGCATCCGCGAGCCCGAACGTCTGCACGGCGGGGACGAGCGTGCCGCGCGCGGCGGCGGCGAGCGCCTCCTCCTCGAAGCCGCGCAGGCCGCCGGGGCGGCGCGTGATCCGCGGGCCGACGGTCGAGGAGACGGTCAGGCCGCCGGCGTAGATGTCGGCGGTCGTGATCTCGGTCGGCCCGCCGGCCGAGCCGCCGTAGAGGACGTGGTGGCCGCCGGGCGCGAGCAGCTTCATCGCCGCGCGCCCGGTCTCGCCGCCGACGCCGTCGAAGGCGACCGTCAGCTCGTGGTCGCCGAGTGCGGCGCGCACCTCCTCGGCCCACGCCGGGCGCGTGTAGTCGATCGCGATCGTCGCGCCCAGCTCCCGCGCGAGCGCGACCTTGCGCTCGCCGCCCGCGACACCGACGACGAGCGCGTCGAGGTTGCGCGCGGCCTGCACGAGCAGCGCGCCGATGCCGCCCGCGGCGGCGGTCACGAGCACGACGTCCCTGCTCGTCAGCCTTGCAACGTCGAGGATCGCCACCGTCGTGCGCCCGGTGCCGATCATCGCCACCGCCGCCTCGTCACTCAGCGTGTCCGGGAGCGCGTGCAGCGACGCGGCGGCCGCGATCGTGCGCTGCGCGTAGCCGCCGATGCGCGGCTCGCGGCCGAGGTGGACGACGACGCGGCGGCCGGCCCAGCCGCGGTCGACGCCCTCGCCGACCGACTCGACGACGCCCGCGACCTCGCGCCCGGGGACGTGCGGCAGCGCGGGCAGCGGCAGCGGCGGCCCCGCCTTGCCGGCCCGCAGCGCGGTGTCGAGCAGGTGGACGCCGGCAGCGCCGACGGCGATCCGCACCTCGCCCGGCCCGGGCACGGGGTCGGCGACCTCCTCGTAGACGAGGTTCTCGGGCGGGCCGAACTGATGGAGGCGGATCGCCTGCATGGAATCTCCTGGTCGAGCTGGTTCGCGGCGCGGTCCCGCGGAACCGTAGATCTTCAAGCGCGCATGAAGTCAAGGGACGGCGTGCGAAAGATGAGGGAAACCTCCGATGCGCGCCCCTGGGCGGCGGACGTAATGTCGCCGCTGCTGCCGGCAGAGAGGGGGTGTGAGGATCCGCAGACGAACCGCCGAGCGCAGCCCGGCAGCCCGCCCGCGCGACGCGCGCTGGGCGGTCTACGAGCAGCACGCGCAGGCGATCCGCGCCTACGCCGCGCGGCGCGTCGAGCCCGACGCCGTCGACGATGTCGTCGCCGAGACGTTCGCGATCGCGTGGCGCAAGCTGCCGCGCGAGGCCGATCCGCTGCCGTGGCTGTACGCGGTCGCGCGGCGCGTCGTCCACGGTCACCGCCGCAGCCATGCGCGCCGCGGCGCGCTGCTGGCGCGCGCGATCAGCGGCTACGCGACCGAGGCGCCCGCGCCCGACCCCGCCGACCAGGTCGGCGGCGGGTACGACCCGGCGCTGATCCGCGCCTTCGAGCAGCTGACCGAGACCGAGCGCGAGGCGGTCCGCCTGATCGCGTGGGAAGGACTCGAACACGCCGATGCGGCGCGCGCCGCCGGCTGCTCGCGCGCGACGTTCGCGGTACGGCTGTCACGGGCGCGTGTGCGGCTGCGGACCGCGCTCGAACAGGAGGCGGCCGCCGCTGGGGCGCTCGCCGCCGCACCGAACATGGAGGTCGTCCGATGACGCCCGACGACCTGATGGACCGCCTGCGCGCGGCCGACCCGGCCGCGCGCCTCGATCCCGCCCCGCCGCCCGAGCGGGCGCTCGTGACGGCGTTCCGCCGCCGCATCGCACGCCGCCGGGTCGCGCGCGTCAGCGTCGGCGGCGGGCTCGTCGCGCTCTGCGCGACGGTCGCGATAGCGGTCGCGCCGAGCGGCGGCGGCAGCGTCGGCGGTCCGCCCGGCGGCGGCGAGCGGCCGCTGCCCGGTGTCGCACGGGTGATCGCGCAGGCCGCGCAGGCGTCCGAGCAGCCGCCCGGGACGATCCTGCGCTACACCAGCGAGACCGAGGTGCGAGACATGCTGCGCGAGGTCCGCACGACGTGGGTGCGGCTCGGCGAGGACGGCAGACGGCTGGGGATGCGGATGCTGCGGCTGGAGGCGGATGGAGAGCAGATGCCGGACGGCCTGGACCACACGTGGTCGATCGAGAACGGACGGGACGTGACGCGCGACTACCTGCCCGGCCGCGGCACCAGGACGATGCGGGGCGCCAAGTCGATCCCGTCGATCGTCACGCGCGCGCACGAGCTGCTGCGGCGCGGGCAGACGGGCGACCGCGACATCTCGTTCGCGGGCGAGGAGGATGTCGGCGGCCGTCGCGGCTACCGGCTGATCGTCACGGACGTGTACGCCGAGGAAGAGGGTGGGGAGCCGTACGAGGGGGACCGCACGGAGCTGGTCGTCGACGTCGAGACCTTCCGGCCTCTGCTGCTGCGGGTCCACAGCGAGGGCAGAGACATGAGAGGCAGACCGTTCACGTACGACTACAGAGAGCACGTGCGCGCCTGGACGACGCTGCCCGACACGCCGGAGAATCGCCTGCAGCTGGAGCTGCGCGGGCCGACGGGGTGACCGCCGCCGCGCCGCCGCGGTGGCAGATTTCCATGCACGTGCAAGAATCGAGGTGTGAGCGCATCGGCTGACACCGCGAATCGCACCTCGCTGCCGTCCGCGTTCGAGCCGCGCGTGCTCGTGCGACGGGCGCTGCAGGTCGGCGCGCTGATCCTCGTGCTGGTGCTCGTCGCGCTGCTGGCGCCGGGGCTGGGCGAGGTGCGCGACCACCTCGGCGAGGCGAAGCCCGGCTGGATCGCGATCGCGGTCGGCCTCGAGCTGCTCTCCTGCATCTCCTACGTGCTGATGTTCCGGCCGATCTTCTGCCGCCGGATGTCATGGCGCCACAGTTCGCGCATCGCCTGGTCGGAATTGGGGATGGGTTCGATCGTGCCGGCCAGCGGCGCCGCCGGCCTCGCGCTCGGCGCGTGGGCGCTGGTGCAGAGCGGCATGCCGCCCGAGCGCGTCGCGCGCCGCTCCGTCGCGTTCTTCCTGATCAAGAGCTCGGTCAACTTCGTCGCGGTCGCGGTGCTCGGCACGGTGATGGCGCTGGGCCTGTTCGGGCCCGACCTGTCGCTGTGGCTGACAGCGCTGCCGGCCGCGCTGTCGCTGATGGTGATCGGCGCCATCCTGCTTCTTCCGCGGGTCGGCGAGGGCGCGACGCCGCCGCCCGGCGCCAGCAGAACGGCGCGCTGGATCTCCGCCGCGCGCCGCAGCGTGATCGCCGGCACGCGCGAGGCGGTCGAGATTGTCCGCTCCGGCGACCCGCTCGTGATCGTCGGCGCGCTCGGCTACTGGGCGTTCGACAACGCTGTGCTGTGGGCGACCTTCCACGCGTTCGGCGCCGACGTGGACATCTCGATCATCCTGCTCGGCTACCTGATCGGCCAGCTCGGCGGGCTGCTGCCGATCCCCGGCGGCGTCGGCGGGATCGACGGCGGCCTGATCGGCACGCTCGTCGTCTTCGGCGCACCCGCCGCCGCGACCGCCGCCGCCGTGCTCGCCTACCGCGTGATCCTCTTCTGGCTGCCGCTGATCGGCGGCACGATCGGCTTCGTCTCGCTGCGGCGCCAGCTGGCGCGCGACGACGGCGACGAGCTGCTCGCGGCCTGCTGAGGGGGGCCGGCGCGGGAGGGCTCTCATCGAGACGCCCGACCGAATGGTCATGATCCATGGAGGATCACCGTCCGGAGATCCCACGGGTGCCGACCGATCTCAACACAACCGACGAGGCGATCGCCGAACTGCTGCGGGCCGTCGCCGATGCGATGGAACGGACGGCCCCGCCGCCGCCGGCCGTCTCCGGCGCGGCGCTGGAGCAGTACCTCGGCGACGTCGTCGACGTCACGTTCAGCCGCGCCGACACCGACCGGATCGCGCTGCTGGCGAGGCTGATGACGCTCGCCCGCACGTGGAACGCGGAGCGCGAGCCCGATCGCGACCTGCGGCCGTACGCGTGGCTGCGCCGCCTCGAGCGCCCGCTGCGGCGCTGGGAGCGAGACCGCCGGCTCGGCACCGCCAGCCCGCGCCCGCGCCCGGCGGAGCTGGACGCGCGGCTGGCGATGTTCGGCGCCGCGCAGGGGCCGGACCCGGTGATCGGGCTCGACACCGTCGCGATCTCGGTCGCAGAGCTGGTCGCCGTCCACCAGCTCGCCGGCTCGCTCAGCCTGGAGGCGGGGATGGCCGCCCGCGCGGCGTTCGGACCGCTGCTCGACGAGGCCGCGACGCTCCTGCGCAGCGGCGCGCGCGAGCTCGGCAACGGCGTCTTCGAACGGCCCGGCGCGACGCTCGCGCACGTCGAGCAGGCGACCTGGCAGGTCGAGCAGATCCTGCAGCACCCGCAGGGGCCCGAGGAGCTGCCGTGGCTGCGCCGTCTGTGGATCGAGATCGCCGCCGCGCTCGTCTTCGCCCACGACGCCCACGAGGGGCGCGGCGACCACGACGAGCGCTGGCGCGACGCGCTCGACCTCGCCGCCGAGAAGCTGACCGTCGGCGAGCTGGACGCCGACGCGAGCGGCTTCGACGAGGCCGGCACGCTGTCGCTCGTGCGCTCCGTCGCGCTCGCGCTCGCGGCGCTGTGGCTCGACGAGGAGCGCTACGGCGACGACCGCGACGCGCCGGGCGTGGGGATGCTCCAGGATCGCCTGCTGGCGGCCGAGGCGCAGGCGCTCGTCGCAGCGTGGGTCGTGCAGCGGCGGATGGACGGCGGCGATTCGCCGCCGCCCTGACGCGGGTAAGCCGACCGGCAGATGCACCAGGAAACAGCACGCGACGTGCACTGGCTGCGGATGGCGATCGCGCTGAGCCAGCAGGCGCGCGCGGCCGGCGACGAGCCGTTCGGCGCGCTGCTCGTCGGTGCCGGCGGCGTGCTGCTGGCGCAGGAGCGCAACAGCGTCGTGACCGACCGCGACGTCAGCGCCCACCCGGAGCTGAAGCTCGCCGTCTGGGCCGGCCGCAACCTCGACCCCGAGGTCGCGCGCCTGACGACGATGTACACGAGCTGCGAGAACTGCGCGATGTGCGCGGCGGCAATGGTGTGGGCGAACCTCGGCACGCTCGTCTACTCGCTCAGCGGCACCTCGCTGACGGAGCTGCAGGGGCCGCGGCACACGACGATGACGATCCGCGCGCGCGAGATCTTCCTCCACACGTCGCGGCCGGTCGAGGTGCGCGGGCCGCTGATCGAGGAGGAGGCGCGCGCCGTCCACGCCGGCTACTGGGCGTGAGCGGCCGCCGGCGGCGAAGCTGTCGATCTTCGCTGTTGCGATCAATTGAAGACGGGCAAGGTCGCGACTCATAATCCTGGCGTCACGGGATACGAGCCGGTACGCTGAACGTGTCGCTCCTCCGGCCGCCGGATCGCTGGTCGGGTCGCGCGATGTCGGGCGCCGCGGTGGTTCGCAACGATCGAATGAGAGGACCACATGAGACTTCACGTGCGAGGACTCGTCGTCATCGTGATGGCGTCGTTCGCCTTCGTCGTGGCGACTGGCACGGCGCACGCCGCACTCGGGCCGACCGATCCGTACTTCTTGACGAACGGCTCCGGCAGCATAGAGAACAGAAACCCGCTCGGAAGCAGAAGATGCTCGCTGACGAGAGTGACGGCGACGCTGAGAGGCACCGCGACGGGAGCGGAGGCGACGCTCGGCTCCTACACCGTCTCCGGCTGCATCGGAGGCATCGCCACAATCGGGGAGCTACCCGGGAAAAGCACCACGATCACGATAGACAGAGGAACGATCACGGTCAGAAGAAGCATGCTAGTGACGACGACCACCTCTCAATGTCTATACGAAGGGACGCTCATGGGCAGCGGTCCGCAGCCGATGAGCAGAATATCGGCGTCGGGAACGTTGCTTCTCGTCAGAACGCTAGCGGGAGCGTGTTCGGGCACGTTCTCTGAAACGCTCAGTCTGGATTTCTCTCCAGCAGTCATAACGTGGTAGTGAACTCGCTCGTCGTTTGAGCGTTGAGTCGTGCGCGTCGAGGGTCGCTCCGGCGGCTCCTCGACGACGCGTCGGCCGGCTCAGTCGCGCTGGAAGCTGACGACGGGGGAGACGCGCGCGGCGAACCAGCCGGGGATCGAGACGACCAGCGGCGCGACGAGCGCGATCGCGGCGAACGTCCATGCGGCCAGGCCGACGGCGGGCGAGAAGCTCGACGGGAAGCCGGTCGTGAGCACGACCCAGCGCGTCGCGAGCGCTTGACCGGCGAGGCCCGCGACGGCGCCGAGCGCCGCCCCGACGCCGAGCACGAGCGCGCTCTGCAGCAGCAGCACGCCCCACACCTGCTCGACGTCGAAGCCCTGCATCCGCAGGACCGCGAGCCGGCGCCGCTGCTGCCAGACGGCGCCGGTCATCGCCAGCACGGCGGCGACGAGCATCAGCGTCGCGATCTGGCTGAGCCGCTCCAGTCCTTGGCGCGAGAGCCGCTGGAGGCGGTCGAGCCGCTCCGCCGCGGTCTCGACCGTCAACGCCGCCCCCGGCCCGAGGGCGGCGGCGACGAGCTGGCGCCCGTCGGCCGGCTCGACGCCCGGTGCGAGGTCGATCTCTGCTGCCGTGACGGCGCCGCCGGGCCACAGGCGGCGGTGATCGGCGCCGCCGAGCAGGATCGCGCCCGGCGACCAGCCGAGGTTCGTGATCGTGGCGGCGACCCGCAGCGCGGCGGTGCCGGACGGCGTCGGCAGCCGCAGCACGTCGCCGACGCCGACGCCGACGCGGCGCGCGAGCCCGACCGAGACGACCGCGGCGCCGCCCGCGCGCAGCGCGCGCTCGGCCGCCGCGCGGTCGCCCGCGACGAGCTGGCGCGGTGGGATCGAGGGCGGGCCGCCGGCTGCACGGGCCACGATCCAGGCGCGCCGCCCGGCGAAGTCGGCGAAGCCGGCGCGGTACGGCCGCACCGCGGCGATCGCGGGGTCGTGGCGCAGCGCCGCGAGCTGGCGCGGCGGGCGGAACGGGGCGACCGTGAGCGCGTTCTCGTCGCCGCCGGCGGTCACCCACACGTCGGCGGTGCCGACGTAGGAGGCCTGATTGTCGTCGAGGCCGCGGACGAGGTCGCGGCGCGCGCCTTCGATCGCGACCGCGCCGAAGACCGCGAGCGCTCCGGTCGCCGACAGCGCGACGACGCGCGGCGCCGATGCGCGCAGCTCGGAGACCGCGATCGACAGCAGCCCGCCGCGACGCGAGTCGGCGAAGCGGTCCGCGAGCCGCAGCGCGAGGTCGAGCACCGCCGGCAGCACGAGCACGACCGCGAGCCCGAGCGCGCCGACCGCGACCGTCGCCATCTCCGGCGCGAACGCGTAGAGCGCGCCGGCGGTGACGGCGAGCGCGACGGCCGCCGCCGGCAGGAGGCGCCGCATCCGCGCCGGCAGCAGGTCGCCGGCGTCGCCGCACGCGTCGCAGCCGGCGCCGTCGAGGGGGCGGCGCGCGTCGGCGTCGGCGATCAGCCGCGCGGCGGCGAGCAGCGTCGCCAGCAGCCCGCCGCCGAGCGCGAGCGCGACGTCCTCGGCGCGGACGACGCGCGCGCCGCCGACGGGGAAGGCGAAGCCGAGGTAGCCGGGCGTCGTGCCGAAGACGTGGCGCAGCAGCTGGTCGCCGAGCAGCAGCCCGACGAGCGACGCGACCAGCCCGAGCGCCAGCGCCTCGAACAGCGCCAGCGCCGTCAGCTGGGTGCGGCCGAACCCCTGCCGGCGCAGCTCGGCGCCGAACCGCCGTCGCTCGGGGATCGTCAGCAGCATCGCGTGGAAGGCGAACAGCAGCCCGACGAGCATCGCGATCACGGCGATCGTGCTCGTCGACTGCTCGCCGGGTGCGGCGGCCTGGTCGAGCAGGCGCACATCCTCGTCGCTGGGGACGACCGACGCGCGGCCGGCAGCGAGCGTCCGCAGCGCGTCGGCGACGGCCGGATCGCGCCCGCCCGCGGGCGCCACGAGCACCCGTGAGACGCGTCCTTGCAGCCCGGTCAGCCGTTGCACGAGGGCGAGCGGGCCGGCGAGCAGGCGGCTGTCCGCGAGCACGCCGATCCGGTCGCGTCCGGGTGCGACGCGGATCGGGACGTCGAACGCGCGGCCGTAGGTCGCGATCCGGATCGTCGCGCCGTCGCTGACGCCGAGCGTGCGCGCGAGCGGCGCCGGGACGACGAGCGCGTCGGGTGCGCCGCCGGCACCGCTCGCGCTGGCCGCGCCGTTTGCGCCGGCCGCGCCGCTCGCGCCGGCCGCGCCGGCCGCGCCGTTTGCGCCGGCCGCGCCGCTCGCGCCGCCGGCCGCGAGCATCCGCGGCAGCGGGCCGCCGAGGGCGGCGAACGCGGGCGTCGCGCCGGCGAGCTGGACGCTCGCCTCGCCGTCGGGGCCGCTCGCCGTCGCGCGCGCCAGCAGCAGCGGCGCCGACGCGCGCACGCCCGCGATCGCCGCGACCCGCTCCGCCGTCCGCTGCTGGACGCCGCGCGGGTCTCGCGCGACGAGCGCAAGCTCGGAGGAGCCGGCGAGTCCGGCGACGAGCTGCCGGACCGAGCCGGTGACGCTCGAGTTCGCGACCTGCACCGCGAACAGGATCGCGACGCCGGTGGCGATCCCGGTCAGGGCGAGCAGCTCCTGGACCGGCTGCGCGCGCAGCCGCAGCCAGTACAGCCACGGCAGATCCGCGAGGAAGCGCACGCCCGCCGCTCAGCGCACGCTGTCGGAGCCGCGCGAGCGCGGCCGCAGCTCGATCAGCTCGCCGACGCCGCTCGGCCCGTCGGGCTCGACCAGGCGCCCGCCGGAGAGCGATATGAGGCGGTTGCAGCCGGCCGCGCCGTGCGCGTTGGCGGCGCTGAGGAGGATCGCGACGCCGTCGCGCGCGAACTCCCGCAGCAGCCCGAGGACGGCGTTGCGCTCGATCATGTCGAGCGTGTCGGCGATCTCGTCCGCGATCAGCATCCGCGGCCGCCGCACGCACGCCTGCGCGAGCGCGACGCGCGTGCGCTCGCCGTCGGAGAGCGCCTCGACGGCGACCTGCGCGTAGTCGGCGGCGCCGACCCGTTCGAGCATCTCGGCCGCGGCGCGGCGCCGCTCGCGGCGTCCGACGCCGCCGCTGACGAGCGGCAGCGCGACGTGGTCGAGCACGGCGACGGCATGGATCGTGGGCACCTTGCGGTTCCACACGCAGGCGATCTCGGAGCGGCGCAGGTGGCCGCGCGCGCGTTCGCCGAGCGCGACGAGGTCGCGCCCGCCGTAGTGGACCTGGCCGAAGTCGGGCGGGCGGATCCCGGCGGCGATCTCCAGCAGCGTCGTCTTGCCGGCGCTGCGCTCGCCGAGCACGCAGGCGAAGTCGTGCGCGCAGAGGTCGAGCGAGACGTCGTCGAGCACGACGATCTCGCGCTGCCCGCGCGAGTACCGCTTGTGCACGCCGACGAGGGAGAGCAGCGGCCCCATCGCGAGCGCGTCAGGCCGACGCGAGCGCCGCGGCCTCGAGCAGCCTGGCGCGGGAGACCGAGCCGTCTTCGGCGGCCCCCGCGATCGTGCTGAGCGCCATCCGGATCCAGCGGAGGTCGCCGTGCAGCCGTTCGACGAGCGCCGCGTCGGCGAGCCAGCGGACGGCCGCGTCCCAGCGCAGGTCGTCGCCGGGCTCGGTCGTCAGGTCCATCGCGGCAGTCTGCTCCTGCAGGTCGCGCAGGCATTCGCGTTCGAGCCGCTCCAGCTCCAGCCGCAGGTTCGGCAGGTGGGCACCCTGCGCGACGGCGAGCTTGAGGTACAGCTCGCCGCGCAGCGGCTCACGGCTCGGCGGCTCGCACATCCAGCTCGCGAAGCGCTCGATCCCGGCGGGCGTCGCCTCGTAGTAGACCTTCACCTGGCGGCCGGCCTGGACGCGCTTGGCCTCGGCGACGAGCTGGTCCTTCGCGAGCTGGTCGAGCGAGACGTAGACGGCGCCGTACGCCGCTCTGAAACCCGGGCCGAGCCGCGCCTGCAACCGGTTGGCGAGGTCGTATCCGTAGCCGCGGCGCTCGATCAGCAGCCCGAGTACGGCGTATTTCATGGACACCCCTGAAGCCTCCTCGCCGCGTTCCTCCGGCGGTCCCCCGATGTCGGCACGTCTGCCTGATCCTAGTGCGTCAGAGGACTCTGGAGAGGAAGTCGCGCGTGCGCGCCTCGCGCGGATGCACCAGCACCTGGTCCGGCGTCCCGGCCTCGACGATGAAGCCCTCGTCCATGAACACGACCATGTCGGCGACCTCGCGCGCGAAGCCCATCTCGTGCGTCACGACGAGCATCGTCATGCCGTCCTCGGCGAGGCCGCGCATGACCGCGAGCACGTCGCCGACCAGCTCGGGGTCGAGCGCGGAGGTCGGCTCGTCGAACAGCATCAGCTTCGGTCTCATCGCGAGCGCACGGGCGATCGCGACGCGCTGCTGCTGACCGCCGGACAGCTGCGCCGGGTACGCGTCGCACTTGTCGCCGAGGCCGACGCGCGAGAGCAGGTCGAGGCCGAACTCGCGCGCCTCGCGCTTGGGGACGTTCTTCACCTGCACCGGCGCCTCGCAGACGTTCTGCAGCGCCGTCATGTGGCCGAACAGGTTGAAGTGCTGGAAGACCATGCCGATGTCGGCCCGGTTGCGTGCGACCTCGGACTCACGCAGCTCGTAGAGCTTGTCGCCCTGCTGGCGGTAGCCGACCAGCTCGCCGTCGACCGAGAGGCGGCCGCCGTCGATCTGCTCGAGGTGGTTGACGCAGCGCAGGAACGTCGACTTGCCCGAGCCCGACGGGCCGATGATGCACGTCACGTCGCCGGGCGCGACCGTCAGCGAGATCCCCTTCAGCACCTCCAGGCGCCCGAAGCGCTTGAGGACCGACTCCGCTCTGACCATCGGCTCGGTCATCCGCCGCCACCTCCTCCTCCGCCGCCTTCGGGCGCGCGCTGCGGGATCGTCGCCGGATCGGCATGCCGCGGCACGAGCACGCGGACGATCCGCTGCCACGGCGTCAGCGGCGCCTCGCGGCGCGTCCCGCGCCCGAAGCGGCGCTCCAGCCACGCCTGGCCGATCGTCAGCACGGTCGTCATCACGAGGTACCAGATCGAAGCGACGATCAGCAGCTGGATCGTTCTGTAGTTCTCCGAGTAGATCAGCTGCGACGCGTACAGCAGCTCGGCGTAGGCGATCACGGAGACGAGCGACGTCGTCTTCAGCATCGAGATCGTCTCGTTGCCGGTCGGCGGGATGATCACCCGCATCGCCTGCGGCAGCACGATCCGCCGCATCGTCTGCAGCCGCGTCATGCCGAGCGCCTGCGAGGCGTGCGTCTGCCCCTCGTCGACGGACAGCACGCCGGCGCGCACGATCTCGGCCATGTAGGCGCCCTCGTTGAGCCCGAGGCCGAGCAGCGCGACGACGAACGGCGTGATGAACGTGTTCGCGTCGAGGCTTATGAGGTCCGGCGCGATGAACGGGATCCCGAGGTCGATCTCGGGATAGAGCGCGGCTATGAAGTTCCAGAACAGCAGCTGCACGAGCACCGGCGTGCCGCGGAAGATCCAGACGTAGAAGCCGGCGACGGCGGCGACGAGCGGATTGGGGGAGAGGCGCATCACCGCCAGCAGCACGCCGATCAGGACGCCGGCGACCATCGCGGCGATCGTGATCTCGATCGTCAGCACGACCCCGTCCATGACGCGCGGGTCGAACAGGTAGTCGCCGACGACGTTCCACTCGAAGCGGTCGTTCGTGACGACCGAGCGGACCAGCGAGGCGACGATCAGCAGGACGATCGCGGCCGAGACCCAACGACCCCAGTGGCGGACTGGGATCGCCTTGATCGCCTCCGGCGGAGGCCCGGCGGAGCCCGCCGGAAGAGGACCGGCGGGCTCAGAGGATGACGTGGACAGGGCTCTGCGCTCGCGGTCCTAGCTGATCGCCCCGTTGATCTTCGGGTCAGTGATCGCGCCCTGTTCGACGCCCCACTGTCTGAGGATTCTCATGTAGGTGCCGTCTCTCATGATCGCTCTGACGGCCTCCAGCACCGGCTCCTCCAGCCCGCTGCCCTTCGGCATCGCGATGCCGTACGGCGCGGTGCCGTAGGGCTCGCCGTCGAGTCTGAACTGACCGTTGGACTGCTTGACGATGTACGCCGCGACCGGCGAGTCGGCCATGCCGACGTCGGCGCGGCCGGACTGGATCGCGAGGTTCGCGCCGTTCTGGTCGGGATAGACCTGCAGGTCGGCGGGCGTGTCGCAGCTTCTGTTCTGTCTCTGCACGTCCATCGCCTGGGTCGTGCCCTTCTCGACCGCGACCTTCTCGCCGCAGACGTCTTCGAGCGTCGTGATGTCCGGTCCGCCCGTTCTCACGTAGAACGACGTGCCGGCGTTGAAGTACGTCACGAAGTCGACGGTTCTCTCACGCTCTCTCGTGTCCGTGAACGAGGACATGCCGAGGTCGTATCTTCTCGCCGCCAAGCCGGGGATGATCGCGTCGAACGTCGCCTTCTGGACCTCGACGTCGAGCCCGAGCTGCTGGCCGATCGCCTTCGCGAGGTCGACGTCCATCCCGATGATCGTCTTGCCGTCTCTGTCGACGAACTCGTTCGGCGCGTACGTCGGGTCGGTCGCGACGACGAGCTTCCCCTTGCTTCTGATCGCCTCCGGAACGGCGATCGCGCCGGCTGCGCCCGTCCCGGCGCTGGTCGACGCCGGTGCGGACGTGCTCGTCGTCGAGCTGTCGTCGTCGGAACCGCAGCCGGCGGCGCCGAGCGCCGCGAGCGCTGCGAGCGCGAGAACGGTCAACAGCCACAGTGGTCGCTTCAGCGACTTCCTCATCAGCCTCTCCCCTGTCGGTGGACCGGCATGCTGCAACTCCTCCTTGACGACCGTACCTCGCCCGGACGTCGTTCACGTCAGTTCACATTTCCGCGAACGGGACTGCCCAACCTTTCCGGCGCATCGGCGTTCTTCTGTCAGTCAGCGAATCTCAAGCGGGCGCGTCGGCGTGCGGCTCAGCCCTCTATCCGCGCCAGCACGCGGCGGGCGACGGCGATCGCCTCGCCGCGGCGCTCGCCGCCCTCCGGCGTGCGGACCTCGACGTGGAAGAGCAGCGGCTCCGCGAGCACGAAGAGGCGGCTGCCGTCCCAGAGGGCGTGCTGGCCGAGGCCGCCGATCTCGTCGCCCGCGACGTGCTCGGCGACGAAGCGGTACTGCTCGGCCGGGTCGAAGCCGTCCTCGTCGCCGTGCCAGGCGCTGACCGCGACCGACCAGCTGTCGTGCTTGCGGCCGTCGGCCGCGAACACGACGCCGACGGAGCTGTCGTCGTAGACCAGGCGCGCGCCGCCGAGCTCGACGCCGACGATGTGGGACGCCTCCGGGCGCGAGATCAGCGCATCGGGGTCGGGCGCGCCGCACGCGATCGCGTGGCGCAGCACCTGCTGCTCGTGGTCGGAGAGCGGCGCGGCGGCGACCGGCTTCACGGCGGCGGCGTCGCGAGCGTCGCGCAGCTCGGCGTACTGGTCCTTCGCGGTCGCGGCGAACCGCGTCGCCTTGTCGAGCAGTCCCATCGTCGTCCTCGGGTCGTGTCGGTGCGGGATCGGCCGACCGTAAGCGGCGGGCGTCGCGCCGGCATCCGACGAAGGGCTCGTCCGCCTCCTACTCAGGCGGGATGTCCGGGCGCGATGCTGCGCGCGCGGTGGAAGCGGAACGGCTCGCGGCGGCCGTGCGCGGTGCCCTCGATCGGGGCGAGCAGGAAGCCGGTGTGGTCGCCGAGATCAAGGCGCGAGAGGACACGGCCGGCGAACCAGGTGTCGAGCGCCGTCAGCACCGGCGCACCGCCGGGGCCGCGGCGCCAGCCGACCTGGGCGAACTTGTCGACGTCGTCGCCGCTCTCGCCGCCGAACAGCTCGGCGAGGCCGGTCGCCTCCTCCGGCACGAAGTGGACGATCAGCACCTCCGCCCGCCAGGCGACGCGATGGGTGCGGTTGAGCTTCGAGATGCAGGCGAGGAAGCGCGGCGGGCGGATCGACGCCTGCGTGTGGAAGCCGACGAGGCAGCCGGACCGCTCGCGGTCGCCGCTGGCGGTCACGATCACCATCGCCGCGTCGATCTCGGCAGCGAGCCGCGCGAACGTCGTCTCGGTCGCACTCATCGCGCGAGGTGATACCCATCGGCGCGTCGAATACGCCGTCCATGAGACCAGCCGCCGCGCTCGCCGCCATGGTTCTCGCCGTCGCGGCGCTCGCGTTCGTCGCGGTGCCCGGCGCCGGCGCGACGACGGTCGTGCTCGACGAGCCGTTCGAGGGGGCGCCGTTCGTCGCCGACCTCGGGCGGACGACGGTGACGTACGGCGACGACCAGCTGCTGGCGGTCGAGACGGCCGTCGTCGCCCGCCCGCCGGCCGGCTGGGGCGGCTGCATAGTGCAGCTGTCGGGGATCTGCCTGCCGGCGCAGATGACGGTGGAATGGCTGCTGGACCACTCGATCGGCGGCGACCCGGCCGCCGCCGGCGCCGACGCGAGGGTCGTCGCGACGCCGTCGGCGGGGCGGACGACGTGGGAGTCGGCGCGCTGGGACCGGTACTACGCGCGCTGGAGAGCGGGCGCCGTGCCGAACGCGACGACCGACGCGCGCGGCGTGCGCTGGACGCTGCCGATGGCCGAGCTGGGCCTGGTGCGGACGCCGTACTTCTCGACGACGGTCGGGCCGAGAGCGAATGTCGACCTGTTCGTCGTCTCGCGCTTCAGCGCGCTCGACGCGGCCGGCCTGCCGATCGGCGGCCTCGACGCGGCCGGGCCGGGGCTGCTGCCGTTCGGCGTGCTGCCGGAGGCGCTGCCGACGCCGGCTCCGGGTGCGACGCCTCCGCCGGTCGGCGACGGCCCGGTCGAGCGGCGCGTCGCCTGCCACCGCGCGAGCGTGCGCGTCAGACGGCTCGACCGGCGGATCCGCCGTGCCGCGAAGGTCGCGCACGGACGCGGCCCGGCGGCACGGCGCCGCGCGGCTCGCGGCGAGCTGCGGCGGCTCCGCGCGCAGCGCTCCGAGGCGCTGGCGGCGAAGCGCCGAACGTGCGCGAAGGCGTCGCAACCGCCTTCGCGCTGATCCCTGTGCACCTGCCAGGGTGGCTGGCGTCCCGGCCACGCGGGGCCGGGACGCTCGCCTGTCGTTCTGAACCCTTGAGGAGAGGCAAGGATCGATGTTGGTGTGCCCGTCCCTGGAAGGCCGAACACGTGCCGGTCCGTGCGCGGACCAGCGGGGCGCACGGGAGCGATCCGCGGCGTTGCCCTATCCTGGCCCGTCGCCATGGCTATTCGTTCAGATCTCCGCAACGTCGCGATCGTCGCCCACGTCGACCACGGGAAGACGACGCTCGTCGACAAGCTCCTGTGGCAATCGGGCGCGTTCCGCTCCAACCAGGACGTCGCAGAGCGCGTCATGGACTCGATGGACCTCGAGCGCGAGAAGGGCATCACGATCCTCGCGAAGAACACCGCCGTCCAGTACGGCGACGTGAAGGTCAACATCATCGACACGCCCGGACACGCCGACTTCGGCGGCGAGGTGGAGCGCGGGCTGACGATGGTCGACGGCGTGCTGCTGCTCGTCGACTCCTCCGAGGGGCCGCTGCCGCAGACGCGCTTCGTGCTGCGCAAGGCACTCGCCGCGCACCTGCCGGTGATCCTCGTGATCAACAAGGTCGACCGGCCGGACTCGCGCATCAAGGAGGTCGTGGACGAGGTCTACGAGCTGTTCCTCGACCTCGACGCGGACGAGTCCCAGATCGAGTTCCCGATCGTCTACACGAACGCGAAGGACGGCTGGGCGTCGACCGATTTCGACCCGGACAACCCGGTCGACGGCAGAGACCTGAGACCGCTGCTGGACCTGATCGTCGAGCACATCCCGGCGCCGTCGTACGAGGAGGACCACCCGCTGCAGGCGCTGGTCACGAACCTCGATGCCTCGCCCTATCTGGGCCGGATCGCGCTGGCGCGCGTGCGCCACGGCGTCATCAGACGCGGTCAGCAGATCGCCTGGTGCCGCACGGACGGGTCGATAGAGAGAGTCAGAGTGACCGACCTCTTCATCACCGAGGCGCTCGACCGCGTCGAGGCGAGCGAGGCGGGGCCGGGGGAGATCATCGCGATCGCGGGCCTGGCCGAGGTGACGATCGGCGAGACGCTCGCCGACGCCGAGGACCCGCGCCCGCTGCCGGTGATCCACGTCGACGACCCGTCGCTGTCGGTGACGATCGGCGTCAACAACTCGCCGCTGGCGGCGGTCGAGAAGGGCACGAAGGTGACGGCGCGGCTGATCAAGGGCCGGCTCGACAGCGAGCTGGTCGGCAACGTCTCGCTGCGCGTGCTGCCGACCGAGCGGCCGGACACCTGGGAGGTCCAGGGGCGCGGCGAGCTGCAGCTGGCCGTCCTCGTCGAGCTGATGCGCCGCGAGGGCTACGAGCTGACCGTCGGCAAGCCGCAGGTCGTCACGAAGGAGATCGACGGCAAGCTGTGCGAGCCGATGGAGCGGATGACGATCGACATCCCGGAGGAGTACGTCGGGGTCGTGACCCAGCTGCTGGCGCTGCGCAAGGGGCGCATGGAGCAGATGATCAACCACGGCACGGGCTGGGTCCGGATGGACTACCTGGTGCCGGCGCGCGGGCTGATCGGCTTCCGCACGGAGTTCCTGACGGAGACGCGCGGGACGGGGATCATCAACCACGTCTTCGACGGCTGGGAGCCGTGGCACGGCGAGATCCGCACGCGGCCGTCCGGCTCGCTGGTCGCCGATCGCGCCGGCAGAGTCGCGTCGTTCGCGCTGTTCGGCCTGCAGGAGCGCGGGACGATGTTCGTCGGGCCGGGCGTCGAGGTCTACGAGGGCATGATCGTCGGCGAGAACGCGCGCTCGGAGGACCTGGACGTCAACGCCGTGCGCGAGAAGAAGCTCAACAACATCCGCTCCTCGACCGCTGACGAGCTGGAGCGGCTCGTGCCCGCGAAGATCCTGTCGCTGGATCAGGCGCTCGAGTTCGTGCGCGAGGACGAGTGCGTCGAGGTGACGCCGGGCGCGGTGCGGATGCGCAAGGTCTACCTGGACCAGACGACGCGCCAGAAGATGGCCCGCGGTCGCGCGCGCGACCGCCTCTCCAGCGTCGAGTCCTAGACGCTTCGGGCCGGATCGCTGCGGGTCGGGGCGTCGTTCGCGCGTCCCGCGCGGCCCGCTCTTTCGGCTGCGCGGACGTGGTGCGCGAGCGCGCCGATCACCTCGGGCCAGACACCGCGCGGGAGGTCGTGGCCCATGCCGGGGACGACGACCAGCTCGGAGTCCGGGATCGCGCGCGCGGTCGCGCGGCCGCCGGAGATCGAGATCATCCGGTCGGCGTCGCCGTGGATCACGAGCGTGGGGGCGGAGACGCGATGGAGGGCTCTGGTGCGGTCGCCCGAGGCGAGGACCGCGGCGAGCTGGCGCGGCGTGCCGGTGGGGTCGGGGTTGCGGTCGTAGCTGCACTCCGCGATCTCGCGGAACAGCGGGTCGTCCGCCGGGCTGCCCGGCGAGCCGATCGCGTCGTGCAGCGCGACCTGGTGGGCGATGTAGCCGTCACGGCCGGGCGCGGCGCGTCTGAGCAGGAGGGGATAGGTCTTCAGCGCGGGCTGCCCGCTGAAGCGCGACCCGGTGTTGGACATGATCGACGTGAGCGAGCGGACGCGGCGCGGCTGCTCGGCGGCGATCGTCTGGGCGATCATCCCGCCCATCGACGCGCCGGCGATGTGGACGCGGTCGAGGTTCAGCGCGTCGAGCAGTGCGACGGTGTCCCGCGCCATGTCGGCGAGCAGGTATTGCCGCGGGTCGAACCTGCGGGTCGCCAGCTGCCTGAGGGTGGGGAGGGGGACGTCCTTCATGAACGTCGAGCGCCCGCTGTCGCGGTTGTCGAAGCGGATCACGTACAGCCCACGGTCGGTCAGCTCTCTCACGAACGACGCGTGCCAGCGGATCATCTGCATCCCGAGGCCCATCACGAGCAGCAGCGGGGGATCGGCGGGATCGCCGAACCCCTCCGCGCACAGCGTCACGCCCCGCCCGACGTCGTAGAGCCGCTCGCTCACGGCGTCAGCCTACCGGGACCTCCTGCGTCGTCACCGTCACCTCGGCGAGCGTCTGCGCGAGGCCGGGCTGGCCGCAGAACGGCTGCGCGGCGCGGATCGTCTCGCTGCCCCCGGTCGCGGGGACGACGACGATCCAGGACATCTCGTACGGCCGCTCGGGGGCTGAGAAGGCGACGCTGATCGTGCCGTCGTCGTTGCGCTGGGCGCCGACGGCGGCTCTGCCGGCGAAGTCGCGCGTTCTGAGCATGTCCATGCCGCAGCTGTTCTCCGGGGTGCCGTCCCACTCGGTGCCGTTGTAGGTGCCGCTGCCGTCGACGTGGACGCCGACGCTGCTCGGGTCGCCGAGGAGCACCTCGCCGCTGCCGCGCATGCTCGTCTCGACGATGCCGGTGCCCATGTTCTTGTGGAATCTGACGGCGACGTTGACCTTGAGCCGTCTCAGCTCCTCGGGCGGGACCTCGTGGGCGAAGGCGGGCGGGCGGCCGGCGGTGCTCGTCAGCTCGGCGGCGACGCAGCCGGGCGTCGGCGGCAGCGGACCCCACGCGCGGGCGGCGTCGACGACGGTCAGGCGCGTGCGCGGGCCGGTGGTGGTGGAGGCGGTCAGGACGCCGCAGGTGCTGGTCGGCGTCCAGCGCGCGTCGGCGGCGACGGCGCCGTCGGCGGCGAGGGCGGTGAGGTTCCAGTCGACGCGGCCGCCCTTGGTGACGTGGGCGGGGGCGTGGTCAAACGTCGTTCTCGCGCAGGAGCGCTGCTCGAACCAGCGCTCGTCACCCTTGCGCAACTCGTCGCTCGCGTGCTCGACGACGGCGGCCGTCTCGGCGACGAGCAGCCCGAGCATTCTCATGTCGGCGCTCTCGATCCGTCTGCCCTTCGGGCCGCGGAAGTCGAGCGCGTCGTAGGCGTCTTCGCCGGTCGCGCCGACCGGGAGCCCTCTTCTGCGCAGGACGGTGCGGTACACACGCGTCGCGTTGCGTCTGAGGACCTTGCCGGTCGCGGCGATCTCGACGCCCGAGCGGACCTCCGTGACGCCGAGCACGTCGACGTCGAACCGCTCGGCTCTCGCGCCGACGCCGACGTAACCGTGCCAGCGTCCCTCGACGCGGGTCGTGACCTTGAACCAGGTGCGCTTGCCGTGGCTTGCGGTCGCCTGACCGGCGACGGTGAAGGCGTCGTGGCGGGTGGGGACGTCGCCCCCGGCGGCCGGGCAGCTCGGGGTCGGCTGCCCCTCGCCGTAGCCGAAGGTGATGCCGGCGCCGCTTCTGTCGCGCGTCTCCGCCTCGAAGTGCTTGGAGTCGTCGGCGTCGACCCGTTGTCTGCCCTCGACGGTCACCTCGATCCCGTCGTCCTGGCGGAATCTCGCGGCGTATCTGCCGTCCGGGCTCTCGCTGCGCGACAGCACCTCGCCGAAGGTGGGGTCGGTCTCGGCTTTGTGGGCGCGTGGGGGCGGTGTCGCTGTCTTGGCGGTCGCTATCTTGGCGGCGGTCGCGCGGGTGGCGGTCGCGCGGGTGGCGCTCCTCGCAGTGGTGCCGAACGGCGACTCGTTCGCGCGGGCGCGCGCGGTCAGCAGCGCGAGCGTGCGCTGCGCCGAGCGCCGCGCGCGCGCGCTCGGGCGCGTGGACCCTCTCGGGGCTCTGGGCGAGAGCGCGGCGCCGGCCTTCAGCAGCGCGGACGGGGTCGGCTGCGCTCTCGGGACGCATGCGGTCAGCTTGCGCTTCGTTCTGAGCGCGACCGTGCCCTTCGGGCAGCGGGGCGATCTCGTGCCCGCGGCGGGCGTTCTGGCGCCCGCGGCGGGCGGGCCGGCGAGGAGCAGCGCCGCGCTGAGCGCGGCGGCGACGGGGAGCGAGCGCATCCGGCCGACGATAGGCCCGCGCGCCCGTCCGGAACGTGGGCCGAACGGCCCGATGCCCTCTGACCTTTGTCGGAGGCCGCCCCGCTCGCCGGGGCCGGCGAGCGGCCGCGCCGACAGCGCTCGCCGCTCGCTGGTAGATTCCAGGGTCCCCGTGGTGGGCGTAGCTCAGTTGGTAGAGCTCCTGGTTGTGGTCCAGGCGGTCGCGGGTTCAAGTCCCGTCGCTCACCCCTCAAGAAGCCCCTGCTAACGCGGGGGTTTCTGCGTTTCTGGGGCGCGTTGACGCCGGGTGCGCGGAGGGCTGTTTCAGGCACTAGTGCCTTTATTTCGGCGGATTGGGTCGGATCACCGTGGATTGCGCCCGATTCGACTGGCTGACGGCGGGCGCCAGAGCTACCGTCGTCGTCCGTCCATAGGTGGCCCCGGCGGCGCTGGAACGCCCCGGGGCCTGGCACCGAAGGTGTAGGCCCTCGGCGCACCGTCGATTCTCGCGCACTCGTCGTGAGCGCGCCGGGGTTCGCCTGCTTCGCGCGTCGCTGATGGCCGCCGCCGGCTCGGTGCCGTCGACCGTGTAGGAGGCGACATGCCCCGCCGCACCCAGCCGGCCCGTCCGCCGCTCGGTCCCGAGTACGTGACGCTCGGCCGCGCCGTCCGCGAGATCCGCGCCCGCCGTTCATTGACCCAGGAGGGATTGGGCCGCGAGAGCGCATTGCACCGCAACTACGTCGGCGCGATCGAGCGCGGCGAGATCAACCCGACATTCCGCATCCTCCGCAAGCTGGCGGCGGGTCTGAACGTGGAGTTGTCCGAGCTGTTCGCCCTGTTCGAACGCCGCTGCTCCGATGCCGAGGCCGACCGATGCTGACCACCACGGTCCGCCTCGACCGCGACCTCATGGCCAAGGTCGCCCTCCACGCCCGCCGCCTCGACATCGCCAAGGCGGCCCTGATCCGTGACGCGACGTTCGCGTACGTCGTCGCCATCGAGACGAACGAGCGGGTCGTTCGCGAGCACGTCACCGACGTGCTCGCCGACCACAGCGCCAGGCTGGATCGGATCGAGCAGTACCTGCGCCGGGGAAGGCGGTGATTTTGATGCCGAGATCCACGCTTGAGCGGGTTCGCGCTCCAGGTCGTGCTTCGGTTCGTCCTCCAGTTCGCGCTCTGGTTCGCTCTCCGGTTCGCACCCGCGCTCAGCACGACCCCACGAGATCCCCGCCGCCATCGGCGATCTCACGCGGTGCCCGTCCGGCGACATCTCTTCTCAGAGGTGTAACTCCATCGACGGCACGGCCAGTCGGACGCTCTCCGCTCGGCGCGGCCTGCCCAGTCGGTGCTGCCGCCGCCTCCGGGACGGTTGGCCGCTTCGCCGCTCCCTCGCACCCGATCGGACGGTGGTCGGTGTGAGCCGCAGCCGCAACGGCCACGTGGTCGAGCGCGAGTGGAAGTCCGGCCGCGGCTACGCCCTGCGCTTCCTCGCCAACGGCAGACGCCAGTACGTGACGCTCGGTCTGGAGCGCGACGGCTGGGATCGTGCCAGAGCCGAGGACGAGCTGCTGAACGTCCTGGCCGACGTCCGGCGCGGCATCTGGATCCCGCCGGCCCGTGGCACTGCCACAAGCGCCGCGCACGGCAGCGACCGGTCAGCCGAACCGGGCGCCGAGGTCGCAGCAGTCCCGACGTTCCACGAGTTCGCCACCGACTGGCTCGCCCGCCGCGAGGGCGAGGTCGCCCCGCGCACGGTCGAGTACGAACGCTGGGCACTGACCCACCACCTGCTCCCGCACTTCCCCCACACGCGCCTGGACGCGATCGACATCGCCGCCGTGGACGACTACCGCCGCGCCAAGGTCGCCGAATCCGACCGCCGCCGCACGGCGATCGAAGCGGGCAGACCGCTCCGTGCCGGCCCAGACCGCACCGCACCGATCCAGCGCCCGCTCTCCCCAGCGTCGATCAACAAGACGATCGACGTCCTGCAAGCGATCCTTGCGCTGGCGCTGGAGTACCGCCACATCGCCGAGAACCCCGCCACAGGCCGACGCCGACGCCTCAAGGCCATAATGCCCCGTCCGGTCCATCTCGACGGCGCAGATCAAATCCAGGCGCTGCTCGACGCGGCCGCCGCCCTCAATCAAGACCCGCGCTACCGGATGCGCGACCGCCACGCGATCATTGCCACGCTCCTGTTCGCCGGCCTCCGCGCCCACGAGCTGTGCCAACTCCTCTGGCGCGACATCGACCTCACCAACGGCCGACTCCACGTCGGCCGCTCCAAGACCCAGGCAGGCCTGCGCGAGATCGATCTCCTCCCGATCCTGCGCGGGACGCTCGCCGAGCATCGAGCCGTCAGCGATCACACCGACCCCAACGACCTCGCCTTCCCGACCGGCACCGGCGGCCCCCGGGAAAAGGACAACCTCCGCAACCGCGTCCTCGAACCCCTCCTCGCCCCGACCGATCAGCTCTTGGCCGCCCGCGGCCACCCGCCGTTGCCGAGAGGCGTCCGACCCCACAAGCTCCGCCACACCTTCGCCTCGATCCTTGTGGCCTGCGGCACCGACCCCGCCTCCGTCATGACCCAACTCGGCCACAACGACCCCCACTTCACCCTCCGCACTTACACGCACATGATGCGACGACGCCCTGCGGAGCGCGATGGGCTCAAGGCACTTGTCTACAGAGAAGCCCTCATCGAAGGCGCATCGCTGCATGCTCTCCATGTTCGGTGACTGGTCATGCGACCCGCGCGAGTCCATCGCATCGAGGTATCGCGTCCTCCGACAGCCTTCGCTGTTTGACGGGCCGATCGTCCCGTCGATGCCGCCACGGGTCGCTCTGGCACCAACCAGCCTCGTGAGAGACGACCTCCTTGGGCAATGGACCAGTCATCGCTGTGGCGGACATCCAGCAGGGCTGGGGCCGTCGGATGCATCAATGCTCGACGGGTACAGGAACAATCGCGTGCCGCCGACGGGACGGGTTAGCTGCGACAGCGCGTTGCGTTCGTATCAAGACAGCGGCCATCGGCTGTAGTAGGTGTTCAGCACCTTCTCGATCTCGCCAGTGGAGAATCGCAGTTCGCGCAGCAGGCACGCCTGCATGAGCGCTGACGCACGGCGGGTAGACAGCACCACGTTGGCCTCAATCTCATCGACGGTCGGCCCGTTTGGCTGGGTTCCCAGATGCGCGAAATAGCGTCGCGAGGCTCCGATGAGGCGAAGAGCCTCATCGGTACACCCAGTTGCTGTTTGTGACACGCCAGCGAATTGACGCAGGAGACGGACCTGGTTACGCCCGTGGCGCTCTTTAGCGTACGCCTCCATCGCGGTGTAGAGCGTCAAGAAACGTGCAGGCGAGTAGGACGTTCCGTGGTTGATGTGATCAGCGAAAAGGCCCAGCGCAGGACGCAGCTTCTCGTCGAGCGTCCACCACATATCGATAGCGGACGCGTAGTCACTGAGGTCTTCGGCATGAAAAAGGTAACCCCCGATCAGCTCCCATTCCCGTGGCAGCACCGTCCGCCCCTGTCGCCAGATTTCGACGCGCCGATTGCGCTCAGGGTCGACGAGTATCTCCCTCCCAATGCAGTCGGGTCGGTCAGACGCGAAGCTCATGAGGTTCAGCAGGGGGCTAGCAAATCGTCGCCAGCCGTCAGCGAGCGTGATGGGCTGCTCCGGGTTGACGACGAGGTCCTGCCACGTGGCGATGGACCAGTCGGCGGCGTACGCAACCGAGTAGTGGCTCTCGCCACCGAAGGTCATCCGCGCCCCTCGGACCTTGACATCGTCGAGCGATGGTGGCTGCCACTCGACGCGGACATGCTTGGGGCGGACCTTTGGCGCGGGACGCGAGTATGTCAACCCCGTGTCGCGCCGCCACTCACTCAAGTTGGCGGTCGAGTAGATGGCCTGCGGCCAGCACGTGCCATGATCCATGTGTTCGCCGAGAGCGAGCGTCGAAGACTGCAGAGCGATAACCTGCGTGGCCATTGTCGTTCGCTTAACCCACGTGTGCAGAAGCGAGACTTGGACGCCTTGGCGCAACCAACCGTGGACCACGAACTGAGGGGCACCCATTTCCGGCCAACCAGTGGTGTCGCCGATCAACTCCAGTTCTGCGCCGCGCTCAAACGACCAGTTCAGGACTCCAGGCACTTTGGCTTCCATCTCACGCGGTTTGAAGTAGCCGGGCAGCGCCCGTCCTTCGCGGAGCGTCGCGAGCGTCTTTCTCCAGATCGTCATGGCATCGGAAGCCTCTGATGCAGGAGCAGCGTGTCGTCCGACAGGGTCATGCCGCATCTAGAGTCGCATCCAGCGCGGGAGCAGTCGGAAGCAGCGGCGGGGGGCCGCGCGGCGACGACCTCGTGACGGTTGCCATCGATCATCAGCGCGGGTCCGTTGGAGCCTCGAACATCGACGAGTAGGGCTCCAGCCAGCTGGCTCCGTAGACTTGTTCGACGAGCCCGAGGTATTCAGGCGTCGCTGATGCCTCGAGTTCCTCAAGCCACGCCAACAACTTGTCTCGTGAGTCCGTTGAGAAGACGGCTGCATCGTAGTCGAGGACAGCGCGGTCTGTCGCGAACCCCAGGAGGCGATGGCAGCGATTGTCAATGAGCATCGCGTCGCAGTAGGGCAGAAGCGTTGAGACGGTCGTTATGTCGGTCCACATGCCGCGGTCTGGTCTCGGAGCCTGGTTCACCGAGGCCTCAACCGCCATCGCCGCGAACATGGCGCAGCTGATCCGGAGGAACGGCGCTTCCTTGATCTGATCGGAGGCAAAAAACTCTCTGATCTTCGGCAATTGCGTGTCCTCGATAATGCCGCGCTTGCGAAGTGCGGCCTTGAACGACATAACCATGATCTCTGCATCGTTGGTCGCTGCTGCGAGATCGGGGTCGAATGGCGCAAGGCCGTTCATCATCTGCCCAACCTCCACCACGCGTTGACAGTAGTTCCGCCACTGCTGCGGACCGTATGCCGAAAGCTCCTGTTCGAAGTAGCGCTCAAACCCGAGCCGGCCGCCTCTAGCCCACGTATCGACGCATGTGGCCAGCCGGGTGTGGGTCCGGTCGCGAACCATCCGCAGATCATCGGCGAGCCCATCCTCACATCCCAGGCGTGCTTGTACGGAGATCCGATCCAGCCAGCCGTTCACAACTCCGTGGGTGACATCGTGCACCGTCAGCGGACCGTGTGGGTGTTCCTCGCCCTGCCAAGTGAGGAACTGCCGGTAGGCCTGCTCCCGCCGGATCGTGCCTGGATCCTCAAACGACACATCGCCCGAAAGGTGCTCATACATGCGTCGCAGCTCCTGAAAGAAGCGCGTGGGGAGTGATTCTTCCCAGTGAGCGGTCGACGAGGGGCACACCAGGAGCTGCAGCTTCACCAGTCTGTCGAGGCGCACGAAAAGATCGAGCCAAAACTCGGCCCGCCCTCCAGCACGGGAGTGCATGCGCAGGCGCTCGCGCGGATGGAGCACCTTCATCAGGTTGCTGACTGCAAACTGATCGAGATAGAGGACCTTCTTCTCGACCGCCGGCAACAGAAAGCGTTGGTCTCTCATACATCTGCGGCACCGACGCACGTAGCCCGTGCCGCTGATCATCAGCACCCCGAACTCACCGGCTGCCTGGCACAACGGACAGTCGACATACGGCGGGCTGATAAACGCCCGTGGATCAAAGGTGAAGGACTTCCCGTCCATGATCTGAGTCTAGTGGCAAGATGTGTGACCAAGCCACCGAGAAGCGTACAGATGGCTCCCGCCGACCTAGGGAGGACGTCGGGCGGCGGGCAGAAGTCGTCGGCTCCTAGACGCCTCCGAGTGACGGGTTTCCGAGCGTCCAACGCCCCGGAAGCTAGGTCGAGCAGCGGGTGCCATCAAGCTTGGCGCCCACCCAAATCAGGGTGATGCGATAGTCCTGGTTGCGACGATCGGCCGAACCGCGTCCCGGGGGCTCTGCACATTCTAGAATCGCCGCATGCGACGGGACATCACATGCGATCCCCAGAGCGCCGCGCCGACAGGGTGCGCGAGGCACTGAGGATGGCGGGACCATACGCCCCAACTGGATTTCGGGCAGAGATTATCCCTCAGACAGCGGGCTTTCCCGGCCTCCAGGCGTTGCAGAACAACTTTCGCGAGTGGTACTCGTGGGCCGTCGTTGCCTCGATCGCGGGAGCCGCTGGCCTCTATTGTCACGTGCCTGCGATCGATGGCAACAAGACGGACGTTCGTATTGAGACTGTTAGCACGTGGAACGGAAAACAACGGTCTATCCGCCTTCAACTCAAAGCTTCGTCGAGTCTCGGGACGGCAACCGATAACGGCATTGACTACGTCACGAAATCGTTCGAGCGTGAGTACTACGACGCCATGCAAGAGCCAGCCACCATCCCGCTGTTTCTGGTGTTGATAGCGCTCCCACCACTCACAGCACCGTGGACGCGAGTGCGACAGGGCATTCACGCGATGCACTCCGCCGCGTGGTGGGGTGCAGTGACGGATCCGTCGAACGAGATGGCCAATCAGACTGTTCGGATTCCAGCGAGCCAGCGCCTTGACCTTACAGGCCTCCAGGCGATGTTGCTGCAGGCATGACCGCACTCAATGTGTCACCCGAGGCGATCCGCCATGAGCTCCGCCGCCTCGGATTCGAGGAGCACGAGACCGAGGGCAGGGCTGGCGTTACCTGGATCCATCCTGAGAACGTGGAGGGACCCGCTGTTCTTGTCCCGCGAGAGAACGACCGCGATCTGCGAGGGTACGACGAGACTCTCGCCTCGGCGGTTCAGCGGCTCTCGTGGATTACGGAACAACCGTTCGACATTGTCGTCCGGCAACTGGCAGGTCGAGCTAATCGCCTTGAGCTTCGCATTGTGCATGAACTGACAGCGCGCCACTCTCTCCGGGCGCTCGACGCCCCGAAGGTCGTGAAGGGGTTCGTCGATCTCATTAAGAATGGGGCCAGGACGCATTTCACGGGTGCTCGGGTTGATCACCGTGGCTGGGGTGGAGCTGACTACGATGCGGCGCTTGAGGGTATCGAGTTGCTTGCCCCCGCGCCCGGCAGCTTTCGGCTGATCGCTGTGTCGGTGGAACTGCCTCAGCTCGCTCTTCCCAGTGGGAATGCGCCGATCAAGTCTCGCGATGCTCTGGCGGCTACTCTCACGACCCTTGCGGCGTTGAGTCAAGAAGAACGATCTGTCGAAGATCTCGGGGAAGTGGATGTCGAGGCGCTCGTTGATGCAGGCGTCTCAAGACAGCTTCTTGGCGCTGTAGAGGAGCTGGCGATCACTGACACATCTGGATTGCAACTGGAATTCAGTGGGTCGTGGGATCCGACGCTCGTTCCTCCGGACGTGCCGAGAGATCCAATTGTGCTCGGCGACGCAGAGATCGGCTTTGCGCGGGCACTGAAGCCTCTCCTCAGACCCTATGAGCCAACTGATGAATACAAGCTGACGGGCTGGGTTGAGACGACGAAAGCGGAAGGCCTCTCGTTCGAGGGCTTCCCTTCCGGGATGGTCGTTGTGCGAGAGAAGGTTGCTGGGCGAGTTCGCGACATCGTGGTTCAGCTGGGTAGCGACGACTTTCCGGCAGTTCAGGCGGGCGTCTCGGAAGTCCGGATGCGTGGAACGCTCGAACGAGTCGCAGGTCGCTGGCGCCTTGCGGATCCTCGTGACGTCGTCATATCTAGAGCAACCCCGCCGGCCGCCTAAACCCTTCGCCGGCTGCCACTCCGATCGACCTACAACATGTCTGGTGTAGAGATTGGGTAGCGGGCGTGAGACCGTACGACGATGGAGGTCAGTCGCGTGAGCATGACGGGCGATCTCGTCGGTGCCTACGTCGTGGAAGAACGGTGGGCTGATGGGCGTTTGGTGCTGCGTCCGGATCTGCGCGTTGAGACGATTCTCGCTCGACATAGCGAGAAGGAGTTGACGCGGGACGAGTTCGACCGGCGGTTTGGGCGCCTTCCCACTGACGACGAAGGCTGACCGCCCGGTGGCAGCGCCAGCGTGGGCTGCGTTTAGGCACTCACGCCCGGTGAGTGGCTGAATCCCGCAGAATCGCCCCGGATCGACGGCAATCCGCGGGATATCGCAGGGGAAAGCGGTCTCGCAGTGGACGCAAGAACTCCCTGCAAATCGTCGCTTTCCGCGATCCAGGGAGCGCCGGAGAGCGCCTTATTGTGGTCCAGGCGGTCGCGGGTTCAAGTCCCGTCGCTCACCCCTCAAGAAGCCCCTGCTAGCGCGGGGGTTTCTTCGTTTCTGGGGTCGGTCGGAATCGCCCGACATCCGCGCGCATACAGCCACTAGTGGCTTTATTTCGGTGGATCGGCGTGGATCGTCGGGGATTGCGCCCGATTCGGCTGGCTTGTGGGCCGCTTCAGAGCTACGGTCGTCGGGCTGTTTTCCAATAGGTGGCCCCGGCGGTGCTGAAGACACCCCGGGGCCTGGCACCGAAGGTGTAGGCCCTCGGCGCGCGGTCGATTCTCGCGCACTCGTCGTGAGCGCGCCGGGGTTCTGGTTGCGCGCACGTCGTTGAGGCCCGTCGCCGGCTCGGTGCCGTCGACCGTGTAGGAGGCGACATGCCACGCCGCACCAAGCCGGCCCGCCCGCCGCTCGGCCCCGAGTACGTGACGCTCGGCGGCGCCGTCCGAGAGGTCCGCGCCCGCCGCTCTCTGACGCAAGAGGGCCTGGGCCGCGAGAGCGCCTTGCACCGCAACTACGTCGGCGCGATCGAGCGCGGCGAGATCAACCCCACGTTCCGGATCCTGCGCAAGCTCGCCACGGGCTTGCATCTCCCGCTGTCTGAGCTGGTCGCCCTGTTCGAGGCGCGCTGGGACGAATGGGAGGCCGACCGATGCTGACCACGACCGTCCGCCTCGACCGCGACCTCATGGCCAAGGTCACCCTCCACGCCCGCCGCCTCGACATCGCCAAAGCGGCGTTGATCCGCGATGCCACGTTCGCGTACGTCGTCGCCATCGAGACGAACGAGCGGGTCGTGCGGGAGCACGTGACGGACGTGCTGGCCGACCACGGCGCCCGGCTCGACCGGATCGAGCATTTCCTGCGCCGGGGAAGGCGGTCATCGTGATGGCGAGATCCACGCCTGAGCGGGGTTCGCGCAGCGGTCGCGCTCTGGTTCGTCCGCCAGTTCGCGCAGCGGTTCGTTCTACGGTTCGCGCTTCGGTTCGCTCTGCCCGTCCGGGTGAGGTGACGAGATCCCCGACGCCATCGGCGATCCCGGGCACTACGCGCTCGACGACATCTCTTCTCAGAGGGGTAACTCCAACAACTCCGCCAGGCGCGAGCCGTCCGCTCGTCCAATCCCGCCCGCTGCCGGCACAGCGCGCCGCCGCGTTCGCGGCTCCACGGAGGTGGTTCCGATGAGCCGCAGCCGCAACGGCCAGGTAATCGAGCGTCGCTGGAAGAGCGGTCGCGGCTACGCGCTGCGTTTCCTGGTCGACGGTAGACGCCAGTACCTCACGCTCGGCCTGGAGCACGACGGCTGGACGCGCGCGAGAGCCGAGGAGGAGCTGCTGAACGTCATGGCCGACGTGCGCCGCGGCATCTGGATCCCGCCAGCCCGTGGCGGCGCTTCCAGCGCCGCGAACGGCAAAGACCGGTCAGCCGAACCGGGCGCCGAGGTCGCAGCGCTCCCGACGTTCCACGAGTTCGCCACCGACTGGCTCGCCCGCCGCGAGGGCGAGGTTGCCCCGCGCACGGTCGAGTACGAACGCTGGGCGCTGACCCACCACTTGCTCCCGCACTTCGCCCACACCCTCCTGGACGCGATCGACATCGCCACCGTAGACGACTATCGCCGTGCGAAGGTCGCCGAGTCCGACCGTCGCCGCACGGCGATCGAAGTCGGTAGACCGCTCCGCGCAGGCAGAGGCCGTAGCGCACCGACCCTGCGCCCGCTGTCCCCTGGATCGATCAACAAGACGATCGACGTCCTGCAAGCGGTGCTCGCCCTGGCACGGGAGTACGGCCACATCGCCGACAACCCCGCCACCGGCCGCCGCCGGCGCCTGAAGGCCTCAAAGCCCCGTCCGGTCCACTTGGACGCCGCAGAACCGATCCAGGCGCTGCTGGACGCCGCCGCCACCCTCGACGCCGACACGCGCCACCGCATGCGCGACCGCCACGCGATCATCGCCACGCTCCTGTTCGCCGGCCTGCGCGCCCACGAGCTGTGCCAGCTCCGCTGGCGCGACATCGACCTCACCAACGCCCGGCTCCAAGTCAGCCGCTCCAAGACCGACGCCGGCCGCCGCACCATCGAACTCCTCCCGATCCTCAGAGCGACGCTCACGGCTCACAAGCGGCGCAGCCGCGCCACTGACCCTGACGACCTCGTCTTCCCGACCGGCACGGGCGGTCAGCGTGAGAAGGACAACCTCCGCAACCGCGTCCTCCAGCCGACCATCCCTGTCGCCGACCGTCTCCTCGCCGAGCGCGACCATCCGCCGCTCCCACGCGGCCTGACGCCCCACAAGCTCCGCCACACCTACGCCTCGATCCTCGTCGCCTGCGGCACCGACCCCGCCACCGTCATGGCCCAGCTCGGCCACACCGACCCCCACTTCACGCTCCGGGCGTACGCCCATGTGATGCGGCGTGTTCCAGCAGAACGAGCGCGGCTCGACGTGCTTGTCGCCCGGAGGTCCCAGCACACTGGCATGGGCACGTCGGGATCGAGCGGACAATCGTATGGCGAAGGCGAGAGCACGATTGGATAGCCTTTCGTCCGTCTATGGTCGCCGCCAGAAGCGGCACACCTCCGAAGGAGTTCTGGGTGGCAGCTTCAGTTGCGTTCTTCAACAACAAGGGCGGAGTTGGCAAAACAACGCTCGCGTGCAACTACGCTGCCTACGAAGCCAGCCAGGGCAACGAAGTGTTGATTGTCGACCTGGATCCGCAGTGCAACAGCACACAGCTGGTTCTCGATGACGACCAATGGGACGAGATCTACGAGGACCGGAGAACTTCCGAGCCCAAGACCGTTATGGGCCTCCTCCGTCATTTTCGTGGGGGGGAAGCGAGGCTCGACATGGGCGCATGGAATCCGATCAAAGGGGAGCGTTTTGATGTCGATGTGCTTCCTGGCCATCCCTCACTGTCAATCTTGGAGGATCTGCTCAGCGAGGCGTGGAGCGGCCTCAAGGCCGGTGGGGCAGCGGGGGCGCGCAGATCATTGTGGCTCCGAGCGCTGCGAGAGGAGATTGAGAGAAAGTACGATCTGATCGTAATCGATGCCAGCCCAAGTCTCGGTGCAATCAACCGCAGCGCGCTGGTGGGAAGCGATACGTTCGTAACACCGATGGCACCAGACTTGTTCAGCCTCTATGCGCTGGAGAACATCACAGGTTGGTTTGAGCGATGGATTAAGGAGTACGACGGTGGTCGGGTCGGAGCGCAGGAGGAGCTCGAGGCAATCGGATACGAGCTGAAGATTCCTGATCCCTTGCCGATCCAACACGGATTCGTCGGATACACGGTCCAGCAGTACGTCAGTCGGTCGAGCGGTGGTGAAGTACGGCAAACGGAGGCGTACGAGCAGCACCGTCGAGAAATTCCCAAGCGCGCGAGATCCCTTAGCAGACTGTCACGCCTTGATGGCAGCCCGGATCTTGGCACGGTACCGAATATGTTCTCGATGATCCCGCTCGCTCAGAGTTGCCACTCACCTATCGCAGGTTTGCAGAAAGAAGATGGGCTTCGGGGCGCTCAGATCAGCCAGCAGCAGCGCTACGTCGACCAGCTTCAGGAAGTATTTGGCAACATTGCCACGCGCGTTGCCGAGGCAGTTGCGGATTAGCGCGATGTCCGGAGTCGCATGGCCTCCGACGTTGGTCGAGCGGGTCGCCGCCAACCAGTGGGTGCTGTTCATTGGCAGCGGCGTCTCGGCGTCTTGCACCAGCGCGAGCGGGCATCAGCCGCCTACATGGCAAGGGCTCCTCACAGAGCTGGCAGACCTTATCGCTAGTGATGAAGACCAAGCGGTGGCAAAGAAGCTCATTGCGAATCGCGAGTTCCTTCCCGCCGCTGATCATATTCGTTACGCGCTTGATGCCGAGTCAAACCTGTCAGGTTACTGGAAGACAATTCGCCAAGCCGTGGACGGTCCAACCGGCAACCGGTTCGAACCATCAAGATTGTTCCAAGCGCTCTTGGACTTGGAGCCGAAGGTCGTATTCACAACAAATTACGACAAGCTCTTCGAGGTGGCTTCGAAAAGCGGGTTCGCGGCCCATTCGTACACCTCCGAGGACTTGGGACATGACATTCGTCTCGGAGAGCCGGTGCTTGTCAAGCTGCACGGATCGACCGACCAGATCAAAGACATCGTCCTCACGCGCACCGATTACGCTCAACTCATGCGGAGGGGGCGTGAGGTGTATGAGACTCTGCGAGCGCTCAGCCTGACATCTACGATCCTGTTCGTTGGGTACTCGCTCGACGACCCCGACGTGCAACTCGTTCTTCAGGCAGTCGGCCGCACCGGGATGAGTCCCGAGGCTCACTTCATGCTGGCGGCGGAGCCTGAGAGCGGTGCTCGGATCCCGGTTTTCAAAGAGAGCTATGGGGTCTCCGTCCTGACGTATCCCGCTGGACAGCACGAGAAAGCAGAAGAAGCGCTGCGCGAACTTGGCGACCTTGCACTTGGACTCCGGGCCGGTCCGCTTGCGCCTTGAGACGGGAGTCTTTCGCGTGGTCGAGGACGCCGCCAGGCGCGGCGAGGACAAGCCCGACCGCCTCCTCGCCGAACCCGACCACCCGCAGCTGCCGCAGACATCACGCCCCACGAGCTCCGCTACACGTACGCTGCGGCACCGACCCGGCCACCGTCATGACCCATCTCGGCCACACCGACCCCGATTTCACTGCGTGCTGAGACCGATGATCACGCGGCCGTGCTGATCGATATCGCCGCCGACCTGCGCTACCAGCCCGGTTCTCCGATGCGCCTCGCCGTGTTGCGACCTATCGCAACCTTGTGTAGACCCGGCGTTGTCGCCGACGAGGCGCCGTCGCCCCGGCTACCATCGGACGCGTGCTGACGATTGCCGAGACAGCCTCGCGGGTTGGGCGTAGCCCGGACACGGTTCGTCGCTGGATTCGTGAGGGGCGGTTGCCTGCGCAGCGGCGGGGTGGTCGGCAGGTGATCGATGATCGTGATGTGCGGGCGATCGAGGACGAGATCCATCCGATGGCGCAACTTCCCGAGGAGTGGCGGGTCGGCGATGATGGGTCGCAGGCGCCGAACTGGGTCGCGGCGCTGCATCGGTCGCGTTCCGGGCACTGAGCGGTGCTGGTAGTCGACGCGTCGGTTGCCGTCGCGGCAAGTCATAGCCCGGTCGGGCTGGCACGCTTCGGCTCCCGCAAGCTCGTCGCGCCGCATCTGATGCGTGCGGAGGCGGCTTCGGTGCTGCACGAGATGGTCTGGCGCAAGGAGATCGACAAGGCGCGCGGTCGGGTGTTGCTTGGGCGGTTGCTGGACAGCCCGATCGAGTTGATGGCGCCAGACGAGCTGACCGGCGAGGCCTGGCAGGTGGCCGACGAACTCGGTTGGGCCAAGGTCTACGACGCCCACTACGTTGCGCTCGCCCGCCTGCTGGGCTGCAAACTGGTGACGATCGACAAACGGCTGCTCCGTGGCGTCGCCCGGCTCGGGATCGCCGTCCGACCCGACGAGGTTTGACGCGGCGGCTGCTCCTCAAAGTCTGTTTGCACAACCGGCTCGACGTGTCTGACACCACATGTGCGGTAGAGATTCGGTGGGTCAGCGTGCGACCCTGGGGTCATGGATCAGGCTCATGTGAAGCTGTCCGGCGATCTGTCGGGTGACTACGTGGTGGAGGAACAGCGGGCGGACGGGCGTCTGGTGCTGCGGCCCGACCTCAGCGTCGAAGCGATCCTTGCGCGCTACGGAGAGCGTGAGCTGGTACCGGACGAGTTCGACCGGCGCTTCGGCCATCTGCCTGCTGACGACAAGGGCTGACCGTCGGTGGCGGCTTGGGCCTGAAGGCCGAGCTGACGCCGGCAACGAGAGGCGTCGCACGCGCCTGCACGCCCAGCGCTCGCGCGCCCACCCCGCGCGATCTGCTGCTTCCTGATTGGGCGCGCCTGTCGTGCGAACGGCAAGGCGTCGTTCGGCACTCAGGCCCCGCGAGTGGCTGAATCCCGCGGAATCGGCCGCAATCCACGCCAATCCGCCGAGGGCCGGTGCGCAACCGGGCGCCGCGTCTGCCGTAAGAAATCCCTGCAAATCAAACGATTTTGCACCCCGCACCGTCGCCAGAGCCGGCCTTATTGTGGTCCAGGCGGTCGCGGGTTCAAGTCCCGTCGCTCACCCCTCAGAAAGCCCCGCAAACGCGGGGTTTTCGTCTTTCCGCACCTCCTCGTAGCGGGTCAGAGGGCGGACAACGAGGGCGGCCGTTTGCCGTCTTGCCGGGAGTTTGGGGCCGGGGCGGGTGCGCTTGGCCCCAAAATCGCGCTCTCCCAACGGAGGCGGAATCCGCCGGGGTGGGTCGGTCCACATCTGCGAGGTGGTTCCGCATGGCGGCCGATTCCGCACCCACTCCCGACCTGATCCTCGTCGAGGCCGTCGCGCGACGTGTCCTCGAGCTGCTGCAGGCGCAAGCAATCCGGCTCCGCGTCGGACGACCTGATGACGGTCGCGGAGATCGCCGCGAGGTACCGCGTACGGCCCAGCTGGGTCTACGCCCATCAGCGCGCCCAAGCAGTCGGGGGTTCGAATCTCTCGCTCACCCTTCGGCGAGATCAGGGCCCGTGTTCCGGTTCGCCTCGTCAGCACGATGTGTTACGGTCGCCACCAGATTTGATCATAAAAATGTGCCTGACGATGGTGCGGGCCTCGCCGAGTCTGGTGGCGCTGTCTGTCGGGCCACCGTTAGGACCGAGGTATCACGATGACGACGTTCGACGCCGCCAGCCCGGATCGGGACGGCTCCGAGGCGGCCAAGCCGAAGACGCGCACCGAGGAGGCGTTCCGCACCCTCCGACAGCAGATCCTGAGCGGTGAGCTGCCGCCAGGTTCGCGCCTGCCGATCCAAGAGACCGCGGATGCGCTCGGAATGAGCCCGATGCCCGTCCGCGAGGCCATGCGTGAGCTGGATGCGGCGGGGCTGGTGGACAACGTGCCTCACCGCGGCGCGACCGTGACGCGGATATCCATCGGCGACCTCCGCGAGGTCTACGACCTGCGGCTGGCGCTCGAGACGTTGGCGGTACGGCGCGCGGCGGAGCGCTTCTCTGACGAAGACGCGATCGCCGGACATCGGGCACTCCGGGAGCTCAACGCGCGCGCGCACGAGGAGCAGTCCGTCCGCCTCGCCTGGCACACCGCCTTTCACTTCGCGCTGTACGAGGCGTCGGGCTCTGTCCGGCTGCCCCGCCTCATCCGGCCGTTGTGGGAGGCGAGCGGGCGGTACCGCTTCGCGGCCCCGCTCTCCGGGCGCCTGGAAATGCGCGAGGGAGAGCACGAGGCGATCCTGGACGCCTGTGTCGCTCACGAGCCTGACCGCGCTCATGCGTTGCTCCACAACCACCTGGGTCGCGCCGTGAACGCGCTTGCCGAGACGATGGGGGCGCCGCCGCTCTTCGCACTCGCCGCGGTCCCGCGCCGACGGGGCCGGCAGCTGGTCGATCCGGATCTCGTCTCGTAGCGTGTGATCGGCGGCGAGGAGCCGAACGTGGCCGACCTCCAGCTCGCCTCCAGCCTGCGGATGCTGTCGACCTTCGCCGACGCGCGCCGCCTGCTCGACGGCCGCCCGGCCGACGCGCTCGCCCGCCGCGTCTTCCCGGAGTACGACGGCGAGATGTCTGCCGGGACCTACGCGCTCGCGGCCTAGAGCAACGGCGCGCCCGCTCTGCGGACCGCGTCTCTCTGGCCGTCCGGCAGCGCCGCGAGCGCGTCCGCGAGCCGCACGCCGTCCGGCAACGTCAGGCCGGGCTCCAACTCCAGCAGCGGGGCGAGCACGAAGCGGCGGCTCGTCACCTCGCGGTGCGGCAGCGCGAGAGGGCGCGCCGGTGCACCGCTTGGGACGGTGTCCGCGAGCCGCGCGCAGATCGAATCCTTATAGATGTGATGACAAAATGGATTTATTCGATCAAATCTGCCAGACTTTGATCTCATCAACGTCAGGCCCCGCGGCCACCTGGTCGTGGCCGCCGCCGGAGGGCATCCATTGCGTCACATCACGAAACGGATCCTCAGCTGTTCCTCGTCGCGGCCTCAGGCGTCGCGGTGACCGCTGTCGACCCCGTCACGGGGCCCTCGCGTCATCTCGACGCCATCGGTCGAACCGTCGATGTCGGCGGCGTGCGCCTGTGGTGCGCGGAGGAGGGCGAGGGTCCGCCGCTGCTCCTGCTCGCCGGGTTCACCGCCGGACACAACGTGTACGAACTTGTCTGGCCGTTGCTGCGCGCGCAGCACCGCGTCATCACGATGGAGCCGCGCGGTCTCGGGCTCTCGGACTGTCCGGATCCGGCCGACAGCGCGTACGGCGTGGACATGTGGGCGACGGATCTCGCCAGCTTCATCGACGAGTACGTCGGCGAACCTGTGCGGATCTGGGCGCAAGGGTTCAGCACGTACCTCGCCATCCGCCTCGCCGCAGTCCGACCGGACCTCGTGACGGCGATGGTGACGTACACCGACGTGTGGGCGCAGGATCCGGCCAAGGACTATGCGTCGATCTGGAAGGTCTACCGCACCATCGTCGAGAACTTCGGGACGACCGGTGCGGGGTCGCGCATGCTGGCCATGCTGTTCGACGTTCCGTCGCCGCCCTGGTTCTACCCGTGGGAGCAGGTCAACGTCGAGCGGATCCTGCATCCCGAGACCGTGGCGGCGACCGTCGGTCACTGCCTCACGGAGGCCGACGTTCGAGCCGACCTCGCCGCGGTCGGCGCGCCGGTCATGGTGCTGCAGGGCGACGGGGACTGGAGCGACGACACCGGCACCGAAGATCGCTCGCTCGCGCTCATGCAGGCCCAGCTGCCGCACTGCGAGGTCTGCGTGCTCCCCGACGTGCACCCCGGGTACGTGCTGATCCAGAGCCCGCGAGAGTGCGTTCGGGCCGTGACCGAGTTCTTCGAGCGGACGGAGCGCGTCACGCCCGAGGGTCTCCGTGTCTGACCGGCCCGTGGCGGTCGCGGGCCCGCTCGGGGCGGTAGGCGCCGCGCTGGCCCACGGACGCTCGCCGGTGGAGATCTGCGAGGGAGCTCTCGCGCGTGCCCGCCGGCCGGAGATCCGCGACGCCTTCATCGCGCTCACGCCGCGCCGCGCGCGGTCCGAGGCGGCCGCGAGCGCGACCCGCCGGGCCGACGGCGCGGCTCGCGGCACCCTCGACGGCGTGCCGGTCGCGTGGAAGGACAACATCGATGTCGCGGGCGTGACGACGACCGCCGGCTCTCGCACCCGGCTCGTCCTGCCTCTGGCCGACGCGGACGCACCCGTCGTCCGCGCTCTTCGTGAGGCCGGCGCGACGTGCATCGGCAAGACGAACCTCAGCGAGTATGCGTTCTCGGGCCTCGGCGTCAACCGCGCCTTCGGCACGCCGCTCAACCCGCACGGCGGACCGGCCGACGATGCTCGCATCCCCGGTGGTTCCTCGTCCGGCGCTGCTGTGGCGGTGGCCGGCGGGGCCGTCCCGGTCGCGGTCGGGACCGACACCTCCGGCTCCGTGCGGGTCCCGGCATCGTTCTGCGGCGTCGTCGGATACTCGTCGACCGTCGCTCGGTACGACCGCTCCGGCGTCGTCCCGCTGTCGCCGACGCTCGACGGCATCGGTGTCATCGCCCACACCGTCCGCGACGCGACGATCGTGGCCGATGCGATGGACGGCAGGGCACGGCCCGTGCGGCGGGCTCCCGCTCCGCACGACGTCCGGATCGTCGTGCCGGAGGGCGAGCTCACCGATGAGGTGGACGACGCGGTCGGCGCGGCGTTCGCGATCGCGATCGACGCGCTGGCGGACGCCGGCGTGCTGGTCGTCCGCCGTACCGTCGCGGCGCTCTCGACGACGCAGCGCGAGCTCGACGAGCACGGCACGATCGTGGCCGCCGAGGCCGCACGGACGCTCGCTGATGTCCTGGACGGACCCGCGGCGGCCGACATCGACGCCCACGTGCGGCGCCGGGCGCTGCAGGGGCGTGCCGTCCTGGCGGACGGATACGAGCACCTCCTGGCCGGGCGTCCCGCGCTCCAGGCAGAGCTGGCTCACGATCTTCGGGGCTGGCTGGTCGCGTACCCCACGGTGCGGATGACGGCCCCCAAAGCGGCGGACCTGGACGACGACGCGACCTACGTCGCTGTGAACGCCCGTGTCCTGCGCAGCACGATGCTCGCCAGCCATCTCGACATGCCCGGGGTGAGCGTGCCGTGCGGGACGGACAAGGCCGGCCTTCCGGTCGGGCTCCTCCTCTCGGGGCCCGCCGGCGACGACGACCGGGTTCTGGGCGCCGCCCGGACGATCGAACACGTCCTGGCCACCAGTGGCCGGGACGGATGTCCCCAGCAGCAAGCAACCACGAGAGGCGAAGGGGAAGAGAGATGACACACAACGAACCGCACAACAGGCGCCGTGCACGGCGCGCGGGAGCCGTCGTGCTGACGGCCATGAGCGCGGCCCTGATCGCTGCTGGCTGCGGAAGCAGCGGCGACGACACGACGTCGACGACATCGACGGGCGTGTCGACGTCCGCCGGGATGTCCCCCACCGCGTCGGGCGGGATCACCGTCGGATACTCGGACCCGGTCGCATCGAACCCTGCTCAGCAGGCTGTGGCCCGCGGACAGGAGGAAGCGGCGAAGGAGTTCGGCTGGGACCTCGTGCACTTGGACGCGAACCTGTCCGCGTCCAAGCAGGTCTCGGACATCGACACGCTCATCTCGAAGAAGGTCGATGCGATCAACTCGTTCACCATCGATCAGGGTGCCGCCGATGCCGTCTATCAGCGCGCGAGCCAGGCGGGCATCCCCGTGATTGGACAGTCATCCAGGTCCAAGTACATCCAGTCGTCGGTCTGGAACCAGCAGAACTTCGACTGCAGCGTGGCCGCGAAGGCGGCGGCGTACATCAACGCGCGCACGCCCGGGGCGAAGACGCTGGTCATCGGCGGGCCGCCCGTCGGCGCGATCACGCAGTACGTGAATTGCTTCCAGGACGAGGCGGAGAAGGCCGGCCTGGACGTGCTCGAGAAGAAGGACAACACGACCGACACCGCCTCGGGCGGGCAGCCGATCGCGGCCGCGCTGATCAACAAGCACCCCGACGTGCAGGCGATCTGGTGTTACAACGACCCGAGCTGCCTCGGTGCCGGCAACGCCCTCAAGGCGGCGGGCAAGAAGATCTGGAAGCAGGGCGAGTCGGACTCCGGCGTCATCGTGATCGGCTCGAACGGGTCGACCGACGGGATCAGCGCCATCAAGAGCGGTTTGATGACGGTCTCCTACGACATCAACCCCGACAAGGTCGGCGCGTCGGTGATCGCGCTGCTGGCCAAGCACTTCGAGGATGGCGTGCCCGTGAAGGACCTGCCCAAGGACGTCGTGGTCCCGACCACGGAATGGGACGCTTCCAACGTCGGTGACTACGTCGATCCGATCAAGCGCTCGATCGACACCAAGACCGTCGACGTCGACGGCCAGGGCTGATCGCGTGCGGTGGCGTGTGAGGATGCCGAGCGACGCCGGACGTCGTCCGGTGGCAGGGCGACCATGAGCGTCCTCCGCGTCGCCGGCATCAGCAAGGCGTACCCGGGCGTCCAGGCGCTCCACGACGTCGCGTTCGCCGTCAACGCCGGCGAGGTCCATTGCCTCGCCGGCGAGAACGGCTCCGGCAAGTCGACGCTCGCGAAGGTGATGTACGGCGCCGTCCGCCCGGACGCCGGCACGCTGACGATCGGCGACGAGGCGGTCGTCTTGCACTCACCGGCGGATGCGCTCGTCCACGGCATCGTGCCCATCAGCCAGGAGCTGACGCTCGCGCCGACCCTGTCGGTGGCGGAGAACGTGATGATGGGCCGGCTGCCGCGCCGGCGGGGTCAGGTCGACTGGCCCGAGATGCGCCGTCGCGCGGCGGCGGCGCTGGGCGAGCTCGGCGTCGACATCCCGGTCGACCGGCGTGTCGACGAGTTGACGATCGAGCTCCAGCAGGAGGTCGAGATCGCCCGCGCGCTGACTGCGGAGCCGCGCGTGCTGATCCTGGACGAAGCCACGAGCGCGCTGGCGGAGCACGCCACGGATCGCCTCCTCGAGCACATCCGGACGTTGCGTGATCGGGGCGTGGCCATCGTGCTGATCTCCCATCGCATGCGGGAGCTGTACGCGGTCGGCGACCGCGTCACCGTGCTTCGCGACGGGCGGTTCGTGACCACGCTGCCGCTCCCGGAGACGTCGGAGGGGATCGTCGTCAATCGCATGGTCGGACGAGACCTTGACGACCTGTACGGGAAGCGGGAGATCGCCAAGCGCGACACCCGTCTCGAGGTGACATCGCTCACCACCCCCGAGGGCATCGTGCGCGACGTGTCGTTCGCCGTGCGAGCCGGAGAGATCCTGGGCATCGCGGGGGTGGTGGGCTCGGGGAAGATCGATCTCGCGCTCGCGCTGAGTGGCGCGATGGCGTACGAGGGCGACGTCCGTCTGGCCGGTGAGACCGTGCGGCTGACCTCGCCCCGGCGTGCCATCGAGCTGGGGATCCGCCTGGTGCCCGACGATCGCAAGCAGTTCGGGCTCCTGCCCACCCGGAACGCGACCGAGAACCTCACCGTCACGACCCTTGGCGCCGTCTCCCGCGCCGGGGTTCTGCAGCTCGGGGCCGAGCGTCGGCTCGCCTCCCGGATCTTCGGCCGGCTGCAGATCCGCGGTCTGGTGACGGGGCCGGTGACCCAGCTGTCGGGCGGAAACCAGCAGAAGGTGATCCTCGGGCGGTGCTTCGCGACATCGCCGCGGGTAGTCGTTCTGTGCGAGCCGACCCGAGGCGTCGACGTCGGTGCGAAGCGAGAGGTGTACGACCTCATCCAGGACCTGGCTGAGCAGGGGGTCGCCATCGTGATGGTGTCGTCCGAGATGCCCGAGCTGCTCAGCCTGTCGGACCGCGTCGTCGTGCTCAACGCCGGCCGGCTCGTGGCGGAGTTCAGCGCCGCCGACGTCACGGAGGAGCGCGTGATCGCGGCCGCGCTCGCCGACGAACCCACCCGCATGTCGCCGCATGAACACTGATCTCAAGGAGCGTCCGATGCCGATTGCCGACCCCGGCGCAGTGCCGTCACCGGCCACGCGCCGCCTTCCTCGTCTCTCGCTGGGGCGCTACACCGGGGCGGCGGTCGGGTTCGTGCTCGTCTTCGCCTTCCTGGCGGTCACCGAGCCCATCTTCCTGACCTGGGACAACTGGCAGAACATCATCCGCACCCAGTCCGCCACCCTGGCGATCGCGCTCGGCATGACCGTCGTCGTCATCTCGGGCGGCATCGACCTGTCGGCGGGCTCGATCGCCGCCGCCGCTGGCATGATGCTCGGCCTGACCGTGCAGGCGGGGTGGTCATGGCCGATGGGCGTCCTCGCCGCGATCGCGCTCGGCGTCGCGATGGGGGGCGTGAACGGCCTGCTCATCGGTCGCCTGCGCGTCCCGTTCTTCGTGGTGACGCTCGGCACGATGTCGGTGTACCAGAGCGAGGCGCTGCTCTCCTCGGGTGGGGACACCGTCTCGTTGTTCGAGACCGCGTCGTTCATGTCGCTGGCAGACCTGGTCAACGGCAACGTGGGGCCGATCCCCACCGTGGGCCTCATCGTGATGGCGATGGCGGTGGCGATGTCGCTGCTCCTGCGCCGCTCGACCTTCGGCCGCTCCGTCTTCGCGGTCGGCTCGAACGAGGACGCGGCGCGGCTCAACGGCCTGCGCGTGCCGCGCACCGTGCTGGGGGTCTACGTGATCTCCGGCGTCGCTGCGGCGATCGGCGGCATCGTGCTCACGGGCCGGCTCACGAGCGCGTCGCCGGTGGCGGATCCCAACCTCGTGCTCGCGGTCATCGCGGGCGTGCTCATCGGCGGCACGGCGTTCACCGGCGGCGACGGCGGGATCTTCGGCACCGTGCTCGGCGTCGCCTTCCTGGGAGTCATCCAGAACGGATTGCAGCTGAGCGACATCTCGTCCTTCTGGCAGGGAACCGTCAGCGGCCTCATCCTGATCGGCGCGGTCGGTCTGGGGGTGCTCGGTGGGCACCACCGCTTGCGCTCGACCCTCCAGCGGCTGCGGGACGGCGTCGTCCGAGAGCCCAGATCCGCCGGCGACCCGGCACAGGAGGCGTGACCGTGCGCATCAAGTACATCATCCCGTTCCCGTTCGGTCCGGAGGGCGTCGCGATGCGTGCCGCCGGCATCCCCAGAGGTGCGCTCGACTCGGACACGATCGTCGACTGCGTTGCCGTGCGGAACTCGTTCGACACGTCGTCACCGGACGCGGGGGCGAACGTCTATGACGCAATGCTCCTCGAGATGTACGTCGTCGAGGCGGGGCTGGCGGCCGAGGACGAGGGCTACGACGCCGTCGTCATCGACACGATGTCCGACTCCGGCCTGGACGTCCTGCGCTCGCGGCTCACGATTCCGGTGCTCGGACAGGGCACCGCTGCGGTGAGCACCGCGATCAGCATCGGGCGGCGGCTCGCGTTCCTGGTGTACGTGCCCGAGAACGCGTTCATCGTCGAGAAGGTCATCGCCTACCACGGCATCGGCGCTCGCTGCACGGTCCACGCTCTCGATCTGGTCCCGGACTTCGAGCGTCTGCTCGATGATGACTTCGAGACGCAGCTCGGTCGCTTCGAGGAGGTCGGACGGGCGGCGATCGCCGAAGCGCGCGCCGACACGATCGTCCTCGGCTCCGGAACGATGTACCAGGCGGCCGCACCGCTGCAGGCAAGGCTTGGCGTGCCGGTGATCGATCCGGCCTCGGTCACCTTGCGGCTGGCAGAGAGCCTCGTTCGGCTCGGCCTCAGCCACTCGAAGGTGTCGTATCCGTCGCCGCCCGTCATCCAGGACCACAAGTTCCGTTCGCTGGAAGGGGCGTCATGAGCCGTACGGTCGACATCAGCATCCTGCCGTTCACCCACGAGATGAAGGCCACGCGCTACCAGGCGTCGCAGGCCCTCAGAGAGGGCTTCGTGGCGAGCGGCGTATGGAGCCGTCCGTACAGCGTCCCCGAGCTCCTCTCGATGCTCGACGAGGCCGGGGTGGACATCGGCCTGGTCTCCGCCCATACCGGCGGGGAGTGGTCGATCGACTACGAGTACGTCGCCGAGATGGTCGCCCAGGCACCTGATCGCCTGCGCGGCCAGGCCGGCATCGATCCGCGCGACATCGTCGGTGGCGTGCGGCGACTGGTGCACGCGGTCCGGGATCTCGGGTTCGTCGGGGCGCACAGCTATCCGCACTGGTTCGGCCTGCGTCCGGACGACCGCGCCTACTACCCGTTCTACGCCACGTGCGTCGAGCTCGACGTGCCGATCCAGATGCAGATCGGCAAGGCGTGGCAGACGACCCTTCGCAGCGTCGGCATGCCCGACGCCGTCGATCAGGTGGCGATCGACTTCCCCGGCCTGCGGATCGTGTGCCTGCACACGGGATATCCGTGGGAGCGCGAGCTGATCGCCGTCGCGTCGAAGCAGCCGAACGTCTTCATCGGCGCCGACTCCATCTATCCGGGCGACTGGTCTCCCGATCTCATCGCGTACCTCACGAACGTCTCGCCGCAGGAGGTGATGGCAGGGCGCGAGAAGGTCGTGTTCGGCAGCAACTACCCGGCCCTGAGCGGAAGCCCGGACATCCCCGAGCTGATCCGCACGATCGAGGCCCTCGGGCTCGACGCCATCACGATCGACCACCTGCTGAGCGCCAACGCCCGGCGGATCTACCGGCTCTGAGCGAGCCTCGACCATCATCGAACGGAGGACGGAATGGCAAAGGAAATCCTGTGTGCGTACGGCGTCGACGTGGACGCAGTCGCCGGTTGGCTCGGCTCGTACGGCGGTGAGGACTCGCCCGACGACATCTCGCGCGGCCTGTTCGCCGGTGAGGTCGGCAGTCCGCGTCTGCTGACGTTGTTCGAGCGGTACGACCTGCGGACCACGTGGTTCATCCCGGGCCATTCGATCGAGACGTTCCCCGAGCAGATGCAGGCCGTGGCCGACGCGGGCCACGAGATCGGTGTGCACGGCTACTCGCACGAGAACCCGATCGCGATGAGCCCGGAGCAGGAGGAGGAGGTGCTGCTCCACTGCATCGATCTCGTGCAGGGGCTGGCCGGGCGTCGCCCGACCGGATACGTGGCACCGTGGTGGGAGTTCTCGCCGGTCACGAACGAGCTGCTGCTCAAGCACGGAATCAAGTACGACCACAGCCTCATGCACGACGACTTCCACCCCTACCGCGTGCGCGTCGGGGACACGTGGACGAAGATCGACTACGCCGGGGCTGCCGCGGAGTGGATGCAGCCGCTCGTGCGCGGCGAGGAGACGGAGCTCATTGAGATCCCGGCGAACTGGTATCTCGACGACCTCCCGCCGATGATGTTCATCAAGAGCTCGCCCAACAGCCACGGGTTCGTCAGTCCGCGCACGCTCGGCGAGATGTGGATCGATCAATTCGACTGGGTCTACCGCGAGCACGACCACGCGGTGTTCACGATGACCATCCATCCCGACGTGAGCGGGCGGCCGCAGTCCCTGCTCATGCACGAGCGGATCATCGAGCACATCAACAGTCACGACGGCGTTCGGTGGGTCACGTTCGACGAGATCGCCGACGACTTCGAGCGCCGTCGGCCGTGGGGTGCCGCTGCGTGGGGTGCCGCCGCCTGATGTGCGGACTGTGCGGCATGTTCCACGAGCCGCACTGGGCCGAGGGCGACAGCAGCCGCCGCGAACGGGGCTTCCGGACCGCGGTCCTCGCCGACGTCCTCGCTCCGCATCGGCTCGGGGTGCGGGACTTCGGCGGCACTCGGTACATGGTGGCGGACGGCAAGGGCCGCACGGTGCTGGCCGACTCGCTGGACGCCGTGTGGGCGGCGGCCGAGCAGCTGCTCGGCCGCCCGGTCGATCCGCTCGCGTGACCGCCAGCGCCGCCCGGTCGAGCTCGGCCCCGGTCCTCCTCCTGACCGGTGCTCTCGGCAGCGGCAAGACGACGTTGCTGAGCCGGCTGGTGGACCACCCGGCGCTGGCGACGGCGGTCGTGATCGTGAACGAGCTCGGAGACGTCGTGATCGACCAGCACCTCGTGCGCGAGGTGGACGACAGCACGATGGTGCTCGGCTCGGGATGCATCTGCTGCTCACTCCGCGGCGACCTGGCTGCCGAGCTGCGCGATCTCCTCGTCCGGCGGAGCCGGGGGCAGCTCGCGCCGTTCGATCGCGTCGTCATCGAGACGACCGGCGTCGCCGATCCGGGCCCCGTGATCCAGACGCTGCTCGTCGATCCCCTGCTCCGGCACCGGTTCCCGCTCGAGCGCGTGGTGACGACCGTCGACGCCGTGAACGGACTCGCCGAGCGCGACGACGACGAGGTCTGGCTGCACCAGGTGATGGCGGCAGACCGATTGATCGTCACCAAGGGCGACGTGGCGGACGCCACGGCCGTCGAGCGAGCGGTGGCGCAGCTCAACCCGACGGCCGGCATCGCGCGCGCGACGCGAGGCGTCGTCGATCCGGACGTGCTCTTCGGCGGCGCCACGTCGTACCGGCGCGTGGCCGACGCGGTGCGGTCCGTGCCCGGCCACGGCACGGCCGTCACGTCGTTCACGGTCGAGCTGGATGAGCGGGTCGACTGGTCCGTGTTCGGCATCTGGCTGTCGATGCTGCTCCGCGCTCGCGGGAACGACATCCTGCGCGTGAAGGGTCTTCTCGACGTCGGCGGCGCCGGCCCGCTCGTGCTGAACGGGGTGCGGCACGTCGTGCACGGCCCGCAACACCTGCCCGAATGGCCTGTGGGGCACGATCGGGCGTCGCAGCTGGTGTTCATCACTCGGCGGGTGGCGCGCGACGAGATCGAGGCATCGCTCAGAGCGTTCTTGCGCCGCTACGGCCGGGCGTCCAGGCCGAGCAGCTGATCGCGGTCACGAGCGGCGGCAGCGACCGATCACGACCGTTCCCGCGAGACCACGGGATCGCCGGCCTGCTCGCGCAGGAGCGTGAGCGTCCCCTGCAGCGCACGGACGGCACGGTCGGTCTCGGCTGGCGAGCTGAAGCTGAGCTGGATGAGCACGAGGCCGGTGAGGGTCGCGAGGACCATGTGCGTGATCGCCGGGTCGGCCGCGATCCCGACCCGCTCGAGCGCTGCTTCGGTGGCGGCGAGGTAGCGCTCCCAGTGCCGCTTGGAATCGCTGCGCAACTCGGGGTCCAGGCGGCCGTGGAGGTCGAGTGCGATCTGGAACGCCGCGAGATCGGGCTCGGCCGCGACGACGCGGCTGAGCCCGAGGGCGAACTCGTCGATGAGGACGTCCTCGTCCTCGAAGATCTGGCTGGCGACGGATTTGGCGGCGGCGTACGCGCGCGCCTCGGCGAGGAGGGCTTCGCGCTGACCGAAGTGGTAGTGCACGAGCCCGTGGGTGACGCCCGCCTGCTTGGCGACGCTGCGGTAACTCAGCGCTTCGTATCCGGACCGGGCGACGACCTCGATCGCGGCCTCCAGGAGCCGCTGACGGCCCGTCCGTTCCTCGTGTCCGCCGTTTGTGTCGGGCGCGTTTGCCATGGCCCGACCGTAGCGGACTGCTTCCGTTGGGTCACGGAAGGTCGCAGTTGACGTGCACTATCCGTAGCGGATAGTTTCTTATCCGGATCGACCAGGGCAGTTTGCGCCTGTGGCGACATGGGCCCGCGCGGAGAGCCGAATCGCCAGCGCCCCGGCGCACGACCGCGCAAACGCCCCACCACCCGTTCCACCGAGGAGGAGACCGATGACGAGAACGCTGTGGCGAGCCGGAGCGCTCGCCGAAGACGCCGCCGAGCGCGCGGATCGTGAGGGAGCCAGCAGCGCGCGCAGGCTCGTCTCGGCTCGTCGGGCCGGACTGGCAGCGCTCGCGCTGGCGGGGCTGGTCGTGGCCGGGTGCGGCTCGGGCGACAAGGGCAGCGGCGGTGGCTCGACCGCGGCGTCGACGTCGCAGCACGACAGGAAGATCGTCGTGGGCTACTCCGACCCTGTCGGATCGAATCAGGCCCAGCAGGCGGTCTATCGCGCGCAGAAGGAGGCGGCCAAGCAGCTGGGCTGGGAGATCGTGCACCTGGACGCGAACCTCTCGCCGTCCAAGCAGCTGTCGGACATCGATTCGATGATCTCGCGCAAGGTCGACGCGATCAACTCGTGGACGTTGGAAGAGGGCGCCGCCGACGCCGCCTACCGGCGGGCCGTGGAGGCGGGGATCGTGATCGTTGGGCAGTCGACCGCCTCGCCGTACATGAGCTCGACGGTGTGGCTCCAGCAGAATTACGGGTGCAGCCTCGCCAAGATGGGCGCAAAGTACATCGCCGACCGCCGCCCTGGTGCCAAGACGCTCGTCATCGGCGGCCCACCGGTGAAGGCGATCACCCACTACGCCCAGTGCTTTCTGGACGCGGCCAAGGCGGCCGGCCTCACCGTCCTCGACAAGAAGGACAACATGGCCGACACGGCGGCTGGATCGCAGCCCATCGCGGCGGCGATGGTCAACCAGCATCCTGACGTGGAGGCCGTCTGGACCTACAACGATCCGACGGCGCTCGGTGCCGGCAACGCGCTGAAGGCGGCGGGCAAGCAGGTCTGGCAGGAGGGCAAGAGCGACGACGGGGTGATCGTCATCGGGTCCAACGGCACCGAGGAAGGCATCCAGGGGATCAAGAGCGGGCTGATGACCGTCACCTACGACATGCACCCCGACGTGATCGGCACCCAGATCATCGCGGTGCTCGCCAAGCATTTCCGCGACGGTGTGCCCGCCAAGGACCTCCCGAAGAACGTCGTCGTCCCGACGACCAAATGGGACCTCTCGAACGTCGCTGACTACGTCGACCCCATGAAGCGCCCCATCAAGTTGGGCGCCGTGCTGGGCACTGGCGAGAACTCGGCCGGCCAGGGCGACCACGAGATCACGAGATGAGGAGCAACATGGCGCAAGAGATCGAGTTCCCCGTCGACGGCGGTCGGCTGAAGGGCCTGTTCTACGAACCGGCCACCGGGCAAGCGCCCTATCCGACGGTCGTCATGGCCAACGGATTCCGGGCGCCCAAGGAGATGGGCTGCACCACGTGGGCGCAACGGTTCGCGGAGGCCGGACTGGCGGTCCTGGTCTTCGACAACCGCTCGAGCGTCTACCACGACACGTTCGCCGCGTACGACGTCGATCCGGTCACGGAGACCCGCGACTTCCGCTGGGCGATCGACTACGCCCTCGCGCTGGATGCGGTGGACCCGGATCGGCTGGGGATCTGGGGCACGAGCATGACGGGCGGCTACGTCCTCCAGATCGCCGCGGTCGACCGCCGCGTCAGATGCGTGGTCTCCCAGGTCCCGATGCTCTCCGGATGGATGAACATCTCCCGGTTTGGGGACGCCGACGGATATCGCGACATGGTCGAGGCAGAGCGTCAGCGCCTCGTGCGGGGCGAGGATCCGACGGCGATCCGGATGACGTCGCCCGACCGCTCGGTCCCGTCCGCCTTCCCGTCGATGAGCGCCAACCGCTACTTCCACGACCAGCGGGACCAGCAGTCACCGCGGTTGGATTGGTGGGAGAACAAAGTCTCGATCCGCTCGATCGATTGGTACATGGAGCACGACGTGAATGTCTGGCTTCCGCGGATCAGCCCCACCCCGCTGCTGATGATCGTCGCCGACCACGACGATGGGTGCCCCACGGCCGAGTCGCTCAAGGCATACGAGCAGGCGCTCGAGCCGAAGCGCCTGGTCCTCATCAGGGGTGACCACTACACGCCGTACGTTGAGGACGTCGCCACCGCGAACGGCGCGGCGCGCGACTTCTTGGTCGAGCACCTGATGGCCTCGGCCGTGGCAACCGGAGACCAGTAGCGGGCCGCCGAGACACGCGAGGAAAGGACCAGCCCGTGCACGGCGGGGGATCCCGGCCGCCTTGGCCCGAGGGTGTGCGGGTCGGGGCGCAGAGCCTGGTCATCACCGTCGCGGCGAACCACCTCAACAAGGGAAAGGCATGGTTACAGCTGGACCATCATCGGCGGGATCGTCGAATGCTACGACCATCCGAGCGCGACCTGCGATGTGATCCATCTCGCGGAGACCTTGATGGGCTCGGACTCGTTTGACGATGCGCTCGCCACGGCGACCGCCGCGCTGGGTCTCGACTGAGAGTCGGCGCCCCTGTCGCGGGCCAGCCGGATGTGGGCGGGCGGTTGTCGCACCTCCCGCTTTTCGCGCCCACATCCCGTTGCGGCGATCCGGGACGACGCGGCGACACGATCGAAGCGCTGATCGCCGAGTTCGTCGCGCTCAGCGTTTGGTGCTCTTCTTTCTGAAGACGCAGGGCATCGCGCCGCTGACCGCGATGCCGACCTCTGTGTCGCCCTGGAGGAAGAACACGCCGCCGACCGAGATCGCCGCTCCCTTGGGGGCGAACACGATCGCTCCGCCGCCGGGGGCGCCCGGCACCGGAACGGTGCTGTCGTAGACCGTGCCCCCAGGCGCACGGACCACGACCTGCGACACGAGTTGGCCCGCCGTGCGCGGCAGCGGGTACTGCGCGCCGTAGCCTTTCCAGCGGGTCTCAGAGATGTCCACGGTCATCCGATACCGGCCGTTGGGTGACGTGGCCGTCGCGAAGAATCCCCCGCCGAAACGGTTGCAACGGGCGCGCTTGAACGTGGCGATCACCGGCTCGTCCGTACCGCCGGCCTGCCGTACATGAACGTCGCCGTAGTCTGTCGCCGGCTTGGGCTTCGCGACGCTCCCAGCGCTTCCGATCGCGAGGAGAGCCGCTGCGCCGCCGGCCACGGCGGTCGCGAGCGTGATGGGTCGCATGGGGGCGACGCTACCAGAGGGCAGAAGCACGTCGGGCGCCTCCGGGCGGCCGTGCGCAGTAGGCTTGCCGCGTGATGCTCCGACATGCGGTGCGAATCGCGTTCTCAGGTGCCCTGATGGCATCGCTCCTGCTCGTGCCGTCGGCCGCTTCGGCGGCCAAGGCCAAGCGCTTCCACATGCAGACCGGCTTCGTCCTCGTGGCGCTGAACAACTCGCCATGGTCGGTCGGCAACGGCGTGCGGGCGCCCGAATGCACGGGCATCGGCAAGCCCCGCCGCGACGCGGCGTTCCAATCGACGTGGTCGTCGTTCCGTTGCACCGTGGTCGATGTCGCCGGCGGCGCGGCGCGCGGCGTGGCGCTCGTCAAGCCGGTGGGACCGGAGGCCGTGAGCGTCGTACGGGCAATCAGCGGCAACCCGCCGCCCGACCGGCCGCTCGGGAAGATCCCGAAGGGCAAGGGGCGCACGCGCAGCTCCGACGTGGCGGCCCGCCTGGCGAAGTCGGATTGGGCCAAGACCCACGACTACCTGGGGGCGGTCTGCTACGGCGTCGGGCCGTTTGACGCACAGGTCGGCATCGACACGGCCGGCGCGTACTTCGGCGCGTTCGTCTGCCGCATCACGGTGGGCGGGGGCGCGCCGAGCAGCGTGCTGCTCGTCGAGACGTCGGGCAAACGCTCGGTGCGCGTCACGCGCACGCTCGTCTGAGGCCGACCGGCGGCCCGAGGCCGTCTTCCGGCTCCGACGCCTGCCCACGGCTGCTACCTTCCCGCCGCTTCGTCGATCAGAGCCCCAGCAGGCAGCCGGCGAGTTTCGTGTCCGGGATGCCGACGAGCGGCGACAACCATCAGGTGTCGCAGACGGTGATCGATGCCGGGACGGTGCGTCCGCTGATCACTCCGCCGCCGTCGCGCGCGGACGCGTGCGCTTGGACGGCGATGCGCGTCGCCGGTGCTGCGGCGGCGGGCACCGTCAGCGTCTGACGGAACGGCGCCGAGCTGTCGACGCGGGGAGGCTGCCCGGGGATGCGGAATCGGACACGGTGGACGCGGGCCGAGCCGCCGCCTCGCCGGCTCCAGCGCAGCGTTGCGATGAACCGCTGGCCGGCGACCACGCAGTCGCGCGGTACGCGCAGGTCGTAGTGCAGCCGTGCATCGGATCGGCGCACCGTGCGCAGCGGCCCGCGGTACGCCTCCGCGACGGCAGGTGGCAGAGCGGCGACCCGCATCGCGCTCGACGCTCCGCGCCACACGGCAAAGCCGCTCCCACCCGGACCGGCCGCCACCTCCGGGTCAGCGAACGGCTCGTCCCTGGCGAGGAGGGCGGGCGGGCTGAAGACACCGCCGCCGGTCCCGCTGCGGGCGTAGCGCAGCCGTCCTCCGTAGGAGGACAGCTTCCACACGAGCGCCAGGGCCCCGGCGGCATTCTGCGCCAGGTCCGGCTCGTCGGCACCGCCGCCGCGGACGATGTCGCTGCCCCCGTCGAATGTGCGAGCCGCGGCGTCGTAGCGGTGGATCCGCACGACGTTGCCGCCGCCGGTGCGCCGGTAGGCGAGCTGCAGGCCGCTGGGCCCGCTCGCCAGGGAGCCCTCGCCGGAGGCGGACTCGCCACCGGCGACGGGCTGGCCCAGGAGCCAGTTGGAGGCGACGTCGATGGCGCTCGCGGCTTCCGCGCCCGCGTAGAGCGCGAACTGCATCCGTGATTGGTCGCTGGAGATGTGGACGAGCTGGTCGGATCGTGGAGCCGGCGCGACGGCCGGCGAGGCGACGGTCGGCGAGGTCGTCACGGTGATGGGCGGCGCGTCCAGCGGGGCGTCGCCGAGTGCGAGGAGCTTGCTGATGCCGACGGTGACGATGGTGTCGGTGGCCGGCAGGAACGCGCCCTGGCCCGCGGCGACCAGACCGCGGCCGCGCTCGACCGGCGAGGCGAAGCTCTGGCCGCGGTCCGCCGAGGTCCACACGAACGTCCGGTTCGACACGCCGCCCGCGCCGCAGTTCCAGCAGCTCGCTACGAGGACGACCCGCTCGTCGGAGGGGACGAAGACCTGCGGGACCGCGTGGGTGGCCTGGGCGCCCGCGCCGCCGGGGAACGCCAGCGCGTCCGTGCGCTCGCACGCGCCGCCGTCGCGGGCAACCCGGCAGTACGCGAGGCCGTCTGCGCGGTCCTCGGTCAGCCACACGACGTGCCCAGTGCCGTCGGCGCCGACCGCCACCTGTGCGTCGTGGCCCGTTCCAGCGGTGAACGGCGCCGCCTCGGCAGACCCGGAGAACATCAAGACGAGGACGGCGGCGAGCAGGCAGCGTGAGATCATGGGGCGACCGTAGACACGCTGTCGCGCGCTGTCATCGGGGAGGCACCCTGGGATCGCCCGGCCGCTGGCCTGCGATGATCCGCGGCGTGGGGGTCCCGGCGGACACGCTCGAGGCAAGTCCGCTGGAGCGGGAGAACGAGTTTGCGGCGCTGGAGGCGCGTGTGCGTGCGGCGGTCGAGCGTGGCGTCGGCTCCGTGCTCGTCGTGACCGGGCCGGCCGGCGCCGGCAAGACGACGCTGCTCGGCGCGCTGGCCAGCAGCGCTGCACCGCGGCTGCGCGTGCTGAACGCCACGGGCGCTGATGTCGAGTGCGACCTGCCGTTCGGCGTCGTGCGCCAACTCGTCGAGCGTCCGGTGCTGGCGCTTCCGGCGGCGGCTCAGGCCGAGCTGCTCGCCGGTCCGGCCTCGGCCGTGCGGGCGCTGCTGAACGGCCCCGTCGACGCGCCGGTCGACAGTGCGGCGGCGATCGCGCACGGTCTCTACTGGTTGCTGGCCCGGCTGACCGACCAGCAGCCTGTCTGCGTGCTCGTCGATGACGCGCACTGGTGCGACGCCGAGTCGATGGACGCGCTCACCTACGTCGCACGCCGCGCCGACGGCCATCCGCTGGTGCTCGTCGTGGCCACCCGTGACGACGAGCCCGACGCGCACGCCTGGAGTCGGCTCCACGCCATCGAGTCGACCGCCGTGCTGCGTCCCGCACCGCTGAGCGCCGAGGCGAGCGCCCGGCTCGTCAGCAGCTTCATGGCCGCGCCCGCCAGCGCCCCGTTCGCCAGCGCGTGTCATCGCCTGACTGCGGGCAACCCGCGCCTGCTGGTCGAGCTGCTTGCCACCTGCCGCGACATGGCCATCGCCCCCGACGCTGCGGGTGCGGCTGCCATTGCCACGATCGCGCCGGAGCGGCTCGGGACGATGGTCCTCGAGCGGATCGCGCGACTCGGCGACCACGCGCTGGCGCTGTCCCGCGCGGTCGCGGTCCTCGAGCACGGGCGCATGTCGGACACGGCGGCGGTGGCACTGCTCGACGCCGTCGACGCCGAGCATGCCGCCCGCCGGCTCGTCGATGGGGCGCTCCTCCTCGACGAGCTGCCGCTGCGGTTCGTCCATCCGCTCACCGGCGCGATCGTGCTGGGCCAGCTCGGCAGCGCCGAGCGCGACGGCGCGCACCGTCGCGCCGCCGCGGTGCTCGCGTCGCACGACCGCGACGCTGCTGCCCTGCATCTCTTGCGCTGCGAGCCTGCGGGGGAATCGTGGGCGGCGGAGACGCTGCGCGACGCCGCCCACGCTGCGCTGCGCCGGGGCACGCCGGCCGCCGCGGTCCGGCTGCTCGATCGAGCGCTCGCCGAAGGCGGGCAGGGCACGGCGATCCGCGCCGAGCTCGCGGGTGCGCTCCTCGCCGCGGGCGACCCGCGCGCCGTCGAGGAGCTGCACTGGGCGGTGCGCGCCTGCCGGGACGATCCGTCGCGACGAGCGGCGCTCGTCGCCCAGCTCGCGCTGGCGCAGTTCACCACCGGGGACGTCGCCGCATGCACGCGCACCCTGCGTGCCGCGCTCGACGACCTCGCGCCACTGGATGATGGCGGCGGCGTGGGTGGCATCGAAATCGTGGCGACCGCTGCGCTGCTGCCCCAGGGCGATCAGACGTTGCGCGCGGCTGCCGTGCTGCGGGCGCGATCGATGACCGGCGATCCGCGCCTCGGGGCGATCGCGGCGATCGATCGGGTCTGCCGCGGCGAACCGGCGTCAGAGACGACGCCAGGGGCGGCGGCACGGCTTCGCGAGCTCGTCGGGTCGGCCGGCGGCGACGTCGCCCCGGCCTTCCACGTGCTCGTCTGGGCGCTGGCGTGCTACGACGAGGTCGATGTCGCCTCTGACGCGCTCGAGCACGCCTTCGACGTCGCCCGCGAGCACGGATCGCGCCTGCGCTACGGGATGGCGTGCTACCTCCGAGCGTGGACACGATGGTGTCGCGGTGACCTGCTTGGTGTGCTCGCGGATGTCGACGAAACCCTCGCCTTCGCGGCAGAGGGGGGCGCGATCGCGGTGCCGAACATGCTCTGGGAGCAGGCCGAGTGCCGGCTCGCCCGCGGCAACGTTGCGGGATGCGCCGCAGCGCTGGACGCGGGGTTCGCCGCCGTCGACTCGACCCGGTGGGAGTTGGCGGGCGCGTGGCTCCGTCACGGGCGCGCGGGGCAGCTCCTGCGTGCGGGCGAGCCCGTCGGGGCACTGCGCGAGGCGCTCGCGGCGGGCGAGCTCTTCTCGTCGATGGACATGCCCAGCCCGGCTGTCGTGGACTGGCGGGGGCGGGCTGTGCGCGCCGCGGTGGCCGTCGGCGAGCTCGACCGGGCGCGGGCGATCGCTGCCGACGGCGTGACGCGCGCCGAGGTGATCGGCACGCCTCGCACGCTGGCGCTCGCTGGCCTCGCGGACGCGCTCACGCACGACGGCGACGCGCGCGTCGAGCGCCTGCAGGCGGCCGCCCTGCACGCAGCCGCCGGTCCGAGCCCGCTCGTCCGAGCGGAGGTCCTGCTCGAGCTCGGCCGCGCGCTCCGTCACCAGCGCCGTCCGAGCGACGCCCGAACGCCGCTGCGCCAAGCGATCGACCTCACGCGGGCCGCCGGCGCGACCGCCTTGGCCGCAGAGGCGCTCTCAGAGCTTGAGGCCACGGGCGCCCGACGCCGCCGTGAGCCCGCATGGGGGGTGGAGTCGCTGACGCCGCGAGAGCACGAGCTCGCTCAGCTCGCCGCGCGCGGCCTGACCAATACGCAGATCGCCGAGCGTCTGTTCATCACGCGCAAGACGGTGGAGACCCACATGTCGGCGGTGTTGCGCAAGCTCGAGATCGGCTCGCGCCAGGAGCTGAACGTGCTCCTGTCGGGTCCGGAGGACCGACGCGAAGCCACGACACTTGACCGGTGATCGCAGCTCACGCGCAGCGGCGCAGCGTGCGTACCTCACGGGCGGTGGGCGGCCCGTCGTCGTCGCCGGCGACCACGACGTTGCCGAAGCGCGTCACCGGGATGTCCCCGGCGCCGAGCCGTTGCAGGAAGCGCTCATAGCGCCTCGCCGCGCGCTTGGCCGCCGGCACGCTGCGCCCGAGGTAGACGTCGGCGACGTGGTCGCTGGGCCATACGACGAACCCGGCGTAGGTCGCCCCCGGGATCTCGAGCCCCAGGCGCGGGTCGCCGCTGGGAGGGGCCTCGCCTTCGCTTCCGAACATGAGCCCGATCCGCTCGACGCACCGTTGCAGGCTGGGCTTGCTCGTGAGCTCGGCGGCGACGACGGTCGGGACCCAGACGGCAAGGAGGGCCGCGACGAGCGCGGTCGCGGCGATCTGATGCGATTGGCGGCGTTCCATTCGGATCACCATGGCTGAGACCCGAGCGGGTTACATCGTGGTGGCACCCTGATCCTCAGGGGTGGGGTCGATGACGTTGTCGCCGAAGGCTGCGGCGAGTGCCTGTCCGATCAGGTCGGGCAGCTCGGCTCTTCCGTCGCTCTCAGCCCAGCGCACCAATGCCGTGTGCATGGCGGCCAGGCAGGCGCTGGCCGCCGCATGGGCGTGGAACGCCGTGTCCGGGTCGCCGCCATCGTCTCCGAGGGCGTCGACGATCGCCTGCTGGAGCGCGTAGTTGCTGTCCAGGTGCTTGGCTCGCAGGGCCGGCGTCGAGATCATGAGCTGCACGCGAGCGAGCAGGAACTGCTCGTCGGTCGTCAGGTCGTCACCCGGGTCGCGGCCGGTCAGTCTCGCGGCCGACTCGATCAGCGCGGCGCCGATGCGGCGGACCAGCGGCTGTGCTGTGGGCGACGCGGCGATCCGCTCGGCGACGAGCCGGTCGCGCTGGTCGAGGAGCACGAGGTCTTCCTTGGTGGGGAAGCTCCGATACACCGTCATCGGAGACACGCCCGCGGCGTCCGCGACGGCGGCGATGGTCGTGGCGTCGTAGCCGCGTTCGGTGAACAGCCGCACGGCGTGCGCCTGGATCGTGCGCTGCGTCTCGGCTCGTCGCCGCGCTCGCAAGCTCGAAGGCTGATCGGGCATCCGGTAGAGAATATCAGTGTGTTAGTGTCTACCGAACTGGTAGTTACTAACACAAGGTGGTTGAGCATGAGTGATCTGAGCGGCAGAACGGCTCTCGTGACCGGGGCCTCGCGCGGCATCGGACAGGCCATCGCGAGCAGGCTTGCGGCACAGGGCGCGACGGTCGTCGTGCACTTCGGCACCGACGAGGACGGTGCGGCGGCGACGGTCGACGAGATCGAGCGCGCCGGTGGGACGGCGCTCGCCGTTCGCGCTGAGCTGGGCGTGGACGATGACGTCGAGACGCTGTTCGCGGGAGTCGAGGCCGGCCTGGCCGGGCGGCCGCTCGACATCCTCGTCAACAACGCGGCGGCCGCGCCGGCAGGCCCGCTCGGAGCCACGACCCGCGCGGAGTTCGACCGCCTCTTCGCAGTGAACGTGCGAGCGCCGTACTTCATCGTCCAGCGCGCGCTGCCGCTGCTCCGCGACGGCGGCCGCATCATCACGATCTCGTCCGTGGCGACTCGCATGGCCAACCCCGCGCAGACGTCGTTCGCGATGACGAAGGGCGCGGTCGAGACGATGAGCATGACCCTCGCCAACGAGCTCGGCGTCCGGGGCATCACCGTGAACGCGGTCGCTCCCGGCGCCACCCGGACGGCGACCAACGGAGCGGTCTTCGAAGCGCCGGGCCTGGTCGAGCTGATCGCCGCGACGACGGCGCTCGACCGGCTGGGCGGGCCCGGCGACGTCGCCGACGTCGTCGCGTTCCTCGCCTCCGACGCTGCGCGCTGGATCACCGGCCAGGTGATCGACGCGAGCGGGGGCCTGTTCCTCGGCCCGCGCACCTGACCGTCAACCCGCCGTCGTGCGGCGCCTCCTGGAGTGGTCTCCACGCCTCGCCCGGATTGCTCGGCGAACGCGTCATCAACTCCAGCCGTCTAGCCCCCGACGAAGCGCGCCTTGCCGAGGCCGTGCTCGGCGAACGACTCCATCCCGATCGTGCGGTCCTCGGTCGCGAAGAGGGTGGCGAAGCGTGCGCGCTCGATCGCGAGACCGGTCTCGAGGTCGGTGTCGAGCCCGCGGTCGATCGCCTCCTTGGCGGCGCGCAGCGCGTGACGCGGGCCGCGGGCAAGGCGGTCTGCCCACGCGTGAGCGTGGGCCTCCAGTCGCTCGGGTGCGACGACCTCGTCGACGAGGTCCAGCTCCAATGCCTCCGCTGCGTCCAGCATGCGGCCGCTGAAGATCAGCTGCTTGGCGCGCGCCGGCCCGATCAGCCGCGCGAGCCGCTGCGTCCCGCCGCCCCCCGGGATCACGCCGAGCAGGATCTCGGGCAGTCCGAGCTGCGCGTTGCTCGCCGCGACGCGGTGGTCGGCGCACAGCGCCAGCTCGCAGCCGCCGCCGAGCGCGTAGCCGGCGATCGCGGCGACGACCGGCACACGAATCCGCGCGATCGACGAGAAGCCGTCCTGGAGGTGCTGGACGGCGTCGGCCATCTCCGCGTAGGAGCGCGCGGCGATCTCCTTGATGTCCGCGCCGGCGGCGAACACCTTCGGGCCGCCGGTCAGCACGACCGCGCCGACGTCGGCGCGGCGGTCGACCTCGGCGGCGAGCGCGCGCAGTCGATCGAGGAGCTGCTCGTTCAGCGCGTTGAGGGGAGGGCGGTCGATGCGCAGCGTTGCGACGCCGTCGTGGACGTGCAGGGTGACGAGCGGTTCCATGTCGGAAGCATTGCAAATGAACGCTCATCTATCTACAGTGGCCAGCCATGGAGATCAAAGGAATCGCCGCGCTGGTGACCGGAGGCGCCAGCGGGCTCGGTCATGCCACCGCTCTCGCGTTGGCCGAAGCGGGCGCCCGCGTCACGGTGGGCGACCTTCCCGCCGCGCTCGCGGCAGCAGAGCCGCCCGCGGAGGTCGAGCGCGTCGCGACCGACGTCACCGACGCCGCGCAGGTCACGGCGGCCGTCGCGGCCGCGGCCGCACGCGGTCCGCTGCGCGTCGTCGTCAACTGCGCGGGCATCGGGCTGCCGCGCCGGATCCTGCCGAAGGGGAGAGCGGTCGACGTCGAGGCGATGACCCGCGAGATCGCCGTCAACCTGCTCGGCACGATCCACGTCGTGACCGCGGCGGCACCCGCGATCGCGGCCCAGGACGTGCTCGGCGAGGAGCGGGGCGTGATCGTCAACACCGCCTCGGCCGCGGCCTTCGACGGGCAGCTCGGGCAGCTCGGCTACGCAGCCTCCAAGGGCGGCGTGGTCGCCGCCACGCTGCCGGCCGCGCGCGAGCTGGCGTCCCATCGCATCCGCGTCGTCACGATCGCGCCGGGGCTGTTCGACACGCCGCTGCTCGGCACGCTGTCGGACGAGGTTCGTGCCGCCCTCGCGGCGCAGGTCCCGCACCCGGCCCGGCTCGGCCGCCCGCCCGAGTTCGCCCTCACCGTCCTGCAGGCGATCGGCAACCCGCTGCTCAACGGCGAGGTGATCCGTCTCGACGGGGCGCTGCGCATGGGGCCCGGCTGAGATGGCGCCGACGACGAAGCGGGAGGGCTGGCGCGCGCTGGCGACGCTCCAGCGCGAGGCCGTGCGGGCGGTCGTGCGGCGCACGGCCGCCCCTGCCGAGCTGGATGACGCGGACGCGCGCCGGCAGGAGCTTGCGAAGGTCGCCGTGCGCCTGGCCGGATCGAGCGTGCGGGCCCGCGTGCGCGCGCTGTTCGCCGGTCCCCGCGGGCGGCGGCGGATCCGCGAGGAGGCGGCGCGCCGGGCGGCACGCGACGTCGCCGAGACGATGGGCAACATGAAGGGGCTGGCGATGAAGTTCGGCCAGTTCGCGTCGTTCGCCGGCGGGCTGTCGGCGACGGCAGAGGAGGAACTGGAAGGGCTGCAGGCCGGCGCTCCGCCGATGGGCTTCGACGTCGTGCGGGCCGTGCTGGAGCGCGAGCTGGGCAACGACGTGCTGCGCTCGTTCGCCCACTTCGACGAGACGCCGCTGGCCTCCGCGTCGGTCGGCCAGGTCCATGCGGCCCGCCTGCGCGACGGTCGCGAGGTCGTCGTCAAGGTCCAGTATCCGGGGATCGAGTCGGCGATCCTGGCGGACTTCGACAACCTCGCCCTGCTCACGCGCGCCTACGGCACCAAGAGGGTCGACTTCGACATGGAGGCCGTCCTCGAGGACCTCTGCGCGATGATGCGCGACGAGTTCGACTACGCCCGCGAGGCCGAGAACCAGCGTGCTTTCGCCGACCGCTACCGCGGCCATCCGGCCGTCAAGATCGCGGAGGTCGTCGACGAGCTGAGCACCCGCCGTGTGCTGACGTCCGAGCGCGTGTCCGGGCGCCGCCTGCGCGACGTGCTCGACGATCCGCAGGAGCGGCGCGACGCCTACGGCGAGATCATCCACCGCTTTGCGCTGACGTCGATCGCATCCGGCGTCTTCTCGGGCGATCCGCATCCCGGCAACTACCTCTTCCTCGACGACGGGCGCGTCTGCTTCCTCGACTTCGGCCTCGTCAAGCGGTTCGAGGGCGACGGCGAGACAGAGCTGGCCCTCGCGCCGATCGAGGCCGCCCTGCGCGGCGACGAGGAGGCGCTGGCCGCGAGCCTGCGCGCGCTCGGCGTGCTGCCCGACCGCGGCCGCTCCAACCCTGCCCGGCTGTGGGAGGAGCTGCGCCCGCTCTACTGCGGCCCGATCGATCGCGACGAGGTCGTGCAGCTCGATCCCGCGGCGTACAACAGAGCGGTGCGCCTGGCGCAGCGCCCGACGGCCGAGTTCTACAAGTGCCGCAAGGCATCCCGCCAGCCGCCGTGGCTCAGCATCCTGCTGCGCTACACGATGGGCACGTTCGGCGTGCTCGCGCGGCTGCGGTGCGAGGCGAACTGGCGCAGCCGCACCGAGGAGATCCTGCTCGCCGCGCCGACCCCCGGAGGCACACGATGACCCCGCCGATCCGCATCGATCGCGACGTCGAGATGGCGATGCGCGACGGCGTCGCGCTGCGCGGCGACGTCTGGCGCGTCGACGACGAGACGCCGCGCCCGGCGCTGGTGCTGCGCACGCCCTACGACCGCGCGAACACGAACAGCGACCTGCTGCGCCCGCTCGACGCGGCGACCGCCGGCTACGCCTGCGTCGTCCAGGACACGCGCGGGCGCTACGGCTCCGACGGCGACTGGGACATCCTGATGTGGGAGCAGGAGGCGCGCGACGGCTACGACACGATCGAGTGGGCGGCCGCGCAGCCATGGTGCGACGGCAACGTCGGCACGTTCGGCGCCTCCTACCTCGGCATCGTGCAGTGGATGAGCGCGGGCGAGCGGCCGCCGCACCTGCGCGCGATGGCGCCGGCGATGACGACCAGCGGCGAGCTGGAGGCGCTGGAGACCGGTGGCGCGCTGCGGCTCAACCACGTCGTCTGCTGGCTCGCCTACATGACGCTCGACTGGCTCGGCAAGCAGCTGGCGGCCGGTCGGCCCGTCGACCCGGCCGCGGTCCCACGCCTGATGGAGCTGGTCGGCGACGCCAGTCCCGCGCTCGAGCACCTGCCGCTCGGCGAGATCCCGCACTTCGACTTCCCCGACTTCCCGCTTCCGCTGCGCACGCTGCTGCAGCCGGGGCTCGGCATCGCGCAGCGGTTCGACTACGAGCGGATCGACGCGCCGACCCTGTCCGTCGTCGGCTGGTACGACTTCCTCTGCACGGCGACGATCGAGAGCCACATGCGGCTCGTGGAACGCGGCGGGGGCGGCGCCGACGCACGTGCGCGCCACCGCCTGATCGTCGGGCCGTGGATCCACGACGGCCGCCTGCCGGGATTGCAGGGCGAGCTGAACTTCGGCGTCGGCGACGGTCCGTTCGCCGGCATCCATCGCCAGCACCTGCAGTTCTTCGACCACCATCTGAAGGGCGCGGCCGAGCCGCTCGCGTCCGTCCAGTACTTCCTGATGGGCGCCGACGAGTGGCGTGCTGCGGAGGCGTGGCCGCCGCCGGAGGCCGCCGCCGAGACGTGGCTGCTCGCGAGCGGCGGCGCGGCCAACACCGCTGACGGCGACGGGACGCTGGCGCCGGAGCGGCCCGCCGGAGGCGCCGAGCAGGATCGCTTCGCGTACGACCCCGCCGACCCGGTGCCGACCCACGGCGGCCGCACGCTGCCGATGGGGACGCAGATCGCGGGCCCGTTCGACCACGCGCGGGTCGAGTCGCGCGCCGACGTGCTCTGCTACTCGTCGGAGCCGCGCGCCGAGCCGCTCGACCTCGCCGGGCCGGTGTCGGTCCGCCTGTTCGCGGCCTCCAGCGCGCGCGACACCGACTTCGTCGTGCGGCTGCTCGACGTCGACCCGCAGGGTCGCGCGATCCCGTTCGCGGAGGGCATCCAGCGGGCGCGCTTCCGCAACGGGCTCGGCGACGAGGTGCTGCTGGAGCCCGGCGCGGTCGAGGAGTACGCGATCGCGCTCGGTCACACGGCGTGGCGGGTCCGTCCGGGCCACCGTCTGCGACTCCACGTCACGAGCAGCAGCTTCCCCGCGTTCGATCGCAACATGAACACGGGTGGCCCGGTCGGCGACGACGCCGCGGGCGTCGTCGCCCAGCAGACGGTCCTGCACAGCGCGGCGCATCCGTCGGCGCTGATCGTTCACACAATCCGACAGGTGGTACCTGATGGCCGTTGAGGGCAACGTCGAGCCGCGCTTCGAGCGCGTGCGGGAGGTCTTCGCCGAGAACTTCGAGGAGCGCGACGAGGTCGGTGCGGCGCTCTGCATCTATCACGAGGGCCGCTCCGTGGTGGACCTGTGGGGCGGGATCGCCGACGTCGACGAGGAGCGCCCGTGGGAGCGGGACACGCTCGGGACGATGGACTCGGCGACGAAGGGGCTGACCGCGATCTGCGCGCTCGCGCTCGTCGAGGCCGGCGAGCTGGACCTCGACGCGCCGGTGGCGCGCTACTGGCCCGAGTTCGCGGCTGCCGGCAAGCAGGAGCTGCCGGTCCGCCTCCTGCTCACGCACCAGGCGGGCCTGCCGGCCGTCGACCGCTGGATCACGATGGACGACTTCGAGGCCTGGACGCCGGTCGTGGACGCGCTCGCGGCGCAGCGCCCGTACTGGGAGCCGGGCACCGCGCACGGCTACCACGGCATCACGATGGGGCATCTCGTCGGCGAGGTCGTCCGCCGCATCAGCGGTCTGACGCCCGGGGCCTTCCTGCGCGAGCGGATCAGCCCCGCGCTCGGCGGCCTGGAGACGTGGATAGGGCTGCCCGAGGCGGAGGAGCCGCGGGTCGCGGCGGTGACGCGCGTGGAGCTGAGCGTCGAGGCGTTCAGCCGGCCCAGCGGCGACGCGCGCTACGACGCGTTCCTGCAGGAGTCGATCGCGCTGTGGACCGACCCGGCATACCTCGAGGCGTACATGGACCCGTCGAAGCGGAGCGACGCCTGGTTCGAGCAGGAGCGGCCGCTCTCGCAGCGGTCGCTGGGTCCCGTCGAGATCGGCGAGGACATGAACAGCCGCCGCCACCACGCGGTCGAGGTGCCGGCCGCGACCGGCATCACGACCTCGCGCTCGCTCGCCCGGCTGTGGGCGGCGCTGATCGGCGAGGTCGACGGGGCGCGGCTGATCGGCCCGCGGCTGCTCGACGAGGCGGTGCGCCCGTACGCCAAGGGTCCGGACAGAGTGGTCCTGGCCGACACCGCCTGGGGGCTCGGCTTCGCCGTGCCGGGCGGCCTGTTCTTCCCCGACTTCGGCACGGGGCGGACGTTCGGCTCGCCCGGCGCGAACGGCACGCTCGCGTTCGCCGACCCCGACCAGTCGCTGGCGCTCGGCTACGTCCGCAACTTCCAGGAGTGGCAGTTCCCCGACTCCCGCTCGACCCCCTTGCTCGAAGCCGTCTACGCCTGCCTGCGCGAGTAGCTCGCCGCACGCAGGTGTAGATGAACAATCGTTTATCGCTGGGAACAATCCCTTGAGGAGGGGAGCATGGTGAAACGTGGACGGCGAGCCGCCCTGGCAGCGGTTGTCGGCGCGGTCGCAGTGGCGGCCGTGGGATGTGGATCGAGCGGCTCGAGCTCGTCGGGCGGCGATCCGGTGGAGGGAGGCACCTTCACGGCGGCGATCCCGTTCGACCCGGGCGCGAGCTTCGACCCGTACCGCAACCTGAAGGTCGCGCCGATCGCGAGCTACGCCTACGACAGCCTCGTCAAGCTCGACGGCAGAGGCGGCGTCGTGCCGAACCTGGCGAAGTCGTGGTCGTCGAGCGCGAGAGGCGCGACGTTCGCGCTGCGCTCGGGGATCACGTGCTCGGACGGGACGCCGCTGAAGGCCAGCGGCGTCGCCGCGGCGCTCAACTCCGTGCTCGACCCGAAGTCGAAGGCGACGGTCTTCGGCGTGCTCACGCCCAGCATCCCCTACACCGCGACCGCTGACGACGCGCGCGGCACGGTGAAGGTGACGATGGCGAGCCCGTTCAGCTTCACCGTCGAGCAGCTCGGCCAGTTCCCGATCGTCTGCCCGAGAGGGCTCGCCGACCCCGAGCTGCTGGCGAAGCGCTCGCTCGGAACCGGCCCCTTCGTGCTCGACGAGATCGCCCCGGGCGATCGGATCTCCCTCAGCGCCCGCAGAGGCTACGCGTGGGGCCCGGAGGGTCGCAACGCCGGCGCGGGCGCGCCCTCGCGCGTTGTCCTGCGGATCGTGCCGAACCCGACGACCGCGGCGAACCTGCTCGCCTCCGGCGAGGTCAACGCCGCCGAGCTGGCCGGTCCCGATCGCGAGCGCGTCGAGGCGTCGGACCTCTTCAGCCGGCAGTACGAGGCGCCGTTCGGGCTGCTGACGTTCAACCAGCTCGACGGACGCCCGCTGCGCGATCGCAGCGTGCGCACGGCGCTGCTGCAGGCGCTCGACCTCGACCGCCTCGCGCAGGTCGGCACGAGCGGCATCGGCGCACGCGCGAAGAGCCTGCTGACCGGCTCGCCGCCGGTCTGCGCGTACGACAGCGTCAGAGGAAACGTCCCGACCTCCGATCGGCAGGCGGCGCGCGACGCGCTCGCGCGTGCCGGCTGGACCGACAGCAGACCGCTGCGCGTCGGGCTGCACTACCAGACCGACATCCTCGGTCCGGCGGGCGCTGCGGCGGTCGAGCTGATCGCCGAGCAGTGGAAGCAGCTCGGCGTCGAGACGAAGCTCGTGCCCGAGGACATCAACGCGTCGCTCAACACGCTCTACGTGACGCACGACTGGGACGTCTACTGGGGCGAGCAGAAGATCGTCTTCCCGTCTGACCTGCCGACCTACTTCTCCGGGCCGGCGCCGCCGAGAGGCAACAACTACCCCGGCGTGAGCAACCCCGCGTTCGACCGCCTCGCCGCGGCCGCGCAGGGCACCGCGGGAGCCAAGAGCTGCCCCGCCTGGGAGCAGGCCGAGGGTTCCCTGATCGGCCAGGCGAACATCGTCCCGGTCGCCACGTCGCCGACGACCGTCTTCGGCAACGGCGCGCGCTTCGAGCTGCAGGGGCTGACGATCGCGCCGACGACGATCCGGCTGTTCGGGTAGGCGATGACGACCGCGACCGCGAGCGCGGCGCTGACGTCGCCGGTCCGGTGGGCGGGGCGGCATCGCCGCCTCGCCTTCCTGGGCCGGCGGCTCGTCCGGCTGGCCGTCTCGCTGATCCTCCTGCTGACGGCGTCGTTCGCGATGCTCCACGCGATCCCCGGCGACCCGGTGCGGGCCGCGCTTGGGCCGTCGGCGCCGCAGAGCCTCGTCACCGCGCGCCAGCACGACCTCGGCCTCGACCAGCCCTTGACGCGGCAGTACGCCGACTATCTCGGCGGCGCGCTGGCCGGCGACCTCGGGCGCTCGATCTCGTCGCAGGAGCCCGTCGGCGAGATCGTCGCCCAGCGACTGCCGGCGACCCTGCGGCTGGCAGGGCTCGCGTTCCTGCTGATCGTGCTGATCGCGTTCCCGCTCGGCCTGCTGATGGCGATCCTGACGCAGCACGGCGCGCACCGCCGGGCGGAGGTCGCCTTCACGGCGGCGACCGGCGTGCTGAACACCGTCCCGGAGTTCGTCGTCGGCACCGCGCTGGTCGCCGCCTTCGCGGTCGGGCTCGGCATCCTGCCCGTGGCCGGCGACGCCGGGCCGGCGTCGTACGTGCTGCCCTGCGTCGCGCTGGCGCTCGCGCCCGCCGCGACGCTCTCGCGCGTCGTCCGCGTCGAGACGCTGAAGGTCCTCGACGAGGACTTCATCCGCACGGCGCGCAGCAAGCGGCTGCCCGCGTCGCGGATCTACCTGCGTCATGCACTCCCGAACGCGATCACCGCGTCGTTGACGCTCGGCGGGCTGATCCTGTCGGCGCTGATCGGCGGGACGGTGCTGGTCGAGAACGTCTTCGCCTGGCCCGGCCTCGGCAGCACGGTCGTGCAGGCGGTGCTGTCGAAGGACTATCCCGTCGTCCAGGCCTGCGTGCTGGTGCTGGGCGGCGCCGTGCTGCTGATCAACACCGCGGTCGACTTCGCGCTGGCGCTGCTGGACCCGCGCTCGGATCTGCGGGGGGCGTAGCGATGTCCCCGTCCCGTGTCCGCCGCGCCCGGCCTTCCACGATCGTCGTGGCGGCGGTCCTCGCCACCACCATGCTGGTGGCGCTCGTCGCGCTGGGCCCCGTGATCTGGGGCGACAGAGCCACCGCGATCGACAGCGCCGCGCTGCTGCAGGGGCCGTCCTCGGCGCACCCGTTCGGGACCGACGCGCTCGGTCGCGACATCCTCAGCCGCGTCCTCGTCGCGACGCGCCTGTCCGTCGGGCTCGCCGTGATCGCGATCCTGATCGCGATCGCGATCGGGGTTCCGCTCGGCGCCACGCGCGCGGTCGTCGGGCGCCGCAGCGCTCGCTGGCTGGCCGCGACGATCGACCTGCTCGTGGCGTTCCCGCCGCTGCTCGCGGCGCTCTTCCTCGCCGTCGTGTTCGGCGTCGGCGCTCGCGGCGCGGTGCTCGCGATCGGGCTGGCGTCGGCGCCGAGCTTCGCGCGCCTGACGATGACGCTCACCGACCGCGTCGTCGGGACCGACTACTTCGCCGCCGCGCGGGTGCTCGGCGTGAGCCGCCGCCGGCTCGTGCTGCGTCATGTGCTGCCGAACATCGGCGAGCCGCTGACGATCAACGCCACGATCGCGATCGGGCAGGCGCTGATCGTGCTCTCCGGCCTCAGCTTCCTCGGACTCGGCGTGCAGCCGCCCGAGTACGACTGGGGCCGGATGCTGAACGAGGGGCTGGCGCGGATCTACAGCTCGACGCTGCCCGCGCTCGCGCCTGGCCTGGCGATCGTGCTCGCCGGCCTGACGTTCAACCTCGACGGCGAGGCGATCGCGCAGGCGCTCAACCGGCGCCGGCCCTCGGGAGCCCGCCGCCGACCCGCGCCGCACCCCGCCGGGCTGTCCGCCGCGTCCCCCGCGGGCACGCCGGGCGCGGACCTCGCGCCCGCTCCCGCGGCCGACGAGGTGCTCCACGTCGAGCACCTGAGCGTGCGCTTCCCGGGCGCGCCGGCCGACCTGGTGCCCGTCCGCGACGTCAGCTTCACCGTCCGCGCCGGCGAGATCGTCGGCGTCGTCGGCGAGTCGGGCTCGGGCAAGAGCCTCTCCGTGCTGGCGGCCGCGCAGCTCACCGTGCCGCCGGCGGAGGTCCGCGCGAGCGCGATCCGCATCCTCGGGACGGAGCTGCAGGGCGCTCGCCCACGCGACGTCCGCCACCTGCTGGGGACGACGACGGCGATGGTCTTCCAGGATCCGGCCACGACGCTCAACCCGGCGCTGCGTGTCGGCACCCAGCTGATCGAGCCGACCATCGTGCACGCCGGCGTGCCGAAGCGCACGGCGCTGGCCGAGGCGGCCCGCAAGCTCGACAGCGTCCGGCTGACCGACCCGCCGCGCATCCTGCGCGCGTTCCCGCACCAGCTCTCGGGCGGCATGCGCCAGCGCGCGATGATCGCGATGGGGCTGATGGTCGCCCCGCGGCTGATCATCGCCGACGAGCCGACGACGGCGCTCGACGTCACCGTCCAGCAGCAGATCCTGCGGCTGCTGCGAGAGCTGAACGAGCAGTCGGGCGCGGCCGTCGTCTTCATCTCCCACGACATCGGCGCGGTCGCGGAGATCTGCGACCGCGTGCTCGTGATGTACTGCGGCCGCATCGTCGAGGAGCTCGACCGCGACCGGCTGCAGGGCGGGGCGGCGCACCCCTACACGCGCGCGCTGATCGCGTCGCTGCCGACGATGGCGACCGACCGCGAGACGCCGCTCGCGACGATCCCCGGCCAGCCGCCGGAGCCGGTCGACGGGATGGCCGGCTGCCCGTTCGCGGCTCGCTGCCCGTCGGCGTCGGATCGCTGCCGGGCGGACGACCCGCCGCTCGTGGAGCTGCACGCGCGCCACCGCGTCGCCTGCTGGCACCCGGAGGCGACCGCGCCACGGGACTCGCTGACCGCCGGGAGGGCCGGAACGTGAACCGCCTGGAGCTGCGCGACCTCGTCGTCCGCTACGGACCCGCGCACCGCGGCCTCACCGCCGTGGACGGCGTCAGCCTCACGCTCGCCGAGGGCACGACGATCGGCGTCGTCGGCGAATCGGGGTCGGGCAAGTCGACGATCGCGAAGGCGATCGTCGGCCTCGCGCCCGTGACCGCGGGCGCGATCCTGCTCGACGGGGAGGACCTCGGCGCGGCGCGCGCCGCGCAGCGGCGCGGCGTCCGGCGGCGGGTCCAGATGGTCTTCCAGGACCCGTCCTCGTGCCTCGATCCGCGCATGACGGCCGGCGCGTCGATCGGCGAGGCACTTGTCACCCACCGGCGGATGCGCCATCGCTCCCGGCAGGAGGAGGTGGCGCGCCTGCTCGGACTCGTCGGGCTCGACCCGGCGATCGCCGGCGTGCTGCCGCGTGCGCTGTCGGGCGGGCAGCGCCAGCGCGTCGCGCTCGCCCGCGCGCTCGCGGTCGAGCCCGACGTGCTGATCGCGGACGAGATCACCTCCGCGCTCGACGTCTCGGTGCAGGGAGCGGTGCTGAATCTGATCCGCGACCTCCAGCGCCGGCTGGGCCTGACGATGCTCTTCATCAGTCACGACCTCGCCGTCGTGCGCTACGTGAGCGACGTCGTCGCGGTCATGCACGCCGGCCGGATCGTCGAGCTGGGCCCCGCGCAGCAGCTGATGACGGAGCCGAGAGACGCCTACACGCGTGCGCTGCTCGCAGCGAGCCCCGCTTTGACAGCGGCGGCGAGCGATTGCTAGCATCGGTAAACGAACATTCATTGACCGAGCAGGCGTGGACGCGCCGGCACGGAGGAGAGACCAATGGCCGGAATACTCGCCTACGGGGCCTATCTGCCCCAGCACCGCCTCGATCGCAGGGCCATCGCCGAGACGCTCGGCGACGGCCGTGGGAGGGGCACCCGCGCCGTCGCCGGCGGCGACGAGGACACGACGACGCTCGGCGTCGACGCGGCGCGCATCGCGCTCGACGGCGCGCCGGCCGACGCGCCCCCGTCGGCGCTCTACTTCGCCACGACGGCGCCGGCGTACGTCGACAAGACGAACGCGACGATGATCCACGCAGCGCTCGCGCTGGCGCCCGGCGTCAGCGCCGTCGACGTCGGTGGCGCGGTCCGCTCGGGCGCCGGTGCCCTGCGGATCGGCCTGCGTGCGGCCGAGCCCGCCCTCGTCGTGCTGGCCGACGTGCGCGGCGGCCTGCCGGGCAGCGCCGACGAGCGCGACGGCGGCGACGGCGCCGCGGCGTTCCTGCTCACCGGCGGCGACGGCCCGGTCGTCGCCGAGTACCTCGGCGGCGCCGCGGCCACCGACGAGTTCCTCGACCGCTGGCGCGTGCCGGGCCGCGCCGCCTCGCGCCGCTGGGGCGAGCAGTTCGGCGCCGACATCTACCGCCGCCTCGGACTCGAGGCGCTGACCGACGCGCTGATCGACGCGGGCGTCACGCTGCAGGACGTCGACCGGCTGATCGTCACGGGCACCAACGAACGCGCCGTGACGTCGCTCCAGCGCGCGTCGGGCGTGCCGCCCGAGGCGATCGCCGACGACCTGATGGACACCGTCGGCAACACCGGCACCGCCCACGCCGGCGTGCTGCTCGCGGCCGCGCTCGACGAGGCCGCCGCGGGCGAGACGATCGCGCTCGTCGTGCTGAGCGACGGCGCCGAGGCGTTCGTGTGGCGCACCACCGAGGAGCTTCCACTCCGCCGCGCCGCCCGGTCCGTCGCCGCGCAGGCGGCGGCCGGCCGCGACGGCCTGCCCTACGGCCGCTTCCTCGCGTGGCGCGAACGGCTCGTGACGGAGCCGCCGCGGCGCCTGCCGCCGCCGCCGCCGGTCGCGCCGGCGTCCTATCGCGACCGCGCGTGGAAGCTGCGCGGGCAGGGCAGCCGCTGCAGCGAGTGCGACACGCTGCACGTCCCGCCCCAGCGCGTCTGCCGGCACTGCCGCGCGGTCGACGAGCTGTCGTTCGAGCGCGTCGTCGATCGCCACGGCACGGTCGTCAACTCGACCGTCGATCGCCTCGCCTGGTCGCCGAGTCCGCCGGCCGTGTTCGCGGTCGTCGACTTCGACGGCGGCGGCCGGGTCGAGTGCGAGATGACCGACGCCGCGCCCGAGACGGTCGTCCCGGGCCTGCGCGTCGGCATGTCGTTCCGGCTGATGGGGACGCTCGACGACATCCACAACTACCTCTGGAAGGCGCGCCCGCTTGCCGAGGTCGAGGAGGACCACTGATGGCATCGCACAGCATCGGCGACCGGATCGCGATCGTCGGGATGGGCTGCACGCCGTTCGGCGACCACGCCGACAGAGGCGTCGAGGACCTGCTGGTCGAGGCGTCGTCGGAGGCGCTCGCCTCGGCGGGAATGGACATCGGGGACGTCGACGCGTTCTGGCTCGGGACGTTCGGCTCCAACGTCGCGGGCGTGACGCTGTCGAAGCCGCTCAAGCTCCAGTACAAGCCGGTCAGCCGCAACGAGAACTTCTGCGCGACCGGCTCGGACGCGTTCCGCAACGCCTGCTACGCGGTCGCCGCGGGCGCGTATGACGTCGCGATGGCGATCGGCGTCGAGAAGGTCAGCGACTCGCTCGGCGCCGGCATCCCGTTCGCGCCGCCGCAGGACAGCGGCACGCGGCTGGAGGTGACCCCGCCCGGCAGCTATAGCTACCTCTCGACCGGCTACATCGCCAAGTACGGCGTGTCGCCCGAGGACCTCAAGGCCGCGCTGACCCACGTGGCGTGGAAGAACCACGCCAACGGGGCGCGCAACGCGCGCGCCCAGTACAGGAAGGCACTGACGAAGGAGCGCATCGCCAGCGCGCCCGACCTCGCCGGCAACCTCAGCCTGCTCGACTGCGGCGGGCTGACCGACGGTGCGGCCGCGGTGATCATCTGCCGTGCCGAGGAGGCGCACCGCTACGCGAAGGACGCCGTCTACGTGAAGGCGCTGTCGCTCGCCGTCGGTCCCGGGACCGGGGCGATGGACAGCGACTACGACTACACGAGCTTCCCCGAGGTAGCGGCCTCCGCGCAGGAGGCCTACCGCCAGGCGGGCGTGACCGATCCGCGCGCGCAGATCGGCATGGCGGAGGTGCACGACTGCTTCACCGTCACCGAGGTCGTGCTGATGGAGGACCTCCAGTTCGCGCCGCGCGGGACGGCGTGGAGAGAGATCCTCGACGGCGCCTTCGACATCGACGGCGTGCTGCCGGTCAACCCCGACGGCGGGCTGAAGTCGTTCGGGCACCCGCTCGGGGCGTCGGGCATCCGCATGCTGTTCGAGTCGTGGCTGCAGCTGCGCGGCCAGGCCGGCGAGCGGCAGATCGACCTCGGCGGAAAGCTGGCGATGACGCAGAACCTCGGCGGCTGGCCGGGCGACTGCCTCTCGTTCGTCTCGCTGTTGTCCGCTCAGCCGCCGTCTGGCGGCTGACGTGAGCCGCGGTCAGCGATGACGGATCACGCCCACCATCTGAAGCGCGAGCGCGCCGTGGACGTCGGCGAGCTGCTCGGCGTCGAGCAGCGAGTCGGGAACGGACAGCTCGGTCGGGCGCAGCGCCAGGTTGGCCACCGCGGTCGTGGCGAGCTTGGCCGCGTCGGTGCCGTCGTGCGCCGGAAGCCGGAACACGCCCTGGCGGATGCCCTCGTCGAGCACGCGCTCGAGTCGCAGCCGCAGCTGCCGGCGGCGGGCGATCACCAGCCGGCGGCGCTCGTCGGGCAGGTGGACGTACTCGAAGGCGGCGACGATCGACTCGGCGCGATGGCGCGCGTAGAACAGCGTCGAGGAGCGGGCGCCGGCGAAGAACTGGCCGGCCGGGTCGGCGGGAGCCTGCGCGAGCGCCCGTTCGAGGAACGCGGTGCCCGCTGTCGTGACGCGGTCGATCAGCGTGTAGAGGACCTCTTCCTTGGAGTCGAAGTGGTTGTACAGCGCGCCGGGCGTGCGCCCGCAGGCGATCGTGATCTCGCGCACCGACGTGGCACGGAAGCCCTGGCGGAAGAAGAGGTCCAGCGCGGCCGCGAGCAGGCGCTCGCGCGTGTCGCCCGCGGCGCCGTCGGCGAGATGGGTCGGTGTACGAGCGCTCATTGGCCGGATTCTCCAGGTCGCATGCGTCGGCGATGAGCATATCTATGAACGTACATTTGCCAATCGTGGATGTGTGCGCGACCTCGATGGGCCCCGAGGGCTGGAAGGGGATGCTCGGCGGGCTGCACGCGGAGGCGCCTGCCTTTCTGCACGCGCTCGGCGGCGCCTACGCGCTGGCCGCGGGCTTGGCGCCCGCCGAGCTGCGGGCGCAGCTGCGGAGCGACCCGTCCGCCGCGATCGAGCGGCTGGCGCGTGCGCTGGGCACGGACGTCGACGCGGATGCGGAGGAGCTGCGCGCCGGCGGCGTGCGACGGGCGGTCGTCCACGGATCGACGTTCCCGCTGCCCGGCGGCGGCACGGTCAACGACCACGTCGCCGCGCGCGCCGCGCGCCATCCCGACCTGATCGATGGCTGGGCCGGGGTCGACCTCCGCGACGCGGCCGCGGCGGTGGCCGAGATCGACCGCTGCGCCGCGCTCGGGATGCGCGGCGTCACGGTGATCCCGTTCCTCGCCGCGGTCGACGCGGAGTCCGCGGCCTGCCGTGCGGTCTACGAGCACGCGGCCGCGCGCGGGCTGCCGGTGTGGCTGCACTGCGGGTTCCATCCGGTCGGCGGGCGTGCGATGACGACGCCCGAGCAGCTGGACCGGATCGCCGCGGCCCATCCGCGGCTGGCGCTCGTCGCGGGCCACGGCGGCTGGCCGTGGGTCGGCGAGCTGGTCGCGGTGCTGATGCGCCATCCGAACGTCTACCTCGACACCTCGGCGCACGACCCGGCGCGGATGGCCGCGCCCGGCTCAGGCTGGGAGCCGCTGCTGCACGGGCTCGCGGGACCGCTGCGACGGCAGGTCGTCTTCGGCAGCGCCGCGCTCGTGCACGGACGCGGTTGGCGCGACTTCGCCGGCGGCGTGCCGGCGCTCGGGCTGCCCGACGCGCTCGCGGCGGCGTGGCTGTACGGAAACGCCGCGCGCCTGCTGGATCTGAAGGGCAACGACTGATGAGAGGACGGAACCGGATGGGGCTTTCAGGACTGAACGGGCGGCGGGCGCTGGTGACCGGCGCCGGCCGCGGCATCGGCGCGGCGATCGCGCGGCGGCTGGCGCAGGAGGGCGTCGCCGTCGCGGTCAACGACGTCGAGCCCGAGCGCGTCGAGACGATGGTGCAGGAGCTGACCGCGGCGGGCCACGCGGCCGTCGCGGCGGTCGCTGACGTCAGCAGACCCGACGCGGCAGAGACGCTCGTCGCCGACGTGACGGCGGCGCTGGGCGGGCTGGAGATCCTCGTCAACAACGCCGGGACCGGCATGCGCGGGTCGATCGCCGAGCACACGCCGGAGGAGTGGCGTCGCGTCCTGGGCGTGAACCTCGACGGTCCCTTCTGGCTCTCCCGCGCCGCGCTCCCGGTGCTTGCGGGGACACCGGGCGCCGCGATCGTCAACATCGCCTCGGTCGCCGTGATCGGCTTCTTCGGGCAGGTCGCCTACGACGCGTCGAAGGGCGGGCTGCTGACGCTGACCCGCTCGCTCGCCGTCGAGTGCGGCCGCAAGGGGATCCGCGCGAACACCGTCTGCCCCGGCTTCATCGAGACCGAGCTGGTGACCGAGGAGCTGAAGCGGATCGGCGAGAAGACCGTCGCGGCGCTGCCGCTCGGGCGCTGGGGCACGGCCGAGGACATCGCCGGCACCGTCGCGTGGCTCACCTGCGACGACGCCGCCTACGTGACCGGCCAGTCGCTGATGGTCGACGGCGGCTGGGTCCGGGGGGTGTAGCGCCGTGCCGGCGACCGTCGAGGACCGTGCGCTGCCCGCGCGCGAGGAGTGCGTCCTGCCGCTCGTGCTCGAGCGGCGCGCCGCTCGCGAGCCCGACCGCGTCTTCGCGGCATGCGAGGACGGGACGACCTGGACCTATGCCGAGACGCAGCGGCAGGTGTCGCGGACGGCGCGCGCGCTGCGCGCCGCCGGCGTGCGGGCCGGCGACGTCGTGCTCTCGTGGCAGCCGAACGGGCTCGACGCGCTGCGCACCTGGCTCGCCATCAACCGGCTGGGAGCGGTCTACGCGCCGTTGAACGTCGCCTACCGCGGCCTCGTGCTCGCGCACGTGATCGAGAACGCGGGCGCGCGCCTGATGATCGCTCACGCGGACCTCGTCCCGCTGCTCGACGCGATCGAGACCGCGCAGCTGGAGCGCGTGCTGACGGTCGACCAGCTCGACGCGGCGGGAGAGCAGGCCGCGGCCGACGGCTCCGAAGAGCTGGACGCGTGCCCCGGCGAGCCGTGGGACACGTACGGCATCCTCTACACGTCGGGAACGACCGGGCCGAGCAAGGGCGTGCTCTGCTCCTACGCGCACCTGTGGTCGACGTCGACCGCGGCGGTCGCGGGCACGCTGGACCACACCGACCGCTACATGGTCAACCTGCCGCTGTTCCACGGCGGCGGCACGATCGGCGTCGCGGTCGCGTTGATCCTCGGCGGCTCGATCTCGCTCGTCGAGGGCTTCCGCACGGCGACCTTCTGGGACGTCGTGCGCCGCACCGAGACGACGGCGATGACGCTGCTGGGCGTGATGGCGTCGTTCCTCAACGCCCAGCCGCCGAGCGCCGAGGACCGCCGGCACCCGCTCAGACGCGTCTTCATGATCCCGTTGAGCGAGGACCCGCACGCGTTCACCGAGCGGTTCGGCGTCGCCGTCCACACGCTCTACAACATGACCGAGACGAGCGTGCCGCTGATCGCGGCCGCGCCGTCGCCGCCGCTGGGGTCGTGCGGGCGCCCACGGCCCGGTGTCGACATCCGCCTGGTCGACGACCGCGATCGCGAGGTCGCGCCTGGCGAGGTCGGCGAGCTGATCGTCCGCACCGATCGGCCGTGGGCGATGACACACGGGTACAACGGGATGGACGAGGCGACGGCCGCCGCGTGGCGCAACGGCTGGTTCCACACCGGCGACGCCTTCCGCCAGGACGCCGACGGCGACTACTACTTCGTCGACCGCATCAAGGACGCGATGCGCCGGCGCGGCGAGAACATCTCCTCGTTCGAGGTCGAGGCGGCCGTGCTGGCGCACCCTGGCGTGCGGGAGGCGGCGGCGGTCGCCGTCGCGAGCGAGCACGGCGAGGACGAGGTGCTGATCGTCGTCTCGCCGGCGCCGCACGCGACCGTCGACCCGGCGGCGTTGCTCGACCACTGCATCGAGGCGCTGCCGCACTTCATGGTGCCGCGCTACGTGCGCGTCGTCGAGGAGCTGCCGAAGACGCCGACGAACAAGGTGCGCAAGCACGTGCTGCGGGAGGAGGGCCTCGCGCCCGGCACGTGGGACCGCGCGGCGCACGGCATCGAGGTCCGCGGGATCCGGCTCGCGTCGCGACGGAGGGGGTCGTGATGGATGAGCGTTCACACAACGAGGATGGGTGTCAGATCGCATGAGCGCACCAGCGCAGCAGCAGCACGAGCAGTCGCTCGTCGACATGGCGGGGGTCGTCCTGGACGAGGCGTGCTGGGAGGCGTACCTGCTCGGCTTCGCCCGTGACGTGCCGAACTACCTGCACGTCTTCGGCGAGCGCATGACCGCGATGGCCGGCGTCGACCGGCGCGAGTTCCGGCGCGCGGTCGTACGCGACCCAGAGGCGGCGGTCGGCCTCCTGATCGACTCGGGCGCCTTCGCGCTCGACATCGACGCGCACGTCGCCGACCTCGAGCGCCAGGGCGTCCGGCGCCAGGTGATGCTCGGCGGGATGGTCCCCCTGCGTGACGGCGGCAGCTTCAACGGCCGCGTCGCGGAGTTCGCCCAGCGCCACCCTGAGCGTCTGGAGGCGTGGGCGGGCCTGGACTTCCGCGACCCCGACGCCGCGCTCGCGGAGCTGCGCACGTGCGTGCTGGAGCGCGGCATGCGCGGCGCGGGGATCGCGCACTTCCTCGACGGCTCGGATCCGCTCGCGCCGGGGAGCCACGCCGTCTACGCGGAGGCGGCGCGCCTCGGCGTGCCGTTCTGGATCCACGCCGGCCACAACCTCTCCGGCACGCGGCCCGTCGACTTCTGCACCTGGCGCCACCTCGACGCGATCGCCCGCGCGCACCCCGACCTCGTCGTGATCGCCGGGCACGGCGGCTGGCCGTGGGTCTTGGAGACCGTGGCGATCTGCCAGCGCCACCCGAACGTCTACCTCGAGTTCTCCACCCACCGCGCCCCGCACATGGCGGTGCCGGGCTCGGGCTGGGAGCCGCTGCTGGCGCACGGCCGGGCGACGATCCGCCACAAGGTGCTGTTCGGCAGCGTGACGTGGGCGCACGGCCTGTCCGTGCGCGAGCTGGCTGACGAGGTCGTCGCGCTCGACCTCGGCGAGCGCGTGACTGCGATGTGGCTGCACGACAACGGCGCGCGGCTGCTCGACCTGACCAGACGAGAGGTGACGGCATGAGTGCTCCGGCGAACGACATGGTGGCGTGCGTGACCGGCGGCGCCGGCGGCATCGGATCGGCGACCGCCGCGCGGCTCGCGCGCGGCGGGTACACCGTCCTGATCGCCGATCGCGATCGCGAGGGCGCCGAGGCGGTGGCGCGCGAGCTGGTCGCCGCGGGAGGACGGGCCGAGGCGGTCGAGCTCGACCAGACCGACGAGGCGTCGGTCGACGCGCTGGCGATGACGCTGCGCGAGCGCTACGGCCGCGTCGACGCGCTCTTCGCCAACGCCGGGATCGGGCGCGCGGTCGACTTCCTCGAGATGCCGGTGTCGCTGTGGCGCAAGACGATCGACGTCAACCTCACCGGGACGTTCCACGTGATGCAGGCGGTCGCCCGGATCATGGCCGAGACCGAGCGGCCGGGCGCGATCGTCGCCACGGCCTCGACGGGCGCGGAGGGGCCGGCGGCGATGATGTCGGCCTACTGCACGTCGAAGGCGGCGGTCTCGATGCTCGTGCGCAGCGCCGCGCTCGAGCTGGGGCGCTACAGGATCCGCGTCAACGCGGTGCTGCCCGGCGTCGTCGAGACCGAGATGACGAGCGTGCTGGTCTCCGCAGCGCGCGAGCGCATCGAGCGAGACACGCCGCTGGGGCGCGTCGGCCGCCCCGACGACGTCGCCGAGCTGGTCGCCTTCCTGCTCAGCCCGGCCGCGTCGTACATGACCGGGTCGTCGGTGGTGGTCGACGGCGGTATCCTGCAGGTCGCGGGCGGGCGCTGGTTCGGCGCCGACAACCGCGTCTTCGGGGATCCGTTCGTGCCGATGCCGGAGTTCGCCGCCGGCGGCGCCTGAAGCGGCGTCTGAAGCGACTCAGCCGGGCGCCGAGCCGCCGACCATCTGCAGCGCGAGCTGCGCGTGGAACTCGGCGAGGCGCACGTCGCTCATGCGCGGGAACGGGCCGAACTGCTCGGTCGGGCGCAGCGTCAGGTTGGCGATCGCCGTCGCGGCGAGCTTGCCGGCGTTGGCGCCTCTCGCCTCGGGCAGGCGGAAGACGCCGTCTCTGACGCCGGCGTCGATGATCCGCTCCAGGCCGATCCGCTGCTGACGGCGGCGCGCGATCACTCTCTCGCGCTGTTCGTCGGGCAGGTGGATGTACTGGAAGCTGGCGACAAGGCTCGCCGCGCGGTGGCGCGTGTGGTAGAGCGTCGAGGAGCGGGCGAGCGCGAGCAGTTGGCTCGCCGGGTCCTTCGGCGCCTCCTCCAGCGCGGCTTCGACGAGTCCGCTGCCCTCGGCCGTCGTGCGCTCGATGATCGTGTAGAGCAGGTCTTCCTTGGAGGGGAAGTGGTTGTAGAGCGCGCCGGGCGTGACGTTGCACGCGACCGTCACCTCGCGCACCGACGTGCCCGGGAACCCCTGCCGGAAGAACAGCTCGAGCGCGGCGGCGAGCAACGCCTCGCGCATGCCTCTGCCGGCTGGATCGTCGACGGTGACGGACACCGTGCTCCGGCTTCGACGTGCCACTGCTGACTCACGCTCCACGGTCGGGGACTCGATCGGACGGGCGGGACGCGCCCACCGGACGCGGGAGCCTAGCAGTCGATTTCCAGTGAGCGCTCATTTGCCTGAGCGTGTCGTCGCGGCCTTCGGCATGGTAAATGAACGCTCGTTATGCTGGCAGGGCAACGGTATCTATCGAGGAGGTCTCAGGTGTCAGCTGCGTATGTCGTCGACGTGGCGCGAACCCCGTTCGCGCGGGGCAAGGCGGGAGGCGCGCTCGCGGGCGTGCACCCGGTCAGCCTGCTGGCGGGCTGCCTGCGGTCGCTCGTGGACCGGGTCGGTCTGGATCCGGCCGAGATCGACGACGCCTACGTCGGCTGCGTCTCGCAGGTCGGCGAGCAGTCGCTGAACGTCGGGCGCGCCGCCGTGCTGGCGGCCGGCCTGCCCGAGCAGCTGCCGGCGACGACGATCGACCGCCAGTGCGGCTCCAGCATGCAGGCGCTGGCGTTCGCCGTGCACGCGATCGGCGCCGGCGCGGCCGACGTCGTGCTGGTCGGCGGCGTCGAGTCGATGAGCCGGGTGCCGCTGTGGTCCTCGACGCTCGGCGCAGACCCCTATGGCCCGGAGGTCGCGCGGCGCCATCCGGGCGGGCTGATCGAGCAGGGGATCGCGGCCGAGCTGACCGCGGTCAGATGGGGCATCGAGCGCGCCGAGCTGGACGCCTACGCGCGCGAGTCGCACAGCCGCGCGCGGCGCGCGTGGGACGACGGCGTCCTGGACGCCCAGGTGACGCCGCTGGAGGCATCGGACGGGACGCGCGTCGCGCGCGACGAGACGGTCCGCGCCGCGGCCGAGTTGGAGCGGCTCGACGAGCTGCGCCCGGCGTTCCGCAACGAGGAGGCGCAGGCGCGCTTCCCGCAGATCGACTGGCGCGTGACCGCCGGCAGCTCCTCGCCGCTGACCGACGGCGCGGCCGCGGCCCTGATCGTGAGCGAGCGCGCGCTGAGATCGCTCGGGCTGACCCCGCTGGCGCGCGTCCACGCGACGGCGGTGGCGGCGGAGCACCCGATCGACCGCATGCTGATGGCGGTCGTGCCGGCGACGCTGCGCGTGCTCGAACGCGCCGGCCTGTCGCTGGAGGAGATCGACGCGTTCGAGGTCAACGAGGCGTTCGCGTGCGTCCCGCTCGCGTGGCAGCGCGAGCTGGGCGTCGACGCCGAGCGGCTCAACCCGCTGGGCGGAGCGATCGCCTACGGTCATCCGCTCGGCGCGTCGGGCGTGCGGCTGCTCGGCTCGGCGATCGCGGCGCTGCGGCAGCGCGACGGCCGCTACGGGTTGCAGGTGATCTGCGAGGCCGGTGGGATGGCCAACGCGACGATCATCGAGCGGATGAGCTGAGCTACGCGCGTCGGCCGCGACGCCGCGCGGCGCGCCGGCGCGCCGCCCGCGCGGCGGCTCGTCCGGCCGGCTCAGCGCAGCGCGAGCACCTCGCCGGCCGCGCGCTCGCCGGCCTGCACCGCGCCGTTCATCCATCCGGTCCAGCGCGTGGCGGTCTCGGTCCCGGCCCAGTGGACGCGCTCGAAGGGCGCGAGGAGCGCGTCGCCGATCTCGGTGAATCGGCCGGGGACGACCGCGCCCTCGCAGCCGAAGACGAACGGCTCGCGCGACCAGTCGGTCTCCTGGTACTCGATCGGCTCGAGCGCGCGCGGGCCGAAGAAGCGCGCGAGCAGGTCGAGCGACGCCGCGCGCCGAACGGCCGGGTCGGCGTGGAACGCGGGCGGGTTGCCGTAGCGCTCGTGCTCGTCGAAGACGAAGCTGACGACCGTGAGCGCACCGAACGAGCCGTCCGGCGGCGAGGAGTCGAGGCAGCCCTGGAACGGGCCGTCGTCGATGCTGGCCGAGCCCGACAGCCCGTCCGCACGCCAGAACGGCTCGTCGTAGATCACGTTCGCCTTCACCAGCGGTCCGGGCTCCCACGAGTGCCCGAGCAGCTCGCGAGCGGCCGGGAGCGCGGGCGTGAAGTCGACCGATCGGCAGCCGATCCCGTTCAGCGCGACGATGACGTGCGCGGCGTCGATCGCGACGCCGCCCGCGTGCACCGTCACGCCGTCGCCGCGCGACTGGTCGATCGCCGTCACTGGCGATCCGAGCAGGACGCGGTCCCCGAGGCGCTCGGCGATCGTCTCGGCCAGTCGCTGGGAGCCGCCGGCGAAGCGGAATGTCTCGCGCTGGTCGGCGAGCATCGCGGCGACGCCGCCGCACGTCGCCATCGCGTGCAGCGCGTAGAGCAGCGAGACGCGCGCCGGCGGCGTCGCCGTCCAGCCGCTGATCATCCCGTCGAACTGGGCGCGGGCGGTCGGGTCGACGATCCGCTCGTCGCGCCACGCGGCGAGGCTGATCCGGTCCAGCCGCGCGGCGTCGGGGTGGCTCCATGAGGCGTCCGGCGGCAGGCTCGCGACCAGCTCGTCGAACGCTCGCACCGCCGTCTTCAACTGTGCGTGCGCGACGGGGTCGACGCGCGGTCCGGCTCCGGCGAAGACGTGCCGCTCGCCGCCCAGGATTGCGACGCTGTCGCCCGACTTGTGCATCGGGAAGAGGTCGAGGCTGAGCCGCTCGATCAGACCGCAGATATCCCGCTGGCTCTCGCAGACGTACATCGCGCCGCCTTCCACGACGGCGCCGTTGCGCAGCGTCCGGTTCCAGGTGCGGCCGCCGACGCGGTCCGCCGCCTCGACGACGAGCAGCGACTCGACGCCGTGCGCGAGCAGCCGCTCGGCCGCCGCCAGGCCGGAGACGCCGGCGCCGACGACGACGACGTCCGCGGCCGGAAATGAGGGTTGTGGCACGGCACCTCTCTCTCTATGGTGAATAAACGACCATACATGAGGAGATCCGCCCGATGACGTCCGAGCACGACATTCCCGACCCCGACGAGTGCGTCTTTCCCCGCCTTCTGCGGCGACACGCGCTCGCGACGCCGGACGCGCCGTTCGTCCTCTTCGCGGACGGGTCGAGCTGGAGCTACGCCGACGCCTGGCAGGAGACGCTGCGCGCCGCCTCCGGGCTGCGCGCGCTCGGCGTCCGGCGCGGCGACCGCGTGATGGCGTGGCTGCCGAACGGACCGGACATCCTGCGCACCTGGTTCGGCGCCAACCAGCTCGGAGCCGTCTTCTCGCCGATCAACACGGCGTTCCGCGGGCGCGTGCTGGAGCACGTCGTGGGCAAGACCGACCCACACCTGATCGTGGCGCACGCCGACCTGGTGGGACGCCTCGACGGGATCGCGTCGCCGCCCGCCGCGCAGGTCGTGACGATCGCTCCGGGCGAGCCCGGTCCCTGGCCGGCGGAGCCCGACGGCGACGAGGCGCTCGCGGAGTGCCCGGCAGAGCCCTGGGACCCCTACGCGATCATCTACACGTCCGGCACCACCGGCCCGTCGAAGGGCGTCGTGTCCTCCTACGTGCACGGCTGGGCGAGCGTGATGCCGACCGCGCGCATGTTCGACGCGAGCGCCCGCTCGCTGACGAGCCTGCCGCTGTTCCATGCCGGCGCGACGCTCGACGTGATCGCCGCGCTGGCGCTCGGCAGCTCGCTGGCACTCGTCGACGGCTTCGACACCGCGTCGTTCTGGGACGTCGTCGAGCGCTCGCAGGCCACCGTCTGCACCCTGCTGGGCGTGATGCTCAGCTTCCTCGTCAAGGCTCCGCCGGACGAGCGTGAGCGGGGCGCGTCGCTGAAGGCCGTCTTCGCGGTGCCGCTGACCGAGGACGCCGCCGTCTTCGCCGAGCGCTTCGGCTGCGACGTCTACACGGCGTTCAACATGACCGAGGTCAGCACGCCGCTGCTGACGGGCAGCAACCCGACCGCGCTCGGGACCTGCGGGCGCCCGCGCGAAGGCGTCGAGGTGCGCGTCGTCGACGAGCACGACCAGGAGGTCGCGACCGGCGAGGTGGGCGAGCTGATCGTGCGCGCCGACATGCCGTGGTCGATGAACAGCGGCTACTGGCGCGAGCCGGAGGCGACGGCGCGCGCGTGGCGCAACGGCTGGTTCCACACCGGCGACGCCTTCCACGTCGACGCCGACGGCGACTACTACTTCGTCGACCGCGTCAAGGACGCCATCCGGCGGCGCGGCGAGAACATCTCCTCGTTCGAGGTCGAGGCGGAGATCCTGTCCCATCCCGCCGTCCGCGAGGCGGCGGTGGTCGCGGTCTCCAGCGAGCACAGCGAGGACGACGTCCTGGCGGTGCTTGCGCCGCAGGCCGGCGGGCAGATCGATCCACTGCAGCTGATCGAGTACCTGGCAGCGCGCATGCCGCACTTCATGGTGCCGCGCTACGTGCGCGTGCTCGACGAGCTGCCCAAGACGCTGACGAACAAGGTCCAGAAGCAGGAGCTGCGCGCCGCCGGCGTCACGGACGACACGTGGGACCGCGAAGCGGCCGGCATCCGCCTGCGGCGCGAGCGGCTCGGGCAGGCGTGACGCCAGGCGTGCAGCTGATCGCCGACGCGCCCGAGTCGTACGCCGAGGCGCTGCCGGGCTGCCGGATGTCGCGCGTCATCGGCGCGAGCGCAGTTGCCGGCCTCGACGGCGGCTTCATGCGCTTCGACGCCGACACCGACCTGGGCTCGTGGCGGCTGACCTACGACGAGGTCGTCTACGTGACGCGGGGCGAGCTGACCGTCGTGCCGGAGGATCCAGCGGGCGACGCGGTTGTGGCTGCGGCGGGATCGGCCGTCGCGATCGTGTCCGGGACGACGGTCCGCTACCGCGGGCGAGCCGGCACGCATGCCCTGTATGTCCTGACCCCGCGCGGCGCCATGCCGCGGAGCACGAAGCGCGTCCCGCGGGATGGCGCGGCGAGACGCTCTGATTCAACGTCGGCATGACGCGCGTCACTTGGGCTATGCGGCTCACCGCGGGACCTCGCCCTTCGACTGGTGGCATCGCAACCTGCGGAGGCGGATTCGCCGTCAGCTGAGACAGGGAGCGGCATGGCCGCCGATCCGACACGCGATCCCGCTCGCAGGCACGCGAGGACGCTGGCTCGCGCACGATGCTGGACGGTCGCGGACGTACCGGGCAGTAGCGCGACCGACGTGGGCGCCTACCCGGCGAGCGCGTCGAGCGCACGCCGCAGCAGACGGGACACCTGCATCTGAGAGCAGCCGATCCGCTGTGCGATCTCGTGCTGCGTCATGTCCTCGGCGAAGCGCAGGTAGAGGATCTCGCGGTCCCGCAGCGGCAGGGCGCGCAGTCTCGGCCCGATCGTCGTCCGGTGCTCGGCGAGGGCGAAGCCGTACTCGTCGCAGCCGAGCGTGTCGCCGATCGTCGCGCTGCCGTCGTCCTGGCCGGGCACAGGGCGGTCCAGCGATGAGGCTGCTTTCGCGGTCGTTGCGTGGAGCGCTTCGGTGATCTGCTCGTCGTCGAGCCCTGTCGCGGCCGAGAGCTCGTGGATCGTGGGTGAGCGTCCTGGCCGCTCGCTCAACTCGGTCATCGCGTGGCGCAGCCGGAGGGCGTCTTCCTGGACTCTGCGCGGGACGTGGACCGACCAGGTCGTGTCGCGGAAGTGGCGGCGCAGCTCGCCTGTGATGGTCGGGATCGCGAACGATGCGAAGCGGGGTCCGGCGTCGGGGTCGAAGCGATCGATCGCCTTCACGAGGCCGACGCAGGCGACCTGCACCAGGTCGTCGAGCGGCTCGGGCCCGGGGTGGTAGCGGCGGGCGAGCTTGTGCACCAGTGGCATGAACGACTCGATCGCGCGCGTGCGGCAGCGCGGATCGCCGGTCTCGCGGTAGCGGCGGATCAGATCCTCAGTGCGGATGGCGCTGCCGCGGGGCTTCGCGGAACGGCGGGGTGCGGACAGCGACGGTGCGGTCGGAGCAGCGATCATGGGGCGATCCTCGGCGTTGGCTTCCTATGGACCGCCGCCGGAGCCTGCCCGAGTGAACGAACCCGCCCTTGCCGCGTGGTGAAACAAGACGAGTGGAGCCGAAAGACCCGAAATGACGCTCGCCTTCTCCGTCAGAGTACCCGACCGCGTCAAGACACAGTCCTGGCGGATTCGCTCTGAGCTGAGCAGCTGAACTCGCCGCGTTCGTCGCGTTGCGTGAAGCGCAGGCGCCGCGGGTAGCGCAGGCGCATGTCTTCGATCACCACGGCGATCGAGCTGCTGCCGCTCGGACTGCGCCATCACGTCTCGGCCGAGGTCGGGGAGGCGCTCGTGCGGGCGGGCGAGGCCGCCCGCACCGCGGGCCGTGCCGAATTGACCGCCGGCGATCTGCTCGACGCTCTCACGGTGGTCATGGGAAGCGCGGCACCACCTGCGCGTGCGCCGTCGCCGGCGCGGGTGACACCGTATCGCGACGGTCCGTACCTCCTGCGTGGGAGATTCGAGCTGACCGATCAGGACGGCGAGCCGATCCCCTGCGCGCGCTCGACCGTGGCGCTCTGTCGCTGTGGGCGCTCGCAGATCCGCCCGTTCTGCGACGGCACGCACAAGCTCGTCGGCTTCAGAGCGGAGAGCGGGGCGGAGGCCGACGCGCCGCCGGAGGCCTCGTACCCGCCGGCCGATTCGGTCTGACGGGGCTCGGCTCGTCCGGCCTACGCGGTCGTGAGCGGGCGCAGCGAGCTGCTGCCGGCGTCCCAGGCCGTGAGCAGGTGATCGGCCCAGCGGGCTTCGATCGCCAGCAGCGCGCGTGCGCCGAGGACGATGTCGGCGGCGAGCTGTGGCTCGGCGACGGCGAGGCCGCCGGCGAGGTCCCAGGCGGCGATGTTCTCGTGCACGGCGTCGGCCGTGACGTGCTCGTCGAAGAAGTCCGTCGCGTCGCGGTCGCAACCGAGGCGGCGCAGCGCGTTGCCGTAGCGGCGGTTGGGCAGCGAGGAGGTCATCTCGAACGCTGCGAGGTGGCCGACGATCGCGCCGCGCAGGCGCCGGTGGAGCCCGCACAGGGACATCAGGTTGACGGTCGCGAGCGTGATCGCGGGGAGTCGTTCGAGGTGGGCGCCGTACGCGGCGTCGAGCCCGAGTGCGCGCATCGCCTTCGCGAAGAGGACGGCGTGGATGCGCTCGGCGTCTCCGCCGCCGTACTCGTCGGTCTGGATCTCGACCAGCGCCGCCTTCGGACCGCCGGCCAGGCGCGGGATCGCCCACGAGTGCGGGTCCGCCTCCTTGAGCTGGTAGGCCGAGCGGTGGATCAGGAACTCGCGCACCTGCTCGGCGTCCGCACCGGTCTCGATCCGCCGCGACAGCGGAGGGCCGTCGTCGGCGGCCGCAATCGTCTGCAGGGTCGCGCCGATCTGGGCCGGATCCACGTCGTCTACCGGTCCCGCGAGTCGGCGCACCGCCGCTTCGAACGGGCGCTCGAGCGTTGCGCGGAAGGCGAGCTGGCCGGGGTCCCATTCCCAGTCGGGGTCGACGCCGGCGATGTCGCTGTAGTGCAGCTCGTAGCTGACGTAGAGCGTGAGCTGCAGGTCGTCGTCGACGAGCGGGTCGCCGGCCGCTGCGAGCGATGTGGCAGCAGGGAGGCCCAGCAGCGTCCCGGGTGGTTGGCGGAGAGTGGTGAAGAGGCGCTCGCTCAGCGGGCCGCGCGGCGCCGGAAGCTCGATCGCGCGGGGGCCGGTGGGGCGTGTGACGGTCGTCGCCATGCCCACATAGCTGCACGCGATCTCGCGGCTTCAAACGACCCCGGCCACCGCGCCGAGACGGTTGGAAGCGACCGCCACGGGTCAGTCTGGGGCGAGATGACAACGACCGAGCCCCCGATCCTCCCCGATGCCGGCGAGCTGCGCCGGCGCTTCGACGCCACGGGCGGCCTCACCGTCGGCGTCGAGGAGGAGCTGATGCTGCTGGACCCGGCGACGCTCGCCCTCGCGCCGATGGCCGGTGAGCTGCTGCAGCGACTCGGCGGCGACACGCGCTTCAAGCCCGAGCTGCCCGCAGCCCAGGTCGAGATCTCCACGGCCGCTGCGGCGTCAGTCGCCGACGCCGTCGCGCAGCTTGCCGCCGCGCGCCGCGATCTCGCGGCAGCGGCCGGCGGGCTGGTGCTGCCGGCAGCCGCCGGCGTCCATCCCTTCAGCGGCGCTGAGGGAGCGCTGAACCGCGGTGGCCGGTATGACGTGTTGCAGGCGGAGTACGGGCCGATCGCTCGGCGGCAGCTCGTCGCCGGCCTGCAGGTGCATGTCGCGGTCGGCGGCGCCGACCGCACGCTCGCGGTCTACAACGCCTTGCGCGCGTACCTGCCGGAGCTGGCGGCGCTGGCCGCCAACGCACCGTTCCACTGCGGACGCGACAGCGGCCTCGCGTCGGTGCGCCCGACGATCTCCGAGCAGCTGCCGCGCCAAGGCGTGCCGCCGCGGCTGGAGAGCTGGGATCAGTTCGCCGCGGAGCTGCGCTGGGGCGCGCTCGCCGGGTCGGTGCCGGAGCCGCGGATGTGGTGGTGGGAGCTGCGTCCGCACGCGACGTTCGGCACGATCGAGCTGCGGGTGCCGGACGCTCAGACGTCGGTCGGTGAGGCGGCTGGAGTGATCGCGTTCGCGCAGGCACTCGTCGCGACGCTCGCCGAGCGTCACGACGCCCGCGAGGCGCTGCTCGACGCACCGACGTGGCGGATCGAGGAGAACCGCTGGTCGGCGCTGCGCCACGGGCTCGACGGCACGCTCGCCGACCTTGTCACGGGGGAGCGCGTTCCGACACGAGACCGGCTCGGCGAGCTGGTCGCCGCGGTCGCTCCGGAGGCGGAGCGTCTCGGTTGCGCCGACGCGCTCACAGCGACGCGTGCGGCGATCGTCGCCAACGGCGCCGTCCGGCAGCGGGAGGTCGCGCGCGATCGCGGCGTCGACGGGCTCGTGCGCTGGCTGACCGAACGGTTCTGCGCCTGACACGTTCCTCCAGGGCAGGCCGGGGGAGCCGGCCTGCCCTGGACGGGATCGTCAGCTCCGGCCCGTGACTGCGCCGGCGTTGTCGCGTGCGCTGTCGGCGAGCTGCTGGCCGTGGTCGTGCGCTTCGTCCTTGACGGTCTCGGCCGCGCTCTGCGCGACCTGCTTGCCGTGCTCGAGCGCCTCTTGGCCGGTCTGCTTGACCTGTTCCTTGACCTGATCGGCCATCGGTCCGAGCTTCTCGTCCTCGACGCGCGAGCTGGGGATGAGCATGCCGGCGAGGAAGCCGAGCGCAGCGGCGCCGACCGCGAGCCCGAGTGGGTTCTCCTGTGCGACACCGACGGCGCGTCCGGCCTGCTGCTTGACCTGCTGACCGTCGGGAGTGGCGTCGCTGACCTTGTCGGTCGCAACGCCGAGTCGTTCCTTCACGGTGTCGACCTTTCCGGAGATGTTCTCCTTGGTGCGGGTCTTGACGTCGGCCTTGTAGCCGAGCGCGTCGATCGTCTCGCCCATCCGCTCGCGGGTCTGTTCTACCTCGTGGCGGATCGCGTCCGGGTCTTGGCCCATTCGACGTCCTCCTTCACAGTCTCGATCGTCTGTTCCGGCACCGGCGGCGCCGCTTCCTTGACCTCGTCGCGCCCGCGCATCGCGAGCAGCCCGGCGATCGCGCCGTAGACGAGTGCGACGATCAGCGCCGCGAGCCACACGTGATCCAGCGCGGTGGCGAGCAGCGCGATCACGCACGCCGTCAGCGCGCCGAGCGCGAGCAGCGCGAGGACGCCGGCGGCGCCGAACATGCCGGCGCCCTTCCCGGCCAGCTTGACCTTCTCGCTCAGCTCCGCCTTGGCCAGCTCGATCTCTTGCCGCACGAGCGTGTTCGTCTCGGCGGCGAGCTCGCGCACGAGCTCGCCGATCGACTCGTCGCGGCGATCATGACCTTCCATCGTCGGCCTCCTCTAGCTCGTGCCGCTCGGCACGGACGGCGGGGAGAGCGGAGCGCCCGGGACCGGCGCCGGATCGGCGGGCGCGGCGGGCGCGGTGTCGCCGCCGGCCGGCGAGGCGATCCGCCGCGGCGGCTCGAAGTCGCCTCCGGCGCGGCGCTCGTAGCGCGAGCGGCTCGACGCCTTCAGGAAGCGCGACGCCGCGAAGCCGGCGACGAGACCGATCCCGACGACCGCGAGCGGCTGTCTGCGAGCGAAATCCTCGACGTCGTGGAGGATCCGGTCCGCGTCCGACTCGCTGAGATAGCTGCCGACCTGCTCGGCACGCCCGGCAATCTGCTCGGCAGCCTTTGCGGGACCGTCCTGTCCTTCTTCTCTGAGTCGCTCGGCCGTCGAGCGCAGCGCGTGGGCACTCGAGCTGACCTGCTCGCCGACCTGCGTGGAACGCTGGTCGACCTGATCCTGGAGACGGGATCTCGCCACCTCCGCAGCCTGTTGGGCCTTCTCCTGCACCTGCTCCCTGGCGCCCTGGGCGTCGACGGTGCTCTGGCTTTCGGTTGCCATCGCGACTCCTTCCGGAATGTGGACTGAGGAACGCTTCCGGTCGGGGGGCTGGGACCGCGAATCCGAGCTACCCAGGGATGCCGATCGCAAGCGGCGAGGCGAGCGATGGGACGCCGGGTCAGGTCGTTCTTCTGCGCTTGGGCTCGTCGCGTGCGTCGAGCTGCAGCTCCTTCTCCGCGCCGGGAACGCCGGCCTCGAGCTCGCGGCTGCGTTCACGCTCGGAGTTCAGCTCCATGCCGAGCAGCAGTGCGACGTTCGTGATCCAGAACCAGACGAGCAGGACGACGATGCCGCCGAGGGTCCCGTAGGTCTTGTCGTAGGAGCCGAAGTTGGCGACGTAGAAGGCGAACAGCGCTGACGCGATCAGCCACACGACGATCGCCAGCAGCGCGCCGGGCGTGACCCACCTGAAGCCGGGCAGCTTCACGTTCGGGCTGACGTGGTAGAGCACGGCGAACATCAGCACGACGACGGCGAGCATCACCGGCCACTTCGCGAACTCCCAGACCGTCACCGCCGTCGAGCCGATCCCGATCGAGTCCGCGACGGTCTCGACCACCGGCCCGGTCATCACGAGCGCCAGCGCCACGAGCGCGAGCATGACCACCATCGCCAGCGTGACAAGCAGCTGGAGCGGTCTCAGCTTCCAGAACGGTCGTCCCTCGGGCGTCTCGTAGACGATGTTGGCGGCGCGGGTGAACGCGCCGACGTAGCCCGACGCCGACCAGATCGCCGCGCCGAGCCCGACGAAGAACAGCACCCCGGCGGCGCCGCGGTTGGAGGTGATCGATCTGATCGGGCCTTCGAACGTGTCCGCCGCCGAGCTGGGACCGAGTCTCGTGACGATGTCGGTCAGAGATCTCGTCGTCGACTGCGGATCGCCGAACAAACCGAGGATCGAGACGAGCGCGATCAGCGCCGGGAAGAGCGACAGCAGGCCGTAGTAGGTCAGCGCCGCCGCCCAGTCAGACATGTTGTCCTCGCTGTACTCACGCACGGTGCGCTTGAGCGTCGCGAACAGTCCCGTTCCTGTGTCGGTGCCCGTGGGGGCATAGTCTGCGCGGCGTCCGATGCCGCGACGGTGGGGAACGTCTCCGGTGCTCATGAGTCTCCTTCCGAGAGCGTTTGGCTCACGCGACTTCGCCGGTCGGCTTCTTCGGCAGGCCTGCCGCGACGCGCAGTCTCGCCGCGATCTCGGCGATCTCCTCCGGCGCGACGTCGGGCGCGAAGACCGCCGGCTGTGCTGGCAGGTCGCGCGGCAGCGCGCCTTCGGGGAACGGCTCCTCGGCGGCGCCGTTCGGATCGGGATCGGAGGGGGCGGCAGCTCGTGCGCCTGGCTCTGCCGGCGAGGTCGTCGCGCACGTCGTGGGTGCCGTGCCAGGCAACAGCCTTCATCGATGATTCGCTTTCCTTCGGTGACGACGGTGTGTCGCGAGCCTTGCGCTACCCGCCACGGCCCATTCGAATCCGCGTGCGCAGACGCGGCGACTATCGCGGTGGGTCGCGTCGCTGCAGCGGCGCGACGGCCGGTCCGGCGAGGACGTTGCCGTCGGGGTCGAAGCGGGAGCCGTGGCAGGGGCAGTCCCAGCTGCGCTCGGCGTCGTTCCAGTGCGTGAGGCAGCCGAGGTGGGTGCAGCGCAGCGAGACGGCGTGCAGCCTGCCGGCGTCGTCGCGGTGGACGCCGACCTTGCCGAGGCCGGCGCGGACGACGCGCGCCTCGCCGACCGGCACGTCGTCGGAGGACGATGCCTCTGCCGGGGCGAGGCGGTCGCCGAGCAGGTGCGTTCCGACGCGCAGCTGCGCTCTCGCCAGCTGCGGCGCCGCTCGCACGGTGACGCGGTTGGGATCGAGCAGCTTCGCGTAGGGGGTGTCGCGTCCGGCGATCAGGTCGGCGACGACGTGTGCGCCGACGGTGCCGTTGGTCATGCCCCACTTCTGGTGCCCGGCGTTGACGTAGAGACCGCGGGCGCGCGGGTGGTAGGGGCCGGCGTACGGCAGTTTGTCGAGCGGCGCGCCGTCCTGGGTCGACCAGCGGTAGGAGATCTCGGCGACGTCGAAGTGCTCGCGGGCGAAGCACTCCAGCGCTTCGTAGCGCGCCGTGCTCGCCTCGTCCGCGCCGGTGGTGTGGCCCTCCCCGCCGACCAGCACCCAGCGCTCGCCGTGCTCGTCGACGTATGGCCGGATGGAGCGTGTCGGCTCGCCGGCGCTGATCGCCATCGACCCTGGCAGCGCACCGCCGTCGTTGAGGCGCGCCGCGACGAGGTAGGAGCGGACCGCCTCGGTGCGGGCGAAGAAGAGGCCGCGGTCGAGCAGCGGGTAGTTCGTGCAGACGACGACGGCGCCGGCGGTGACCGTGTGGCCGTCGTCGGTCGTCGCCGTGCACGGCGAACCCTCATGCACGCGCACGACGGCGCTCTGCTCGAAGACGTGGCAGTCCTCGCCCGGGATCAGCGCGGCAAGCGCGTGCAGATAGCGGACTGGGTGGAACTGCGCCTGCCCGCCGAGCCGGACGGCGGCCCGCACCGCAAACGGCAGCGGCACCGGCACGTCCGCGTCGAGCAGCTCTACCTCGAGGCCGGCGGCGCGCGCGGCGTCGGCGGTACGCCGCACCGCGTCGACCTCGTCCTCGCTCGCGGCGTAGGTGACGTCGGGCAGCCGCTCCCACGCGCAGTCGATCGCCCGCTCCTGGACCGTCCGCTCCATCCACGCGATCGCCTCCAGCGAGACGCGCGCGTATGCCGCGGTCGCCTCGTCGCCGTGGAGACTGCGGATCTGTGCCAGCTTCGTCTGCTGCAAAGCGCTCGCCTTCGCGGTCGTGAAACCGCTGGCGCCCCCCGCGACCGCGCCGCGCTCCAGCACGACGACGCGCGCCCCGTCCTGCTTGCACAGCAGCGCCGTCGTGAGGCCCGAGATGCCGCCGCCGATCACGGCGACATCGGCATCCAGGTCCTCGGTCAGACGGGGGAAGCCGCTGCTCGCCATGCGCGCCGGCCCGGCCGCCAGCCAGATCGGAACGTGGCGCGTCATTCGCCCGTCCGGTGAGGGACCGGCGGTGCTAACGGTCTACGTCCCGCTCGCCGCGCATCCGCCCGATCGATTCGTCTTGTTCGCTGCTGCTCGTATCGGGATCGATCTCGCTCGCCCGCTCGCGATGCTCTTGTGCCAGCCGGCCCTCACGTTCCGCTGCTTGAGCGCGGTCGTCAGCGGTGACGCTCTCGAGTCTCGCGATCGCCGCCTTCTCTTCCGCCTCGCCCTGCGCTTGCTTGGCGCGCGCAGCCTGTCGGTCGGCGACAGTCTGCTCCCGCTGGGCGTTCAGCCCGTGGGCCTGTGCACGCTCGCGATGCTCGGCTGCCTGACCTCGCCGCAGCTGCCGGCTCCTTCTGCGCGAGTTCGCGCTGAGCAAGCCGGCCAGCACGATCAGCAGGACCGCCGCGACGACGATCACCACGATCACGGTCGTACTCATGACCCCTCCTGTCAGATCGGACAAGTGTGTGACGCGTGACATCGCACACCCGGAGCTGCCGGCCGCCGGCGATGCGCTACACCGGCCTCGCTCGGCGGTCGAAAGCTACCCGCAGGATGCGGCGACTATGCCGAAGCCGGCTCGCGGCGGCCGAGAGTGCGGCCGGGTCTGTTGTCGGCCTCGACGTCGGAAGCGCAGGTCGGTCGGGTGCTCGTCCATCTCGACGCGGGTTTGTCTGCGGTCGCGCTGCGTCAGGCGCAGCGTCACCCATGCGACCGTGAACGGCCGGGCCCCCACGCGCAGTCTCAGCGACTCGACGACCTCCGAGTGGTCGTTGAGGCGCAGCGGGCCGATCCCGACAGCGTGGTCGAAGGCGGTGCCTGGCTCGCGCAGCGCCGGCGAAGCGGCCGCCATCGGCGCGAACGCCGCGCAGCGGTCGTGGACGAAGCCGGGCAGCGTGACCTCGGCAGAGCGGGCGGCGCCACCGGGCTCGGCGGCGCGCTCGAACAGCGTCACGTCGAGCCGTGCTCGGCGAGGTGGATCGCCGCCACGAGCCCGTTGTGGCCCGCGCCGACGATTGTGACGCGCGTCATCGTATGCCGCACCGGCGGGGTCGCCAGACCGCGCTCTCTGCCTCTGGCATGGGATCGGCGGAACCTCGCGATCAGCTCGGGGCGTGAAGCGACCGTCGAGCAGCAGCGCGCTGGTGGCGGCCGCCTGCGCGACGATCGCGGGGTGGATCCGCATCGTGGGGCACGTCACGCCGGTGCCGAGCGGCAGGTCCGTCGCCTGCGCGATCGCGCCGACCATCGACCAGACGAACGGGCTATGGCCCTGGGCGTCGATCCAGGGGTGGTAGTGGTCGGAGATCCAGAGCCCGGCGAAGCCGGCCTGCTCGGCGCGGATCGCCTGCGCGACGAGGTCGCTGGGCCCGAACTCTTCGCTGGCGAGGACGTAGCCGATTCTCATGCAGCCAGCGCTACCCGCCCCGCCCAGCGGCTAACGGCGGGTTGTCGCGCCGCGATCGGCCACCGGCTGAACTCACGGTGCTCGACGTCGCAACGCTGGCCAGACGAGAGGGCGAGTCGGAGCAGCTGGAGCTGCTGCAGAGAATGAGCGCGGAGGCTTCCGACACGGCTGATCGCTGTCAGCAGGTGGCCGACACGCGCGACGGTCTCGAGACTGCGATCGCCGAGAAGGCACGCGAGACGAAGAGAAAGGTCGCGGAGTTCACTCTGACGTGCGTCGGCAGCCTCGGCGACTGTCGCGCGGTACCGCTCAACCGCGCAGCAGCCAGCTGAGCTGCGGTCACTGGACGTTCGGGTCGGTTCCGCGTTCGCCTGTCGCGGGCGTCCGTGACGGGCGGTCGAGTGCTGGGCCGTTGGTCGCCTGCCCGACCGGTTCGTCCTCGACCTGGCCCGCGGACGTCGCGTGGACGGCGGCCTGTGGCGCCGGCTCGTCGAACACGAACAGCTCCACGACGGTGTTCGGATCGAACATCACCTGGCTCTGGTACGTGACGACTCTGCGACCGGTCAGCTTCTCGACCGCCCCCACGAGCCGATCCGTCATCTCGTTCTCGAACTCCTGCCGGAACTGGCGCACCATGTCGGCCCGGCCGAACTCCAGCATCGTGCGCTCAGCCGTCGTCATCCCGTCCCGCATCACCACGACCAGCAGGTCGTCGAGCATGTACGACTTCGCGCTCGTCGGCCCGCGCCCGAAGTACTCCTTCATCATGCGCACCATCTCGTTGGAGATCCGCGACAGCAGCTCCGCACCCCTCGCCTCGCTCCCCTCACCGATGTCCGCCATAGCTCACCCCTACCCGCGTCGGCAGCGGCTGATCCCCGAGTGAACGCAAGGCCGCCGAACCCGCACGTACGGGCCAGCGTCCTCACGTCCCTGCGAGTGCCCGGCCGGGAAAACTCAATACCCTGAAAGCCGGCCCCTCGATAGCCACAGGTGCCCTCGGCCGCGATCGCGAAACCTGACCGTGGGCGCACTGGTGGCTCGACGCGCGGCCTACGGCGAATGACGCGCGAAGGCGGATGCCGGCCGGCTCAGCGACTGCCGCGCACACGCGCGAGTGCGAAGGACGTCTTGGGCACGTCGCCGGCCAGCGGGACGGCGGCGAGCGGACGGACCTCGTGCGCGGGGAGCGACGTGCGCTCAGGTGGACCGAGCAGTCGTTACGGGGCGGGGGTCGAGCTGGTCATGCGGCGGACGGCTTCGACGATTGCGGCGCGGTGGGTGGCGATGCGCTCGGGTGCGGTGGCGGGTGGTCCGTCTGCGGCGAGGAGTCCTTCCGGGCTCATGAACCAGCCGCGGACGAGGCCGATGATGATGACGATCAGGTCGGTCGCGGGGATCCCGTTGACCGATGTTCGCCGCTTGCCGCCGATCGCGGCGAGCTTGTCGGCGTAGAAGTCGGTTTCGTCGGGGCCGGCTGGGGGTCTTTCGAGCACGAGCCACATGCCCAGGCGCCATGCCTCGGGGTGTTCGAGCAGGTGGTCGAAGAGCTGGCCGGCGTAGCCGGGGAGGTCGTTGACGTCGAGTGGGACGGCCTCTGCGACTTGGCCGACGACGTGGTGCAGCGCGGTGGCGAAGAGCGTGTCCTTGTCGCCGAAGTAGGCGTAGATCGCTCGCTTGTTGGCGTTGGCGGTCTCGGCGATGCGGTCGACGCGGGCGCCGGCCAGGCCGTAGGCGGCGAATTCGTCGATCGCTGCGCTGAGGATGCGGGCTCGCGTCGCCGCCGCGTCGCGCACGGGCATGGCGTCGATCGTACCGAACGAACTGGTTGGGGGCAGACGGAGCTGAGCGGCGACGCGCCATGTAACGAACCAGTTCTTGACGAGCGAGGCCGGGTGGCTACAGTGCGAACTATCTGGTTCGTTCTCTATTGGTTGGAGCGTCGTCCGTGTCCCTGATCGTCACCCCGTTCGGCCCGCGGAGCACTGCCATGGAGGTTGTCGCGGGCGTTGATCTCAGCGGCCGTGCGGCGATCGTCACTGGCGCGTCGTCGGGCATCGGGCTCGAGACCGTCAGGGCGCTCGCGACTACGGGTGCGCGCGTGGTCCTCGCCGTCCGCGACGTGGAGGCGGGTGGGCGGGCCGCCGAGGAGATCGCCGCGAGCGTCGAGGGCGCGTGCCTGGAGGTGCGGGAGCTCGACCTGGCTGACGTGCGGTCCGTCGACCGGTTCGTCGCCGGATGGGACGGGCCGCTGCGCCTGCTGGTCAACAACGCGGGCGTGATGGAGTCGCCGTTGCGGCGCACGCCGCAGGGATGGGAGCTGCAATTTGCCACCAACCACCTGGGTCACTTCGCCCTCGCGGTCGGGCTGCACGACGCGCTGGCCGCCGACGGGGCCGCGCGGATCGTGTCGCTCAGCTCGAGTGGGCACGGCGCGTCCCCGGTCCACTTCGAGGACCTGTTCTTCGAGCGGCGGCCGTACGACCCGTCCCTGGCCTACGGTCAGTCGAAGACGGCGAACGTGCTGTTCGCCGTCGAGGCCAGCCGCCGCTGGGCGCCCGACGGCATCGCTGCCAACGCCGTGATGCCGGGCGGCATCTGGACCAGGTTGCAGCGTCACTGGGGCGAGGAGCGGTTACGGGCGACGCGAGCGGCGGTCGCCGCCGACGGCATCGCGGTCAAGTCGCCGCAGCAGGGCGCCGCCACGTCGGTGCTCGTGGCCACCTCGCCGCTGTTGGAGGGCATCGGCGGACGCTACTTCGAGGACTGCCGCGAAGCCGATCGCGTCGCGGCGATCACCGACGGCCTGCACGGCGTGCGCGACTACGCGCTGGACCCCGCGGCCGCCAGGCAGCTCTGGGACCACGCGCTCGACCTGCTGGGCGCGGCCCGGCGGGCCGGCTGATCGTGCGTCCGAGGCGACCACTCACCGACCACGACCACACCGTCAGGAGAATCACATGAAGCGCTGGCTCCTGCCCGCAGACGCCGCGGGCGTCGACGGGCTCGTCCGCGAGGACGACGCACCGCTCCCACAGCCGGGCCCAGGCGAGGTCCGTGTCCGCGTGCGCGCGGTCTCGATCAACTTCCGCGACCAGCTGATCCTCGCCGGCCCGTTCGGCCGGCTCCCCGGCCGGACGATCGTCCCCCTGTCGGACCTCGCCGGCGACGTCGACGCGCTCGGCGAGGGCGTCGAGGGATTCGCGCTCGGCGATGCGGTCACCAACGTGCACTTCGCCGACTGGGTGGACGGCACTCCACCGCCCGACGGCACCGGCCTCGGACTCGGCGCGCTTCATGAGGATGGCGTGCTGGCCGAGTACGTGGTCCTTCCGGCCGCGCGCCTGACGCCGGCGCCCGCGAACCTCGACGCCGCCGAGGCCGCGACCCTGCCGGTCGCCGGCGTGACCGCCTGGAACGCCCTGTTCGACACCGACGGCAAGCCGTTCGACCCCAACTCGCTGCTCGTGAAACAGGCCACGATCCGCGGCATCTCCGTCGGCAGCCACCGCATGCACCGCGACCTCGTCGGCTTCGTCGAAGCCCACGACCTCCACCCAAACATCGACCGCCGATTCGCCTTCGACGACGCCCCCGCTGCCTACCGAGCGCAGGTCGACCGCGACGTATTCGGAAAGATCCTGATCGACCTGTCCTGACAGGCGAGCGCCACCTGGGTGGTCCTCTGCCCGGTTGTGGACAGCCCGCGCAGCCAGCGGTCCGCCGGCGGCAGGCTGAACGCCGTTGCTCCCGCCTGGTTCGCTACTCGGACGTTGGCCTTGGCCCGAGCCGGCGAGCCAGGTCCTCCTCGTCGTAGCTCACTGTGATGCCGAATGCCTTCATCGCCACGACGAGCTCCGGCAGCGAGAGGTGGACGTCGGTCGAGCCGGCCTCCTGCCATCCCACGGGCACGGTGGTGTAGTCCTCGGACGGGTCGCGCGGCGCGGGCGCATCCTCCGGCAGCGTGAACGGGACCTTGGCGTATCCGATCTCCGAGCACATGATGGCGGACCCGTCGGTGTGCGTTCCGCATCTGTAGATGTGGACTTCCTCGATGAACTTGCCAGGCATCCAGCAGCTCCTCTCGTGTGCGTGGCGGGAATCGTCGAGTGTCGCATCTGCGATCCCAATGCACAACGAAACGGACTTTTGGGGCTATCGTGCCACGCGTCGTCGAGCGGGAGCCCTCGTCGCCGTCATCGCGGGGAGCCGCTGCGAGACGATCGCGTCGGCCTCGTCCATGATCAACTCGATCAGGTGGGCGACGGTGGGGACGTCGTGGATCAGACCTTGGGCGAGGCCGGTCGACCAGACGCCGTGGTCGGGGTCGCCCTGCTCGTAGACCTTGCGGCCACGCGTGCCCGCGACCAGGTCGCGGATGTCGGCGAAGGTCCCGCCGGCACGCTCGATCTCGACGACCTCGCGGCTGACGCGGTTGCCTGGAGGAGGGCGTGGTGTCTTCGGCGGCAGAGGCGAATGTCGCCGCAGAAGCCCCTGCTAGCGCGGGGGTCTCTTCGTTTCGGGGCGGTCGGAATCGCCCCCGATCGCCGGGGATATCTGCAACTAGCTGCACTTTCAGGGCGTCTGGCGGGATGGGCTTGGATTCGGCCGGATTCGTGTTGCTCGGCGCCCGGCGTCGAGCTACGTCCGGCCCGGTTTACGAGGTGGCCCCGGCGGTGCAGGAACACTCCGGGGCCTGGTGATCGCGAGCGCTCCACGGGGTCTTCGAGGGCGTCGCCGATCGCGTAGTCGCAGTTGCGGTAGGTCGTCGGGAACGCTCTCAGGCTTGACTCGCCTAACGCATTGTGCATAATGCACCACGACGGCGGATCGAGGAGAGGTCGCCGCCGATGTGGCCCGCTCGCGGACTCGTCTGCGAGCGCCGCGTCGGCGCTCGGCGGCCTGCTCGCGATCGGCTGATTGATGAAGCGAGTGACAGGAGAGGCATGCCACGTCTGGAGAGCAAGGTGGCGCTGGTCACCGGGGCCGGTGCCGGCATCGGGCGCGCGAGCGCCCGGGCGCTCGCGGCGGAGGGCGCCGCGGTCATGGTCACCGACATCGACCTCGCGACCGCCGAGGGCGTCGTCGAGGAGATCGTGGGAGCGGGCGGGACGGCGGCCGCCCGGAAGCTGGACATCGCCCAGGAGGGCGAGTGGGTCGACACCGTCGCCGCGACGGTCGACCGCTTCGGGTCGTTGAGCATCCTCCACAACAACGCCGCGATGGTGGGCGAGGAGCTCACACGCGATCTCGACGTCGTGCAGATGGACGTCGAGCTGTGGGACAAGACGATGAGCATCAACCTGCGTGGCCCGATGCTCGGGTGCAAGCACAGCGTCCCCGCGATGGTGGAGTCCGGCGGCGGCTCGATCGTCAACACCGGCTCGATCTCGGGCCTGAGCGGCGAGATCATCCTGCACGCGTACGCCGCCTCGAAGGCCGGCGTCCACAGCCTGACGCAATGCGTCGCGACGACGTACGGGCCGCAGGGCGTGCGCTGCAACGCGATCGCGCCCGGGCTGATCTGGACGCAGGTGACCGAGGCGTTCTGGACTCAGGACGAGAAGGACGCCTGGTTCGAGCAACACCTGGGCGGCCGGATGGGAAGCCCGGAGGACATCGCCGAGGCGGTCGTCTACCTCGCATCCGACGGCGCAGAGCACGTCACCGGCCAGGTGCTGCGGATCGACGGCGGCTTCCTCAGCCACTACCCGACGGTCCCGCGCATCCGCGCGCTGAGAGCGGCCGCGGCGAGCGAGGGGAGCTGACGATGACGACCGCGCAAGCGCACCGCGAGACCCGGTTGACGAGCATGTTCGACGCGCTCGACCGCGGCGACGTGCCGACGTACCTGACGTTCCTCTCAGAGGATGCGTCGCTGCGGTTCGGCAACACCGAGCCGGTCGTCGGGCGCGCCGCGATCAAGGCGTCGCTGGACGACTTCTACACGACGTTCAGAACGGTCCGCCACGACCATGTCGCGACCTGGACCGGCCCGGACGGTGCGGCGGTCGAAGCGGACGTCACCTACGAGAAGCTGGACGGCACGGAGGCCCACGTGCACGCGGTGACGATCTGCCGCTTCAACGGCGACGACGAGGTCGCCGACTACCGCATCTTCGTCGACCTGGCGCCGCTCTTCGCGGCCTGAGCCGCGCGCGAGCGCCGCCGGACGTCGTCAACGCGGCCCGTTCGCGGGCCGCCACCGAGGAGGAGAGAACGATGGATGTCACACGGACGAACCGTGGGCTGCTTCGCCGTGCCGCGGCGCTGGCGGCCCTCGCGAGCTGCGTCGCCCTTGCCGCGTGCGGCGGATCGAGCAGCAGCGACGAGCCGGCCGGCAGCGCGACAGCAACCGCGAGAGCGGCCGCTGGCGCGAAGGGCCCGATCACGCTGCCGACCGGCAAGGTGAAGTGCGGCGAGACGCCCAACGGCGACGACCCCTGCCTCGTCCCCGCCGCGCCGCCGGAGGGCGAGGAGGTCCGCATCGGCTTCTTCGCGCTGGCCAACAACACGTTCGCGTCCGCGGCGGAGAAGGGGGTCCGCGAGACGGCGAGCAAGTACGGCGCAACGGTCACCACGCTGCTGAACCCGTTCAACCCCTCCGTCCAGCAGGCGCAGTTGCGCGACTCGATCGCGGCGAACAAGTTCGACGCGTACATCGTCGAGCCGGTCAACCCGCCGGCGCTCGCGCCGCTGTTCAAGCAGTTGATCGACAAGGGCATCCCCGTGACGACGTTCGGGCTGACGAACGGCCCCGACGACTCGACGGCGAGAATCCAGCTCGAAGGGCAGACGCTGCAGACGTCCCGCACGCCCGTGTCCCAGGGCCAGGATGCCGCGAAGGCCGCCGTCGAGGCGTGTGACGGCAAGGACCCGTGCAAGGTCGCGATCCTCCGCGGCACCGCGGTGCTCGCGTTCGACACCAACATGGCGAAGGCGCTCACGGCCGAGCTCGACAAGAGCAGCAACGTCGACGTCGTCGCGACCGGGTTCGGCCAGTACCTCGGCGGTCCCTCGCGCACGGCGATGCAGAACATCCTCACGGCCGAGCCCGACGTCGACGTGCTCGTCACGCTCGGCGACCAGATGACCGTCGGAGCCGAGCAGGCGATCAGAGCCGCGGGCAAGACCGACCAGATCAAGATCGTCTCGATGGGCGCGGGCACGACGGCGGCCAAGGCTGTCAAGGACGGCCGCTGGTACTCCTCGACGATGGTGCTCCCGCAGAACGAGGGCGTCCTCAACGCGGTCGCCGCGATCGCGGCAGCGCGCGGGCAGGAGATGTCGGTCGGGATCGCGTCGATCGACACCCGCGGCGAGCTGCCGCTCAACATCACGCGCGACAACACGGCCGAATGGCAGGAGTTCGTGCCGCAATGGTCCGGGCTGTAGACACGACCGACGTCGCGCCGCTGATCGAGCTGGCCGGCGTCGGCAAGCGCTTCGGCGAGGTCCGCGCGCTGTCGGGCGTCGACCTCGCGGTCGGGCACGGCGAGGTGCACGCGTTCGTGGGCGAGAACGGGGCCGGCAAGTCGACCCTCGTGAAGGTGCTGATGGGCGTCCACCGCCCCGACGACGGGACGTTGCGCGTCGACGGCCGCGAGCGTCACTACCACTCGCCGCACGACGCCCTCCAGGACGGCGTCGCCGGGATCGCGCAGGAGATCTCGCTCGTCCCGCAGCGGTCGGTGATGGAGAACGTGTTCCTCGGCCGCGAGCCGCGCCGCGCGGGTGTCATCGACACCCGCGCGCTGCGGCGCCGGCTGGTCGAGCTGCAGGCGCGCACGGGCTTTCAGATCCCGCCCGACGCGCGTGCGGGGTCGCTGTCGATCGCCGACCAGCAGCGCGTCGAGATCCTGCGCGCGCTCGCGCGCGACGCGCGGGTGATCGTGATGGACGAGCCGACCGCCGCGCTGAGCAAGACGGAGTCCGAGAAGCTGTTCGAGGTCGTCCGGCGCCTGCGCGCGGGAGGGACGACCGTGATCTACATCTCGCACTTCCTCCAGGAGGTGCTCGCGCTCGCCGACCGCGTGACGATCCTGCGCGAGGGCCGCGTCGTGCGATCCGGGGAGTCGGCGCGGGAGACGACCGACTCGCTCGTCACCGCGATGCTCGGCCGCGCGCTCGGCCAGGTCTTCCCGCCCAAGCGCCCGCCGGCGCCCGGCGCCCCGGTGCGGCTCGCGGTCCGCGACCTCAGCCGCGGTTCCGCGTGTCGCGACATCGGGTTCGACGTCCGTGCCGGCGAGATCGTCGGGTTCGCCGGGCTGGTCGGCTCCGGGCGCACGGAGATGGCGCGCGCGCTGATCGGCGCCGACCGCGCCGACACCGCGACGGTCGCGGTCGACGGCCGGCCGGTGCGGATCCGCGCGCCGAAGGACTCGATCCGCTGCGGCATCGCGTACCTGCCCGAGTCGCGCAAGGACGACGGCCTGATGATGAGCCGGCCGGCCGCCGAGAACATCACGCTGCCGCACCTGCGCGACATCAGTCGGGTCGGCGTCGTAACGGGCGCGAACGAGGCCAGTCGCTGCCTCGACCTGCTGCACCGCGTGAAGGCGACCGTCAAGGGGCCGCGCGACCCCGTGCGCGCCCTCTCCGGCGGCAACCAGCAGAAGGTCCTGTTCGCGCGCTGGCTGTTCTCCAAGCCGAAGGTCCTGATCGCCGACGAGCCGACCCGGGGCGTCGACCTCGGCGCGAAGGCGGCGATCTACGAGCTGATCCGCGAGCTTGCCGACGAGGGGATCGCGGTCGTCGTGATCTCGTCCGAGCACGAGGAGCTGATCGGCCTGTCGGACCGCGTCCTGGTGATGCGCGGCGGCCGGGTCGTGCGCGAGCTCGCGGACGACCAGATCACCGAAGACAACATCGTGTCCGCCGCGCTGACGGTGTGAAAGGACGACCATGTCTCCTCCTGAACAGACGGCCGCCGTGCCGTCGAAGCTGACCCCGACCAGCGTCCGCAGCCTCGGGCACCAGTGCGCCCAGCGCGGACGCGAGTACGGCGTCCTGGCGGTGTTCGCGGCGCTGTTCGTCGCGCTGTCGCTGTCCTCGGACGCGTTCCTGACGACGACCAACCTGCTCAACATCGTCGACCAGTGGGCGGCGATCGGGATCATCGCGCTCGCCGCCACGCTCGTGCTGATCTCGGGCGGCTTCGACCTGTCGGTCGCGGCCGTGTTCTCGGTCACCGGCGTCATCGCCGCCAAGCTGGCGACGTCGATGGGCGTCGCCCCGGCGCTGGCGCTCGGCGTCCTCTCGGGCCTCGGCTTCGGGCTGCTCAACGGGCTGGCGGTCGTCGGCTGGAAGGTCAACTCGATCATCGCGACGCTGGCGACCGGAATCGTCATCGGCGGCATCGCGACCAACCTCACCGGCGGGAACCTGATCACCGTCGCCGACACCGGCTTCACCGCGCTCGGGCAGAACGAGCTGCTGGGGATCACGCTGCCGACCTGGTTTTTCGCGATCACCGCCGTGCTGCTGGGCTTCCTGCTGCACAAGACCGTCTACGGCCGCTACGTCTACGCGGTCGGCGGCAACATCGAGGCGGCGAGACTGTCGGGCGTCCGCACCGGCCGGATCACGATCGCCGCGTACGGGATCTCCGGGCTGGCCGCGGGCTTCGCCGGCGTGATGGTCGCCTCCCAGCAGGCGACCGGTCAGGCCGGCGCCGCCCCGAACCTCGTCTTCGACGTCGTCGCGGCGGTGATCGTCGGCGGCACGAGCATCCTCGGCGGGTCGGGCGCGATCTGGCGCACGGTCGTCGGCATCGGCCTGCTCGCGCTGATCCAGAACGGCGCGACGCTGCTGAGCCTCGACGAGACCTACCGGCAGATGATCACCGGGGCGATCATCCTCTGCGCCGCGGCGATCGACGTGTGGGCGCGCAGCCGGACGGGCGGCGCGTAATCGAACTCTCAACGACGACCCACGAGAAAGGAGGCGCGACGATGGTGAAGTTCTTCGCGCTGATCACACGCAAGCCAGGTGTGGAGGCCGCGGCGTTCCACGATCACTGGCGCCACCCGCACGGAACGCTGTGCACCCGGATCTCGACGATTCGCAGCTACGTGCAGAGCCACCAGATCGACACCGAGCACCTCGGCGCGGGCCAGACCCGCTTCGAGGGCATCGCGGAAGCGTGGCTGGACAACGTCGCCGACGGGCTCGGGATGGCCGACGAGCCGCAGTACGCCCAGTTCGTGCAGCCCGACGAGCCGGCGTTCGTCGACGTGCCGAAGCTCCAGTGGCTCTACACGACCGAGCAGGTGCTCGTCTCGCGGCCGGACCGCCGGACGGGCGCCGGCGAGGCCGACGCGCTGTGGCTGCACCTCGACCGGCCGCTGACCGTGAAGCTGCTGCAGTTGATCGAGGACGGCGACGACGTTCCCGCCGACGTCGGACGCGAGGCCGCGCTGGGCGCCCGGCTCGGCGCGCTGCGTCACGTCCGCTGCCGCGCACTGCCCGAGGCGCATGCCGGCGGCGCGCCGTTCGACTGCGTGCGTGAGCTGTGGTGGCCGACGCTGTCGGCGTTCGAGGACGGCGTCGCGAGCGACGGCGACGCCTGGGCCGAGCTGGTGCAGGGCCCCAAGCGCGCGGTGACGCTGCTCGCGCAGGCGGAGCGGCTGCTGTGAGCGGGCACGCAGGAGTGCCCGCCGAGCTGAGCGCGCAGGTGGCATGGCTCGTCGATCGCGCGCGGATCAGCGACCTGCTCCACAGCTACGCCCGCTGCGTCGACACGAAGGACTGGGACGGCTTCGTCGCCAACTTCACCGCGGACGCGGTGCTCGAGTACCCGTGGGAGGGGGAGTGGAGCCGGCACGAGGGCCAGGCCGGGCTGGCGGAGAAGCTCGACCGCAGCTTCAGCCGCTACCACGCGACCCAGCACATGTCGAGCAACCACCAGATCTCGATCGACGGCGACACGGCGCGGTCGACGTCGTACCTCCACAGCTCCCACATCCGCAGCGCGGAGGATCAGCAGGACCATTGGGACGTGGGGGGCTGGTACCACTGCGAGTACGTCCGCACCGCCGAGGGCTGGCGCTTCACGCACCTGGTGCTCGAGGCCGTCTGGCAGACCGACGGGGTCGCCGACATCCTCGAGGCCTGAGGACCCGTAGCACGCTCCCCGCCGGCTCGCGCCGGCGGGTGGGTTGTCATTTCCCATCGCATTGTGCATAATGCATTCTGCCAACCGGTGAAGGAGAGAGATAGAGATGGCATCGATCACGCGGAAGGGCGAGATCCCGTCGACGCCGCAGGGCTACGGCGACGGGACCTACGTCGACGAGGTCTTCACGCTGGACGGGTTCTTCGGCGACTGGGCGCACATCTGGCGGCACCGCAACCCCGCGACGCCGACGCGCTGGAGCGACGAGCGGATGATCTACAACGGCCTCGACAGCGGCGCGCTGGAGCCGACGGACCGCTCCGATCCGCGCGGCACGCCGATGACGCTGCTGACCGGCCCGGGAGCCAGCGTCTCGCTCTCGCGGCGCACGGCGTCGATGCCGTTCGCCGAGAAGAACGTCGACGCCAACCAGATCCGCTTCTACCAGCAGGGGAGCTTCCGCCTGGAGACGGAGCTGGGCCCGATCGAGGTCGAGGCCGGCGACTTCGTCGTCATCCCGAAGGGGATGATGTACCGCGAGATCGCGCTCACCGGCGACAACGCGATCGTCATCTTCGAGGTCGAGCGGTCGATCGCGCTGGCCGAGAAGCTGCAGGACCAGCTCGGCTTCGCCAGCCTCTTCATCGACTACTCGACGATGGAGCTGCCCGACCCCGCGGCGATCGACGGCGACGCGTCGGCCGAGACCGAGGTGCGCGTGAAGTACGACGGCGAGCACCACTTCGTCACGTACGACTTCGACCCGCTCTCCGACGTCGTCGGCTGGTCCGGCGACCCTGTCCTCTACAAGCTCAACGTCTGGGACATCCCGAGCCTCGGCAGCTCGGTCGGCTTCACGAGCCCTCCGTCCAACGCCGTCCTCTTCGCCGAGGACAAGTCGTTCTTCTTCAACGTGCTCGCCGCCAAGCCGTTCCCGTCCGAGCCCGCGCCGCGGTCCAGCTACGGCGCCTCCTCGCACATGAACGACTGCGACGAGGTGTGGCTCAACCATGTCGCGTCGATCGCGCCCGAGACCAACGGGCACATCTGGCTGTTCCCGCGCACGATCGCCCACCCCGGTCTCAAGGTCCCGCCGCAGTACCCCGAGAACCCGCCGAAGGCGATCCGCGAGATCAAGATCAACTTCGACACGACCGCGAAGCTGAGCTGGACGCCGGAGGCGAAGGCCGCGCTGCTGCCCGACCCGCTGACGGCGGTCTATACGAGCTTCTACGGCGCGCACGCCGGCGTGTCCGCCGACGAGGCGCTGGAGCACGTGCGACGCTGATGACCTCCACCCGCGAAGGCTGGGGTCCCGAGGGCCGCCGGGCGGCGGTCAGCGTCACGTTCGACAACCTCGGCGAGGCGCGCGACGTCGGCGAGGGGACGTGGCCGGTAGACCGCGCCCACGGCCGCCATCCCTCCGCGCTGCGGGCGCTGCCCGCGATCCTGCGGATGCTCGGCGGCCTCGGCGTGCGTGCGTCGTTCTACGTCGAGGGCTGGAACGCCGACGTCTACCCCGACCAGTTGCGGGCGATCGTCGAGGGCGGCCACGACCTCGGCCTTCACGGGTGGGTGCATGAGGCATGGGCCGGCCTGTCGCCCGGCGAGGAGGTGGCGCTGCTGGACCGGTCGATCGAGGCCGCGGCGCGCCAGCGGCTCGCGTTCGCCGGCTTCCGGCCGCCGGGCGGCGTCCTCGCGGCGCCTACGCTCGCGCTGCTGCGCGAGCGTGGGCTGCAGTACTGCTCCCCGCTCGGCGAGGCGGTCTCGCTGTCCGACGGCGTCGCGGTCCTGCCGTTCGAGTGGCAGGCGGTCGACGGCTACCACTACCTCGAGGAGCTGGCGTTGCTGCGCCGCAGCAACGGCGATCCCGTCGAGGTCGCGACGCCGGCGCGGTGCGCCGCGGCGCTCCGGCGCGCGCTGGCTGCGGTGGTCGACGGCGGGGGCTACACGGCGCTGACGTTCCATCCGTTCCTGATGCTCGACCCCGCCGCAGGCGTCGTCGCGGAGCAGTTGATCCGCGACGTCGCCGCCGACGAGCGCATCTGGTGCGCACCCAGCTCCGAGGTCGCCGCGTGGGTCACCGACCACGCGGGCGCGTTCGCGGGCGAGCCCGCGCTCGGCACCGCGCGCTGGAGATAGGTCAGTCCAGGACAACGAAAGGCATCATGCGTATCGCCCGATTCACCACCACTGCCAGCGACAGCGCGCGCGTCGGCCTGGTCCTCGACGAGCAGCTGCTCGACCTCTCGTACCTCGGGTACGACGACCCGGTCGCGCTGCTCGCGCTCGACGCGCGCGGCCGTGCGGAGCTGGCGGAGCGCGCCCGCGTCGACGCGGCGCGGGTCGATCGCTCCGAGGCACGGCTGCTCGCGCCGATCGCCCGGCCGCCGAAGTTCTTCGGCGTCGGCTTCAACTACCGCACCCACGTCGAGGAGCTGGGCGGTGAGGTCGATCGCGAGGACATGCGCCGCCTCGCGCAGGTCGGCGACGCGATGCGGGCGGGGTTCCCGTCGTCGCGCTTCGTGACCGTTTTCAACAAGCAGTCGAGTTGCGTCGTGGGACCCGACGACGACGTCTGGATGCCCTATGACGCCGACTGGGTCGACTTCGAGGGCGAGGTCGCCGTCGTGATCGGCCGCCGCGCCCGCCGCCTCTCGCCGGCGGACGCCGCGCAGGTCGTCGCGGGCTACCTGCTCTGCAACGACGTCTCCGTGCGCGAATGGCAGTTCGAGTCGCCGACGATCTGGCTCGGCAAGAGCTTCGAGACGCACGGCCCGCTGGGCCCGTGGATCACCACCGCCGACGAGATCGCCGACCTCGACGCGGTCGAGATCCGCACGTGGGTCAACGACGAGGAGCGCCAGCGCGGGAACCTCGGCGAGCTCGTCACCCCGATCCCGGAGATCGTCTCGCAGCTCTCGCATGTCTGCACGCTGGAGCCCGGCGACGTGATCGCGACCGGCAGCCCGGCCGGCGTCGGAATCTCCGACGGCCGCTACCTGAAGGTGGGCGACACGGTCCGCATCGAGGCCGCGGAGCTGGGGGTGCTGCGCAACACCGTCGTCGCCGAGCCGGGCGCTCCGGCGTCCGCGGGTCGCGACGTCGACCGTTCCGCGGCATGACGGCGCTGTTCGACGCGGAGACGATCGGCGGCTACCTGCGCGAGTGCGGCATCCTCGACGACAGCGCGGCCGTCGCCGCGACACCGATGGGCGGCGGCATCTCCAACGCCGTCCTGCTGGTCGAGACCGATCGCGGCGACCGCTTCGTCGTCAAGCAGGCGCGCGACCGCCTCGCGGTCGACGCCGACTGGCACATCGACCGGCGCCGCGCGCTCAACGAGGCGCGCTGCCTGCGCTACCTCGGCGAGATCCTGCCGCCCGAAAGCGTGCCGCGCGTGCTCTTCACCGACGAGCAGGCGTCGCTGATCGGCATCTCGATCGTCCCGGCCGGCGGCGCGATCTGGAAGCAGGAGCTGCTGGAGGGCAGCATCTCCTCGCTCACCGCGCTGCGTGTCGGCACGCTCCTGGCGACGGTCCACGCCGTCAGCGCAGAGGACCCCCGCGTAGCACGTGACTTCGACAACCCGGACCTGCTCGAGCAGGGCCGCATCACGCCGTACCACCGCACCGCCGCCGCGGCGCATCCGCGCCTGGCAGCTGCGATCGGCGAGGAGATCGAGCGGCTCGCGGCGACCCGCCGCTCGCTGGTGCTGGGCGACGTCTCGCCGAAGAACGTCTTCGTCTACCCCGATCGCGTCGTCTTCTTCGACGTCGAGATCGCCCACTGGGGCGATCCCGCCTTCGACGTCGCGTTCTGCCTCAGCCACCTCGTGCTGAAGGCGCTGCTGCTCGGTGTGCATCGCGCCGAGCTGCTCGGTGCGGCAGCCGACCTGTGGACGGCGTACCGCGCCGTCGTGCCGGACTGGCCGGACCTGGAGCGCCACGTGATCGCCGAGCTGGGCTGCCTGCTGCTGGCGCGCATCGACGGCCGCTCGCCGGTCGAGTATGCGCGCGACGACGCCGGCCGCGCGGCGGTGCGCGGCCTCGCCGAGCGGCTGCTGCTGCACCCGCCCGCCGGCGTGCACGCCGCGATCGATGACCTGCGACCGGATCCAGTGCGTCAAACCGACGAGAGGAGCGCGGCATGAGCCGCATCGCCACCGTCCGCGGCCGCGAGGTGCTCGACTCGCGCGGCCGCCCGACCGTCGAGGCCGAGGTCGTCCTCGACGACGGCGTGCGCGTGCACGCCAGCGTCCCGTCGGGCGCGTCGACCGGCCGGCACGAGGCCCACGAGCTGCGCGACGGCGACCTCTCCCGGTACCGCGGCCGCGGCGTCCGCACGGCCGTCGCGAACGTCCGCGACCTGCTCGAGCCCGCGGTCGCGGGACTCGATCCGACGCGGCAGGAGGAGGTCGACGCCGCGCTGATCGCCGCCGACGGCACGCCCGAGAAGTCGCGTGCCGGCGCCAACGCCGTGCTCGCGGTCTCGCTCGCGGTCGCCCGCGCCGGGGCGTGCAGTCGCGGCATCCCGCTCTGGCAGCACCTGATCGGCGACGAGGATCCCGTCATGCCGCGCCCGATGATCAACCTGATCAGCGGCGGCCTGCACGCGCGCCGCAACCTCGACCTGCAGGACTTCCTGATCGTCCCGGTCGGCGCCGCGACCTATCCCGAGGCGCTGGAGGCGTCATCCGCCGTCATCGAGGCGACCGGCGAGATCCTGCGCGAGCGGGGCCTCTCGACCCTGCACGCCGACGAAGGGGGCTTCGGCCCCGCGCTGGCAGGCCACCGCGACGCGCTCGAGCTGGCCGCGACGGCGGTCGAGCGCGCCGGGCTGCGGCTCGGCGACGACGTCGCGTTCGCGCTCGACGTCGCCGCGACCCATTTCCAAGATCCGGCGACCGGCCTCTACGACCTGACGGCCGAAGGGCGCGTCGTCGACGCGGCCGGCATGGTGGACCTGCTCGAAGGCTGGATGCGCGAGTTCCCGATCGTCTCGATCGAGGACCCGCTGGCAGAGGACGACTGGGACGGCTGGAAGCTGGCCAGCGAGCGGCTCGGTCGCAGCGCCCAGGTCGTCGGCGACGACCTCTTCACCACGAACGCGACGCGCCTGCGCCGCGGCGTCCGCGACGGCGCCGCCAACAGCGTGCTGGTGAAGATGAACCAGATCGGCACGCTCTCCGAGACGCTGGCGCTCGCGGAGCTGGCGCGCGCGGCCGGCTACGGGATCGTCGTCTCGGCGCGCTCGGGCGAGACCGAGGACGACGCGCTCGCCGACCTCGCGGTCGCCGCCCGTGGCGGCCAGATCAAGGTCGGCTCGCTGACGCAGTCCGAGCGGCTGGCGAAGTACAACCGCCTGCTGCGGATCCTCGACGAAGTCGGCCCGCACACCGCGCTGCCGCGATGGGAGTGGGCGTGGGCGCGATGACGGAGCGGACGGTCCTGATCACCGACCACAGCTGGCCGACCGTCGAGATCGAGCGCGACGTGCTCGCGCGCGTCGGCGCGCGGATCGTCGAGCCGCGATCGGGCGACGAGCAGGAGCTGGTCGAGCTGGCCCGCGGCGCGAGCGCGATCATGACGTGCTTCGCGCAGGTGCCGGCGCGCGTGATCGACAGCGCGCCCGGGCTGCAGGTCGTCGGCCGGTTCGGGATCGGCGTCGACAACATCGCCGTCGACGCCGCCACCCGCCGCGGGATCCCGGTGACGAACGTGCCGGTCTACTGCCTCGACGAGGTCGCCGAGCACGTGCTGGCGCTCGCCCTCACGCTCCGCCGCCGCACGCTCGACTTCGACCGCGCCGTGCGCGACGGCGACTGGACGCTGAAGACGGGCATGCCGATGCACCGGATCAGCGGGCAGACGCTCGGGATCCTCGGCTACGGCAAGATCGGCGCCGCCGTCGCCGCGCGCGCCAGAGCGCTCGGAATGCACGTCGTCGCCAACAGCCGCTCCGTCCCCGCGGGGCGGACGTACGACGACGGGGTGGAGGCGGTCGACCTCGACGAGCTGGCCGCGCGGTCGGACGTGCTGACACTGCACGCGCCGCTCCTGGACGCCACCCGCCACGTGGTCGACGCGGCCTTCATCGCACGGATGAAGCGAACCGCGGTGCTGATCAACACGGCGCGCGGGCCGCTCGTCGACCAGGACGCGCTCGCCCGCGCGCTGCGCGAGGGGCGAATCGCAGGCGCCGGGCTCGACGTCTTCGATCCCGAGCACCTGCCGCCCGGCCACCCGCTGCTGTCGGCACCGAACGCGGTGCTGACGCCCCACGTCGCGTACTACTCAGAGGAGTCCGTCGCTGACCTGCGACGCGCGAGCGCCGAGGCGGTGGCAGCGGTCCTGGGCGGGCGTGCGGCGGCGTCGGTCGTCAACGCGGACGCGCTTGCCGCGCGAGCGGCGTAGCCGGTCGGCTACGCGCTCGGCGAGGCCGCGTCCTCGCTGAGCGCCGCCGCCAGGCGCTCAGAGACGACGTCGAGGGTGTGCTGGAGATGCGACGCCATCGCCTCCCGCGCGCGCGGCCCGTCGTGTGCCGCGAGCGCGGCGAAGATCGCCTCGTGCTCGGCCTGCGTCTCGCTCGAGTCGGGCACCTCCATCGCGAACAGCGTCGCGTAGGCGCGTGCAGCCGCGCGGAGGTCCTCGATCATCGCCAGCAGCTTCGCGCGGTGCGCCGCGCGGTAGATCCGCAGATGGAATCTGTGGTTGAGCGGGAGGTACTGCAGCGAGTCGGTGGTGTCGCGCATCTCGTCCAGGCAGGAGCGCAGGTCGCGCAGGTCGCGCTCGTCGAGCTGCTCGGCCGCCAGCTCGGCCGCAAGCGGCTCGAGCGCGATCCGCAGCTCGTAGTTCTCCCTCAGGTCGGTGACCGTCGGGCGGAAGACGACGACGCCCTTGTACTGGTCGCCCGTCACCAGCCCCTCGCGCTGCAGCGCGATGAACGCCTCACGCACCGGTGTCGTGCTGACACCGAAGCGCGCCGCGACGTTCTGCTGCCGCAGACGCTCGCCCGGTTCGAGCACACCCTGAAGGATCTCGTTTCGGAGACGCTCGGTTACGGCCTGAGCGCGTGTGAGGCCTGCCACGAGTTCGTCCACATAGTGCACAATACATTGCGGCGCGGGGGTCGGGCGCGCTCGGGAGCACGGCGTCGGCACGGTATGAGGCGGGCTGCGAGGGCATTCGCTCCGCAGCGGGTGCCGGCCGTCTCGAGGTCAGACCAGCCTGAGCTGGATGTCGACGCCGGTCGGCAGGCCGTCGAGCCGCTGGAGGGCGTTGACGGTCGCGGGCGTGGCGTCGCGGATCTCGATCAGGCGCTTGTGGGTGCGGATCTCGAAGTGCTCCTTCTGGTCCTGGAGCGTCGGTCCGGTCAGGACGGCCCAGCGCCGCGTGCGGGTGGGCAGGCGGATCGGGCCGCTCACTCTCGCTCCGGTCCGCTGCGCCGTCTCGATGATCCGGTCCTGCGCCTGCTCGACCATCGTCGTGTCGTAGCCCTTCAGGCGGATGCGGATCTTGGATGGCAGCGGCTGGGACACGCGGAGTCCTCGGGTCGGGAGGTGGAGCGGCCATTCCAGCCGGAGGGCGGCGAGCGGGACAGCACGAGCGGCTATTCACGCCATCGGGAAGAGGCGGGTGATCAATCGCGTCGATGACGCCATCGGCGACGCCGGCTGTCGTCGCGAGCCGATCCGCGTCATCCTGTGGCGCTGCTCGCGTCGCGCCGGGGAGCCCTCCGGCCGGGAAGGGACCCCTGCATGAACCTGCGCCATCTCACGACGTTCGTCACCATCGTCGAGAGCGGCACGCTCACCGAGGCGGCGCGTCGCCTGTACAAGACGCAGGGCGCCGTCTCGCACGATCTCAAGGAGCTGGAGTCCGCGCTCGGGCTCGCGCTGATCGACCGCTCGGGCCAGCGGATCCAGGTGACCGCCGCCGGCGAGACGCTGCTGCCGGTCATCACCGACGTGCTGCGCCGTGTGCGCGAGGTCGAGCGCGTCGGCCGGAAGCTGCGCGAGGGCGAGCTGGGCGTGGTGCGCGTCGGCACGCTGCCGTCGCTCGGGACGTTCGTGCTCGCCCATCTCGTCGAGTTCCAGCGCTCCTTCCCGGACGTCCGCTTCACGCTCTTCACCGAGCTGCAGACGGTGCTCGCCGACTGGCTCGCCGACGGGCGGATCGACCTCGTGCTCGCCCAACCCGAGCTGTCGTCGCGGCTGGAGGCGCACACGCTCGACGCCGAGGAGGCGTACGTCGTCGTCCCCAGCGACGACCCGCTTGCCGAGCGCGACACCGTCTGCGCCGAGGACCTCGTCGGGCGCCCGTTCATCGGGTTCGTGCGGGACACGCAGTCGACCCGCCTGGCGGAGGAGTTCTTCCGTCCGGTCGGCCGCTATCCGGACCCCGCGATCGAGGTCGAGGACTTCCGCCTGATGGCCGGGTTGATACGCCAGCGCCTCGGGATCGGGTTGATGCCAGCCTCCGCGCTCGTCGCCGAGGCGCCGGACGACCTGATCGGACTGCGCACCTCGCCGGCGCTGTCGCGGCCGCTCGTGCTGCTCACCGACATCCGCCAGCGCGACTCCTCCTCGGTGACGGCGCTGCGCGACCAGCTGCTCGAACGCTGGCGCGCCCCGGTGTACGGCGCGCCCGCCGGGGGCGCCGCCGCTCAGTAGTCCTCGGGTGAGAACGGCGCGCGCTCGCCGCGGAAGATCGCCGTCGCGCGCTCGATCGCGCCCGGCGTCAGCGACTCGACGCGTCCCGCGCGCTCCAGGTCGAGGAAGGTGAAGCCGCCGAGGTAGACGGTCGCGAGGTCGGCGACGGCGAGCCGCAGGTCGGCCGGCGCGTCGCCGGCCGGCGTCACGCCCGCCTGCCCGTCCCTGACCTCGAGCCGCCAACGGCCCGCGTTCCACGCGCAGAAACCGTCTTCGACCTCCAGCGTCAGCACGCCGTCGAGCGCGTAGCGGCGCCCCGCGAGCGCGGCGGGCACGTCGACGAGCCGCACGAACAGCCCGTCCTTGACGCGCATCCGCAGCCGCGCCGGCTCGCTCGCGAGCAGCAGCAGCGGGTGATCGGGCGCGACGTGCGGCGCCCGCACGCGGCCGACGAGGTCCATCGCCAGCAGGTAGCGCCACAGCTGCCGGCACGCCGCGGGCGAGCAGGCCATCTCCTCCTGCAGGTGCAGGACGCCGTCGGGGTAGCCGTCCGGCGACGCGTTCTCGATCCGGTAGAGCGCGTATGCCTCCGGGCGGCCGTCGCGCTCGATCACCGCGCGCTGAAGCGGGCCGCCGCCGCCGCGATAGCCCTCCTCGTCCGGGAGCGTCTTGTGCTCCCACCAGCCGCGCGTGCGCGAGTGGAAGCCCGGCGTGACGTCGCGCACGCGGTCGTAGACCCGCGGCAGCAGCGCAAGCGCCTCGTCGTGGCCGACGAGGCGGATCCGGCCGCCGTCCTCGCCGGGGACACGGACGCCGTGCGCGTCGACGCTCGCCGCCACGGTCCCGAGCCCGTAGCCGTAGCGCCCGTAGATCTCGGCCTCGGTCGCCTGCAGCACCGCGAGCGGCTCGCCCCAGGCGCGCACGTCGTCGAGCTGGCGGCGCATCAGCGCGGTCAGGATCCCGCGCCGGCGGTAGGCGGGGGAGACGCCGACCTCCGTCACGCCGGCGGCGGGCAGCTCCCCACCGGGGACCGACAAGGCGAAGGAGGCCGCGGCGACCGTCGCGACCGGCGTCGTGCCGTCGTACGCCGCGAGATTGCGCGACGGGTCGAGGTAGCCGCGGAAGTGCGGCAGCTCGTCGGGGTCGACCGCGGCGCCGAAGGCGGTCGCGGTCGCGGCGGCCCACGCCTCCAGCTCGTTGGCGCGCGGCGGCCGCACGTCGATCGCGGACGCGTGCGCGCCGCCGTCCCGAGGCGGGCGCGGGGCAGGGGGAGGGGTTCTCGAACTCATGCGAGCGCGGACGCTAGGGTGGCCCGCGCCGGTCTGTCAACGGCGCGACGGCGGTCATGAGCAGACGGGATCGGCTCATGACCGGGCCCGCGTGCGCCGGTCATCGAGAGTGTTGATGGGCACTGCGCCGAATCGGGGTTTCCCCGGCCCGGACGCGATGGTTGAGTGCCGGCCAATGAGAGCATGCCTGTTCGTAACCCCGACCGGCGAGACGGGCGTCGGTCGCATCGAAGGCGAGAGCGTCGTCGCCGTGAACGCGCCCGACGTGCCCGCCTACCTCACGACCGGTGGCGAAGACGTCGGCCAGCACATGCTCTGCGACGTCACGCTGCTCGCGCCCGTGCCACGCCCGCCGTCCGTCCGCGACTTCTACTGCTTCCACGGACACGCGAAGACGGCGATGGGCCGTCGCGGCAGAGAGGTGCCGCCGGAGTGGTACAGCGCGCCGCGCTTCTACTTCTCCAACGCGGTCGCGATCGTCGATCCCGAGCGTGAGGTGCGCTTCCCGGAGGCCTGCGCCGAGCGGGACTACGAGCTCGAGCTGGCCGCGGTCGTCGGGACGGACGGGCGCATCGCCGGCTTCACGATCATGAACGACTGGTCGGCGCGCGACCTCCAGCGCGAGGAGATGACGGTCGGCCTCGGCCCCGTCAAGGGCAAGGACTTCGCGACCAGCATCGGCCCGTGCGTGCTGAGCGCCGACGCCTTCCGCGGCCGCGACCTGCAGATGATCGCGCGCGTGAACGGCGAGATCCGGACCAAAGGGAGCAGCGGCCTGATGTACCACTCGTGGGAGAGCGTGCTCGCGCACGCCGCGCGCGACACGCGCCTGCAGCCGGGCGACATCCTCGGCTCGGGCACGGTCGACGGCGGGTGCATCCTCGAGCACGGCGACGGCCGCTGGCTCCAGCCCGGCGACGTCGTCGAGCTGGAGATCGAGGAGATCGGGGTGCTGCGCAACCGCGTCGCGCCGGAGGCGGGCGCGTGAGCTCCGTCGGAGCCGCGCTCGTCACCGGCGCGAGCCGGGGGATCGGGCGCGCGATCGCGCTCGAGCTCGCCGCCGAGGGCTACGACGTCGGCATCCTCTACCGCTCCGACGCGGCGGCCGCCGAGGCGACCGCCGGCGAGGTGCGCGCGCTCGGGCGGCGCGCCGTCACGCACGCTGCCGACCTGGGCGACCAGGAGGCCATCGCGCCGGCGGTCGGCGCGGTGTGGGAGGCGCTCGGTCCACTCGACGCGCTCGTCAACAACGCCGGCGCGCACCGCCGCACGCCGTTTCTCGAGATCGAGCGGGCGGAATGGGACAGGGTCCTCTCGCTCGACCTGGCGGCGCCGGCCTTCCTCGCCCAGGAGGTCGCCCGCCGCATGGTCGCGGACGGGCGGCCCGGATCGATCCTCAACGTCGGCTCGATCAACGGCTGCATCGCCTATGAGAACCTCGCCCACTACTGCGCGGCGAAGGGCGGGCTGCACATGCTCACGCGTGCGATGGCGCTCGAGCTGGCGCCGCGCGGCATCCGCGTCAACGCGATCGCGCCCGGCTTCGTCGAGACCGACCTCTCGCGCCCGCTGCTGCAGGACCCGGAGCGGCTGGCCGGCAAGTTGGCGCGGATCCCACTCGGCCGCGTCGGCCGGCCCGAGGAGGTGGCGCGGCTCGCCGTGCACCTGATCGACGCGCGGTCGGCGTGGATCACAGGCAACGTCGTGCTGATCGACGGCGGCCAGCACATCCACTGAGCGGCTGCGTTTTCACCGTGACAATTACGCTGCGTGGAATCAGCCGTGAGTGAGAGAGACCGCCGAACCTTGAATCCGCACGCCATCGACCGACGTGACTTCCTGCGCGCCGGCGCCGTGCTGGCCGCCGGCGCCGCCGGCGCCGCGGCGCTCGGCGCTGCGGGGTGCGGCGGCCGCGGGGCGGGGGCGAGCGGCGCCGTGGCGATCTCCTCTGACGCGCTCGGGCCGCGCGGCGGGACCGCGCGGCTGCTGCTCGGCGGCGGCGGGCCGCGGCTCGTGCTCGACCCCGCGACGCAGGTCAACGAGCCGGACGCGATCGTCGACGGGCTGCTCTACGACGGACTCGTGCGCCTGCACGACGACTGGCGGGTCGAGCCGCGGCTCGCGACCCGCTGGGAGTCCGACGCGGCGCAGCGCGTGTGGCGCTTCGAGCTGCGCGACGGGGTCACCTTCCACGACGGCCGGCCGCTGACGGCGAAGGACGTCGTCTACAGCCTCCGCCGTCTGCTGGACGAGCGGCTCGGCTCCGCGGTCTACCCGCGGCTCAACGGTGAGCTGAGGCCCGACGGCGTCCGCGCCGCCGGCTCCGGCGCCGTCGAGCTGCGGCTCACGCAGCCGGACGCCTTCCTGCCGGTCGCGCTCGGCGCCCGCCACTGCAAGATCGTCCCGGCCGGCACGACTGACTTCTCCCGCGCGATCGGGACGGGACCGTTCCGCCTGCGCTCGCTCGACCAGTCGAAGCTCAGCTTCGAGCTGGAGCGCAACCCGGGCTTCTGGCAGGAGGGGCTGCCGCGCCTGGACCGGATCGAGGGGATGCTCGCCAACGACCAGGCGTCGCTCGTGCAGTCGGTCGCGTCCGGCCGCTTCCACTTCGGCGGCTTCATCGACCCCTCGCTCGCGTCGAGCGCCGAGGCGAGCGGCGACGCGCGGCTGCTCGCGCACCGCTCCGCGCTCTTCAACGACCTCGTCGCGGCGGCCGACTCCGAGCCGTTCACGAACCCCGACGTGCGGACGGCGCTGAAGCTCGCGATCGACCGTGAGCAGATCCTGAGCCTCGCCTACAAGGGCCACGGCAGCATCGCCCACGACGTGCCGGTGCGGACCGCGGACCCGTTCTTCGCCGAGGGGCTCGCGCACCGCACTCGCGACGTCGACGAGGCGCGTCGGCTGCTGCGCCGGGCCGGCTACCCGAACGGCATCGACCTCGAGCTGCTGACCGCTCCCGCCGGCGCCGCAATGGTCGACATGGCGGTCGTGGCGAAGGAGAGCCTCGCCGAGGCCGGCATCCGCGTCTCGGTCCAGCAGCGACCGGCCGGCACCTACTACGACGCCGTCTGGTTGAAGGAGGCGTTCTACGTCGACACGTGGGTGCTGCGCCACCCGCTCGACGCGATGGCCGTGATGTTCGAGAGCTCCGCCCCGTGGAACGAGGCGAGACTGCGCTCGCCGCGGCTCGACGAGCTGCTGCGCGAGGCGCGCAGCACCGGCGAGCGGTCCGAGCAGGCGCAACTGCTCGGCGCGGCCCAGACGCTCGTCGCCGACCAGGCCGGCTTCGTCTGCCCGGCGTGGCTGGACGAGCTGTACGTCGCCAAGCCCGAGCTGGCCGGGGTCGGCTTCAACGCGACCGACCTCGTCGACTTCCAGCGAGCGTCGCTGGGCTGACCGCCCGGCTCCCCGTCATGCCCGCCCTGCTCCGCAGCCTGCTCGCGCTCCTCGCGACGCTCTGGCTGATCTCGATGCTGACGTTCGCCGCGACGAGCCTGCGCTCGCCGCAGGAGGTCGCACAGAGCGCGCTCGGGCGCGGCGTAGCGCAGGAGCAGATCGACGCGTTCGTCGAGCAGCAGGGGCTGGAGGGCTCGCTGCCGCGGCGCTACGGACGCTGGCTCGGCGACTTCGTCACCGGCGACTGGGGGACGTCGCCGATCACGCAGCTGCCCGTCGCGCAGGAGCTCGGCCCGCGGCTGCGCAACAGCCTGATCCTCGCCGTCGTCGCGCTGCTGCTCGCGCTGCCACCGTCGATCGCGATCGGGCTGGCGGTCGCGCGCCGCCGCGGCGGGCGCACCGACGTCGCCGTCACGACCGGCAGCGTCGTGCTCGCCGCACTGCCGGAGTTCGTCGTCGGCGTGGTGCTGATGTGGCTGCTCGCGGTGCAGGCCGGCCTGCTGCCGGTCGACAGCTCGGGGCTCGCGTTCGGCGGCCTCGGCGAGCAGGTCGAGGCGTTCGCGCTGCCGGCGCTGACGCTCGCGCTCGTGCTGGCCCCGCAGTTCGTCCGCATGGTGCGCGCCGCGGCGATCGACGTGATCGCGCAGCCGTACGTGCGGGCGGCGGTGCTGCGCGGCCTGCCGGCGCGGACGGTCCTCTGGCGGCACGTGCTGCCGAACACGGCTGGCCAGCTGGTGAACGTCGTCGCCGTCAACCTCGTCTGGCTGATCGGGGGCGTGATCGTCGTCGAGAACGTCTTCGCCTTCCAGGGCATCGGGCAGCGGCTCGTCACGGCGGTCTCGCAGGGAGACGTGCCGACCGTGCAGGCGCTCGCGATGGTCACCGGCGTCCTGTTCCTGGCGATCAGCGTCGCCGCCGACGCGATCGTCGCCCGCGTGGAGGCGGGCACGCGGTGAGACGCCGCGGCGGTTCGGCGATCCGGGCCGTGCTGCGCGCGCCCGAGGGGCGCATCGGCGCCGCGCTCGCGCTGCTCGTGCTCGCGATCGTCGTGCTGGGGCCGGCGCTCGCGCCGTACCCGCCCGAGAAGCTCGGCGTCGGCGCGCCGTCGGCCGGCCCCTCGGCCGAGCACCTGCTCGGCACGGACACGCTCGGGCGCGACGTGCTCAGCCGCGTGCTCTGCGGCGGGGCGTCGGTGATCGTGATCCCGCTGATCGCGGTGCTGCTCGCGCAGCTGGTCGGCGGCGGCCTCGGCCTCGCCGCCGGCTACCTCGGCGGGCGCTGGGACGCGATCCTCACCCGCCTGTTCGACGTCGTCATGACGCTGCCGCCGCTGCTGCTCGTGCTCGTGCTGATCGCCGGGCTCGGCTCGTCCGCGCCGGTGCTGGCGGTCGTCGTCGCGCTCGTCTTCCTGCCGCGCGCCGGGCGGATCGCGCGCGCCGCGACGCGCTCGGTCGCCGGCGCCGACTACGTCGTCGCGGCGCGGCTGCGCGGCGAGTCGGCCGGCTACGTCGTCGGCCGCGAGATCCTGCCGAACATCGCCGGCCCGCTGATGGCCGACGCCGCGCTGCGGCTCACCTACGCGATCATCTTCGTCGCGACGCTCAACTTCCTCGGGCTCGGCGTCCAGCCGCCCCGCCCGGACTGGGCCGTGATGATCAGCGAGGGGCGCGCGACGATCGCCGTCACGCCGCTCGGCGTGCTCGCCCCGGCGGTGGCGATCGCCGCCCTCTCGGTCAGCGCGAACCTGATCGCCGACGCGCTCACGGCGCACTGGTCGCCCGACGTGCGGCGCGCGGGAGTCCACTGATGGCCGCGCTCGAGATCGCCGGCCTGCGGGTCGGCTTCGAGCAGGCGCGCGGCGACGTGACGCCGGTCGTCTGGGACGTCGCACTCGACCTGCACGCCGGTCGCGTCACGGCGCTGGTCGGCGAGTCCGGCTGCGGGAAGAGCACCGTCGCGCTGGCGGCGATGGGCTACGTGGCGCCCGGCGGGACGCTGCTCGGCGGCCGCGCGCGGCTCGGCGACGTCGACCTGCTCGGGCTGCCGCCGCGCCGGCTGAAGTCGGTGTGGGGACGCCAGATCGCCTACGTAGGGCAGAACGCGTCACTGGCGCTCAACCCCGCGCTCACGGTCGGCCGTCACTTCGAGGAGGTGCTGCGCCGCCACGCCGGGATGCGCCGTCCGGCGGCGCGCGCCCGCACCGCCGAGCTGCTGGAGGCGGTGGCGCTGCCCGACCCGGAGGCCGCCCGGACGCGGCGCCCGCACGCCTTCAGCGGCGGTCAGCAGCAGCGGATCGCGCTGGCACTCGCGCTCGCCTGCCGGCCGGGAGTGCTGCTGCTCGACGAGCCGACCACCGGCCTCGACCCGACGACGCAGGCGCGCGTCGCCGCGCTGATCCGCGCGCTCGTGACCGAGCAGGGCGTCGCGACGCTGTTCGTCAGCCACGACCTCGGGCTCGTCGGCACGCTCGCGGACGAGATCGGCGTGATGTACGCCGGCGAGCTGGTCGAGCTGGGTGCGGCGGCCGACGTCGTCGCGCGGCCGGTCCATCCGTACGCCCGGGCGCTGCTGGAGGCGACGCCCCGGCTCGACGGGGGCGCGGTCCGCGGCCTGCCCGGGGCGCCGCCCAGCGCCGTCGTGCGTGACCGCTGCGCCTTCCACCCGCGCTGCGCGGTCGGCGACCACTCGTGCGCCGGTGCGCCGGTCATCTTGCGGCCGGTCGTGCCGGGCCATCTCGCGCGCTGCCTCAAGCCCGGTGCGGCGGCGCCCTCCGCGCCGGCCGCCGTCGTCCCGGCGGCGGCGCCGCCGGAGACGACGCCGCTGCTCGTCGCGCGTGACGTCGTCTGCCGCTACCCGCGCCGCGACCAGGCGGCGGTCGACGGCGTCTCGCTCCAGCTCGCGGCCGGCGAGACGATCGCGATCGTGGGGGAGAGCGGCAGCGGCAAGTCGACGCTGCTGCGCGCGCTCGCCGGCGTTCACCCGCTCGCGGACGGCGAGCTGACGCTCGACGGGCAGCCGCTCGCGCCCGCCGCCGCCGCGCGGCCGCGACAGGTGCGCGCGCGCCTCCAGCTCGTCTTCCAGAACCCCGACGCGTCGCTCAACCCGCGGCAGACGGTCGGCGAGATCGTGCGACGGCCGCTGCGGCTGCTGCGCGACGACGTCGGCCGCGAGCAGGAGGAGGCGGCCGTCGCCGCGCTGCTCGAGCGCGTGCAGCTGCCGGCCGCGTTCGCCGACCGCCGTCCCGGCCAGCTCAGCGGCGGGCAGCGCCAGCGCGTCGCGCTCGCGCGCGCGTTCGCCGCGCGGCCGCACGTGCTGCTGTGCGACGAGGTCACTTCGGCGCTCGACGTGTCGGTGCAGGCGGCGATCGTCGAGCTGATCGTCGAGCTGGCGCGCGAGCAGGGCACCGCGGTCGTGATGGTGAGCCACGACCTGCCGCTCGTGCGCTCGTGCGCACGGCGCGTGGTCGTGATGCGCGCGGGGCGCGTCTGCGAGGAGGGCGAGGTCGCGCGGCTGTTCGCCACGCCGCGCCACCCGTACACCGCCGAGCTGTTGGCCGCGTGCGCGGCACTCGAACCCGGCGCGGGGCGATCGGCCGCGTCGATGGCCTGAGGAGCATCACAGTGTTTCCCTTCCCTCCCGGTGCTGGTTCAGTGAACGGCATGAGCGCCACGCTGCACCCGAGCACCGCCGAGCTGCTGGCCGCGGAGCGGTCCCATCTCCACGAGACGACGACCGCCTCTCGCCGCCGCTTCGCCCGCGCCGCCGCGCTGATCCCGGCCGGCGTCGCATCCGACTTCCAGGGCCGCGCGCCGTACCCGATCTACCTGACGGAGGGACGCGGGCCGCACGTCTGGGACCTGGACGGCCGTCAGTACGTCGACCTCCACTCGGGCGCGGGCGGCGCGCTCGCCGGGCATGGGAACCCGCAGGTCGCGCGCGCGGTCGCCGACGCCGCGGCGCGCGGCACCTGCCTCGCCGCCGCGAGCGTCCACGCCGAGCCGGTCGCGCGTGAGCTGGCCGGCCGCTTCGGCCTGCTGCACTGGCGTTTCGTCAACTCCGGCAGCGAGGCGACGATGGCCGCGCTGCGGTTGGCGCGCGCGTTCACGGGCCGCGACCTCGTCGTGAAGCTCGAGGGCAGCTACAACGGCCACCACGACGCGGTGCTCGTCTCGATCGCCGCCGGCGCGCTCGCCGCCGACGACGACGGCCTGCGCCATCCGGTCGAGGCCGGCGTGCCCGACGCGACCGCGCGGCTGACGCTGCCGGCGCCGTACAACGACCTCGACGCGCTCGCGGCGATCCTCGACGCTCACCGCGACCGGGTCGCCTGCGTGGTGCTCGAGCTGCCGCTGCTGACGCCGACGGCGATCGTGCCGCGGCCCGGCTACGTCGAGGGCCTGCGGGAGCTGACACGCCGCCACGGCGCGCTGCTCGTCGTCGACGAGGTGAAGACCGGCATCGCGGTCCACCACGACGGAGCGCGCGGCCTCTACGGCATGACCCCGGACGTGGTCGCGCTCGGCAAGAGCTTCGCGGGCGGCACGCCCTGCGGGGCGCTCGGCGCCACCAGCGAGGTCGCCGCGCTGCTGGCCGACGGGCGCGCGCACGTGTACGGGACCTTCAACGGCAACCCGCTGACGATGCGCGCCGCGCTCGTCACGCTGCGCGACGTCCTCACGCCCGGGCGGCACGAGGAGCTGAACGCGCTCGCGCAGCGGCTCTGCGCGCACGTCGCGCGGATCGCCGACGAGCACGGCGTCCCGTTCGCGGCGAGCGCGTTCGGCGCGAAGGGCGCGCTGCGGCTCACGCGCGCGCCGATCGACGACGCCGGGGCGTGGGCGGCGGCCCATCCGCCCGAGCTCGTCGAGCTCGTCTGGACCTTCCTGGCCAACCGCGGGGTCTTTCTCGCCCCCGCGCCCGACCTGCGATGGACGGTGACCGTCGCGCACCGTCCGTCCGACATCGACCACGTCGCAGACGTCCTCGCGGAGCTGGCCTCCGCCTGGACGCGCGCAACCACCACCTGAGCGGAGACACACCGGCATGAGCACCATCGAAGCCACCCGTCACCTCCACATCGGCGGCGAGCCCGTCGCGCCGTCGTCCGACGAGACGATCGAGGTCCTCGACCCGGCGACCGGCAGGCCGATCGCGACCGTCCCGGCGGCGGGGGCCGAGGACGTCGAGCGCGCGGTCGCCGCGGCCGCCAGGGCGTTCGAGGAGTGGCGCTGGAGCACGCCGGCCGAGCGCGCCGACGTGCTGCTGCGACTCGCCGACGCGCTCGGCGCCGCGGTGCCCGAGCTGGGCGAGCTGGAGTCGCGCAACACCGGCAAGCCGCTCGCCGCGGCGCGCGGGGAGATCGCCGGCGTCGTCGACAACCTGCGCTTCTTCGCCGGCGCCGCGCGCTGCCTGCACGGTCCGGTCGTCGGCGAGTACAAACGCGACTTCACAACGATGATCCGGCGCGAGCCAATCGGCGTCGTCGGCCTCATCACGCCGTGGAACTACCCGCTGAACATGGCGATCTGGAAGCTCGGCCCGGCGCTCGCGTGCGGCAACACCTGCGTCCTGAAGCCCTCCGAGCTGACCCCGTTGACGACGCTCCGGCTCGCCGAGATCGCTGCGGACATCATTCCCCCCGGCGTGCTCAACGTGATCACCGGCACGGGCGAGGTCGCCGGCGCGGCGATCGTCGAGCATCCGCTCGTGCGGCTGATCTCGCTGACCGGCGACACCGCCACCGGCCGCGCCGTCGCACGCGCCGCCGCGCAGCGGCTCAAGCGCGTCCACCTGGAGCTGGGCGGCAAGGCGCCCGTCGTCGTGCTCGACGACGCCGACCCGCAGGCAGTCGCGCAGTGCCTGCGCGGCGCGAGCTTCTGGAATGCCGGGCAGGACTGCACCGCGGCGACGCGCGTGATCGCCGGCGCGAAGGTCTACGACGAGCTGCTCGGCGAGCTCGCGACGGCCGCCGCGTCGCTGAAGGTCGGGGCGCCCGGCGTCGACGACGTCGAGATGGGGCCGCTCATCAGCCGCGGCCAGCAGGAGCGCGTGCTCGGCTTCATCGAGCGGGCCGGTGGCGAGGTCGTCACCGGCGGCGGCAGCCGCGACACCGGCTTCTTCGTCGAGCCGACTGTCGTCGCGAACGTCGGCCAGCAGGACGAGATCGTCCAGCGCGAGATCTTCGGCCCGGTCGTCACCGTCCAGCGCGCCGACAGCGCCGAGGAGGCGATCCGGATGGCGAACGACGTGCCCTACGGCCTGTCGGCGTCGATCTGGAGCCGCGACGTCGGACGCGCGCTCGACGCCGTCCGCCGGCTCGAGTTCGGCACCGTCTGGGTCAACGACCACATCACGTTCGTCTCCGAGATGCCGCACGGCGGCTTCAAGGAGTCGGGCTACGGCAAGGACCTCTCGATGTACGCGCTGGAGGACTTCAGCAACGTCAAGAACGTGATGGCGAGGCTCGGCGCGTGACGGCCGCCGGCACGCGCGGCGCCGGCCTCGGCGGGGCGCTGCTGAAGCCGCGCGTCGGCGCGGCGCCGGAGGTGTTCGTGCGCGGGGAGGGCGTCGACCTGATCGCCGCCGACGGCCGGCGCGTGCTCGACGCCTGCTCGGGCGTCGGCGTCACCTGCCTCGGGCACACGGCGCCGTCGGTGGTCGCGCGGATGGCCGAGCAGGCCGCCGCGCTGCCCTACGTCCACGCGCTGCGCTTCGAGACCCCGCCGCTGCTCGAGCTCGCCGAGCGGGTGGTCGAGCGCGCGCCGGAGGGCATCGACCGGGCGCTGTTCGTCTCCGGCGGCTCGGAGGCGGTCGAGACGGCGATCAAGCTTGCGCGCCAGTACTGGCTCGAGCGCGGGCGCCCGGACAAGTGGCGCGTCGTCGGCTGCCGGCCGAGCTACCACGGCAACACGCTCGCGACGCTCTCCGCCGGCTGGCACGAGCGCCGCCGCGTCCGGCACGCGCCGCTGCTGCTCGACTTCGCGCACGTCCCCGCACCCGACAGCTACCGCGGCTGCGAGCGCTGTCAGAGCGACACGGGCTGCACGGCCGCGTGCGCGGACGCGCTCGACGAGCTGCTGGTCGAGCTCGGGCCGGAGACGTTCTCGTGCTTCCTGATCGAGCCGGTCGCGGGCGCGGCCGGCGGCGCGACCGTGCCGCCGGCCGGCTACCTCGAGCGGATCCGCGAGATCTGCGACCGCCACGAGATCCTGCTCGTCGCCGACGAGACGATCACCGGCTTCGGCCGCACCGGTCGCTGGTTCGGCGTCGACTGGAGCGATGCGCGGCCTGACGCGATCACGTTCGGGAAGGGGATCAGCGGCGGCTTCGCGCCGCTCGCCGGGATCGGCGTCAGCGAGTCGATCGCCGAGGCGTTCATCGACGGATCGGGCCGCTTCGAGCACAACTTCACGATGTCGGGCCAGGCGATCGCGTGCGCGGTCGGCTGCGCGGTGATCGAGGAGCTGGAGTCGCAGCGGCTCGTCGAGCAGGTCGCCAGGCGCGAGTCGGCGCTGCGGGCCTCGCTGGAGACGCTGCTCGAGCTCGACGTGGTCGGCGACGTGCGCGGCCGCGGATACCTGTTCGCCGTCGAGCTGGTCGCCGACCGCGCGAGCAAGCGTCACTTCGACCCGTCGCTGCGGGTCGCCGAGCGGGCCGCGAGCACGACGCTCGAGGAGGGCGCCGTCGTCTACTACGGTGGCGGCGGGATCTCGCGCTCGGGCGACTTCCTGCTCGTGATGCCGCCGTTCACGACGCCGGTGGACCGCTTCGACGAGCTGGCCGCGTCGATCCGGCGCGGGCTGCTGCGCCTGACGAGCGAGCTGGCGGCGTGACGGGAGCGGACCGGATCGCGATCGTCGGCGGCGGCGTCGCCGGGCTCAGCACGGCGATGCACCTCGGCCGGCTCGGCGTGGGGGCGAACGTCACGCTGTTCGAGGCGCGGCATCCCGCGGCCGGCTCGTCCAGCCGCAGCGTCGGCGACGTCGGCGTGCTGTACGAGGGGGCGGACGAGCTGGCGATGCGGCTCGAGGCGCTCGCCTTCTTCGAGCAGGTCGCGGAGGAGGTCGGGCTGCGCTTCGTCGGCGGCCTGCGGGTCGTCGACGACGCCCGCCACCGCGAGCGGCTCGAACGGGCCGTCGCCGCCTACTCGGGGCAGGGGATCGACGCGCGCCTGCTGGAGCCCGACGAGTTGACGCGCGTCGTGCCCGACATGCGCGTCGACGACCTCGCCGCCGGCCTGTGGGCCGACCGCGCCGGGCACATCGACGGCGCGCTGCTGTGCAACGCGTATCTCGAGCGGGCCCAGGCCGCCGGCGTCACCGTCGTGGCGCGCGCGCCGGTGCTCGACGTGACGAGCGGGCAGCGACGGCGCTTCCGGCTCGTGACGGCGAGGGGCGAGCACGAGGCCGACGTCGTCGTCAACGCCGCCGGCGGCTGGAGCCGCGCGCTCGGCGAGCTGCTCGGCGCGCCCGCTCCGATCGTCTCGCAGCGCCACCAGGTCTGCCTCGCGCGCGTCCCGCAGGGACTCGCGTACCCGATGCCGCAGTTCCAGGACTCGTTCGGCTACGTCGACAGCGGCCGCGGGCTCTACCTGCGGCCCGAGAGCGAGACGACCTTCATCGCGGGCATGCACCACAACTACGTGCCCGGCTCGCCGTCGGAGGATCCCGACGCGTTCAGCGGCGCGGTCGACCCCGACTACGTCGAGGTGCTCGCGGAGGCGCTGATGGAGCGCTTCCCCGGCCTCGACGAGATGGGCCTGAGCGAGGGCTGGACCGGTCTCTACCCGCTCAGCCCCGACGACCACCTCCTCGTCGGCCCGTACGCCGGGGTGCCGGGCGTCGTGGCGGCGACCGGGCTCGGCGGCGCCGGCATCCAGACCTCGTACGCGGCCGGCCGCCTCGCGGCCGAGTGGATCGTCAGAGGCGAGCCGAGCGGACTGCGCGACCCGGCCCGGTACCTGCCCGACCGGCCGGCGCTCGCCGCCGTCGCGACGGGGGCGTCGTGAGCGCCGCGCCGTTCGTCTGGCGGCCTGACGCGGCGCTCGTCGAGCGGGCCAACGTCACGCGTCTGATGCGCGCGCTCGGCGTCGGCGACTACCGCGCACTGGTCGAGCGTGCGGCGGCCGATCCGGAGTGGTACTGGCGGGCGGCGCTCGACGACCTCGGGATCGCGTTCGCGCCCCCGTTCGACGCGCTGTGCGACACGCGCGCCGGCGCGCCGTGGGCGCGCTGGTTCACGGGCGGCGGTGTCAACGTCGCCGCCCATTGCGTCGACCGCTGGGCGGCGCGGCGCCCGGACGCCCCGGCGCTCGTCGCCGAGCGCGAGGACGGCCGCGTCACGACCTGCGACTTCGCCGAGCTGGCGGCGGCCGTCGACGGCCTCGCGGGCGTGCTCGCCGAGCGCGGCGTCGGGCACGGGGCCCGCGTCGCGCTGCTGCTGCCGATGGGGCGCGACGCCGTCGCCGCGCTGTTCGCGGTGGCGAAGCTCGGCGCCGTCGCGGTGCCGATGTTCACCGGCTTCTCCGCCGCCGCGATCGCCCAGCGGATGGACGACGCCGGCGCGCGGGCGATCGTCACCGCCGACGCGTCGCTGCGCCGCGGCCGGCCGGTGCCGTTGGCCGGCAGCGCGACGGCGGCGGCGCGCGAGGCCGACGGGGCGGAGGTGATCGAGATCGCCGCCGACCCCCGCGGCGGCGACCTGCACTGGGACGCGCTCGTCCGGCGCGGGCGTGCGGCGCCGCGCGCGGCGGCCGCGACTCACGCCGAGAGCCCGCTGATGATCAACTACACCTCCGGCACGACCGGCGCGCCGAAGGGCGCCGTCCACGTGCACGGCGGCCTGCTGGCGAAGGTCGCGGCGGAGGCGGCGTACCTGACCGATCTCGGGCCGGACGACCGCGCGCTCTGGATCACAGACCTCGGCTGGCTGATGGGCCCGTGGCTGCTGATCGGCGCCTACGCGGCCGGCGCCTGCCTCGTCCTCTACGAGGGCGCGCCGGACCAGCCCGACCGCGATCGGCTGTGGCGCGTCTGCGCCGACCATCGCGTGACGATGCTCGGCGTCTCGCCGACGCTCGTGCGCGCGCTGCGCCGCGACGGGAGCCCCGCCGCCGACCACGACCTGTCGGCGCTGCGGATCCTCGCCTCGACCGGCGAGGCGTGGGACGAGGCGGCCTACCGCTGGCTGCTCGACGCGGTCGGCAACGGGCGCTGCCCGATCGTGAACGTCACCGGCGGGACGGAGGTCGGCGCCTGCTTCCTCGGCCAGCCGCCCGTGCTGCCGGCGAAGGCCTGCTCGGTCGGCCTGCCCGTGCCGGGCATGGCCGTCGACGTGCTCGGGCCGGACGGGAGTCCGACCGGCGGCGCCGTCGGGGAGCTGGTCTGCCGCGGGCCGTGGCCGGCGCAGACGCGCGGCTTCTGGCGCAACCGCCAGCGCTACCTCGACGCGTACTGGTCGCGCTGGGAGGGCGTCTGGGTGCACGGCGACTGGGCGTCGTACGACGACGACGGCTGGTGGTTCCTGCACGGCCGCTCCGACGACACGATGAACGTCGCCGGCAAGCGGATCGGGCCGGCGGAGATCGAGGACGCGGTGCTCGCGCTGCCGTCCGTGGCCGAGTGCGCGGCGATCGGCGTGCCGGACCCGCTGAAGGGGACGGCCGTGTGGTGCTTCTGCGTGCTCGCGCCCGGCGCCGATCCGCCGCCCGGCGCGCTCGAGGGGGAGGTGCGCGCCGCGCTCGCGGCGACGATCGGCAAGGCGTTCGGGGGCGTGCGGGTGCACGTCGCGGAGGCGCTGCCGAAGACGCGCTCGGGCAAGGTCGTGCGCCGCGCGATCCGCGCCCGCGCACTCGGTGAGGACCCGGGCGACCTCTCGTCGCTGGAGTCGCCGGCGGCGCTCGACGCGATCGACCGTGCACTCGCCGCGGTCCGCTGATCGCTCCATCGGTCGCGCTCATCCCCCTGTGAGGAGCTCGCGCTTTCGTCGCGGGCGAGCGCTCTCGAAGATGCCGTGAACGTCAAGCGGCCGGGTGGTGAGCGGCCGAGGGAGTGAGGGAAGAGCTGTGGAGGATCGGAACCTGACGCGGCGCGAGTTCGCGGCGCGAGGCGCAGCCCTGGCGCTCATCGGACTCGTGCCGGGCGCGCTGGCCGCCTGCGGCGGCGGCAGCAGCGGCGATGGTGGAGCGGGCGACTCGCTCGACATGATCGTCGGCGAGCTGCCGCTGCAGCTGACCGGCACCCGGCAGCTGATCCAGGGCGCCGGCGCGCTACTGATCGCGCTCGAGCCGCTCGTCGTCGCCGACCCCAGGGGGCGGATCGAGCCGAGCCTCGCGCGGCGCTTCGAGACGCCCGACCCGCGCACGTTCGTCTTCGACGTCCGGCCGGGCGTCAGATTCTGGGACGGCGAGCCGCTGACGGCCGCGGACGTCGCCTACTCGCTGGAGCTGCATCGCACCGACGTGGGCTCGATCCTGAACCGCTGGTGGGCGCTCGCCGAGCGCGTCGAGACGGACGGCTCCGACCGCGTCGTCGTCACGCTCGAGCGGCCCTATGCCGGCTTCGTCTACGCCGTCGCCCAGACGCCGATCGTCCAGCGCGCCTACAACGAGCGGCACAAGCAGGCGATCGGCACGCCGAAGGCGCTCAACATGGGCACCGGGGCGTGGAAGTTCGAGCGCTTCGACCCCGACAAGAGCATCGAGCTGGTCGCCAACGACGACTACTGGGGGGAGAAGCCGCGTTACCGCCGCATCACCACCCGCATGGTCGCCGACCCGTCGACCGCCGCGCTGTCGATCAAGACGGGGGAGGTGACCGGCAACCTCGCGGTGCCGGTCACCGACACCTCGCACTACGAGAAGCTCGGCGGGGTGCGGGTCGAGCAGCGGCCCAGCACCGCGGTCTGCGTCATCACGCTCAACACGCTGTACGCGCCGTGGGACGACGTCAACGTGCGCCGCGCGATGCAGCACGCCGTCAACCGGCAGGCGTGCGTCGAGGGCGCGCTCGGCGGCCACGGCCAGCCGGAGCTGTCGATCGTCAGCGAGGCGGCGCTGCGCGAGGTGATGCCGGCCGAGGACGCGAGCGCGCTGCTCGCCGAGATCGAGCCGCTCGTCGAGTTCGACCTCGACAAGGCGCGGGCCGCGCTGGCGGAGTCGGCCCACCCAGACGGCTTCGAGGTCGGCACCGTGATCGACGGCGAGACCGAGATCGTGCGCACGCTGGAGCTGATCAAGCAGGATCTCGCCGAGATCGGCATCACGCTGAAGATCACCCAGGCGCCGTCGTCGGTCTACGAGGAGCAGTACGGCAGCAGCAGATACTCGCTCGGCTCGTACACGGTCACACCGGACAGCGGCGACCCGCTCACCAACCTCGTCGGCGGCGCCTTCGACAAGGCCGGCGTCACCGAGACCGGCGGCAACGGCCCCAACGCGACCAACTTCACGTCGCCCGAGCTGCAGCGGCTGCTCGAGCAGCTGCGCGCGACGCCGCTGAGCGACAGAGCGCGCCGGGCCGAGCTGTGCGCCGAGATGGTGCGCTACAACGCGCGTGAGGCGCTCTACGTCGGTGTCTGGTCGCCGCGGGCGGTGCTCGCGATCAACGACGCGTACAGATACCCGGCATTCAACGAGCTGTGGTGGCAGACGCGCTGGCCGGACCAGATCGAGCGGAGCTGAGGGCGGATGGGACGGGCCGAGCTCGCGCGCTTCGCGCTGAAGCGCCTCATCACCTCGATCCTCGCGGTCGTCGCGATCTCCGTGCTGGTGTTCTCGCTGATCCAGCTGGCGCCCGGGAGCCCGGAGCACGCGGTCGGGATCGCCTCGCCGCAGAACGCCACGCCGGCCTTCTTCGCGCAGCTGCGGGCCCACTACGGGCTCGACGAACCGGTCCCCCTGCAGCTGGCGCGGTTCCTCGGCAACGCCGGCCAGCTCGACTTCGGCGTCTCGTACCGGACCAACGAGGATGCGCTCCCGCTGGTCGTCGAGCGGCTCGGCGTGACCGGGCCGCTGTTCGTGATGAGCGCGCTGTTCGCGCTCGCGTGCGGGCTGCTGCTCGCGGGGGTCGCCGCCTACCGCAGCGGCACGGCGCTCGACCGCGCGAGCCAGAACGCCGCGATCTTCATGCTCAGCGCCCCCGCCTTCGCGGTCGGCACGCTCCTGCTGTACTGGTTCGCGGTCTCGCTCGGGTGGTTCCCCGTGCTCGGCGAGGGCAGCGGCGTCGGCGGCCGGCTGTGGCACCTGACGCTGCCCGCGCTCACGCTCGGGCTGACCGGCGTCGCCGTCGTCTTCAAGAACCTGCGGCCCCAGCTGATCGGGATTCTCGAGCAGGACTACGTCACCTTCGCGCGCGCACGCGGCTTCTCGCCCGCCACGCTGCTGCGCGCCTTCGTGCTGCGCAACGCGCTCGTCACCCTGATCACGACGACGAGCGTGATGCTCGTCGGCTTCATCTCGACCGCGGTGGTGGTGGAGATCACGTTCGGGCTGGACGGCATCGGCTCGCTGCTGGCCGACTCGATCCTGCAGCAGGACATCCCGGTCGTGCAGGCGACGACGTTCCTGATCGCGTTGTTCGTGATCGCCGTCAACTTCGTCACCGACCTTCTCTACTTCGTCGCAGACCCGCGCATCCGCGCGGAGGAGGGCCGCGCATGAGCACGCTGCTGACCGACCCGGCGGCTCCCGGGCGGCGGCAACGCGCGGGCCTGGCGTCGCGCCTGCCGCGCCCGCGCGTGCCGGTCGTCACGCTGCTCGCCGGGCTCGTGCTGGCGGCGGTCGTCGTCTGCTTCCTGGTGCCCGGGCTGGTCGAGACGCACGACCCGGCGCGGGCCGACGTGACGGCGCGTCTGGAGGGACCGAGCGCGCAGCACCTCGCCGGCACCGACTCGCTCGGCCGCGACGTCTTCTCGCGCGTGGTCGCGGGGACGCGGGCGGCGGTCGGCGGGCCGCTGGTGATCGCCTTCGGGGCGATCTCGATCGCGACGCTGCTCGGGATGCTGATGGGATATCGCCGCGGCTGGCTCGACGTCGTGCTCAGCCGCGCGGTCGACGTGCTCTGGGCGCTGCCCGGGCTGCTGATCGTGATCGTCGTCGTCGGAGTGATCGGCGGCGGCTACTGGGCCGCCGTCGCGGTCCTGATCGTGCTGTTCGTGCCCGAGCCGCTGCGCCTGGTGCGCGCGGCGACGATCGAGCAGACGGTCAAGCCGTACATCGAGGCGACGCGCATGCTCGACCTCGGGACGGTCCGCGTGCTCACCCGCCATCTGCTGCCGAACCTCTACCCGATGCTGGCGGCGAACTTCTTCCTCAGCTTCACGTACGGCATCTCCGCGCTCGCGAGCCTGTCGTTCCTCGGGCTCGGCGACGGACCGGGCTCGACCAACTGGGGCCGGCTGCTGGCCGAGAACCGCGCCGACGTCTTCACCAACCCGTGGGCGGCGATCGTCCCGGCGCTCGCGATCATCCTGACCGCGGTCGCGGTGAACCTCGTCGGCGGCGCGATCTACGAGCGGCTCGCGAGCCGGGGGAGCGCGCGGTAGATGGGCGTCCAGACGGTGACGGGGACGGTGCCGGCCGAGGCGCTCGGCGTCGTCTGCCCGCACGAGCATCTCGTCTGCGACCTGACGGCGCTCTACGGACCGCGCGCCGATCCGGCGGCGCCGTCGGGGCCGTGCGTCGCCGACCCGCGCGTCGCCGACCCGCGCGCCGGCGAGCTGCGGCTCGGCGACCCCGCGCTCGCGACGCGCGAGCTGGAGCGCTTCCGCGCGGCCGGCGGCGGCACGATCGTCGACGTCACGCTGCGCGACATCGGACGCGACCCGCTGGCGCTGCGGGCGCTGTCGGAGGCGACCGGCGTGCACGTCGTGATGGGCTGCGGCTGGTACGTCGCCCCTTCGCATCCGCCGGAGCTGGCCGCGCGCGACGTCGACGAGCTGGCCGCCGAGCTGATCGGGGAGCTGCGCGACGGCGCCGACGGCACCGGCGTGCGCGCGGGGATCATCGGCGAGATCGGCACGAGCCCGCGGCCGACCGCCGCGGAGCGGAAGGTGGTGCGCGCCGCGGCGCGCGCGCACCTGGAGACGGGCGCGCCGATCACGCTCCACGCGTGCAGCTCGACGCGCCACGCGCTCGAGCTGATCGAGCTGATCGGCGCCGAGGGCGTGACCGACCTCGGCCGGGTGATCGCCGGCCACCAGGACTGCGTGCTCGATCGCGACTACCACCGCGAGCTGCTGCGCGCGGGCGCGATCGTCGAGCTCGACCTGTTCGGCCACAGCTACTACGCGAGCGAGGGCTTCCACCTGCCCGACGACGCCGAGCGCGTCGAGATGGTGGTCGCGCTGTGCGAGGAAGGCTGGACCGACCGGCTGCTGCTCTCGCACGACATCTGCATGCCGTCGCAGTGGCACGCCAACGGCGGCGTCGGCTACGCCCACCTCTCGACGGCGATCGAGCCGCTGCTGCGCGCCCGCGGCCTCGACGACGACGCGATCGACCGGATGCGCCGGCGCACGCCCGCGCGCGTCCTCGACTTCGCCCCCTGACCAAAGCAGAACGCAACAAGGAGTGAACGGGATGTTCCAATACTTTTCGACGAACTACTGGTGGTCGCTGATGGCGATGGGCGCGCTCCAGACGGGCGGCGAGATCTCCGAGATCGACGAGATCTGCCGCCCGCTCGAGACGCTCAGCCGGCGCGGCGTGGAGGACCACGGCGCGAACGAGGAGTGGTTCGCGGCGTGGACGAAGATGGGCCACCGGCTCGAGCGGCTGGCGAAGGCCGACGCGGAGGCCGGCTTCCCGCTCGGGGCCGCGCGCAAGCACTACCGCGCGGCGCTGTACTTCAGCGTCGGCGAGTTCGCGCTCGATGCGCGCGTCGTCGCGCGCGGGCGCGAGGCCTACGTGCGCGGGCTGGAGAACTTCCGCCGCGCGGTCGAGCTGTCCGGCGACCCGGTCGAGCTGGTCGAGATCCCGTACGAGGACACGACGCTCGACGCGCTGTTCATCCGCGCCGAGGGCGACGGGCCGGCGCCCTGCGTGATCCACTTCGGCGGCGCCGACTCGGTCAAGGAGCACCTCTACCTGCGCTACAAGAACGAGTTCAGCAAGCGGGGCGTCTCGCTGCTGATCGTCGACCACCCCGGCGTCGGCACGGCGATCCGCCTGAAGGGGCTGCCGACCCGCGCCGACATCGAGGTCGCCGGCACCGCCTCCGCCGACTACCTCGCGACGCGCTCGGACGTCGACATGGAGCGGCTCGGCATCTGCGCGATGAGCCAGGGCGGCTACTACGCGCCGCGCATCGCCGCGCTCGAGAAGCGCATGAAGCTGTGCGTCGTGTGGGGCGCGATCTGGGACATGGAGACGATCGTCAACGAGTACAACTCGATCACGCGCGGCAAGCTCAAGCCGAAGCAGCACCGCACCTTCGGCGGGCTGGAGCCCGAGGAGGTGATGGAGCGCATCAAGCAGATGACGCTCGAGGGCCTCGCCGACAAGATCGAGTGCCCGATCCTCGTCATCCACGGCGAGAACGACCAGCAGGCGCCGCTGTGGCGTGCGCGCAAGACGTGCGACGAGGCGATCAACGCCCCGCGGCGCGACCTGAAGGTCTTCACGGTCGAGGACGGCGGCGCCGAGCACTGCCAGGTCGACATCATGACGATGGCGACCGACTACATCGTCGATTGGACGGCGCAGCGCTTCCGCGAGATGGAGGCGGCCTGACCGCCCGCGCGGGCGGGCTCGAGGTCCTCGCGCGCGGGCTCTCCTTCCCGGAGAGCCCGCGCTGGCGCGACGACCGCCTGCTCGTCTCCGACTTCCACACCCGCCGGGTGATCGCGTTCGGCGCCGACGGCGCGGTCGAGTCGCTTCACGAGCTGGCGCACCAGCCGTCCGGGCTCGGCTTCGACCCGCGCGGGCGGCTGCTGGTCGTCTCGATGGAGGATCGCCGCGTGCTGCGGGAGCGGGAGGGCCGACTCGTCCTTCACGCCGACCTCGCGGCGCTCGCCGGCGGCCCGCTCAACGACATGCTCGTCGACCCGCTGGGGCGGGCGTACGTCGGCAACTTCGGCTCCGACCTGGAGCGGGGCGCGCCGCTGGCGCCGGCCTGCCTCGCGCTCGTCGACCCGTCGGGCGAGGCGACCGCGGTCGCCGACGGCCTGCTGTTCCCCAACGGCATGACGCTCGACCCGGCCGGCGAGACGCTGCTCGTCGCCGAGACCTACGGCTGCCGCATCAGCGCGTTCGACGTCCGTGCCGACGGCCGCCTGGAGAATCGCCGCACCTGGGCGCGCTTCGGCCCACCGGCCGTCTGCGGCGCGGCGCCGCCCGCCGCGCAGCTGCCGCTGCTGTCGGTCTGTCCGGACGGGATGGCGCTCGACGCGGAGGGGGCCGTCTGGATCGGCGACGTCGCGGGCGCAGGCGCGCTGCGCGTCCGCGAGGGCGGGGAGGTCGTCGAGCGGATCGAGACGCCCGGGCTGACCGTCTACGCCGTCGCGCTCGGTGGTCCCGATCGGCGCGACCTGTACCTCTGCGCGGGCCCGCATTGGCCCGACCACGACCCGGCTCGGCGCGACAGCGTCGTGCTGCGCCGTCGCGTCGACGTGCCCGGCGCCGGCCTACCCTGACCGCGCGCCGGGCTCGCCATCGCCAACGCTAATGGCGTGACCAGCACGCCCTGCTTTCAAACGACGCAGCACTGGAAGAGAGTCCCCGGCATGAGTACGACCGATGAGCTGACCGCCACCTCCGCCACGACGCTGGCGCGGATGATCGCCCGACGCGAGGTGTCCGCGACGGAGGTCCTCGACGCGCACCTCGATCGGATCGCCGCGATCAACCCGACCGTCAACGCGGTGGTGCAGCTCGCGGCCGGCGCCGCCGACCAGGCGCGCGCCGCCGACCAGGCGCTCGGGCGCGGTGAGGCCGTCGGACCGCTCCACGGCGTCCCGTTCACGGTCAAGGACAACACCGAGACCGCCGGCGTGATCACGGCTGCCGGCGCGCCCGAGCGGGCCGCGACCACGCCGGAGCGGGACGCCACCGTCGTCGCCCGCATGCGGGCGGCCGGCGCGATCCTGCTCGGCAAGACGAACTGCCCGCCGTGGGGGAGCGGCGTCGAGACCGACAACGAGGTCTACGGCCGCACGAACAACCCGCACGACCTCGCCCGCACGCCCGGCGGGAGCAGCGGCGGCGAGGCGGCGGTGATCGCGGCGGGCGGCTCGCCCTGGGGCATCGGGACCGACTCCGGCGGCAGCGTCCGCATCCCCGCGCATTTCTGCGGCGTCTGCGCCCTGAAGCCGACGCAGGGCCTGCTCCCGGTCACGGGCGTGTTCGATGACGAGGGGCCGATCGGCGCGATCAGCGACCCCCGCACCCAGGTGGGTTCGCTCGCCCGCACCGTCGAGGACCTCGGCACGATGACGCGCGTGATCGCCGGCCCGGACGGCCGCGACGGCGGCGTCCCGCCCGTCGCGCTCGGCGACCCCGCGGCGGTCGCGGCGGCGGGGCTGCGTGTCGCCGTCCACGCCGACAACGGGCTGTCGGCGCCGACGCCGGAGACCGCGGCGACCGTGCGGGCGGCGGCGGACGTGCTCGCCGGCGCCGGCGCGCGGCTGGCCGATCGGCTGCTGCCAGGCGACGGCCACGCGTTGACGGTCGAGGTCTGGGCCTCCTACGAGGGCGGCATGTCGAGTCTCGACCTCTACCGGCTGCTGCGGCGCTGGGACGCCTACCGCGCCGACGTGCTCGCATTCATGGACGACGTCGACGTGGTGCTGTGCCCGGTCTACCCGGTCCCGGCGCCGCCGCACGGCGGCACCGCCGGCGCCGAGCTGCGCGCCGTCGAGCTGCAGCACGCGATCAGCTACACGACCCCGTTCAGCCTCGTCGGCGCGCCGTGCGCGGTCGTGCCGTTCGGCGTCTCCCCCGAGGGCCTGCCGATCGCCGTCCAGGTCGTCGCGAGACCGTGGCACGACCATGTCGCGCTGGCCGTCGCGGCGCTGCTCGAGGCCGCGGCCGAGCGGCGGGTCGTCGCTCCCGCCGCCGTCGCCGGCTGACCGGCGCATGCGCGAGGAGCAGCAGCGAACGGCCCCCGCGCACGGCGAGCTGCTCGTCGTGCGCGACCTGGCGATCGCCAGCCGCGCCGGCGCGGGGGAGCGGCCGATCGCGTCGGGTGTCGGCCTCGAGGTGCGGGCGGGGGAGGCGGTCGCGCTCGTCGGCGAGTCCGGCAGCGGCAAGTCGCTGACCGCGCGCGCGATCCTCGGGCTGCTTCCGCCCGGCGTGACGGCGAGCGGGGAGGTCCGCTTCAAGGGCCGCGACCTGATGGCGCTCGGGCAGCGCGAGCGGGCCGAGCTGCGCGGTCGCGAGATGGCGGTCGTGATGCAGGACCCGTTCACGACGCTCAACCCGGTTCGGCGCTGCCTCGATCAGATGATCCCTCCGGGCAGGGGCGGGCGGATGGCGCGGGCGACGGCGAGCGCCCGCGCCGCCGCCGCCGAGCGGCTCGCCGAGGTCGGTCTGACCGCCGACAGCGCCGACCGCTACCCCTTCCAGCTCTCGGGCGGGATGCGCCAGCGCCTCTGCATCGCGGCGGCGCTGGCGCACGACCCGAGCCTGCTGATCGCCGACGAGCCGTCGACCGCGCTCGACGTCACGACGCAGGCGGAGGTGCTCAGGCTGCTGCGGCGGCTCCAGGGCGCACGCGGGATGGGCGTGCTGCTGATCACCCACGACCTCAGCGTCGCGTTCGCCAACTGCGACCGCGTCTACGTGCTCTACGCGGGCAGCCTCGTCGAGGTCGCGCCCGCCGGCCGGTTGCACGACGCGCCGCGCCACCCCTACACGCTCGAGCTGCTGCTGTCGGAGCCGCCGGCTGACCGGCGCGTCAGACGGCTCGCGGCGATCCCCGGCTTCTGCCCGCCGCGCGAGGAGGTGCTCGGCCGCTGCGCGTTCGAGACGCGCTGCCGCTGGGCGGCGCCCGAGTGCCGGGAGGGCGAGCCGCCGCTGACGGCACTCGCGGACGGCCACCTGTCCCGCTGCCGGCGGATCGAGCAGATCGGCGAGGAGATGAGCGCGCGGCTGGCCGCGGCGCGGCGACCGGCCGAGGAGGCGACGGCTGCCGAAGCCGCCGCGGCGATCGCGGCGCCGCTGCTGCGCGTCGAGGGGCTGCGGAAGGTCTTCCGCGGCTCGCGCGGTGCCGAGATCGTCGCGGTGCACGACGTCTCGATCGCGGTCGGGCGCGGCGAGAGCGTCGGGATCGTCGGCGAGTCGGGCTCGGGCAAGACGACGACGGCGCGCTGCATCGCTGGGCTGGAGCGGCCGACGGGCGGGACGATCGAGCTGGCCGGCGAGCAGGCGTCGCCGGGCGCGAGCGCGATCCAGATGATCTTCCAGGACCCCTCCTCGTCGCTCAACCCCGCCCTCTCGATCGGCACGAGCCTGCGCGAGGCGGCGCTGGCCGCGCGCCCGTCCGCACGGCCGACGCGCGCGCAGATCGGCGAGCTGATCGAGCGCGTCGGGCTGCCGGCCCGCTATGCGGAGCGCAAGCCGATCGCGCTCTCGGGCGGGGAGCGGCAGCGGATCGCGATCGCCCGCGCGCTCGCCGCCGGCGCGCGGCTGATCGTCTGCGACGAGCCCGTCTCGGCGCTGGACGTCTCGGTGCAGGCGCAGATCCTCAACCTGCTCGCCGACCTGCGCGCGGAGCTGGGGCTGAGCTACCTGTTCATCACGCACGACCTCGCTGTGGCGCGCCAGGCGACCGATCGCGTCTACGTCGTCCATCAGGGCCGTGTCGTCGAGGAGGGGCCGGTCGCGCGAGTGCTCGACGCCCCGACCCACCCCTACACGGCCAAGCTGGTCGCGTCGATCCCCGGCGCGCGGAAGGCGGGCGTCGCCTCGTAGCGGCGCCCGCGGTCACGGAGAGAGGACGCGATGCTGCTGCTCGACGCCACGATGTCGATCGCTCCCGCCAAGGAGGCGGAGCTGAACACCTGGTACCACCTGCACGTCCCGCGGCTCGTCGCGGTGCCCGGCTACGAGAGCGGCAACCGCTACGTCGCGATCACGCCGGGACCGCGCTATGCCGCGCTGTACGAGATCCGCGACCACGCGGCGCTCCCGCTGCTGCTGGGCGAGGACGCCGGCACGCGCGACGAGGTCACGCTGTCGGAGTGGGCCGTCTGGGACCGCGACCTGCTGCCGCACACGAGCGACCTGCACCTGCACGTCTACGAGCCGCTCGCCGCGACGCCGCCGCGGCTCCTGCGCGGCGGCCGGCCGCTCGTCGTCGTGCGCGTCGAGCACGACGCCGGCGACCCGGGCGCCGCGGAGGCGGCGTGGCGCGAGGCGGTGCTCCCGGGGCTCGCGCGCGAGCGCGACGTCGCCGGCGCGGTGCTGCTGCGGCAGAGCCCCGACCCGGTCGTCGGCTGGCTCAACACCGGCCCCGACCGGCTGCTCGGCCTGATCGAGTGCGACGGCGTCGCCGCGGCCGCGGCGCTGGCCGAGGCGGGCGCGGCCGCCGGCGGCTTCGCTCAGCCGCTCGCCGACGCGGCCGGCGGGCGCACCGCGCGCGTCACCGCCTACCGGCCGATCGCCCAGCACTGGGACTGGGAGGCGGCGCGATGAGCAGGCTGCTGCTCGTCGTCCGCTCGCAGCCGACGAGCCCCGAGCTGGACGAGGCGTACACCGCCTGGTACGCCGAGCACATGGCGCAGGTCGCGGCCGTCGAGGGCGTCGTGAGCGCGCGGCGCTTCGAGAGCGTCGACGGTCCGCTGCGCTACATGTCGATGTACGAGCTGACCGGGCCCGAGGTCTTCGCCAGTCCGGACTATCCGGCGCAGGGCAGCTTCGGGCCGCTCGACGGGAGCGTCGAGTTCACGCGCAACGTCTACCGCGAGATCCCCTGGCCGCCGTCCGGCGGCTGATCCCGACGAGGAGAGCGAGGAAGCAATGGAGCAGCAGCTGCCCGAGTGGGTGATGGTCGCCGCGCTGGAGGTCGACGCGGCCGTCGAGGCCGAGTGGGACAGGTGGTACGACGAGGTCCACCTGCCCGAGATCCTCGCCGCGCCCGGGTTCCGCAGCGGCACGCGCTACAGAGCGGTCGCGCACCCGAGCGACGGGACCGGTCTGCGCCGCCAGCTGACGGTCTACGAGGTCGACGGGCCCCAGGTGTGGGAGACGCCGGAGCTGACAGCCGCGCGCGGCCTCGGCGGCTTCGGCGACAGAGTGCAGGTGCGGACGCGGATCTTCCACAAGCACCTGACGATGCGCAAAGAGCATGACCGCTGAGCGGGACGAGCGCCCGGAGAGCTGGTACTGGGAGCAGCACTGGGGCCGTGCGCGGCGCGGCTCGACCCCGGTCGTGCTCGAGTGGGAGGGCGGGGCGAGCGAGGGCGTCCTCTTCGACGAGGGCGCCCCGCGCACCGTCGCCGCGATCGCCGAGCGGCTGCCGCTCGAGATCCCGGTGATCCACGCGATCTGGAGCGGCGACATCGTGATGAGCGCGGAGCGCTTCCCGCTCGGCTTCCAGGACAAGGAGAACGAGACGCGCCTGCCGCGGGTGGGCGACCTCTCGTGGGACCCGACCTTCGGGGAGGTCGCCGTGACGTACGGGACGGCCGAGTGCCGCATGCCGTCGGGCTTCAACACGATCGTCGTGTTCGGCTCGCTCTCGACCTCGCTCGACGAGCTGGCGCGCTGGTGCCGGCGACGCCGCTTCGAGGGCCTGGGCCAGCTGCGACTCGACCACGCCCGCTGACGATGAGGGAGGAGCGATGACCGCCGAGACCGCGCGCGAGCTGACTGGGCTCGACGCGATCGCGCAGGCGGAGCTGGTCCGCGCCCGGCAGGTGACGCCGGTGGAGCTGGTCGACGCGGCGATCGCCCAGGTCGAGCGGCTGAACCCGGGGCTGAACGCCGTCGTCCACCTCGCCGCCGAGCGGGCGCGGGAAGAGGCGGCCGCGGTCGATCCCGCGCTGCCGCTCGCGGGGGTGCCGCTGCTGCTCAAGGATCTGGTGGTCCGCCGGGCCGGCTTCCCCGCGACCGACGGTTCGCGCGCCGGCGCGGGGCGGGTCGCGGTCCGCGACAGCGAGCTGGTGCGGCGGTACCGCGCCGCCGGTCTGATCGCGATCGGGCAGACGAACACCGCCGAGTTCGGCGTCACGCCGACGACCGAGAGCGAGCTGTTCGGGCCGGCGCGCAACCCGTGGGACCCCGCGCGCACCGCCGGCGGCTCGAGCGGCGGCTCGGCGGCAGCGGTCGCGGCTGGGATGACGCCGCTGGCGCACGGCAACGACGGCGGCGGGTCGATCCGCATCCCGGCCTCGTGCTGCGGGGTCTTCGGCCTCAAGCCGAGCTTCGGCCGCACGCCGCTCGAGCCGGACGCCGGGGCGCTGCTGTGCCGGGTGCTGAGCAACCACGTCCTGACGCGCTCGGTGCGCGACAGCGCGCTCGTGCTCGACCTGACGGCAGGGCGCGCTCGCGGGTCGCTGCTCGACGCGCCCCCGCCGCCGGCCGGCGGCTGGCTGGCGGCCGCGACCGCTCCGCCGCGCGGCGGCCTGCGGATCGCGCTGTCGACGTCGCCGCTCGCCGCGGTCCCGGTGCACGAGGAGTGCGTCACCGCGGTCGAGCAGGCGGCACGCCTGTGCGAGGAGCTGGGCCACCATGTGACGGAGGCGATGCCGCCGCTCGACGCGGACGAGCTGACCGCGGCGTGGTTCACGCTGTGGCGCGAGCTGATGGGCTCGCTCGTCGCCGAGGTCGCCCGCGAGACGGGCGTCGAGCCGTCGCCCGACGGCTTCGACGCGCTGACGTGGGAGCACTACCTGGCGGCACGGGAGCACACGGCCTTCGAGCACATGCGCGCGCTGACGGCGATCGACAGCGCTGCCCGCCTGCTGCACGAGTTCATGGAGGGCTTCGACGCATGGCTCACGCCGACGCTGGCGCAGCCGCCGCTCGTGCTTGGCGAGTTCGCCGCGCCGGCCGACCGGGTCGCCCGTTACGTGCGCTTCTCGCCGTTCACGCGGCTGGCCAACGTCAGCGGGCAGCCGGCGATGTCGGTCCCGCTGCACCGCTCCCCGTCGGGCCTGCCGATCGGCGTCCACTTCCTCGGCCAGCTCGGCCGCGAGGACGTGCTGCTGTCGCTCGCCGGCCAGCTGGAGCGGGCGCGGCCGTGGACCGGCAGGCTGCCTGCATGATCCGCGTCTGCACCCCGGCCGAGGCGCTCGCCCGCGTGTCGCCCGGCGACACCGTGATGGTCGGCGGCTTCGGGCTCGTCGGCGCGCCGCTGACGCTGATCGCGGCGCTGCTCGAAGCTGACGGCGCGCGCGACCTCACGGTCATCTCCAACAACCTCGGCGAGCCCGGCCGCGGGCTCGGCCGGCTGCTTCCGGCCAGGCGCGTGCGCAAGGCGATCGGCTCGTACTTCACCTCCAACCCCGAGGTCGTCGAGGCGCACCTCGCCGGAGAGATCGAGGTCGAGCTGCTGCCGCAGGGAACGCTGGCGGAGTCGATCCGCGCCGGCGGTGCGGGGATCGGCGGCTTCTACGTCCGCACCGGCGCAGGCACCGTGCTGGCGGAGGGCCGCGACGAGCGCGTGATCGACGGCGAGCGCTACCTGCTGCAGCTCCCGCTGAACGCCGACGTGGCGCTGATCCGCGCCGCGAAGGCCGACCGCCTCGGCAACCTCGCCTACACGCGCACGGCGCGCAACTTCAACCCCGACATGGCGACCGCCGCGCGCACCGTGATCGCGGAGGTCGACGAGATCGTCGAGGTCGGAGAGCTGGCGCCGGAGGAGATCGTCACGCCGCACCTGTTCGTCGACCACGTCGTCCGCTCGGAGGGCGCATCCGCATGAGCAGCTCCGTCGCCACGGCGATCGCCAAGCGGGTCGCCGCCCACCTGACCGACGGCGAGATCGTCAACCTCGGGATCGGGATCCCGACGCTCGTCGCCGACCACCTGCCCGACGGCGTCGACGTCGTCCTCCAGACCGAGAACGGCATGCTCGGCGTCGGCCCGACCCCGGCCGAGGACGCGGTCGATCCGAACCTCGTCAACGCCGGCAAGCTGCCCGTGAGCGAGCTGCCCGGCGCCTCCTACTTCGCCAGCTCGGCGTCGTTCGCGATGATCCGCGGCGGTCACGTCGACACGGCGATCCTCGGCGCGCTCCAGCTCGACGAGCACGGCCGGATCGCCAACTGGTCGATCCCCGGCAAGCCGATCCTCGGCGTCGGCGGCGCGATGGACCTGCTCGTCGGCGCGCGGCGCGTGATCGTCGCGACGACCCACCTCGCCAAGGACGGCGCGCCGAAGCTCGTCGCCGAGACGCCCTTCCCGCTCACCGCCGACCGGCCGGTCGACCTGATCGTCACCGAGCATGCGACCTTCGCGGTGCGCGACGGTGGCTTGGTGCTGACCGACGTCACGGAGGACAGCTCGGTCGAGTGGGTCGAACGGAACACGGGCGCGCGCTTCACGGTCGCGCTGGAGGGTGACTGCCAGGAGATCGACCCGAGGCCGGCGCGATCGCGACGTTGATGCGCTGTCCGGCTTCGAGCTGCTTGCGTGACTGCGTTTCACGGCGTCGCAGGCGTCGCGGGCGTCGCGGGCGTCGCAGGCGCCGACGGTGCCGACGCCGGGCCCTCGAGGCCGCCGCATCTCTCCGCGGCGCGCTCGACCGCCGCTCTGTTCCCTTCGACACTCATCAACGTTCTTCCGTCCGCGGCGGGGTCCGGCACGTCGACGCCCTCCTCGCGCATGCACCGCGCGAACGCGAGCGCTCTGTCGCGCATCTCGGCTCTCTGCTCCTCGCTCGGCGGCTCTGGGGCCCAGCCGGTGCTCTCGCGGCACTCCTCCATCGCCGCCTCCGTGTCATCTCTGCCGCTGGCCATCTCGCTCGCTCTGCCAGCTCTGGCCATCATGCCGCCGTCCTCGCTCATCTGGATGTCGATCCCTCTGTCGCGCAGGCAGTCCTGGAATTTCATCGCCTTCTCCTCGTCACTCGACGCGGACGACGTCGATGAGTCGTCGGACGAGTCGCTGCCGCAGGCGGCGAGCGCGAGCACCGCGAGAGCTGCGGTGAGCAGCGCGAGCAGCGGGCGTGTCGATCGGGTCACTGGGTCCTCCCCTGATTGGCATTGCTGGCTCCATCGAGTCAGTCGTCCGTGAACGCCTCGTGAGAGCGACGTAGGAAGGACGTGAGAGGACCAGCCGTGCGCCGCAGTCCGCCGGGATTGGCGGCGGACTGGCTTCGAATAGCACCCGCGTGCTATTGCCGCGAGGTGACTGCCGCGGTTTTATCGACGGGACGAATGAACCCGGCACCGCGTCCCCGCGTCGCGTGAGATCCGGTCATGTAAGTGAACACGCTGAGGGGAAGTACTGGGTGAGTTACACGGTTGCAGTGGATGTTGGCGGGACCTTCACGGATGTCGTCGCGACGGACGGCGCGGCTGGCGTGTTCGTGGGCAAGGTGTCGTCGCGGCCGCATGACGAGGCGACGGCCGTGTTGGAGGCGGTGGGCGTCGTCGCCGAGCACTACGGCAAGGAGCCGGGGGAGCTGCTGGCGGGGACGGAGTTCTTCATCCTCGGCACGACGGTCGTCACGAACGCGATGCTGGAGTACCGGGGGACGCCGACGGGCCTGATCACGACGAGAGGCTTTCGCGACATCCTGGAGCTGCGTCGCGGCTACAAGGAGAGCCTGTTCGATCTGAGACTGCCGGCGCCGCATCCGATCGTGCGGCGGCGCTTCATCAAGGGCGTGTCGGAGCGGATCGACGACCAGGGGAAGGTCGTCGTCGAGCTCGACGAGGACGAGGTGCGCGACGCCGCGCGGGAGCTGAAGGCGGCGGGGATCGAGTCGGTCGCGGTGTGCCTGCTGTTCTCGTTCGTCAACGACGCGCACGAGCGGCGGGTGGCGGAGATCGTGCGCGAGGAGCACCCGGAGTGCTTCATCACGCTGTCGTGTGACGTGCTGCCGCAGATCCGGGAGTTCGAGCGCGTCAGCACCACGGTCGTGAACGCGTACACGAGCCCGCTGCTGAAGAACTACCTGGGGCGGCTGGACGAGGGGCTGCGTTCGGCGGGCTTCGACGGCGAGCTGGTGGTCGTGCAGTCCAACGGCGGCGTGATGGACGTCGGCTACTCGGCCGAGCACGGGGTCGACGCCGTCCTCTCGGGCCCGGCGGGCGGCGTCGTCGCGGCGGTGGAGCTCGGCGAGCGCTCGGGGTACAGAAACGTCATCACGGCCGACATGGGCGGCACGAGCTACGACGTCTGCCTGATCCACGAGGGCAAGCCGGAGGTCGGCGTCGACAACTGGATCAGCCGCTACCGCGTGGCGGTGCCGCTGGTCGACATCCACACGATCGGGTCGGGCGGCGGGTCGATCGCGTGGGTCGACGAGGCGGGCGCGCTGCGTGTCGGTCCGGAGAGCGCCGGGGCGCAGCCGGGGCCGGCCTGCTATGGCCGTGGCGGCACGCGCCCGACGGTGACCGACGCGAACCTGCTGCTCGGCTTCATGGACCCGCAGCGCTTCATGGGCGGCAAGATGGCCCTGGATCGCGCCGCCGCAGAGGCGGCGTTCGAAGAGCACGTCGCAGAGCCGCTGGGGATCTCCGTGACTGAGGCGGCCGTGGGTGTGTTCCGGATCGCGAACAGCGACATGTCGAACGCGCTGCGCTACGTGTCGGTCAAGCGCGGCCGCGACCCGCGCAACTACGCGCTGATGGCGTTCGGCGGCGCCGGCGCGGTCCACGCCGGCGTGCAGGCCACCGACCTCGGGATCAAGACGGTGCTGGTGCCGCGCAACGCGTCCGTGCTGAGCGCCTACGGCGGCATGGTCGCCGACTTCAAGGTCTCGCGCGTGCAGTCGTACGTGCGCTCGATGGAGGCGATCGACCCGGACGAGCTGACCGACCTGTTCCTGAAGGTGCAGGAGGACGCCGAGGAGATGCTGCCGCCAGCGGAGACGACACGTCTCGAGCGCTACCTCGACATCCGCTACGAGGGGCAGGTCCACGAGGTCATCGTCCCGCTGCAGACCCGCACACGGAAGATCTCGGCGGTCACCCTCTCGCGCGCGATCGCGGACTTCCACGAGCTGCACGAGCAGCTCTACGCGCACAAGCGCCCGAGCGAGCCGGTGCAGGTCGTCTCGATCCGCATGGAGCTGACCGGGCTGCGCTCGATGGACGCCCTCGCCGCCCCGAGAAGATTCGGCGACGAGGACTCCAGCGGCGCCAAGGTCGGCAGTCGCGAGGCGTACTTCGAGCGCCTCGGCGGGTTCGTCGAGACGCCGATCTACGACGGCGCGTCGATCCAGCCGGGCAACGTCGTCACGGGTCCGGCGGTCATCCACGAGCCCGGGACGACGATCGTCGTCGGCGCCGAGCAGGAGGCGATGCTCGACCAGTACGAGACCTACGTGATCGAGGTCGTGGGCTGATGCGCACCGTCATCGAGCACCGCGGCGAAGACGCCGGCGCGCTCTCGCCGGTGGAGCTGGAGATCCTGCGCACGACCCTGCTGGCGTATCCGGACGAGCTGGGCGCGGTGCTCGCGAACGCGGCGCCGACGGTCGAGATCAGCCAGGGGCGCGAGTACGCGATCGCGATCGCCGACGCGAGCGGCGCGATCGTCGCGACCGACGATCCGTTGCAGACCGCCTCGATGGCGCAGACGGTCGGGCACGTGGTCGAGTACTTCGAGTTCGACCTCCACGACGGCGATGTGATCCTGACCAACGATCCCTACGCCGGCGGGACGCGGCTGCAGGACGTGACGTTGACGGCGCCGTTGACGATCGACGACGAGCTGGTGCTGTTCCTCGCGGCGCGCGTGCGCGTCGCAGACGTCGGCGGCCAGGTGACGGGCAGCCTCAACCCCGCAGCCACGGAAATCCTCGCGGAGGGCCATCCGGCCACGCCGGTGAAGATCCAGCGCCACGGGCGGCCGGTGCGCGACATGCTTCACGTGTTCCTGCTCAACGGCCGCCGCGCCGAGGAGACGCGCCGCACGCTGGAGGCCGGCATCGCCGCGCTGGAGCTGGGCCAGCGGCGGCTGACCGAGCTGATCGGCCGCTACGGCGTCGAGACGGTGCGGGGAGCGCTCGCCTACGCGCAGGACTACAGCGAGCAGCTGGCCCGCAACGCGATCGCCGCATGGGAGCCCGGGGCCTACGAGGGCGAGCAGACGCTGCGGCTCGACGCCGATGCCGGCGGCCCGGTCACGGTGCGGCTCGCCGCCACCGTGGACGAGACGAGGCTCGTGCTGGACTTCAGCCGATCCGACGACCAACGCCAGCTGTTCGTCAACAGCTCGGCCGGCAGCACCGCCTCGTGCGCCGTCGGCGCGGTGCTGGCGATGCTCGGCGACACGGTCCCGGCCAACAGCGGGCTGCTGCGCGCGGTCCAGGTGCGCACGCGCCCCGGGTCCGTGGTCCATCCGGTCAACCCCGCGCCGGTCGGCTGGGGACCGATGCACTGCGGCAACGAGGTCACCGAGCTCGTCGCGACGACGCTGCGGCCGGCAGCCGCCCACCCGGTCCCGGCGCTCACGGTTCCGCGGCCGCTCGTGCTCAGCCGGCCCGCCGACGACCGCAGCCACCAGCTGGACTTGGGGCGCTGGGGCGTCGGCGGCGCCAGCGCCGTGCCCGAAGGCGACGGGTGGGGACGTCCCCAGCTCGCCACGCGTGCGCAGCTCCCCTCGGTCGAGCAGTGGGAGACCGAGCACGCGATGCGCATCGAACGCCTCGAACTCGTCCAGGACAGCCCCGGTGCTGGCCGGTGGCGAGGAGCCCCCGGGGTCGAGGCGATCGTCGTCCTCGCGCCGGACCGCCTCTTCACGCTCTGGACGCAGGCCTCCGGCGCCGCCGTCGGCGGCCTCGCGGGCGGCGCACCGGGCGACCCCGGCGAGGTCGCCTTCCACACCCCCGAGGGCTGGCAGCCCGCGCCGCACAGCGCCGCCGACACCGCGATCGCCGCGGACCGGCTGCGGCTGCGTCTGGCCGGCGGCGGCGGCTGCGGCGATCCCGCCGAGCGCGCGCGCACGGCGGTCGTGGACGACGTGCTCGACGGGGTCATCTCGCCGGCGACGGCACGAGACGTCTACGGCCTGAGCGCCGACGAGCTCGACGCAGCTATCCAGGACCTGCCCGCAGGGCAGGGCGCACAGATTGGCGGGGACCGTGTCTGATCCGATCACCGCGGAGATCATCCGCAGCTACATCGATACGAGCGCCGAGCAGCTCTACGAGACGATCTGCCGCACGTCGCCCAACCCGCAGGTCAACGAGGGCAAGGACTGCGGGGGCGGGATCTACAGCTACGACGGGACGACCGCCAAGCTGGTCGGGCGCGCCGGGATCATCGCGCACTCGTTCGCCCTGACGACGTCGTGCCAGGTCGGCCTGGACTTCTTCCGCGGCGATCTGCATCCCGGCGACGTGCTGCTGATCGGCGACCCCTACCACGGCGGGAGCCACTGCGGATGCTGGACCGTCGTCGTCCCGATCTTCTTCGGCGGACGGCCGCGCTTCCTCGCCGCCGCGCGGCTGCACGTGATGGATCAGGGCGCTCCGACGCCGAACCTCAACTACTACTGCCGCGACATCTGGCAGGAGGGCCTTCGCCTGTCGCCGCTCAAGCTGTACGAGCGCGGCGAGCGCCGGCGCGAGGTGTGGGACTGGATCACCGCGAACAACCGGGTTCCGATCGCCGTCGAAGGCGACATCGAGGCGATGCTCGGCGCGTGTCAGATCGGCGAGCGCGCCATGCGGGAGCTGGTCGATCGGCACGGCCTGGAGACGGTCGAGGACGCGGTCGAGTGGACCTTCGGCTACTCGGAGCGCAAGTTCCGCGACCAGCTCCGCCGCTGGCCGGACGGCGAGTACACAGCGGACTCCTACGCCGACGGCGACTGGGCGGACCACAGCGATCTGAGGATTCAGGTCGCGGTGACGATCGACGACGATCGGATGACCGTCGACTTCGCCGGCTCGGACGAGCAGACCGACGGGCTGATCAACAGCGCGCGGCCGAACACGATCGCCTACGTCTGCATCGTGCTCTCGGCGCTGTGCCCCGACATCCCAGTCAACGCGGGCTTCTTCGAGCCGCTGACGATCCACCTCCCGGAGGGCACGATCGTCCACCCGACGGCGCCGACGCCGACGATGACCGGAACGGTGACCGCCGGCTGCCAGATCGCCTCGGCGGTGATGAAGGCGTGCGAGCAGTTCGCGCCGGAGCGCGTCGGCAGCGCGTCGATCGACATCACCGGCCCGCTGGTGTACGGGACCGACGAGCGCGAGCACCGGTTCCAGTCGATCTCGTCGCGGAATCCGCGCTTCTTCATGTTCGTCGACATCTCGATGGTCTCGATGTCGAGCAGCGCCGCGTACGAGCAGGACGGCTGGGGGATGTGGGCGACGCCGTTCAGCGTCGCAAGCCCCGTCAACGTCGAGTTCAGCGAGATCCAGAGCCCGACGCTGTATCGGCAGACCGAGCTGTCGACGGACTCGGCGGCGCCGGGCCAGTGGCGCGGGACCCCGGCGCTGGCGATCCGGCGCGTCGACCGCGGCGCGAGCGACGTGAAGGCGATGTTGCTCGCCCAGTCGCTCGTGCATCCGCTGCCGGGATGGGTCGGCGGCTACGAGGGCGCCGGGAACTTCATCGTCGTCAACGAGGGCGAGCCGGACGAGATGATCGCCGGCGAGCTGGGGATCGCGCATGTCGCGTACGACCCGGCGAAGACGATCTTCGCGCAGAGCGGCGGCGGCGGAGGCTGGGGCGACCCGCTCGACCGCGACCCCGCCGCGGTGCTCGACGACGTGCTCGACGAGTACGTCTCGCTCGACGGCGCGAAGTCCGACTACGGCGTCGTCGTCGACGCCGCCACGCGGACCGTCGACGCTGAGGCGACGGAGCGCGAACGCGCCGCTCGCAAGCGGGAGCCGGGACCGCGCAAGCGCCGCGGCATCGGCCGCGAGTGGACGATCGAGCGCGCCGGCATCGAGGCCCGCGTCGACCGCGTGGACAGGCTGCGGGACGCCGCATCCGCACGGTGACGGCAACGACCTGATGACGATCGCCGAAGAGAACATCAGCAAGAAACGAGGTGCTGTCAGATGTCCACCATCGAATCCGTCCCGTTGAGCTCCGAGGAGCTCGTGCGCCGCGCGGTCGAGCTGCAGCCGCTGCTCGCACGCAACGCCGGCCAGGCCGAGGCCGACCGGCGGCTCAGCGAGGAGAACGTGCAGGCGATCAAGGAAGCCGGCCTGCTGTCGCTGGGCGTGCCCCGTCGCTTCGGGGGCCAGGAGACGACGATCCGGACCCAGCTGGAGGTCTCCTCGACGCTTGCCGAGGCATGCGGCTCCACTGGCTGGGTGGTCCAGAACATCAACGGCGCGTGCGTGATGGGCGGCCTGTACGCCGACCGCGCGCAGCGCGAGGTCTGGGAGTCCGATCCGGGCGCGCTGCTGTGCGGCACGATGGCGCCGGTCAGAGACGTCGTGCGGGTCGACGGCGGCTGGCGGATCAGCGGCAGATGGGGCTACGTCTCCGGCATCTACCACGCGCAGTGGGCCTACGTCGGCTTCCCGCTCGTGGACGAGCAGGGCGTGCAGGTCGACCTCGGCGTCGGGCTCGTGCCGATCTCCGACGGCGTGGTCGAGGACACCTGGTTCGTCGCCGGCATGCGCGGGACGGGCTCCAACACGCTCGTGCTCGACGACGTCTTCGTCCCGGAGCACCGCGTGCTGCGGACGATGCCGGCGATCGAGGGCGAGGTCCCGACCGAGCACACCGACGAGGCGCTCTACCGGACGTCGCAGGGCGCGGTGCAGTTCCTCGTGCTCGTCGGCGCGCAGCTCGGGCTCGGCCGCGGCGCGCTGAAGCTGGTCCGCGAGGCGGCGCCGCGGCGCCCCGTCAGCTACACGAGCCGCAAGCAGGCCGAGTCGACGGGCTTCCAGATCCAGCTCGCCGACGCGGCGCTGCGGATCGACGCCGCGCATCTGCACGCCTATCGCGCGGCCGACGAGATCGACGCCGCGGCGGCGAACGGCGAGCATCTGCCGTACGAGCGGCGCGCGCACATCCGCGCCGAGTGCGGATGGATCTGCGACCTGCTCCGCGGCGCGGTCGACACGCTGGTGAACGCCCATGGCGCGGGCAGCTTCGCGGAGCCGAATCCGCTGCAGCGGATCTGGCGGGACCTTGGCGTCGGCTCGCGCCACGCGGGCATGACGTCGCAGCTCGGGTACGAGATCCACGGCAAGGCGCTGCTCGGTCGCGACGAGCGCCCGATGTTGGTGCTGTAGCGCCTGTCGAAGCTTCGCTGACGCACTCACAGCAGAGGAGAGAGATGATGAAGCGCAAGGTGGCCATGTGCGCGTGGCTTGCGGTCGTCGGCGTCCTGGTGATGACCACCGCCGGGTGCGGTTCCAGCAACGACGGCGACGGCGACGGCGGTGCTGCTGGGAAGACCGTCAACATCGGTGCGATCGGCGCGTTCTCCGGCCTTGCCGGCGCGGCGGAGGGGACCCCGCACGTCCTGGAGGCATGGGCCGAGACCGTCAACGCCGCGGGCGGGCTTGACGGACACGACGTTCGCGTGATCGTCGAGGACATCGGCGCCACGACCGGCGCCGGCCGCGCCGCGGTGCAGAAGCTGATCGAGGAGGACGACGTCGTCGCGGTCTTCTCGCAGGACTTCAACGACGCCACGTGGGTGAAGTACGCCGAGAGCAGATCGGTGCCGGTCATCTCGGGCATCGCCGGGGTGACGACGCTCACGTCCTCGGACGTGTTCCCGATCACGCTGTCCCCGATCACGCTGGGCTACGGACTCGACGCCGAGCTGAAGAAGGTCGGCGACACGGGTGCGGTCGGATACCAGTCGGGGATCGCGCTGAACGAGCAGATCGTCGCGCTGATGCGGAGCTTCTCCGAGCCGGTCGGGCTGTCGTTGCCGGTGGTGACGAAGATGTCGCCGTCGCTGCCGGACTACACGGCCTTCTGCCAGCAGGTCAAGGACTCCGGCGCGGCGTCCTACTTCGTCTCGTTCGGCGCCTCCGTGGCGACGAAGATCACGGAGCAGTGCGTGCAGCAGGGCGTGCGGATCCCGCAGCTGCTGGTGGGCCTCTTCGCCGACAAGGCGTGGAAGACGAACAGCGCGTATGACGGTGCCGTCGTCCTCGACGGGGCCGCCCCGTTCTTCGACACGTCGGTGCCCGGCGTCAAGGAGTACCGCGACGCGCTGGGGAAGTACGCGCCGGACTTCTCCGGGTCCTCGCAGGACAGCTCCTACGGGCTGTTCGCGTGGGCGGGCATGCAGATGATCGCCACCGCCGCGGCGAAGGCGAGAGGCCCGATCACCAACTCGTCGCTGCAGGCCGCGCTCTACACGATCAAGGACGAGACGCTCGGTGGGATCGTCCCTCCGCTGACGTACACCAAGGGCAAGGCCAATCCGATCCACTGCTGGTTCACGTGGACGATCGCGAACGGTGAATTCGTCGCGACCAACGACGCCAAGCCGACCTGCGCACCCGACGCCGTGGTGGCGCCCGCCGAGGCGGCGCTGGCGAAGTCGCTGGCGGGATAGCGCGCTCGGAAGGAGAGTCATGATCCCGAGCAACTGCCCAAACTGCAGTGCGCGGCTCGAACTGAACGACGACGGCACGTGCGACCACTGCGGCGTCGACGTCACGGTGATGGCGAACGAGCCGCTCGCCGGTGGCAGCACCGACGCGGCGGTCGTCTCGCCGCTCGCGCCGGATGAGGGCATCGCCCTCATCCGGCGGGCCGACCCCGCGTTCGACCCGGCCGGCTTCGAGCGCCGCGCCGAGCAGGCGTTCCTCGCGCTGGGGCAGGCGTGGCAGGACCGCGACCGGGAGGCGGCGCGGCCGTTGATGAGCCCCGGCCTGCACAAGAGCTGGAGCGCCAACGTGCAGATGTTCGTCGACGAGCACAAGCGCAACGTCCTCGAGGGCATGCGCGTCGACTCGCTCGCGCCGGTCAAGGTCGTTCACGGCAACGCGTTCGACGCCCTGACCGTGCGCTTCACCGCGACGTGGATCAGCTACGAGGTGGACGAGCGCACCGACCGCGTCATCGCCGGCGACCGGACGCCGCAGTCGTTCACGGAGTTCTTCACGTTCCAGCGCTCCGTGGACGCGCGGACCACGGACGGGCGGTTCGACTGGGTGCTGTCCCGCCTCCAGCGCGAGGCGGACTACGCCGCCTCGGCTGACCGCTCGATGCGGAGAGGGTGAGACTCGCGTGTTGCCCTTCATCGTCGCCGGGTTGACGATCGGCTCGGTCTTCGCGCTTGCCGCGGTCGGCTTGGTGTTGACGTACAAGACGTCGGGGATCTTCAACTTCGCGCACGGGGCGCTGGCGAGCGCGGCGGCGTTCGGGTTCTACTGGCTGCGTGATCTGCACGGCGTGTCGTGGCCGCTGGCGGCGGCGCTCGTGGTACTGGTCGGGGCGCCGCTGGTGGGACTCCTGCTGGCGCGGATCGCGGACCTGCTGGCCGGCGCGAGCCTGGCGATGAAGGTCGTCGCGATGGTCGGCGTGCTGCTTGCCGTCCAGGGCGGCCTGCAGCTGCTGTTCCCGCCGGGGGAGTCGCGCCAGGTCGCGTCGTTCCTGCCGAGCGACTCGTTCGAGCTGTTCGGGACGCCGGTGACCGTCGCGCAGCTGATCACGTTCGCGGTCGGCGTGCTGGCGACCGCCGGGTTGACGGTGTTCCTGCGGCGTTCGCGGACCGGGCTGGCGATGCGGGCGGTGGTCGACGACACCGAGCTGCTCGACTCGATGGGGGTTGCGCCGCAGCGGGTGCGTCGCACGGCGTGGATCATCGGCTCGATGATGGCCGGCGCGTCCGGCGTGCTGCTCGCGCCGCTCCTGCCGTTGGACGCGACGTCGATCACCTTCCTCGTCGTCACCGCGTTCGGCGCCGCCGCGATCGGCGGGTTCTCCAGCTTGCCGCTGACGTACGCCGGCGGGTTGGCGATCGGCGTCGGGCAGTCGCTGCTGCAGAAGTACTTCGTCGACGCGACCGGGATCGCGGGCGGCTTGGCGAGCAGCCTGCCGTTCCTCGTGCTGTTCGGACTGCTCGTCTTCGCGCCGCGGGTGCGCCGCCCTTCGGCGGCCGAGTTCCTGCGCCGCGCGACGCGGCCGGCGTGGACGGCGCCGTCGTCGGTGCGCCTGGCGGGCGCGCTGGTGCTGCTGGGCGTGCTGGTCGCGGTGCCGAGCTTCGGCGCGGACCAGATGCTGGCCTGGACGCGGTTCCTCGCGTACGTTGTGCTGTTCCTGGCGCTCGGCCTGCTGGTGCGGACCTCCGGCCAGGTGTCGTTGGCGCATGTGAGCTTCATGGCGATCGGCGTCGCGGCGTTCTCGCACCTCGCGGTCGACCAAGGCTGGTCGTGGCCGGCGGCGCTGCTGGCGGCGGCGGCGATCGCGGCGCCGATCGGCGCGCTGCTGGCGGTGCCGGCGATCCGCTTCCCGGGGTTGTACCTGGCGTTGGCGACGCTGGGCTTCGGGATCGCGTTGCAGCAGATGTTCTACGCGCAGGACTTCATGTTCGGGGCGGGCGCGGGTCTCACGGTTCCGCGCCCCGAGCTGGCCGGCGTGTCGTTCGAGGGCGACACCGGCTTCTACTACTTCACGCTGGCAGTCACGGCGATCGTGGCGCTGCTGGTCGTCGGGATCACCCGCAGCCGGCTGGGACGGCTGCTGCGGGCGATGTCCGACAGCCCGACGGGCCTTGCGGCCTCGGGCGCGTCGGTCAACGTCAGCCGCGTGCTGGTGTTCTGCCTCTCGGCGTCGATCGGCGCGGTCGCCGGCGTGCTGGACGGCGCCGCGCAGACCCTGGTCGGCGGCGACCAGTACCAGCCGATCCTCTCGCTGCAGCTGTTCGCCGTGCTGATGATCGCGGTCGGAGGGGTGCCGTGGTACGCGGTGATGGCGGCGTTCGGGATGGTGGTGGCGCCGGCGTACATCTCCACCGACCCCAGCGTCACCTACGCGTTCATGCTGCTGTTCGGCTGCAGCGCGATCGCGTTCGCGGTGATGCCGCCCGATGCCGGCACCGCCCCGATGTGGCTGCGCCCCCTCGTCGATCGGCTCGCCGTCAGGTGGCCGAGCCGACGCCGCCCGCCGGCGATCCCCACGGCCGCACCCGCTCCGCTGCCCGCCGCCGCAGCGGCCGGTGGGACGGGCTTGCGAGTCGAGGACCTGACCGTGCGCTTCGGCGGTCTGGTCGCGGTCGACGGGGTCACGTTGGACGCCCGCCCGGGCACGATCACCGGACTCATCGGGCCCAACGGGGCCGGCAAGTCGACGGTGTTCGGCGCGTGCAGCGGGCTGGTCAACCGGTCCGGCGGGCAGGTGCTGCTCGACGACCGGCTGCTGTCGCGCTTCGGGCCGGCGGTCCGTGCGCGGCGCGGCTTGGGCCGCACGTTCCAGCAGATGGAGCTGTTCGACTCCGGGACGGTGCGCGACAACGTCGCGCTCGGTTGCGAAGCCGGGTTCGCCGGCTTCAACCCGCTTGCGCATCTGATCGCATCGCGGCGTCAGCGCAGGCTGGTCCGGCAGCGGACCGACGAGGCGCTCGCGATGTGCGGGCTGGGGGAGCTTGCAGACCGGCAGGTCGCGTCGCTGGCGACCGGGCAGCGGCGGATGGTCGAGCTTGCGCGGTGCGCGGCGGGCCGCTACGAGATCCTGCTGCTCGACGAGCCCTCCTCGGGGCTGGACAAGGTCGAGACCGAGCGCTTCGGCCGGATCCTGACCGAGATCGTCGAGCAGCGCGGGGTCGGGATCCTGCTGGTCGAGCACGACATGTCCCTGATCACGAGCATCTGCGACGAGGTCCACGTCCTGGACTTCGGCACGAAGATCGCCGCAGGCAGCGTGGGCGAGGTGGTGGCCTCCGCGGCAGTGCAGGCCGCCTACCTCGGCCACAGCTCCGACGCCTTCGGCCCCCAGCCGGAGGGCACTCGCTCATGAACCCGCACGCATCACCGGCCGCGATCGCGGCATGCGCCCTCGAGCTCGACCGCGTCGACGCCGGCTACGGCACGACGACGGTGCTGCGCGACCTCTCGCTCCGGGTTCGACCGGGTCAGGTCGTCGCGCTGCTGGGTCCCAACGGCGCCGGCAAGACGACCACGCTGCGTGCCGCCGCCGGCACCGTCCGGCCCGCCGGCGGGCAGGTCCGCCTGTTCGGGCAGGACGTCACGCCGCTGGCGCCGCATCGGCGCGCGCGGGCAGGCCTGTGCCTGATCCCCGAAGGCCGCGGCATCTTCCGCAGCCTCACGGTGCGCGAGAACCTGCGCCTGCACGACGTCGCGATCGGCGGCGACGGCCGGGGCGAGGCGCTCGAGCGCGCGCTCGACGCCTTTCCGGACCTCGAGAGCCGGCTCGACCACCACGCCGGCCATCTGTCCGGCGGGCAGCAGCAGATGCTCGCGCTCGCGCGCGCCTACGTCGCACGACCCAGGGTGATCCTGCTCGACGAGGTCTCGATGGGCCTCGCGCCGCTGATCGTCGAGCAGATCTTCACCGCGCTGCGCGACCTGGCCGCGACCGGGGTGGCGATGCTGATCGTCGAGCAGTACGTCGCGCAGGCGCTCGACCTCGCCGACCACGTCGTCCTGCTCAACAAGGGCGCCGTCACCTACGACGGCTCCCCGTCCGGCCTCGATCAGGACGCCCTCCTGGCCGGCTATCTCGGCGTCGACTTCGGACAGGCACCATGACCACGAACAGCATCGAACAACGTGCCTCCGCGGACCTGCTGGTGTGCGCGGGCGCCGTCGCGACGATGAACCCGGCCCGCGAGATCCTGCGCGACGGCGCCGTCGCCGTGTCGGGCGGCCGGATCGTCGCGGTCGGCAAGGCGGGCCAGCTCGAGCGGGCGTTCGACGCCGCCCGCGTGATCGACGTCCCGACCGGCCTGCTGACCCCGGGGCTGATCGACGGCCACTGCCACGCGCAGTACTACATCGCCCGCGGGATGGTCGACGACGTCGGCGACGTGATGACCCGCGTCGGCAGGTACGCGGTCCCGTTCGAGTACGGCATCACGCATGACGAGGCCTACGTCTCGGCACGCGCGAACTTTGCCGAGATGCTCCGCAACGGCACGACCTGCTTCCTGGACGGCGGCGGACGCCAGCCGCACGCGATCGCGCAGGCGGCGATCGACACGGGCATCCGCGGCGTCGTCGCGCGCCTGACCAGCGACGTCTCCGGGCCGTTCAGACTCCCGATCGCCGAGGACGTCGACACCCTCGTCGGGCTCGCGACGGAGGCCGTCGAGCGGTGGAACGGAGCGGCGGCCGGGCGCATCCGCGCGCGCTTCAGCGTCGATCTCCCGCTCAGCGTCAGCGACGAGCTGTGCGCCGCCGTCGTCGCGCAGGCCTCCGCGCTCGACGTCGGCATCCTGGGCCACTTCCACGGCCACACGCCCGACGACCATGGCGGCGGGCGCAACCCGCACGTGGAGCGCTACGCGTCGCTCGGCGTGCTGTCCGGCCCGACGGTGCTCGCGCACATCGGCTGGCTGCACGAGGACGACATCGCCGCCTTCGTGCGGCACGGCGTCGGGGCGGTCCACTGCCCGTCGCAGAGCATGTTCGGGGGGTTCGGGATGATCGGCCACGGCTCCATTCCCGAGCTCGTCGAGGCTGGCGTCCCGGTCGGGTTGGGAGCCGACGCGGCGTGCGTCAGCCGCTTCCTCGACCTGGTGCGCGTGATGTACCTGGCAGCGTGCGCGCATCGGGACGCCCGCACCGATCCGCTGGCGATCGGGGCGCACAAGGCGTTCGAGATGGCCACGATCGACGGGGCGCGCGCATTGCGCTGGGACGACGAGATCGGCTCGCTGGAGGTCGGCAAGCGGGCCGACATGGTCGTCTTCGACACGACGGGCCCGGAGTGGCAGCCGCGCGCGCTGGCCAACCCGATCGCCGACCTCGTCTACACCGCGACGGGGCACTCGACCCACACCGTCGTCGTCGACGGCGACGTCGTCGTCGACGCGGGCGAGCTGACGACGATCGACGCCGAGGCGATCGTCAGAGAGACCGACGCGGTCACCACCAGCGTCTTCGACCGCCTCGGCTTCGACCACGTGCGGCCGCAGTGGCCGGTGCGCGCATGACCCAAGGAGACACCATCCGCATCCAGATCCTGACCCCAGTCGTGAAGGGGGTCCTCGACGACGACGTCATCCCGCGGCTGCCGTCCTTCGTGCAGGCGGAGGCCGGCTGGCTGACGGAGGGGCCGTCGTCGATCGAGTCCCGCACCGACGAGGCCCGTGCCGTGCCGGCGATGCTCGACGCGGTCGTGGCCGCCGCCGCGGACGGCGTCGACGGCGTCGTGCTGAACTGCTTCATGGACCCCGCGGTCGGCGCCGCGCGCGAGCTGACGCATCTGCCGGTCGCGGCGCCGGGGCAGTCGGCGATGACGCTGGCGAGCACGCTGGGCGGCCGCTTCTCGGTCATCCTGCCGGCGGCCAGCGGCGCGCCGATCGTCGCCGAGCAGGCGCACGCCTACGTGGGCCGCGAGCGGCTGGCGTCGGTGCGCAGCGTCGAGATGGCGGTGGCGGAGATGCGCGATCGCGACCGGCTGGTCACCGGCCTGGTGGAGCAGGCCGAGCGCGCGATCGGGGAGGACGGCGCGGATGTCGTGATCCTCGGCTGCACCGGGATGTGCGGGGTGACGAGCGCCTTCCGTGCGGCGCTCGCCCACCACGACGTCCCGGTGATCGATCCGACCGTGGCAGCGGTCGGCGCGGTCGTCTCGCAGCTGATGCTCGGAGTCCACCACAGCGGGTCGGCGTACGCGCTGCCCGCCTGGCGCAGGGAGGCGCGATGAGCAGCTGGCGGGTGGAAGAGGACGCGCTGGAGTCGATCGTGATCGGCGCCGGCATCCTCGGGACCGGCGGCGGGGGCAACCCGTACGTCGGCAAGCTGCGGGCGCGCAAGCTGCTGCGTGCGGGCCACGAGATCGAGGTGATCGCGCTGGAGGACGTCCCCGACGAGTGGCGCCTCTGCACCGCGGGCGGCATGGGCGCGCCGACGATCGCGGTCGAGAAGCTCCCCCGCGGCAGTGAGACGACCGACGCGGTTCGCGCGCTCGAGGAGCACGTCGGGCACCGGATCGACGCGATCCTGCCCGCGGAGATCGGCGGCGGCAACTCGATCGAGCCGATGATCATCGCCGCGACGCTCGGCATCCCGATGGTCGACGCCGACGGGATGGGGCGCGCGTTTCCGACCCTCCCGATGATCACGTACTTCATCTACGGCGTCTCGCCGTTCCCGTGCGCCTTGGCGGACGAGAAGGGCAACCAGATCGTCTACCCGCGCGGCGTCGACGACCACTGGCTGGAACGGCTGACGCGCTCCAGCGCGGTGCAGATGGGCGGCTTCGTCGGCTGCGCGGTGGCGTACATGTCCGGCGCGGACGCCAAGCGCACGGCGATCGGCGGGACGCTGTCGTGGGCGCGCGCGCTCGGCGACCGCGTCCGCCGCGCCCGCGCCGCCCGCGACGAGGACGTGCTCGACGGGGTGCTCGAGGCGGCCGGCGGTCGCGTGCTGTTCGAGGGCAAGGTCGTCGACGTCGAGCGGCGCAGCACCGACGGCTTCGCGCGCGGCCAGCTCGTGCTCGACGGGTTCGGCGGCGACGCCGGCGCGCAGCTGACGATCTCGTTCCAGAACGAGTACCTCGTCGCGTGGCGCGATGGCGAGGTTGTCGCGACCGTGCCGGACCTGATCTGCATGGTCAACCGCGAGGACGGCGAGCCGATCACGGTCGAGCGGCTGCGCTACGGCTACCGCGTCGCGATCCTGGGTGTTCCGTGCTCGGAGCTGCTGCGCACGCCCGAGGCGCTGGACGTCGTCGGCCCGCCGGCGTTCGGCTACGACCTTCCCTACGAGCCGATGGAGGTGGTCCGATGAGGATCGGCATCGACGTCGGCGGCACGAACACCGACGCCGTCCTGATGCACGGCGCGACCGTCGTCGCGAAGATCAAGACCTCGACGACCGCGGACGTGATGTCGGGGATCGTGACGGCGATCGAGTCGCTGCTGCGCTCCTCCGGCTTGGACCGCGGCGACCTGACGGCGGTGATGATCGGCACGACGCACTTCACCAACGCGGTGATCGAGCGCCGGCGCCTGGCACCGACCGCGATCGTGCGGCTCGGCCTGCCGGCCGCCCAGGCCGTCGACCCGTTCGACGACTGGCCGGAGGACCTGCGCGCCGCGATCGGCGCGCACTGGCGCCTCGCGCACGGCGGCAACGAGTACGACGGCCGCGAGCTGTCGGCGCTGGACCCGGCGGAGATCTCGCGGATCGGCCGCGAGCTGGTCGGCGAGGGCGTGAAGTCGGTGGCCGTCACCGCGGTGTTCTCGCCGGTCACGCCGACGATGGAGCAGCACGTCGCAGAGCTGCTCGCCTGCGAGGCGCCGGAGCTGACGGTCACGCTCTCGCACGAGATCGGGCGGCTCGGCCTGCTCGAGCGCGAGAACGCGACGGCGATCAACGCCGCGCTGCGGCCGCTGGCGGCGACGACGGTGCAGTCGTTCCGCCGCAGCCTGACCGAGCTGGGCATCGACGCGCCGCTCTACCTGACGCAGAACGACGGCACGCTGATGTCGTCGGAGATGGCGGAGCGCTATCCGGTGCTGACGTTCGCGTCAGGGCCGACGAACAGCATGCGCGGCGCGGCGTTCCTGTCCGGGCTCGCCGACGCGCTCGTGCTCGACGTCGGCGGCACGACCTCCGACATCGGCGCGCTCGTGCACGGGTTCCCGCGCGAGTCGGCCGTCTCGGCGACGTTCGGCGACGTGCGCACCAACTTCCGCATGCCCGACCTGATCTCGTTCGGCCTCGGCGGCGGCAGCGTCGTGCGCGGCGAGCAGCCGAGACTGGGCCCCGACAGCGTCGGCTACGCGATCACCGATCGCGCGCTCGTCTTCGGCGGCGACACGCTCACCGCCACCGACCTCGCCGTCGCCGGCGGACGGGCGCAGGTGGGGGAGCCGGCGCTGGCGTCCGGCGTCGACCCGGCGCTCGCGCAGCGCGGCCTGGACCTCATGCGCGCGATGACCGAGGACGCGCTCGATCGCATCAAGCTGGCGCGCCACCCGGAGCCGGTGATCGTCGTCGGCGGCGGCAGCATCCTCGTCGACGACCAGCTCGCCGGCGCATCGCAGGTCGTGCGGCCCGAGCACTACGAGGTCGCCAACGCGGTCGGCGCCGCGATCGCGCAGGTCAGCGGCGAGCTCGACCAGATCGAGTCGCTCGACGACGGGCGCGAGCGGATCCTCGAGCGTGCGCGGAGCGCCGCGATCGACCGTGCCGTCGCCAACGGCGCGGTGCGCGACAGCGTGCGGATCGTCGAGGTCGAGGACGCCCCGGTGCCGTACATGGAGGACCGGATGCTGCGCGTCCGGGTCAAGGCCGTCGGCGAGCTGGCGGACACGACCGTCGCGCGCTCGACCACCTGATGGACAACGAGACGAAGGGAACGAGGCCGATGGCGGTTGGATCACGACGAGACGCGGGGCTCGACGTCGATGCGCTGCGCGCGCGCTTCGCGTCGCTGCGCGACGGCGCGTTCGCGTACTTCGACGCGGCGGGCGGCAGCCAGGTGCCCGACGAGGTCGGCGAGGCGATCGCCCGCGCTCTGCGGGAGGCCAGCGGCAACCTGGGTGCGCCGTACGCGACCGGGCGTCGCGTCGAGGCGATCCTCGCCGAGGCGAAGGCGGCCGCCGGGCGGTTCCTGGGCGGCTCGGGCGACGACATCGTCTTCGGGGCGAACATGACGTCGCTGAACTTCGTCCTCAGCCGGACCGCCACGCGCGGCTTCGGGCCGGGCGACGAGGTGCTCGTGACCCGCTTGGACCACGACGCCAACGTCGCGCCGTGGCTGGAGCTGGCCGAGGACATCGGGATCACGGTGACGTTCGTCGACGTGACCGACGACTACCGGCTCGACTACGACGACCTCGAGCGCAAGCTGTCCGAGCGCACGCGGATCGTCGCGTTCCCGTGGGCGTCCAACGCGATGGGCACGCGGATCGACGCGCCGCGCGTGTGCCGCCTCGCGCGCGAGGCCGGCGCGCTGTCGTGGGTCGACGCGGTGCACTACGCGGCCCACGAGCCGATCGACGTCGCGGCGCTCGGCGCCGACGTCCTGCTCTGCTCGCCCTACAAGTTCTGCGGACCGCACATGGGCGTCGCGCACGTGCGGCCGGAGACCGCCGAAGGCTGGCGTCCCTACAAGGTGCGCCCGGCGCCGACGGAGCCGCTGGGCCGGCGCTTCGAGACCGGGACCTCGCCGTACGAGCAGCTCGCGGGGCTGTCGGCGACGGTCGCCTACCTCGACTCGCTCGGCGGCATGTCGGCGCTGAGCGCGTACGAGCAGGAGCTGGCCCGCCGCCTCTGGGACGCCCTCCCCGACGGCGTGACCGTCTACGGCCCCGGCCTCGCGGAGCGGGTGCCGACGTTCCTGCTCAACGTCGAGGGCGTGCCGGCACGGCAGGTCGCCGAGCGCCTGGCCGAGCAAGGGATCGGCGTCTGGCATCACACCCACTACTACGCGGCCGGGCTCGCGGACCGCCTGCCCTATCCGGACGAGGCGGTCCGCCTCGGTCTGATCCACTACAACACGGCCGCCGAGGTCGACCGCCTGACGGCGGCGCTGGGCGAGCTGGCGGCGGGCGGCTGACCGCCGCGCCGGCTCGCCGCCGCCCTTCGCGCCTCGGCTACCGGATGCCGAGGTCGCGGATGCCGAGGTCGCCGAAGATGCTGCGCGCGATCCCGGCGAGCAGCCGCGGCAGCTCCTGCGGCGAGGCCGACGTTGCGCATCGCGGCTGCGTCGTGATGCTCGGCCGGTCCTCGCCGGCGAGGACGGCGAGCACGCCGTCGCCGGCGGCGGCTATCTCCGCCAGCGCCGAATCGAGCCTGGCACGGCACCCGCACAAGCCGAGCGCCTCGCCGCCGCAGCGCAGGTGCACGAACCGCGGAGCGCCCGGCGCCGCCGGGTCTCCGAGCGCCAGCGCGACGTGGTCCGCCGCTCCCGCGGCGCTCTCGTAGCCGATCGCGCGGAACGGCCCGGCCGGCAGCGGCAGGGCCGTCTCGACCACGCGCCGGACGAGCAGATCCCGGTCGAGGCGAAAGCGCACGAGCGCGTCGACCGACACGACCGGCGCCCCTGTGCGGCGCGCCAGGCGCATCGCCGCGGGGATCGAGGCCGGCGCGCCGTCGTCGCCGACGATCTCGCACAGCAGCGCGACGGGCGTCACTCCCGCCAGCCGGGCGAGGTCGACCGCCGCCTCGACGGGGTCGGCACGGCGCAAGACGCCGCCGGAGCGCGCCGCCAGCGGGAACAGCCGGCCAGGGACCGAGAAGTCCGACGCGCGCAGCGACGGATCCGCGAGCGCCCGCGCCGTCTGGGCGCGCGCCGCGGCCGACATCGCGTCGTGGAGGCACTCGCGGTGGTCGACGCCGACACGCGTCTCCGCGTGGCGTGCGAGGCCGCTGCGGCCCGTCAGCGGCGGGATCTCCAACTCGTCGAGCCGCTCCGTCGTCGCCGCCGCGCAGACGACGCCGCGGGCCTCTGCGGCCATGCGGGTGACGTCGCCCGCGGTCGCGTCGGCGGCCGCAATCGTCAAGACCGCACGCGCCGCGGCGGACTGGCCGATGACGACGACCGGCTCGCCGGCGGCGATCGCCTCGATCGCGGCCGAGATCTCGTCGAGCGAGCGCGTGTCAGCGTACGCGGCGGGCTGCGCCGTCATCGCTCCTGCTCCGTCTCGAGGCGCGCGAAGCCGCTCCGGTGGAAGACCAGCGGCGACGCTCCGTCGCGCGCCTCCAGCCGCCGCACCGCGCCCATCACGAGCTGATGGTCGCCCGTCTCGATCACCTCTTCGAGCTCGCACTCGATCCATGCGAGCGCTCCGTCGAGCAGCGGCGCCCCGGCGCGTCCGGCGCGCCAGCTGACACCGGCGAAGCGATCGGCGCCCTTGGTCCCGAAGCGCCGGCCGAGCTCCTCCTGGCTGTCGGCCAGGACGTTGACCGTGAAGCCGCCTGCCCGCGCGACGCGCGGCCAGGTCGACGAGCGGTGATCGACGAAGAAGCCGACCAGCGGCGGATCGAGCGAGATCGACGTGAACGACCCCACCGCCAGCCCGATCGGCGCGTCGTCGAACGCCGCGACGACGACCACCGGCGTCGGCACGTGAGCCAGGACGCGGCGGAAGCTCGCGTACGTCGTGTCAGCCATTTCGTCGTGTTCCTCGTTGTGTGTGGGCGTCGGACAGCTCTCCGAGCAGTTCGAGCGTCCGGATCGTGAAGGCGACGTGGGTGAGGTAGTCGTCGATCAGGACGTGCTCGTCGGGAGCGTGGATGCCGCTGCTCATCCGCGTCGATCCGGGCGGCATCACCGTCGGGATCGCGAGTGACTCCTCCAGCAGGTGCAGCGGCCCGCCGCCCGGCACCAGCGGGTAGCGGATCGGCTCGCCGTGCAGCTCGCGCGCGGCCTGGGTGACGGCCTCGGCCAACGGGAAGTCGATCGCGCTCTTGGCGGCGGGGACGCTGTGCAGGACGTCGATCTCGACGTCGGCGAACCCGCGCCGGTCGAGGTGCGCGCGCAGCAGCGCGACCGCGTCCCCGGGGGTCTGGCCGGGCACCAGGCGCAGGTCGAGCTTCGCGCGCGCCTCGGCGGGGAGGACGGTCTTCGCCCCGGGGTCGGTGTGGCCGGCGACGATCCCCGCCACGTTGACGGTCGCCTCGGTCACCAGCCGGCGGCCGAGCTCGGCGCGCGCCCGGTCGACGTAGGGGTCGCGGCCGTCGAGCGCGGCCTCGGCCGCCGACGGCGCCGGGATCCCGGCCACCGCCTTCAGGTCGGCCGCGTTGAACGCCAGCGCGCGCTCGGCCAGGCCGTCGATCGTCGGCCGGCCGTCCGCGGCGGCCAGCGTCGCCAACGCGCGCGCCAGCTCGAGCGGCGCAGAGCGGAACACGCCGGCGAACGCCGAATGCTGGTCACGGCGCAGCGTTCGCAGGGTCAGCTCGACGTAGACGAGCCCGCGGCACCCGAACCCGATCTCGGGGCGCCCGTCGTCGCGCAGCAGGTAGCTCTCCCACAGGCAGGCGTCGGCGGCGAGGCGCTCGTGCTCGGCTCGCAGGAAGTCGGCGAGACCGGCGCTGCCCGTCTCCTCGGCGCCTTCCGAGAGCCACACGACCGTGCACGGAAGCGGCCGGCCCGTGGCGCGGAGCGCCTCGAGCGCATGCACCCGGGCCATCACGTCGGCCTTGTCGTCGGCGACGCCGCGCGCGACGAGCCGCCCGCCCTCCGGCCGGGCCGCGAACGGCGGCACCGACCAGGCGTCCAACGGCTCGGCGGGCTGGACGTCGTAGTGCGAGTACAGCAAGACCGACGCGGCGCCGCTGCCGCGCGCGCGGCCGACGACCGCGGGCGGCGCGTCGGCGACGGGGAGCTGCTCGACCTCGTCGAGCAGCGGGCGCAGCCGCTCGGTGAGCCAGTCCGCCATCCGCGCCAGCTCGCCGCGTTCCTCGCACGCGACCGACGGGATGCGGCAGCAGGCTGCCAGATCCTCCACGAGCCGCTCGCGGTGTTCGACGACCCAGGCCAGTGCGGTGATCGGCTCAGGCGACGACGGTGCAGGCACGCATCGATGAAATCGCGCGGGGCGGCCCCGGGCAATAGCACCCAGGTGCTACTCGTGCGGCGGCTACGGAGCTACGCCGCGGCGGCCGGAGCGCTCATCCGGACCGCTTCGACGCGGGAGCGGGCCCCGAGCTTCTCGTAGATGTGCCGCACGTGCTGCTTGACGGTGTTGAGCGCGATGCCGAGCTCGTGACCGATCTCGGCGTTCGTGAGGCCGTCGACCAGCAGCTCGAAGACCTGCAGCTCCCGCGCCGAGAGCGCGTCGCGGACCTCGGCGGACACGTTGCGGTGCGCCATCCGCACCGCCGCCCGCTGCGCCTCGGAGAAGCGGATCGTCTCGACCACCGACGGACCGCGGTCCTCCGTCTTCGCGGTCGCGGTTGCGGTCGCCTCGTGCGCTTCGGCGTTGGCGAGGGCGATCGTGGCGAAGCGGGAGAGATGGCTGGCGATCTGCGCTTCCCGCATCGTGTACGGGGGCCGGCCGGCCTCGCGCCCGATCGAGACGACGCCGATCAGCCGCCCGTTGTGGATCAGCGGGGCGGAGAGGCAGTGCTCGAAGCCGTAGCGGACGAGCGCGGCGCCCTGCGACGTGCTCGCGTACGTCCGGCCGTCCGAGAACAGCATCGTGTCGTAGACCGGGAAGCGGACGGCGTTCGCCCGCCGGACCAACGGGCATTCGGTGGGACCGGAGACCTCTCCGATCTCGTAGAGGAGCGTCGGCGAGACCGACAGCACGGAGACGAGCGTGAAACGGCTCCGGTGGTCGAGCAGGCAGACACCGGCCATGTCGCCGCCCGTCAAGCGGACGAAGTCGGGAAGCATGCGCTTCTGCACGGTCTCGCAGCTCAGCGAGCTGCAGACGGTCTCACCGAACCGGAGAATCTCCTGGTAGGTCGCAGGATCCATCTGGCACTCCTCCTTGCTTCGCGTGCCCGGCAGTCGGAGCGCGCCGATCGAGTCTAGCCCGTGGGGACGAGCGCGAGCACCCGCGACGGGCTGCCGGTGCCGCCGACGAGCTTGAGCGGCGCGACGACGAGCAGCGCTCCCGTGGCGGGCAGCGCCGCCAGGTTCGCCAGCTGGGTGAGGCCGTAGCGCCCGTTGCCGAGCAGGTGATGGTGCGCAGGGAAGCCCGGCTCGAAGCCGCCGGCGGCGCCGGCGTCGATGCCGACGGTCTCGACGCCGAAGCCGACGACGCCCGGATGCTCGGCGAGCCACCGTGCCGCGTCGGCGTCGGGGCCGGGGGTCACCGGTCCTTCGGGTCCGGCGTTCAGGAAGGCGGCCGCGTCCGCCGCGCGTGCGCCCCACCCGGTGCGGAAGAGGACCCAGCTGCCGGGTGCGATCGTGCCGTGCTCGGCCTCGAACGCCGTCAGGTCCTCGGCGGTGAGGAGATAGCCCGGGTCGTCCGCGACCTCGCTCGTCTTGTCGATGACGACCGCCGGCCCGACGAGTCGCGCCGGCGGGATCGCCGCTACGTCTTCGCCGTCGCGTCCCGTGATCCAGTGGATCGGTGCGTCCAGGTGCGTGCCCGTGTGCTCGCCGAGCTCCAACACGTCCCACGCCCATGCGGGGCCGGCGTCGTCGAAGCGGCTGAGTCGCCGGCGCGAGAGCTGCGGCGTGTTCGCGAACGGCTCGGGCAGCGCGAGGACCGGGGTCGTCTCGCTCAGCGGCTGCGTGAGGTCGACGACGTCGACCGCACCGGCCGCGAGGTCGGAGGTCAGGTCGGTGACGCTGGTGATCGCCATGGTGATTCGGCTGCTCCTGTGTCGTGGATCTTCGTCCGCAGCGCGGCGCCGTCCTCGTCGGCCAGCGCGGCGTCGCGCAGGTCCGCCATGCGGGTGGCCGCCGCCTCGGCGCCGACCAGCGCGTCCGCCGCGTCCATCAGCGTCGCGAAGCTCTCGCCGCCGTGCGCGTATGTGCTGCCGTAGCCCTTCAGGACGCGTTGGCACTCGACGATCTCGCACGCGAGCGCGGCGTCGGTCCGGGCGACGTCGAGCGCGAGCGCGAGCCAGCGCTCGATCGCCGCCTGCTCGCGCACGAAGCGCACGGACCGCGGGCGCAAGGGGCGCGCGCGGGCCATCGTCGTCAGCAGCGTGTAGCCCACCACCGAGCTGGTGTTGAGGATCATCCCTCTGTGGGTCGCCGCGTGCACGACCCGCTCGAACGCGCGCGACCGCGCGAGCCGGCCTCCGAGCCAGGTCGGCATCGTGTCGACGATCTCCTCGGCCTGCGGGTGCAGGAACTCGCGCACCTGCACGAGCTGGCCGGGCCGCACGTGCGACTCGTCGCGGATCCGTTCCATGCGCTTGCGCCGGACCTTCTGCGTCGCCACCTGGATCGTGTCCTGGTAACACATCCAGAGGGCGACATGACGGGCCGCCTCGCGCGTCAGGCGCGCGTCGCCGGCCCGCTCCGGGTCGACGTCCGCGAAGCGCGCGACCCGTTCCAGGTAGCGCTCCGCGTACGCGTGATCCTGGTAGACGGCGGTGCGGACGAGCCCGTGCAGGATCGTCGAGCGTGCGGCGGGAGGGAGGTCGCCCACGCGCTCGGCAAGGTCGCGCAGTTCTGGGCCGACGAGTGACGCCGGGTCCGTGGCGGCGATCGCCGTGCGCTCGGCTTCCTCGTGCGCCTTGCGCTCCTCTGTCGAGCGCGACGACGCCGCGCCGGGCGCGATCGGCAGCTCGATCAGCTTCGCCGCCGAGGACGACGGCGACGGCGTGGCGTCGGCGGTCGCCGCCTCGAAGCCGGCCGCGAACGCGGCGAGCGACGCATCGACGGCCTTGCCGGACACGCGGATCGACGCCTCGAACTGCTCGCGCGCGAACGGGAGCGCCCCGGAGCCCGCGAGCCCGCCGAACAGCGACGCGCTGATCACGCTGCCGGCCTGCTCGGCGAGCTGCATGAAGTCGGCCGCGACGAGGCGCTTCGACGCGTTCCGCGCGGCGTCGAGCAGGGCCGCGTCGTCGACGCGGCCGTCGCCCATCGCGACCTTCTCGTCGATCGAGTACACCCGGTTCGTCGAGGTGATGAGCGTGGTCCGGTCGGCGGTGGAGAACCCGCGCTGGACGGCACGGCCGCACTCCATCAGCTCGGAGGCGATCACGACGTCGACCTCGCCCGGCGTGGGGAAGACGCCCATCACGGGTTCGTCGCGCACGGGAGCGCGCGCGTCGGCCGTGGGCGACTCGGCCGACGGCTGTGACGGAAACAGCTCGACGTAGTAGACGGTCGCGCCGGTGCGCTGCGCGACCCCGGCCACCGAGGTGGTCTGGGCGTGGTGGCCAGCGCGCTCGGCGGTCGCGACGATCCAGTCGGCCAGCACACCGCCGCCCTCGCCGCCGAGGGCGAGGATCGCGAGCGTCAGCGGGCGTCGACCCTCGGACCAGCTCGACATCAGCTGACCTCGAACCGCGCGGCGCGCCGCTCGATCCCGCGCGAGGCGACCTTGATCCACCAGGCCCGGAGCCTCGCCAGCATCCGGTCGCGCCGCGTCGGGTTCTGCACGACGTCCGTGCGGTAGAAGGACGGGCAGAGCACCGCCGCGTGCGCGTTGGTCCCGCAGACGCCGCACCCGACGCAGCTGTCGAGGACGGTCGCGACCGGATCGGTCCGCAGCGGGTCGGGGTTGGACTTGATCGACAGCGACGGGCAGCCGGAGATGCGGATGCACGCATGGTCGCCGGTGCAGGTCTCGGCGTCGACGCCGAAGCGCTCGCGGACCACCCGCTTGCCCTCCTTCAGCGCCGCGCGCATCTCGGGCTTGACACGGCGCTGGCGGTTGAGCTGGCACTCGCTCTGCATCACCAGCAGCTTCGGCCCCGGTTCGTCGGTCGTGAGCGCCTCGACGAACGAGTCGCGCACCGCGCCGACGTCGTACGTGTCGTCGATCGTCCTGGCCCATTCGACGCCGACCCCGCGCGCGGCCTTCTCGATCGGATGCTGCGTCGAGCGGTTCGGAGTCTGGGCCTGGGAGGAGAGGACGTCCTGCCCGCCGGTCGCGGCGCTGTAGGCGTTGTCGACCACCACGAGCAGTTGGTCGTTCTCGTTGAAGACGGCGTTGCCGACCCCGCTGGTCAGGCCGTTGTGCCAGAAGCCGCCATCGCCCATGACCGCGATCGTCCGGCGGTCGGCGTCCTTCGAGTTCAGTGCGGCCGCTCCCGCCGAGCCCAGGCCGTAGCCCATCGTCGTCGCGCCGAGGTGGAAGGGGGCGACGGTCGAGAACAGGTGGCAGCCGATGTCGGCGCTGACGTGATGGGCGCCGGTCTCGCGCTCTGCGAGCTTGAGGCCGCTGAAGATCGGCCGCTCGGGACAGCCCGTGCAGAGCCCTGGAGGGCGGGGGAGGACCGCGTCAGCGGCGACGGGCGAGGCGAACGGGCTCGCCGGGTCCTCGGCGTCGCGCAGCAGCGCGGGCTCGTGCTCGATCGCATCGGGCAGGTACCGGCGCAGGAACGCGGCGACGCCGCGGGTGACGGCCGCCGAGGTGTACTCGCCGGCGACGGGCAGCAGGTCCTTGCCGTGCAGGGCGGTCGTGACGCCGGCGCGGCGCAGGATCGCGTTGAGGTTCTGCTCGATGTAATCCGGCTGGCCCTCCTCGACGAGCAGCACCGCGCGCTTGCCGGCGCAGAAGTCGAGGATCTCCTCGTCCACGACGGGATACGTCACGTTCATGACGTACAGCGGCACGTCGGAGCGGCCGAACGCGTCAGAGCAGCCGAGCAGCTCCAGCGACCGGTTGAGCGTGTTGTAGAGCCCGCCCTGGGTGATGATCCCGACGTCGCCGTGGTCGCCGGCGATGACCTCGTTGAGGCCCCGCTCGCGGATGAAGCGCACGGCGGCCGGCCAGCGATCCTCGACCTTCTCCCGCTCGTGCAGGAAGCTCGCCGGCGGCAGCACGATGCGGCTGGGGTCGCGCGTCGGGTGCTCGATCGCGTCCTTGACCGTCATCGGCGGACGCCTGTTGTCCTTGGCGACGAACGACCCGTGCAGGTGGCACGAGCGCAACCGCAGGTCCAGCATCACCGGCGTGCTGCTGGCCTCGGACAGCTCGAAGCCGGTCTCCACCGCGTCGACGATCGCGCTGACGTTCGGGCGCGGGTCGAGCAGCCACATCTGCGACTTCATCGCGAACGCGTGCGAGCGCTCCTGCATGATGCTCGAGCCCTCGCCGTAGTCCTCGCCGAGGATGATCAGCGCGCCGCCCTGCACACCGCCGCTGGCGAGATTCGCGAGCGCGTCCGACGCCACGTTGAGGCCGACCGTCGACTTGAACGTGACGGCGCCGCGCAGCGGGTAGTGCACCGAGGCGGCGAGCATCGCGGCCGCCGTGGCCTCCGAGGCGCTGTTCTCGAAGTAGACGTCGAGCTCGCCGAGGATCTCGCGCGCGTCGCCGAGCACGTCCATCAGATGCGAGATCGGCGCGCCCTGGTAGCCGCCGACGTATGCCACGCCGGACTGCAGCAGGGCCTTGGTGACGGCGAGGATGCCCTCGACCTGCAGCGTCGAGCCCGCGCCGCTTCGCAGCAGCTGGACCTCGCCGTCGAAGGACCGCTCAGCCATGACAGCGTTCGGTCTTCGAGCTGACGCCCTGCACGGACATCGTTGGGTGGTCTTCGGCCATCGCTGATCGTCTCCTCTCGATCGTGAGAGTGTACGGGTCAGCATGGTGAGGTGTCAATCGATCTTCGGCGGCTCGCCGGGTCGGGCGCGCGTCTCCCTCGCGTCGCCCGCCGGGTACCATGCGCGGCACATGGCCGCGGTTGCGAAGAGAGCGGATGCGTCCGCGGCGGAGGCGCTGGCCGGCCAGTCGTTCCAGCCGCAGGAGCTGGTGATGACGCTGCTGGGCAGCTACGTGCGCTCCCGCCACGAGACGGTGTGGTCGGGCGGCCTGGTGGCGCTGCTGGAGGAGATGGGCTTCTCGACCGGCGCCTCGCGCGTCGCGCTGACGCGTCTCGTGCGGCGCGACCTGATCGCGCGTGAGCGCAGCGGGCGCCTGATCCACTACCGGATCACCGAGCGCGCCGACCAGGTGCTGGCCGAGGGCGATCGCCGCATCTTCTCGCTCGGCCGCGCCGACACGCTCGCCGGCGGCTGGACGATGCTGTGGCACGACATCCCAGAGGCGCAGCGCCTGGAGCGCGGCCGCCTCGCCCGCCGGCTGCGCTTCCTCGGCTTCGGGACGCTGCAAGACGGCCTCTGGATCTCCCCGCACGACCGCGAGCAGGAGGTCGTGCCGCTGCTGGAGGAGCTCGGCGTGGCGGAGCGCGCCGGCGTCCTCGTCGGCGACGTCGCCGCGATGCCGGGGACGGCCGCGCTCGTGCGCCGCGCCTGGGACCTCGACGCGCTGTGCGAGCGCTACCGCGCCTTCGCCGTGCAGTTCGCGCCCCATGCGAGGCGCCGCGGCGCGCCACGCGTCGACGACCGCGAGGCGTTCCTCGTGCGCACGCGCATCGTGCACCTGTTCCGCGGCTTCCCGTTCCTCGACCCGGACCTGCCGGATGAGCTGATGCCGGACCCGCGCGCCCGCCGCAGAGCGGTCGACGTCTTCGACGCGGCCTACGAGCGGCTCGCCGAGCCGGCCCAGCGGCACTTCGACGCCGTCACGTCGGGCTGGCAGTAGCGCCGGTCAGACCTCGAGATCGAGCAGCGGCTCGTACGCGAGCCCCATGCTGACGATCGCGTTGACGTAGACCGCCAGCGCGGCGCGCACGTTCGCGTGCGCGACCGGCGGCAGCTCCTCGCGGCACAGCTGCTTGAGGCTCTCGTAGGTCGCCAGCAGCCGCTCCTCGGGCGCTGTCAGCTCGGTCCCGATCAGGTCCGTCGTCATCTCTCACGCTCCCATCGGTCTGTCGCGCAGGTCGACCATGCGCTTGGCCTTCAGCTCGAAGCGGGGCAGCGCGCCCGCCTCAGCGCGCTCGACGCGGAAGTTCAGGCCCTCGTGCGCGTCGGCCAGCTCCCTGCGCAGCGCGCTGCTCACCTCCGGCCACGCGTCGGCGTGGTCGGGGGCGGTCTCGACGAGCAGGGCGATCTCGTCGCGCAGCCCTTCGCGGGTGATGCGGACCTGGAACTCCTCGACGTGGGGGAAGGCGCGCACGATCCCCTCGATCGCGCGCGGGTAGACGTTCGTGCCGCGCACGAGCTTCATGTCGTCGACGCGGCCGAGGATGCCGCCCGCGTAGATGTCGGCCGTGCGGCCGCAGCCGCAGCGCGACCCCGGCACGCGGGAGATCTCGTCGCCGGTGCGGTAGCGGATCAGCGGGATCGCGTGCCGGCCGAACGAGGTCACGACGCGCTCGGCGCGCTCGCCCGAGGCCGCCGGCTCGAGCGTCTCGGGATCGAGCGACTCCTCCAGCACGTGGTCCTCGATGATGTGCGCGCCGCCGGGCTGGTGCTCGCACTCGAACATCACGATCGTGCCGACCTCGGTCATGCCCGCCGTGTCGTAGGCCTTGGCGCCCCACTGCTGCTCGATCAGCGCCTTCGTCTCGGGGATCGAGCCAGCCGGCTCGCCCGACAGGATCACCCGCTTCACCGCCGAGCCGCGCAGGTCGAGGCCGAGCTGGTCGGCCTCCTGCGCGAGGCGCAGCGCGTAGGTCGGCGTCGACGCCACGACGGTCGCGTCGAAGGAGAGGATCTGCTTGACGCGCGCCTCGGTCGTCTGCGCGCCGCCGGGGACGTTGAGCACGCCGATCTTCTCCATCGCGTAGTGCAGTCCCCAGAAGCCGATGAACGAGCCGTAGCCGAACGCGACGTACGCGGTGTCGGAGGGGCGCACGCCGCAGGCCCACAGCCCGTACGCCCACATCTCGGCGATCCACGCCCAGTCCTTGCGCGAGTCGAGCGCGCGCAGCGGCGTGCGGCCTGAGGTGCCGGACGTGGTGTGCACGCGGATCGCCGTCTCCGGCGCGATCGTGGGCAGCTCGCCGTACGGCGGCCGCTCGTCCTGAGAGGTCATCCACTGCTCGCGCGTGAGCAGCGGGATCCGGCGCAGGTCGTCGAGCGAGCGCAGCTGGCCGGGCTCGAATCCGCCCTGCGCGAAGCTGCGCCGGTACCACGGGCTCCTCGCCTGCGCCCACTCGCACAGCGTTCGCAGCTTCGCCAGCTGCAACGCCTCCAGCTGCTCGCGTGGGAGCGTCTCGATCCTCGGGTTCCAGTAGGGCGATTGCGTCACCACGATCCTGCCGTCCTCCTCGCTCGCCGGTTCGGCGAAACACACGACACTTGAGCGGAGTCTACTGTAAAGTCACGACGCTGTGAGAGATTCTGAGCATGACGCTCGCGAGGCGCTGATGGCGATCTCGCCGTTCGACCACCACCTCGGGCTCGAGCTGCTGCACTGCGACGAGCAGCTCGTGACGGCGCGCGTCCCGGTGCGTCCGCAGCTCACGCAGCCGATCGGCATCGTGCACGGCGGCGTCTACGCAGCGATCGCCGAGGCGATCGCCTCGCTGGGCACCAACCGCGCCGTCGCGGCCGAGGGCATGGTGGGGCTCGGGCAGAGCAACAACTGCTCGTTCCTGCGGCCGGTCAGCGCCGGCGCGGTCCATGCGACGGCGCGCGTGCGGCATCGCGGCCGCACGAGCCAGGTGTGGGACGTCGAGCTGTGCGACGACGACGGGCGCCTCTGCGCGATGGCGCGCGTGACCGTCGCCGTGCGGCCGCTCAGGCCCGCCGCAGCAGCGACGTGACAGCCACCGCCGCCAGCAGCGCGGCGGCCGCGACCGCGTGGAAGACCGTCTCGACCCCGCCGACGAGCGCCTGGACGTCGGCGGCGGACGCCGCAGCGGTCGCGACCGAGCGGCCGTCGCCGCCGGCGCGCAGTTGCAGCAGCGCGCCGAGCCCGGCGATGCCGGCCGCCGCGCCCGCGGGACGGCAGAGGTAGACCGCGGCGTTCGCCGCGCCCGAGCGGGTGCGGCCGGCGACCTGCGCCACGAGCGCCGCCAGCGGCCCGTTGATCGTGCCCACGCCCAAGCCGAAGACCACCAGGCCCGGGAGCAGCGCCGGATAGCTCGCGGCGGCGGCGAGCTGGGCGGTGAGCGCGGCGCCGACGGCGAGCGCGGCGAGCGAGCCGACGACGAGCCGCAGCTCCGGCACGCGGCCGCGCAGGCGCAGCCCCGCCACCGCGGCCAGCACGGCGGGGACGGTGACGCCGAGCAGGCCGGCGCCCGCGGCCGCCGGGCCCGCGTCGAGCACGGCCATCAGGTAGCGGGGGAGGTAGAAGACCATCGCGAACAGGGCGGCCGAGAGCGCGAGCGTCGCCAGCGCAGCCGCCTGGAGCACCGGCTCGCCGGTCGTCCGCGGGTCCAGCAGCGGCGCCGAGGCGCGCCGCTCCCACGCGGCGAACGCCGCCAGCAGCACGATCGCGCCGGCGCACGCCGCCACGATCGCTGCGCTGCTCCAGCCCAGCCGGTTGCCCTCGATCAAGGCGAACAGCGCGGCGCCGAGGCCGGCGGCGAGCAGCAGCGCGCCGAGCGGGTCGAGACGGGCGTCGCGCGGGCCGCGGGCCGGCACGCTGCGGAGCGCGAGGAGCGCTCCGAGCGCCGTCGGGGCCGCGAGCGCGGCGAACACCGCCCGCCAGCCGACGTGCTCGGCGAGCAGCCCGCCGAGCGGCGGCCCGGCGGCGTACGCGAGCGCGACGCTGACGCCCCAGACGGCGAGCGCAGCGTGCCGTCGCCGCGCGTCGGGGTAGGCGAGCGAGACGATCGGCAGCGTCGCGCCGAGCGCGAGCGCCGAGGCCGCGCCGGCGAGCGCGCCCAGCAGCGCGAGCGCGAGCGCCGAGGGCGCGCATGCGAACGCGACGAGCAGCGCCGCGTACGCAGTCATGCCCGTGAGGAAGATCCGGCGATGGCCGCGGCGGTCGCCGAGCGAGCCGGCCGTCACGAGCAGCGCGGCCTGCGTCAGCACGTAGCCGTTGACGATCCACTGCTGCTGCTCGAAGCTCGCGCCGAGTTCCCGCTGCAGCGAGGGCAGCGCCGGGGGCGCGCAGACGATGAAGCCGACCGTCGTCGCGCTCGCCAGGCACGCCGCCGCCAGCGCCGCGCGAGGACGCTGCGGCAGCGGCGGCCGGGACCGCATCGTCAGCCCGCAGCCGCCATGAGCCCGGCCGCGACCCGGTAGCGGGCGTCGCCGTCCCGTCCCGCGAGCCGGCCGAGCAGCGCGACGACGCGCTGGAGCCCGAGCTCACGCCCCCAGGCGAAGGGGCCGCGCGGGTGGCCGAGCCCGACGGTCATCGCGAGGTCGACGTCGTCCTGGGTGCGGGCGACGCCGGCGTCGAGCGCGAACCATGCCTCGTTGACGAGCTGCGCGACGATGCGCTCGACGAGCGCGGGCGCGTCGCCGGCGCTCGCGGCCGCGTGCTCGCCCACGTCCGGCGCTGCGTCGTCGCCGTAGTCGTAGAAGCCGCTGCCGCTCTTGCGGCCGAGCTTGCCGGAGGCGGCCATCACCTCCTGGGTCAGGGTCGGCTGCCAGCGCGGCTCGCCGCCGGACTGCTCGAACATCGAGCGCGTGACGGCGAGGCTGACGTCGATCCCGATCGTGTCCATCAGCCTGAACGGGCCCATCGGGAAGCCGGCCGCCTCGCAGGCGCGGTCGACCTGCGGCGCCGTCGCGACGCCCGTCTCGACGATGCGCAGCGCCTCCAGGTAGTAGGGGCGCGCGCAGCGGTTGACGAGGAAGCCCGGCCCGTCGGCGACGGCGACGACCTGCTTGCCGATCGCCACGGCGAGCGCTCGGGCGGTCGCCGCCGCGTCGGCGGCGGTGGCGGGCGTCGTGACGAGCTCGACCAGGCGCATCGCGCCGGGCGGGTTGAAGAAGTGCAGGCCGAGGACCCGCTCGGGCGCGGCGACCGCGTCCGCGATCGTCGCGATCGGGATCGAGGAGGTGTTGGAGGCCAGCACGGCGGCCGGCGCGATCCGCGCGACGCGGGCGAACAGGTCGCGCTTGAGCTGCGGCTCCTCCGGTACGGCTTCGAGGACGAGCCCGGTGCCGGCGACCGCGGCCAGGTCCGCGGAGCCGGTCAGCAGCGCGGCGGTCGCGTCGGCCTCGGCCGTCGTCATGCGGCCGCGGCGCACGCGGCGCGCCAGCTCGTCCGTGACGCGCCGCACGCCGGCGTCGACGGCCGCCTCGTCGACGTCGCAGAGGACGGTGGCGATGCCGTGGCGGCAGGCGAGCGCCGCGATGCCGGCGCCCATCGTGCCGCCGCCGACGACGGCGATCCGAGTGGGCGCGCTCATCGCGACCCCTCCGGGTTCTCGATCACGATCGCGAGGCCCTGCCCGACGCCGACGCACATCGTCGCCAGCCCGTAGCGGCCGCCACGCCGGCGCAGCTCCCATGCGAGCGTCGCGACGATCCGCGCGCCGCTGCAGCCGAGCGGGTGCCCGAGCGCGATCGCGCCGCCGTTGGGGTTGACGATCGCCGGGTCGAGGTCGAGTGCGCGAACGCACGCGAGCGCTTGGGAGGCGAACGCCTCGTTGAGCTCGACGACGGCGAGGTCGCCGACCTCCAGTCCGGCGCGTCCGAGCGCGATCCGCGTCGCGGGGACCGGCCCGATCCCCATCAGCGCCGGGTCGACGCCGGCGACGCCGGCCGCGACGACCCGCGCCAGCGGCTGGCGACCCCAGCGTGCGAGCGCGGCGTCGCTCCCGAGCAGCAGCGCAGCGGCGCCGTCGTTGATCGACGACGAGTTGCCGGCCGTCACCGTGCCGCCCTCGGCGAACGCGGGGGCGAGCGCGCCGAGCCGTTCGAGCGTCGTGTCGGCGCGAGGGCCCTCGTCGTCCGCGACGAGCAGCGGCTCCTCGCGGCGGCGGGGCACCTCGACGGGCACGATCTCGTCGGCGAAGCGTCCGGCCTCGCGCGCTGCGAGCGCGCGGCGGTGCGAGTCGAGCGCGAAGCGGTCCTGGTCCTCGCGCGTGACCGCGTACGCGCGGGCGACGTTCTCGGCCGTCTGTCCCATCGAGTCGGTCGCGGCCGCTGCCGGCATGCGCGGGTTGACGAAGCGCCAGCCGATCGTCGTGTCGACCAGCTGCGCGTCGCCGCGCGGCAGGCCGCGCTCGGGCTTGAGCATCGCCCACGGCGCGCGGCTCATCGACTCGACGCCGCCGGCGACGAGCAGCTGCCCCTCGTCGCAGCGGATCGCACGCGCGGCGGAGGCGACGGCCTCCAGGCCCGATGCGCACAGGCGGTTGACGGTTGCTCCGGGAACGTCGTGCCCGAGGCCTGCGAGCAGCGCGGCCATGCGGGCGACGTTGCGGTTGTCCTCGCCCGCGCCGTTGGCGCAGCCGAGGTAGACGTCGTCGATGGAGGTGGGCTCCACACCCGCGCGCTCCACGACGCGCGCGACGACGGCGGCCGCGAGGTCGTCCGGCCGCACGGTGCAGAGCGCGCCGCGATGGCGGCCGATCGGCGTCCGTACCGCGTCGAGGATCCAGGCGTCGGTCATCATGCACGGCAATATACGACAGCTCACCCGGCTATGGCGTAGACTTTCGATCGTGGTCACTCAAGCAACCCCTTCACGCTCATGAGCCGCACCGTCGTCGTCACGGGTGGGGCCAAGGGCATCGGCCGCGCGGTCGTCGCGCGCTTCCTCGCCGCGGGCGACCGCGTCACGGCGCTGGGCCGCGACGCGGAGGCGCTCGCGCACCTGCGCGGCGAGCTGCACAGCGGCGCCCCCGGCACGCTGGGCGTGGTGCCGTGCGACGTCGCCGACGAGGCGGCGGTCGCGGCCGCGTTCGCCGACATCGGCGCCGTCGACGTGCTCGTCAACAACGCCGGCGTCGCGACCGCGGCGCCGTTCGCGCACACGACGCTGGCGGACTGGGAGCGCCACCTGGCGGTCAACGCGACCGGCGCGTTCCTCTGCACGCGGGCCGTGATCGCGTCGATGCGCGGTCGCGATCGCGGTGCGATCGTGACCGTCGCCTCGACCGCCGGCCGCGTCGGCGCGGCGTACGCGTCCGCCTACACCGCGTCCAAGCACGCCGCCGTCGGGCTGATGCGCGCCGTCGCCGCCGAGGTCGCAGGCAGCGGCGTGCGCGCCAACGCAGTCTGCCCGACGTTCGTCGACACGCCGATGACCGAGCGCTCGATCGAGCGGATCGCCGAGGCGACGGGCCGCAGCGCGCAGGAAGGGCGCGATGCGCTGGTCGCCAGCTCGCCGCTGGGGCGGCTGCTCGACCCCCAGGAGGTCGCCGACGCGGTCGTCTGGCTCGCCTCCGACGCGGCCCGCTCGATCAACGGACAGACCCTGATCCTCGACGGAGGAGGCATCCAGACGTGACCAGCTTCCGCGCTTCGGCGCCGCTCACCCCCGACGCCGCCTGGCAGCACTTCGACCTGTCGGTCGCCGACGGCGTCGCGACGATCACGCTCAACCGCCCGGACAAGCTCAACGCGCTCACGTTCGAGGCGTACGCCGACCTGCGCGACCTCGTCGCCGAGCTGCCGCACCGCGACGACGTGCGCGTGGTCGTGCTGACCGGCGAGGGCCGCGGCTTCTGCTCGGGCGGGGACGTCGAGGAGATCATCGGCGAGCTGCGCAAGCTCGACGCCTCCGGCCTGCTCGCCTTCACGCGCATGACGGGGGCGACGGTCAAGGCGATGCGCGAGTGCCCGCTGCCGATCATCGCCGCGATCAACGGGGTCGCCGCCGGCGCGGGCTCGGTACTGGCGCTCGCGAGCGACTTCCGCCTGCTGGCGCGCTCGGCCTCGTTCGCGTTCCTCTTCACGCGCGTCGGCCTCGCCGGCGCCGACATGGGGTCCGCCTACCTGCTGCCGCGGATCGTCGGCCTCGGCCGCGCGACCGAGCTGCTGATGCTCGGCGACAAGCTCGACGCCGAGACGGCGCTGCGGATCGGGCTCGCGAGCGAGCTCGTCGACGACGACGAGCTGGCAGGGCGCACGAGCGCGCTCGCGCGCCGTCTCGCCGACGGTCCCGCGCTCGCCTACGCGACGACGAAGTCGCTGATCGCGAAGGAGCAGGACATGGACCTCGCCGGCGCGATCGAGCTGGAGGCCGTCACGCAGGCGCTGCTGATGACGAGCCACGACCACCACGAGTTCCTCGACGCCTGGCGCGAAGGCCGGCGTCCCGACTGGAAGGGGCGTTGACGATGGCGCACGAGATCGTGACCGCACCCGAGCTGGCGCCGCCGGTCGGCTACGCGCACGCCGTCGTCGCCGCTCCGGGCCGGCTCGTCCACCTCGGCGGGCAGACCGCGCTGAACGCGGACGGCGAGATCGTCGGCGAAGGGCTCGCCGCTCAGCTCGACGTCGCCGCCGGCAACGTCGTCGCGGCGCTGCGCGCCGCGGGCGGCGTCCCCGAGGACATCGTCTCGATGCAGCTGTTCGTGACCGACGTCCCCGCCTATCGCGCCCAGCTGCCCGAGCTGGGAGCAGTCTGGCGCAGGCACTTCGGTCGCCACTACCCCGCCAGCGGCCTGTTCGGCGTGACGCGCCTGTACGACGACGATGCGCTGATCGAGCTGATGGCGGTCGCCGTCGTCCCGCAGGAGCGCGACGCGTGAGCGACGCGATCCCCGCACTCGACGCCCATCTCGACGACGGGCAGCGCGCGCTGCTGGAGCAGACCGCTGCGCTTGCGGCGACGACGCTCGCGCCGATCGCCGCCACGGGGGAGGAAGGGGCGATCGACCGCCCGCTGCTGCGCGCGCTCGCCGAGCACGGCCTGCTCGGACGGCTGTTCGCGCGTGAAGGCGACGACTGGCGGCCGGACGTCTCGGCGCTCGACCTGTGCCTGATCCGCGAGGGGCTCGCGCGCGGCTGCACCGCGGCCGAGACCGCCTTCGCGCTGCAGGGGCTCGGCACCTTCCCGCTGCTGCAGTCGGGCCGCCCCGAGACGGTCGCTGCATGGCTGCCGCGGATCGCCGCCGGCGAGGCGGCGGCCGGCTTCGCGCTGACCGAACCGGACGCCGGCAGCGACGTCGCCGCGCTGTCGCTGCGCGCCGAGCGCGACGGCGACGGCTTCCGCCTCACGGGCGAGAAGACATGGATCTCGAACGCGCCCGAAGCCGACGTCTACTCGGTCTTCGCGCGCACGACCGACGGCGCCGGCGCCCGCGGGCTGACCGCGTTCCTCGTCCCGCGCGAGAGCGAGGGTCTGAGCGGCGAGCCGCTGCGCCTGCTGTCGCCCCATCCGATCGGCCGGCTGACGTTCGACGGCGTCTACGTCCCGCCGGAGCACCTGCTCGGCGAGGTCGACGGCGGCTTCCGCGTCGCGATGCGCACGCTCGACATGTTCCGCCCGAGCGTCGGCGCGTTCGCGATCGGGATGGCGAACGCGGCGCTCGACGCGGCCGTCGCGCACGCGAGCACGCGCCAGGCGTTCGGCGGTCCGCTGAAGGATCTGCAGGCGGTCGCGCACCGCCTCGCCGACGTGTCGGCGCGCGTGCACGCGGCGCGGCTCGCGGTCCACCACGCGGCCGCCGCCTACGACCGCGGCGTTCGTCCGGTCACGCAGGCGTCGGCGATCGCGAAGCTGCTGGCCACGGAGGTCGCCCAGGAGGCGGTCGACGCGGCGATCCAGGTGCACGGCGCGCGAGCGCTGGAGCACGGCCACCTGCTGGAGCACCTGTACCGAGAGGTGCGCGCCCCGCGCATCTACGAGGGCGCGTCGGAGATCCAGCGCGAGATCATCGCGCGCGGGCTGTTCCCGCGCGCGCGGGAGGAGCGAGCATGAAGGTCGCGATCGCGGGCGGCGGGCCCGGGGGGCTGTACGCCGCGATCCTGCTGCGGCGCCTCGGGCACGAGGTGACGGTGTGGGAGCGCAACGCCCCGGACGACACGTTCGGCTTCGGCGTCGTCTTCTCCGACGAGACGCTGGCCGCATTCGAGGCGGCCGACCCGCCGACGTTCGCCCAGATCGCGGGCAGCTTCGCTCGCTGGACCGACATCGACGTCTGCTACCGCGGCACGCGCCAGCGCTCCGGCGGCCACGGCTTCTCGGCGCTGGAGCGCAAGCGGCTGCTGCGGATCCTGCAGGAGCGGGTGCTCGAGCTGGGCGCCGACGTGCGGTTCAGCACCGAGGCGCCGCCGATCGAGCAGCTGTCGGCCGGCCATGACCTCGTGATCGCCGCCGACGGCGCCAACAGCGGCCTGCGCACGGCGCGCGCGGACGCGTTCGGGCCGAGCGTCGACGTGCGCCGCTCGAAGTACATGTGGCTCGGCACCGATCTCGTCTTCGACGCCTTCCGCTTCGACGTCGTCGAGACCGAGTTCGGCGTCTTTCAGGTCCACGGCTATCCGTACGACGCGACGATGAGCACGTTCATCGTCGAGACCGACGAGGCGACGTGGCGGCGCGCCGGGCTCGACGTCAACGAGGACGCCGAGCTGCCGCCGGGCGTCAGCGACGAGTACGGGATCGCCTTCGCGCGCGAGTACCTCGCCGACGTGCTGGACGGCCGCCAGCTGTTCGGGAACAACTCGAAGTGGCTGAACTTCCGCACGATCCGCAACGCGCGCTGGAGTGACGGCAACGTCGTCCTGCTGGGCGACGCCGCGCACACGGCGCACTTCTCGATCGGCTCGGGCACGAAGCTCGCGATGGAGGACGCGATCGCGTTGGCGTGGGCGTTCAAGGCGCGCGACGGCGAGAGCGTCGGCGACGTGCTCGCCGCCTACGAGGCCGAGCGCCGGCCGGTCGTCGACAGCACGCAGCGCGCCGCGCAGGCGAGCCTCGAGTGGTTCGAGCAGATCGCGCGCTACGTCGGCCAGCCGCCCAAGCAGTTCGCGTTCAACCTGCTCACGCGCAGCCGTCGCATCACCTACGACAACCTGCAGATCCGCGACGAGGGCTTCGTCGAGCAGGTCGATCGCGAGTTCACGTCCGGCGACGGCGGCGCGACCGTGCCGCCGATGTTCCTGCGCTTCCGGCTCCGCGATCTGGAGCTGGCGAACCGCGTCGTCGTCTCGCCGATGGACATGTACAGCGCCGTCGACGGCACGATCGGCGACTTCCACCTCGTCCATCTCGGCAGCCGCGGCGTCGGCGGCGCGGGGCTCGTGATGAGCGAGATGATCTGCGTCTCGGCAGAGGGGCGCATCACCCCGGGCTGCGCCGGCCTCTACCGCGACGACCAGATCGAGGGCTGGCGGCGCGTCGTCGACTTCGTCCACGGCCACGGCGAGGCGAAGATCGGCGCGCAGCTCGGCCACAGCGGGCGCAAGGGGTCGACGACGCTGCTGTGGGAGGGCGACAGCGAACCGCTCGCTCAGGGCGGCTGGGAGACGCTCGCGCCGTCGCCGTTGCCCTACTTCCCGCACAGCCCCGTCCCGCGCGAGATGGCGCGCGCCGACATGGACCGCGTGCGCGACGAGTTCGTCGCGGCGACGCGGCGCGCGGAGGCGGCCGGTTTCGACGTGCTCGAGCTGCACTTCGCGCACGGCTACCTGCTCAACTCGTTCCTGTCGCCGCTCACGAACGTGCGCGGCGACGAGTACGGCGGCGACCTCGCCGGACGGGCGCGGTATCCGCTGGAGGTGCTCGACGCCTGCCGCGCGGCGTGGCCGGCCGCGAAGCCGATCTCGGTGCGCATCTCGGCGACCGACTGGGTCGACGGCGGGTTCGACGGCGACGACGCGGTCGCGCTCGCGCGGCTGCTGGCGGAGCACGACGTCGACGTCGTCCACGTCTCGACCGGTCAGGTCTCTCCGGATCAGCGGCCGGCGTACGGGCGCAGCTTCCAGACGCCGTTCGCGGACCGCATCCGCAACGAGGCCGGGATCCCGACGATCGCGGTCGGCGCGATCTCCTCCGCCGAGGACGTCAACACGACGATCCTCGCCGGCCGCGCCGACCTCTGCGCGCTCGGGCGCCCGCACCTCTACGACCCGTACTGGACGCTGCACGCGGCGGCCGACCAGGGCTACCGCGGCGACCCGTGGATCGCCCAGTACCGCTCCGGGCGGCGCAAGCCCCAAGACGGCACGGTCGGCCCGCCGAAGCCTCCGCCGCGGCGCTTCGGCGACGGGGACGAGGAAGCGGTGGGGGCGGGGCGGTCGTGGCAGCCCGTCCGCAGCGGTGCCTGAGATGGCCGGCGATCCGCTTGTCCTGACCGACGTCCGCGACGGCGTCGCGCTCGCGCGCATGAACCGCGCGGGCGAGCGCAACGTCCTCTCGCCCGAGCTGCGCGACGCGCTCGCCGGCGCGCTGGAGCAGGCGGACGCGGATCCGGCGGTCCGCTGCCACGTGGTCGCGGGCGGCGACGAGGTCTTCGCGGCCGGGGCCGACATCGCGACGATGGCCGTGCAGGATTTCCAGGATGCGATGCGCGCTGAGGGCGCGCGGCTGTGGCCGCGGTTGCGCGCGATCCGCAAGCCTGTCGTCGCGGCAGTCTCCGGCTACGCGCTCGGCGGCGGCTGCGAGCTCGCGCTCGCGGCCGACCTCGTCGTCGCCTCCGAGACGGCGGTCTTCTCGCAGCCCGAGGTCGGGCTCGGCATCGTGCCGGGCGGCGGCGGCACGCAGCGGCTTGCGCGCCTGCTCGGCCGTCAGCGCGCGATGGAGCTGGTGCTCACGGGCCGGCGCCTGACCGCGCACGAAGCCCGCGAGCTCGGCATCGTCAACGTCGTTGCGCCGGCCGGCGGCTGGCTCGACGCGGCGCACGAGCTGGCCGCGAAGGTCGCCCGCCGCTCCGGCTTTGCGACCGAGCTGGCCAAGCGGGCGGTGCTCGCCGCCGAGGAGACGACGCTGACCGCCGGCCTCGCCACGGAACGCGACCTCTTCGCGCTCGCGATGGCCGGAGACGACCGTGTCGAGGGCATGACGGCGTTCCTGGAGAGACGCAGGCCGGTCTTCCGCGGGCGGTGAGCGCCGGGGCGTGCGGATTCCAGGCGGTCATGCCGGCAGCTGCGCCTGGGAACCGCACCGGGCTGCCGGTAGGCTTGGAGCCGTGAGCCAGCCGGATTTCGACAGATCGACCGCGCTGCCTGAAGCGTTCGTGCGCGATCCGCTCGCCAATCCTGGTGCGATCGTGGCGGCCCGTCAGCGCTCGATGGCGGAGCGCCTCGAACTGGCGATCAGCTGGAACAAGGTCGCCTCAGAGCTTCGTGCCGGCATGATCCACGCGACCGAGCACGCCGCCTCCAGACGGTGACGTTCGACGCCAGCGAGCTGTTCCGCGCGCTCGCCCGCTATGAGGTCGCCTCATCACCGCTCACGGCCCCCTCGACGTCCTCACGCTCCCCGCTCACCTCGGCTCGTTCGCCGCGATGCGCGAGCGCGCCCACGAGGTCCCGCTCGGCGATGTCATCGTCCCCATCGCCCATCGGGACGACCTCATCACCCTCAAGCGCGCCGCCGGCCGCCCCCAAGATCTCGCCGACATCCGCCTCCTCGAATCGCTCGGCGATTGAAGCTGACCTCGTCCGCAGCCGAGGTTCCGCGGGCGGTGAGCGCCGGGGTCAGCGGCCGGAGGTCAGCGCCGCGTCCAGCTCGGCGAGGTGGTCGGCGACGGGGCCGGCGGTGAGGAAGCCGCTGCCGGCGCCTGCCAGCTCGGAGGCGGCGGGGGCGAGCGCGGTGCGGGTGCGCTCGCAGCGGGCGCGGTCGCCGAGTGCGAGCGCCGCCTGCGCGATCAGGCACCAGGTCGCCTCCAGCAGCAGGTCGGGCGGCGGCTCGGGCGCGGCCCGCAGCGCCCCGGCTGCGGCGTCGGCGTCGCCGTCGGCGAGCAGCACGAGCGGCCGTGCCCACGGCGTGTACGGTCCCCAGTCGAGCGAGGGGTCGGTCGGTGCGGGCTCGCGCCGGGAGACGCGCAGGCAGAGCAGCGCGAGCGCCGGCAGCCCGCGCGCCAACCCCGGCATCCCGGCGCCGTCGAGCTGGGCGGCTGCCGCACGGTAGGCGGCCTCGGCTGTGTCAGGGGACGGGGTGGAGGAGCCGTCTTCCGCCGGCGGGGTGCCGGTCGCCGCGAGACGGAGCGCGCGGTACCAGCCGGTGAACACGCGCGCGAGCGGGAGCTCGTGGCGGGTGGCGAGGCGGTCGACGGCGGCGGCGTGGCCGTCGGCCGCGGCGAAGTCGGCGAGCGCGCTGCGCGCCTGCAGCCGGATCAGGTGGCCGAGCAGCTCGTAGGTGACGAGGCCGTGGCGCTCGGCCAGCGCGAGCAGCTCGGCGCCGATCGCGTCGCGCTCCGGCGCCAGGCCCGCACGCTCGAAGCGCTGCATCCAGCGGCCGTTGAGCGCGAAGGCGAGCAGCGCGGGGTTGTCGAGCCGGCGCGCGATCGCCTCCGCTTCGCGTGCCGCGTGCGCAGGGCGCGGCGAGTCGCTGCCGCGCGACTCGAGCGCGATCGTCGCGAGCAGCCGTGCACGGGCGGCGGCGCTCTCCTCGTCGCGCGGGAGCCGCGCAAGCGTCCGCTCCGCCGCCGCTACGACCGTCGCCGCCTGCTCGGGGTCGTCGAGCCGGGTCCAGCTGGCGGGGACGTGGAAGGCGCCGATCACACGTGCCGTCAGCTGCGGGTCGCTCAGCTCCTCGGCCGCCGCCACCGCGGCGACGCGCTGCCGCCGCGCCGCCTGCAGGCCGTCGCCGCCGGTCACGGCGAGGTCGCGCAGCAGCCCGACCGTCGTCTCCAGCCGCGCCCGCGCGTCGGCCGCGGTGGCGCGGTCGTACGCGGCTGCCGCCTCCGCCCACACCTGGCTGACGGGGTCGTCGGCGGAGGCCGCGCGGCCCGTGCCCGACGCGACGCTTCCCGTCAGGTGCTCCGCCTGCACGAGGATGTCGTGCTCCAGGGCGCGCAGCGCCGGGCCCGGCTCGATCGCCAACTCCGCGACGAGCATCCTCCGCGCCCGCTGCAGCACGGCGAGCGCGTCGGCCTGGCGGCCGCTGCGATAGAGCGCGAGCGCGAGCAGCCGCCAGCCCTCTTCACGCCACGGGTGCTCGGCGACGTGGGCGTCGAGGTCGGGCACCGCCGCGGCCGCGCGCCCGAGCGCGAGCAGCGCCGCGGCCCGCCGCTCGACGGCGTGCAGGCGCAGCTCGGCGAGGCGCGCACGCTCGGTGCGCGCCCAGGGCGCATCGTCGAGTCCGGCGTAGGCGGGGCCGCGCCACCAGCGCAGCGCGTCCTCCAGCCGCGCCAGCTGCACGGCCGGATCGGCGTCGGCGACTGCCTGCAGGGCAGCCTCGAAGCGACGTGCGTCGACCGCGTCCGGGCCGGCCCGCAGCGCATAGCCCGGCCCCTCGGTGACGAGCAGTCTCGGCGCCGTGCGCGGTGCCCGCTGCGGCTCGATCGCCCGCCGCAGCGCGGACACGAACGTCCGCACGGCCCCGATCGCGCCCTCCGGCGGTTCGAGCCAGAGGTCGTCGACGAGGCGGTCCAGCGGCACGACGCGGCCGTCGGCGACGAGCAGCCGCGCCAGCACCGCGCGGTGGCGCGGCCCTCTCAGTGCGATCGCGGCGCCGTCGCGATCCCAGGCGACGATCGGGCCGAGCACTCCGAAGCTGACCTCCATCGACTGCACGGTAGACGGGCCGCTGATCGGATGCTCATCGCCGCACGCGAACCTGGGCTCTCCCCACCGAAAGGACCATCCGATGACCCCGACGATTCCGGGCTTCTCGAGCGAACGGGTGACCGTCGGCGACGGCGTCGCGCTGCACGCGGCGGTCGGCGGCAGCGGCGATCCGCTCGTGCTGCTGCACGGCTTCCCGCAGACGCACCTGATGTGGCGCCATGTCGCGGTCGACCTCGCCGCCGAGCGGACCGTCATCTGCCCCGACCTGCGCGGCTACGGCGCCAGCGACAAGCCGGCCGAGACCGCCGACGGCAGCGCCTACGCGAAGCGCACGATGGCCGCCGACGTCGTCGCGCTCGCCCGCGCTCTCGGCCACGAGCGGTTCGCGCTCGCCGGCCACGACCGCGGCGCCCTCGTCGCCTTCCGCGCCGGCCTCGACCACCCCGAGGCGATCACCCATCTCGCCTGTCTCGACGTGCTGCCGACGCTCGACATGTGGGACGTGCTGAGCGGCGTCCGGGCAGCGCCCGGCTTCCACCTCTACCTGATGGCGCAGCCTCCCGGCCTCCCCGAACGCATGATCGCCGCCAGCGCCGACGCGTTCTTCGGCTGGTTCCTCGACGCCTGGGGCGCGAGCGGCGAAGCGATCCCCGCCGACGTCCGCGCGGCTTACCTCGACGCATGCCGCGCCGCCGTCCCTTCGATCGTCGCCGACTACCGCGCCACGGCCGGGGTCGACGTCGCCCACGACCAGGCCGACCGCGACGCAGGCACGAGACTGACGATGCCGCTGACCGTCGTGCAGCAGGACTGGGGCGCTCTGCTCGGCTACGACGCGAAGGCGCTGTGGAGCGCCTGGGCCGACGACCTCAACCACGTCACCGCCGACGTCGGCCACTTCATGGCCGAGACAGCGCCCGCCCGGATCGCCGCGGAGCTGCGCGCGCTGCTGGCGCGGCGCAGCTCTCCGCCGCTCAGTCGCCTCTCGGGCAGCTGAGCGTGAGCGGCTCGCCGTCGGCCTCGGGCGTGCCGACGGTCATGCGCGTGAAGATCTCGCGCTGCAGGGTCGGGCAGGCGCGCAGGCGCCAGACGCGGACGGTGACTCTGGAGCGCGTGAATCTGCCGCCGGCGCAGTTGGGGTCGCAGGTGTTGACGACCGACGTGCCCTTGGCGACGCCCTCGGTCGCGTTCCATCTGCTCCATCTCAGCCCGGTCAGCGCGAAGTTCCCGTCGGCGCAGGCGATCACGAATCTGGACGGCTTGACCGCGGCTCTGCCCGCGCACGTCGGCAGCACCGGATGCGAGGGTCTGGCGGCGACCGCGCTCGGAGCGGTCACCGCGCCGAGCACCGCGACCGTGGCGACGGCGAGAGCAGCGGAGCGCAGAGCGCGGAGCGGTGAGTGGGGCATGTGGTTCTCCTCGGTGGAAGGTCCCCGGGACGGACGTCCGGGACGAATCCCTCCCTCTATCGGCGCGTGCCGCGCCCGGCTGTATCCCGCTCCATGCGGCGCGCGGCACGCCGATCGAGGATGCTGATGCGATGCGGCGCCCGAGGGCAACGATTGCCTACCTTCTCGACGGGATACGGGCCGCGTGCGAGCGGGTCCGGCACGCCGCGGTCGGGCGTGGGCTGCGCGGCTGCCGGCGCCGCCGGCAGCGCTGCGACGAGCACGGCGGCGGTCGCGATCGCGGCTCGCGCGCGCCGGCTCGGCTGGCGCCGCCGGCGCCTGGTCAGGTCGGTGTTGGTCATGTACCGACTCCGGCGCCGCGTCCCGTGGCGTTGCAGGTTTCTCGTCCCCGGTGCTCGCCACGAGGGCCACGCTCGGCGCCGCACCGCAACCTTGACTTTTGCTGCCCGGCGAGAGGAGAGTGGAGTGGCCGCCAACCCATGGAGGTCCCTCATGAGCAGTTCGGACCCGCGCACCGACGCCGCCACGGACGTGGCGGCGCTCGCCCAGCTCCTGCACGAGACGTCGGGGCGTCACGGCGCGTTCGAAGCGGTCGCCCCGCCGCACGACTGGTGGGACTGGTACGCCGCCTACATCGACGCCAGGAAGCGCGGGAGAGCGCCGGACGATGCCTCTGCGGCCGCCGGGCGCTACATGGCTGAGGTCAAGCACGTCGTGGTGCCGTCATGAGCGACGTCGAATCGAGCAGCGACCGCGCAACCGGCACGCCGTCGGTGAAGCCGGGGGAGGTGAAGCTCGAGGTCGTGGTGCTGCCGGTCTCCGACGTCGATCGGGCGAAGCGCTTCTACGAGTCGCTGGGATGGCGGCTCGACGCCGACCTCGCGGTCGAGGACGGCTATCGGGTGGTGCAGCTGACGCCTCCGGGCTCGGGCTGCTCGATCATCTTCGGCGAGGGCGTCTCGTCGGCGCCGCCGGGATCGGCGGAGGGTCTGCAGCTCTCGGTCTACGACATCGACGAAGCGCGTGCGGATCTGGTCGCGCGCGGGATCGACGTCAGCGAGACGTTCCACGACGCGACCGGGATCTTTCATCACGCGGGGAGCGCCGGGCGCGTGAGCGGCCCGGCTCCGGACCATGCCGACTACGGCTCGTTCGCCGCGTTCAGCGATCCGGACGGCAACGGCTGGCTGCTGCAGGAGATCAAGACGCGGCTGCCCGGCCGCTGAACGGCGCCCGCGCCCGGGAAGGAGTCTGCCGAGATGAGCAGCGACTATGACGTGATCGTGCTCGGCGCCGGTTCGCCGGGCGAGCATTGCGCGGGGGCGCTGGCGGAGGGCAGCCTGCGCGTGGCCGTCGTGGAGCGCGAGTTGGTCGGAGGGGAGTGCTCGTATTGGGCGTGCATCCCGTCGAAGACGCTGTTGCGGCCCGGCGAGGCGGTCCACGCGGCGCGCGAGGCGGCGGCGAGCGCCGAGGTCGACGTCGAGGCGGCGCTCGCGTGGCGTGACTTCATGGTCTCCGACCACTCCGACGTGGGGCAGGAGCGCTGGCTGGCGGACAACGGGATCGACCTGCTGCGTGGCAGCGGCCGGCTCGCCGGGCCGGGCGTCGTGGAGGTCGGCGGCGTGCGTCACACCGCCGACCACGTCGTGCTTGCGAACGGCGCCGATCCGATCGTGCCGCCGGTCCCGGGACTGCGCGAGCTCGACGGCGTCTGGACCAACCGCGAGGCGACGTCGATGACAGCCGTTCCGCGGCGCCTGCTGATCCTCGGCGGTGGGCCGGTCGGCGTGGAGATGGCGCAGGCCGTGCGCCGCCTCGGCGGCGAGGCGGCGATCGCCGACATGGCCGACCGGGTGCTCGCGCGGGAGCCGGCTGCGCTGGGCGAGGCGCTCGGCGACGTGCTCCGCGGCGAGGGCGTCGAGCTGGTCCTGTCCGCGAGCGCGACCGCTGCGCGGCGCGACGGCGAGGAGTACGTCCTCGCGTTCGACGACGGGCGCGAGCTGCGCGGCGACCGGCTGCTCGTCGCCACCGGACGGCGGCCGCGGACGCAGGGGATCGGCCTCGAGACCGTGGGCGTCGAGCCCGATGCTCGCGGCGTTCCCGTCGACGCCCACCTGCACGTGACGGACCGCCTGTGGGCGATCGGCGACGTCACCGGCCTGTTTCCGCTGACGCACGTCGGCAAGTACCAGGGCGACGTCGTCGCGGACAACATCCTCGGGCGACCGCGAAGAGCCGACTACGAGGCTGTCCCGCGCGTCGTCTACACCGACCCGCAGGCGGCTGCGGTCGGTGACGGCACCGGCGCCTTCAGCGCGACGGCCCGCGTGTCGGAGGTCGCGAAGACCGCGACCTACACGCGCGCGTACGCAGAGCAGAACGGCTTCCTGACGCTCGTCAGCGACGGCGAGCGGCTGACCGGCGCCTACGCGCTCGGCCCCGAGGCGGGAGAGTGGCTGCAGCAGGCGACGCTGGCGATCCGCGCCCGCGTCCCGCTCGACGTCATGGCCGACACGATCCAGCCGTTCCCGACGTTCTCGGAGATCTACGTCGCCGCGCTCAAGGCACTTCGTGCGCGCGGGCCTCGATCGCCTTGACCGTCTTTCTGAGCTCGCCTCCCAGGACGCGCTTGCCGGCGACGCTGAGCAGAAGTCCGAGCGCCCGGCCCTTGACGTTCTTGCCGTCGCGCACGACGACGACGTCGACCTCGGTCGTCCCGTCGGGTTGCCGCGTGAATGTGTAGGTGTGGCCGGAGCGGTCGCTCCAGATGTTGGAGTCGGTGGTCTTCATGACGACGCGGTTTGGATCGGACCAGTCGTAGTCGAGGCGCTCCCAGACGCCGCCGGAGCCCTCCGTGACGTCGGCATGACCGGGGCGCTGCTCGTGCACTCTGAGGTAGTCGTCGGCGCTGCGGCCGAAGATCTCCGAGCGCCCGGGCCCGAAGTCGGTGAGGGCGGCGACGAACTGCTCGGGCGTCGACGTGGTCGTCTCGTTGAGGTGGATCGTGGACATGCGTGCTCCTTGTTCGAGCGTCTGAGCTGAAGCTCCACTATGTGGAGCCGTTTACCCAGTCGTGCCGGCGGCGGCGCGCCCTCCTGATTCAGCGCGGCTCGGAGCCGATGGCGGCGTGCACCGAGCGCACGGCGCTGGCGCCTTCGCCCACCGCCGCCGCGACGCGCTTCATCGAGCCGGAGCGGACGTCGCCCGCGGCGAAGACGCCCGGGACGCTGCACTCGAACGGCAGCGGCAGGCGTCGCAGTGCCTGCCAGGCGTCGCCGAGATCCTCGGGGCTGAGCTGCGCGTCAGTCCGCAGGAAGCCGTCGTCGTCGGTCGCCAGTCCGGTGAGCCAGCCGGTTTCGGGGGCCGCGCCGATGAAGCAGAACAGCCCCGCACACGGCTGCGGCTCGTCGCGTCCGAGGCGGATCTCGCGCAGCCGCTCGTCGCCGCGGAGCTCAGCGACCTTGGTGCTGGTGCGAACGTCGATGCGCGCGTCGGCGAGGATGCGGTCGATCAGGTACGCCGACATGCTCCTGCCGATCTCCGGGCCGCGGATCGCGAGCGTGACCGCACATCCCTTCGAGGCCAGGAACAGCGCGGCTTGGCCGGCGGAGTTGGCGCCGCCGACGACGGTGACGGGCGCGCCCGCGCAGGCGCGTGCCTCGAGTTCGGTCGCGGCGAAGTAGATGCCGGCCCCGACGTAGTCGTCCCAGCGGTCGAGGTCGAGCGTGCGATAACGGGCGCCGGTGGCGATGATCGTCGCGCGAGTCGCGATCTGCGTGCCGTCGCTCAGCCTCATGTGCAGGCGGCGGTCGGAGCGGTCGAGTGCCGTGACAGTGCACGGCGCCGACAGGCGCGCACCGAACTTCAGCGCCTGGACGGCGGCGCGGCCGGTGAGGTCCGCGCCGCTCAACCCGGAGGGAAACCCGAGGTAGTTCTCGATGCGCGCGCTTGCGGCCGCCTGGCCACCGGGCCCCTGCCGATCGAGCAGGACGGTGTCGAGCCCTTCCGACGCGCCGTATACGGCGGCGGCGAGCCCCGCGGGTCCTGCGCCGACGACGACCAGGTCCACGGTTTCCGTCAGCTGCGCCGCCGCGTCGAGCCCGAGCGCGTGGGCGAGATCGCCCGGGGTCGCATTCGTGAGCAACGCCATCGGGAGGATCACGGCCGGGAGATCCTCGGGGCGGAGACCAGTCGCGCGGAGCAGCGCACTGCCATGGACCGAGTCCGGGTCGATCCACTCGTGCATGAGGGCGAGGCGTGCCGCGTACGTCCGCAGCGCAAGCGTCCCCTTGGCCCGCTCAGGGCCGACGATCGTGGTCGTGCGCCGCGCGGCGCTCCCGCTGAGCCTCGCTCGCCGAGCGATGAAGGCGCGCAGGAGGACGTCGGAGAGCTCGGGATCCTCGACCATGAGACGGCGCAATCCGTCCCCGCTCACGCGATGCGCGTGACCGCCTCGCGCGACACGGCCGATCAAGACCGGCGCCTCTCGGGTCAGCAGGCTCAGCTCGCCGACGATCTCGTCGGGACCGAAGCGGACGATCGGCTCCTCGGGCGCAGCACCGATCCCAGGTGCGATGACGTGCACCTCGCCCTCGTCGACGAGGAACAGGTCGTAGGAGGCGTCGCCCGGGCCGAACAGCCGCTGCCCGGCGGTGAGCGTCTCGGGCGACCCATACCTGCGCAGGCGCGCCGCATGCTCGGGACTCAGCCGCGGGCTGGCGGAATCGGCAATCACACACCAACCGTACGTGACGCCCCCGGCGCCGCCGGCTTCCGCTCTCCCGCCGCCCGCGGACTGGCGGGCGAGATCGTCGCCTCGGCAAGCTCATGCGCCGTCACCCCGAGCGGGTGGTGACAGGCGGCGAGGTGCCCGCCGGGATACTCGACCAGCGGGGGCACCACGGTCCGGCAGACATCGCTGGCCGCCGGACAGCGCGGGTGAAACGGGCAGCCCGCCGGCGGGTCGATCGGGTTCGGCGGCTCGCCCTCCACGACGGATCGCCGGCGCGCGCGGTTGACGCGCGGGTCGGGGATCGGGATCGCCGACAGCAGCGCCCGCGTGTACGGGTGGATCGGCCTGCTGTACAGCTCCTGCGCCGGCGACAGCTCGACGAGCTTGCCGAGGTACATCACCGCGACGCGGTCCGAGACGTGCCGCACGACGGAGAGGTCGTGCGCGACGAACATGTACGTCAGCCCCAGCTCCTCCTGCAGCTCGACGAGCAGGTTGACGATCTGCGCCTGGATCGAGACGTCGAGCGCGGACACCGGCTCGTCGAGCACGATCAGCCGCGGCGACATCGCCAGCGCCCGCGCGATCCCGATCCGCTGGCGCTGACCGCCCGAGAACTCGTGCGGGAAGCGGTTGGCGTGCTCGGGCCGCAGCCCGACGCGGCCCAGCAGCCGCTGCGTCTCGCGGCCCGCCTCAGCGCCCGTCACGCCGCGCAGCCGCAGCGGCGTCGCGAGGATCTGACCGACCCGCTTGCGCGGGTTGAGCGACGCGAACGGGTCTTGGAAGACGAGCTGCAGCTCGCGCCGCAGCGGCCGCAGCGCACGTCGGCTCGCGTCCGTGATGTCGACGCCGTCGAAGCGGATCCGGCCCGTCGTCGGGTCGAGCAGCCGCAGCACCGTGCGCGACAGCGTCGTCTTGCCGCAGCCGGACTCGCCGACGAGCCCGAGCGTCTCGCCCGCGTGCAGCGCGAACGTGACGTCGTCGACCGCGCGCACGTGGCCGGACGCCCGGCCGCTCAGCGCGCCGGAGCGGACCGGGAACCACTGCGTGACGTGCTCGACCTCGAGCAGCGGGGTTCCGCGCGCGACCTCCGGCCGCGCCGCGGCGTTCCCGGCGGCTGCGGCGCTCACGTGACCTTCTCCGTCACGCAGGCGAGCCCGATCTCGTCCGGCGCGACCTCGCGCAGCGCCCGCTTGTCCGCCACGTCGAGGCAGCAGCGGTCGGCATGGCCGGCGCCGCGGTCCTCCAGCGCCGGCAGGGTGTCGCACGCGCTCCTCGCGTGCGGGCAGCGCGCGCTGAAGGCGCACCCGCGCGGCGGGTCCAGCAGCGACGGTGGCAGGCCGGCGATCGAGGGCAGCCGTGCACCTGCGTCGCGGTCGACCCGCGGGATCGAGCCGAGCAGCCCCCACGTGTACGGGTGCTGGGGGTCGTAGAAGATCTCGTCGAGCGTCCCCTGCTCGACGATCCGCCCCGCGTACATGATCGCGACCCGGTCCGCGACGTCGGCGACGACGCCGAGGTCGTGCGTGACGAGGATCACCGCCGTGTCCGCCTCGGCCCGCAGGCGCCGGATCTCGTCGAGGATCTGCGCCTGGACTGTCACGTCGAGCGCCGTCGTCGGCTCGTCGGCGATCAGGATCGACGGCGAGCACGAGAGCGCCAGCGCGATCATCACGCGCTGGCGCATCCCGCCCGACAGCTCGTGCGGGTAGGCGCGCGCCCGCACCTGCGCGCGCGGGATCCCGACCCGCTCCATCAGCTCGACCGCCCGCGCGCGCGCCGCGGCACGACCGATCGCACGGTCGTGCGCGCGAATCTGCTCGGCGACCTGGTCCCCGACCCGCTGCACCGGGTTGAGCGACGTCATCGGGTCCTGGAAGACGAACGCGATCTCCGCCCCGCGGATCGTTCGCAGCTGGTTCTCAGAGGCCGACAGCAGCTCGAGGCCGCGGTACGTCGCGCTGCCCGTGAAGCGCGCGTTCGGCGAGCGGTTCAGGCCCAGCAACGCCATCGCCGTCACCGACTTGCCCGCGCCGGACTCGCCGACGAGCGCGAGCACCTCGCCCGCCGCGAGCGTCAGCGACACGCCGGCGACCGCGTGCACGACGCCGTCGTCGCCGTGGAAGTCGACCCGCAGGTCTGCGACCGTCAACAGCGGCACGCTCATGACACCACCCGCACACGTGGGTCGAGCAGCGCGTAGACGACGTCGACGAGCGTGTTCAGGAACACGATCAGGAACGCCCCCAGCAGCGTCACGGCGAGCACCGGCGGGACGTCGAAGCGGCCGATCGCCTGCGCGAAGTACTGGCCGACGCCCTGGAGATCGAAGACCGTCTCCGTCAGCACGGCGCCGCCGCCGATCACCACGCCGAGGTCGAGGCCCCACAGCGTGATGACCGGGATCAGCGCGTTGCGCAGCACGTGGGCGAACAGCACGCGCCGCTCGGAGATGCCCTTGGCGCGCGCGGTGCGAACGTAGTCGTCGTCGATCGTGTCGAGCACGCTGGAGCGCAGCACGCGCGAGTAGACGCCGACGTAGAGGATCGCGAGCGCGACCCACGGCAGCACGAGGTGGTAAGCCCACTGGCCGATCCCACCGGCTGCGATCTCGCTGTAGCCGCCGTTGGGGAACCAGCCGAGCTTGTAGCCGAGGAAGTAGCTCATCAGCGCGCCGAGCAGGAAGACCGGCATCGAGACGCCGACGAGCGCCAGCACGGTCAGCAGCCGATCGCTGATCCGCCCTGCCCGCACGGCGCTGTAGAGGCCGAGCGCGACGCCCAGCACGATCCACAGGATCGCCGCGCCGAGCGCGAGTGACAGCGTGCGTGGCAGGCCCTTGCCGATCTCCTCGAGCACGTTCGTCTGGTCGGTGTAGGAGACGAGGCTGCCCGAAAGGACCTGTCTCATCATGATCAGGTACTGCTCGGGCAGCGGTGCGTCGAAGTGCCAGGTCTCGCGGATCTGCTCGACCTGCAGCGGCGTCGCGTTCTTGCCGGCCATCCGCACCGCGGGGTCGCCCGCGGGGATCACCTGGAAGATCACGAACACGAGCACCGAGACGGCGAACATCACCAACGCCATTCCGAGCGCGCGGCGGAGCAGGAAGCGAGCCATCTCAGTGCTCCAGGCGGATCTTCGCCCGCGGGTCGAGCGCGTCGCGCACGCCTTCGCCGAAGACGTTGAGCGAGAGCACCGTCAGCACGAGCATCAGCCCGGGTGCGATCGTCAGCCAGGGCGCGGTCGTGAGCAGCTCGACGCCCTCGGCCATCATCCGGCCCCACGACGCGTTCGGCGGCTGCACGCCGGCCCCGAGGAACGACAGCCCCGCCTCCAGCAGCACCGCGTTGGCGACCAGCAGCGGGAAGAAGACGATCAGCGTCGTGACGAGGTTCGGCAGCAGCTCCCCGGCCATGATCCGCCACGGTCCGAGCCCCTGCGCGCGCGCCGCCTCGACGAACTCCTGCTCGCGCAGCGCCAGCACGCGGCCGCGGATCGGGCGGCCGAGATAGACGACGTAGGAGACGCCGATCACGAGCGTCGGGATCCACAGCGACCCGGCGCCGATTCGCAGCGGCCCGAGCGCGATCCCGCCGAGGTTGAGCGAGACGCCGAGCGCGACGCCCAGCAGCACGACGGGGAGCGCCCACATGACGTCGAAGCAGCGTGCGATGAGCGCATCGGTCCAACCGCCGAAGTAGCCGGCGACGAGCCCGACGACGGTCGCCAGCACGAGCGTGAAGAGCGCGGCGCCGAAGGCGACCAGCAGCGATGTGCGGCCGCCGTAGAGCAGCCGCACCATCACGTCGCGGCCGTTGCGGTCGGCGCCGAGCATGAAGCGCGAGGACCACGTCGGGCCGAGCGGCGTGCCGTCGAGCCCGACGACGTTCGTGCGCTTGCCGTCGACCATGACCGTGTCGGCGATGTGGTTCCGCTCCGCCGTCGTCTGCGCGATCCTGCTGGCGTACAGCGGCGCGCACAGCGAGACGGCGACGAGCGCGAGGAACAGCGCACCGAAGGCGAGCGCGACGCGGTTGCGCCGCAGCCGCCGCAACGCGTGGCGGCCCGGCCCCGGTTCGATGGCGGAGCCCGTCATGGCGCTCTGAACGTCAGCAGCGAGAGGTCGCCGGAGAACACGGGATGGTCGATGAACGAGTCGAAGTCGACGCGCTCGGAGACCAGCTTCGCCAGCTCGAAGTTGCCGAGCGGCACGAGGTCGGCGTCCTCCACCAGCAGCCGGTCGATCTGCGCGTAGTCGGGCGCGGCTCTGGCGAGGTCGGGCATCGCGTCGGCGCGGTCGGCGAGCGCGTTGATCCGCGGGTTGTCGACGTTGCCCCAGTTGAGGCTGTTGGTCGGCTGGATTCCGTTGCCGGTGACGAGCGACATCAGGTTCGAGGGATGTGGGAAGTCCGAGACGACCTGGCCGAAGCCGGCCTGCGCACGCGTCTTCTCGTTGCCAACCGTCTGGCGGTAGGTCGAGGCGTCGACGAGCTTCGGCGTCGCGTCGAGGCCGATCGCGTTGAACGCGTCCGCGAGGTACTGCGTGACCGGCGCCGCGACGGCGTCGTTGCTGCCCCAGACGGTGACCGCGGCGCCGTCGGCGCCGGCCTCCCTGATCAGCGCCTTCGCGCGCTCGACGTCGGGCGCGCCGTCCGGGTCGCCGTATGGACAGGGGTCGAGCCGCTCGTAGCCCTGCATGTTCGGCGGCAGGAAGTTGCACGTCGTTCTCAGCAGGCCGCCGAACAGGCGGACGACCGCGCGCCGGTCGACGGCGTACGCGACCGCCTTGCGCACGCGTTCGTCGTCGAACGGCGCGACGCGGTGGTTGAGGAAGACGTACGCGAGCGAGTTGAGCACGAACGGCTCGAACCGCCCCTTCGCACGCTGCTCGACGAGCGTCATCTGGTCCGGCGGCGGCGGGCTCTGGACCCAGTCGACCTTGTTGTCGATCACGTCCTCGATCTGGCGGTGCTGGTTGGTGACGACCTTCACCTCGACGCGGTCGAGCTTCGCGACCGGGACGCCGGGCAGGCCGCGGAACGATCTGTCGCGCACGAGCGTCAAGCTGCGGTTGGGAACCGACGAGGCGACCTTGAACGCGCCGATGCCGGGCGGCGGGTCGCTGGTCGCGTTCTCGAACGGCGTCGTGCTCGGCACCAGCGCGGCGAACGGCAGCGCGAGCGCGTCCGCGAACGAGCCGACCGATCGTGTCAAGCGGATCGTGATCGCGCCGCCGGCGTCGTCGGTCTCGATGCCGGAGATGTCGCCGTCGGGCTTGCGCGCCTTCAGGTACTCGGGCGCACCGGCGATCGGCAGGTAGGCCCAGCTGCCGCCTGAGCCGAGGTTGAGCACGCGCTTGATGGCGTGCTCGAAGTCGGACGCTCTCGCGGGCGTTCCGTCCGAGTAGCGCAGGCCTCTTCGCAGTCGCAGTCTGTATGTCTTGCCGTCGGGCGAGATGCGCGGCAGCGACTCCGCCAGGCCGGGGATCAGCTCGGTGCCGGCGAGGCCGGCCTCGTGGCGGTAGGTGAGCAGCGGCGTGTACGTCGTCCACAGCGCCGTCCAACCGCGCGCCGTGTATGTCAGCGCCGGGTCGACGAAGTCGGGACTGGCGGCGAAGTACGCCGTCAGCGTGCGCGAACGGTCGTCCGCGCTGCCGGAGCTGTCGCTCGACCCGCAGGCCGTGAGTGCGGCGGCGCAAGCGCAGGCGATCGCCGCGAGCGAGCGCGCGCCGGCGTCGGCGCGACGTGGCTTCTTCAAGACTCTCTCCTCCTACGGATGGGACCGACGCGGATGAATATAGTGACAAGAACGTACATATGCAATGGAAATCGGCGTAGGATTCCTTCATGACATTCTTATTAGTCGCACCAGGTGGTCGGGCCGGGGGGAGTGCGTGCAGATGAGCGCGGCGCGCGTCGTACAGACGGTCGGCGGCCCGGTCGCGCCCGAGGCGCTGGGCCTGACGGCGATGCACGAGCACGTGCTGCTCTCGAACGGCGACGGGCTGCGGCGGCTGCACCTGCGCGCGCGGCCCGCGGGGCCGTTCGAGAGCGACGTCTGGCACGAACCGCTCTCGCTCGCGCAGCGCAGCCGGTTGCAGTACGAGCCGAGCGCCCTGCGCGCGAACCTCACGCTCGACGACGACGAGCTGATGCTCGCCGAGCTGAGGGACTTCGCCGCCGCCGGTGGCCGCGCGCTCGTCGACGTCGGCGGGATCGGGATCCGCGGCGACGCCGAGCGGGTCGCCGCGCTCGCGGCCGCGTCAGGTGTGCGGATCGTCATGTCGACCGGCTGGTACGTCTCGCATTTCTGGCCGGCCGAGCAGCTGAGCTGGTCCGTCGAGCAGCACGCCGAGCTGATGGTGCGCGAGCTGCGCGAGGGGATCGACGGGACGACGGTGCGCGCCGGCCACATCAAGTGCGGCGTCGACCGGCTGGACGAGCCGGAGCGGCGCGTGCTGGTCGCGGCTGCCGCCGCGTCGCAGGCGACCGGCGCGGCCGTGACGGTCCATCCCGGCTTCGGCGTCGGCAGCGACGGCCGCCGGATCGTGCGGCTGCTGCGCGCGGCGGGGCTCGACCCCGAGCGGCTCGTGATCGCGCATGCCGACGCGTTCCTGTCCGAGCCCGACGTGCGCCGGCTGCTGCACGACGCGTCCGCCTGGCGGCTCCAGCTCGACTACCACCGCGAGCTGCTCGCGCAGGGCGTGACGCTGTCGTTCGACTGCTTCGGCCACGCCTGGTCGCGTCCTGAGGCCGGCGTGATGGAGGAGAGCGACTGGAAGCGGCTGGCCGGCATCGTGTCGCTCGTGCGCGAGGGGGACGGCGACCGGCTCGTGCTCGGGACCGACACCTTCCTGCCGATGCTGACGCGGCGCGGTGGCGGCCACGGCTACCGCCACCTGTGCGCGTTCGTGCTGCCGCGACTGCGGGAGGCCGGGGTGTCGGACTGGGACCTGGAGCAGATGACGGTCGTGACGCCGCAACGACTGCTGGCGATCCCGTTCTTTGACTAAAACCGTTGCAAATTCTGAGATCTACAACTATTCTCGTCCTACAATGACGATATCTACTGCGCAATACGTAGAAGACGGCCGGCCGGATCTGCTGACGCGCGTCGATGGGCGCCTGGCGATCGAGGGGCTGCGCGCCGACGAGCTCGTCGCGCGCTTCGGGTCGCCGCTGTTCGTCGTCTCGGAGCCGGCGCTGCGCGCCCGCGCGCGGCGCGTTCAGGCGGCCTTCGCCGCCGCCTGGCCGGAGGGCCCGGTCGTCGTGCTGCCCGCGGTCAAGGCGAGCACCGTCGTCGCACTGCATCGCGTGCTCGCGCAGGAGGGCTGCGGCGCCGACCTCTACGGCGGTGCCGAGCTGGAGATCGCCGTGCGGGCCGGCACCGACCCGGACCGCATCTCCGTCAACGGCACGGCGAAGGACCGCCCGACGATCGAGCGCGCGATCGCGCTCGGCGCGCGCATCACGATCGACGACGTGCACGAGGTCGAGATCGCGCGCGACGCCGCGCGCGCTCTCGGCCGGCCGGCGCGGCTGCGCGTGCGGCTGCGCCCGGAGATCCTGCTCGACGCGCCGTCGGACGGCAACGCGATGATCGCGGCGACGGATGGCTCGGTGCTGCGGATCAAGGACGCCTACGGCCGCTACAAGCCGGGCGTCCCCTTCGACGACATGGCGCGGATCGGCCGCTCCCTCGACGCGCCCGAGATCGAGATGATCGGCGTCCACATGCACTTCCCTCGCCACACGACCGACCTCGGCGTGATCGGCCACGTCGCCGATCGCTACGCCGCGCTGATCGCCGAGCTGTCCGAGCTGTGGGACGGCTGGACGCCGCGGCAGATCGACGTCGGCGGCGGCTTCGCGCCGCCCGGCGACCCGTTCGGCCGCCGCAATCCGAGCTTCGCGCACCGCACGCCGCCGCCGATCGAGGCGTACGCCTCGACGATCGCCGAGCACCTGCGCACGGGGCTCGCGCGACACGGGATCGACACGGCCGGCCGCCAGCTCGAAGTCGAGCCGGGCCGCTCGCTGTTCGGCCCCGTCGGCGTCCACCTCGCGACCGTGCTGAACGTCAAGCGCCAGACGCGACCGTTCCCGCACGCCTGGGTCGAGACCGACACGACGCAGCACTTCCTCCCCGGCGTCGGGCAGGAGTGGGACGACTTCCCCGTCGCGTTCGACCGCGTCGCGGGCGACGGCGAGCTGACTGCTGACGTCGTCGGCCGCTCCTGCATGGGGGACGTGCTCGCGTCCGACGCGCCGGTGCCGGCCCCCGTGCGCGGCGACGTGCTCGCGTTCGCCAGCACCGGCGCCTACCAGGAGACGTCGGCCAGCAACTTCAACGCCCTGCCGCGACCCGCGACCGTGCTCGTCGACAGCGGGCAGGCCCACCTCGTGCGGCGCGCGGAGACGGTCGACGACGTGCTGGGGCGTGACGCGCTGCCCGCCCACCTCGCAGCGGAGGCGGCGCGATGAGCCCACCGCTGCTCGACCACGCCGGCCTCACCTGCCGTGACCTCGACAGCTCGCTGCGCTTCTACTGCGAGCTGCTCGGGATGCCGCTGCTGGAGCGCGGCGAGGGCGTCGGCGCGGCCGCCGGGATCCCCGGCGCGAAGCTCGCGTTCGCCTTCCTCGACGCCGGCGAGGGCCGCGTGCTGGAGCTGCTGGAGTACCGCGACCCGCACACCGCCGGGACGGCCCCGCGGGTCGAGGCCGCCGGCGCGACGCACGTCGCGCTGCGCGTCGCCGATCTCGACGGGCTGCTCGAACGGCTCGCGACGGCCGGCTTCAGACCGCTGACGGCGGAGCCCGTGACGGTCGCGGGCGACGGCGCGTCGACGGGCACGCGGCTCGTCTACGTGCCCGATCCGGACGGCCGCGTCGTCGAGCTGGTGCAGCCGGCGAGCGGAGAGGAGGCATCGTGAGCGTGAGCGCCTTCGACGACCCGGCGACGCTCGCCCGCTACGCCGACCTCGTCGTCGGCTTCGCCGCCAACGTGCAGGACGGCCAGCTCGTCGAGATCGCCTCCGAGACGGGCAAGGAGGCGCTGACGCGCGCGCTCGCCGCGAGCGCCTACCAGCACGGCGCGAGCTACGTCGACGCGACGTACTTCGACCCGTACGTCAAACGCGCCCGCCTGCTGCACGCAGGCGAGCAGACGCTCGACGAGCTGCCCGCCCTGCTCGGTGAGCGGGTGCTGGCGCTCGGCGAGGCGCGTGCCGCGCGGATCGCGCTCGCCGGCCCGGTCGCACCGGACCTGCTCGACGGCGTCGACCCGCGACGCACGGGCCGCGACCGGCTGCCGCGCCTGCCGGAGGACCGTCAGCTGATCGACGCGTGCACGACGAACTGGACCGTCGTCCCGTGCCCGACGCGCGAGTGGGCGCAGCTCGTCCACCCCGAGCTCGACGCGGACGCGGCCTGGGCTCGGCTGTGCGACCAGATCGTCCACGTCCTGCGGCTCGACGCGCCAGATCCGACGGCCGCCTGGCGTGAGCGCCAGGCGCAGCTCGCCGCGGTCAGCACGCGGCTGACCGCACGCCGCTTCGACGCCGTCCACTTCAGCGGTCCCGGCACCGACCTGCGCGTCGGGCTGCTGCCGCGCTCGCCGTGGCTGACGGTCGCGTTCGAGACCGTCGACGGGATCGCGCACCTGCCGAACCTGCCGAGCGAGGAGGTCTACGCGACGCCCGACCCGGCACGGGTCGAGGGCGTCGTGCGCGCGACGAAGCCGCTCATGCTCGACGGCACCGCGGTGGAGGGATTGGAGCTGGAGTTCCGCGACGGCCGCGCCGTGCGCGTCGACGCCGAGCGGGGCGCCGAGCTGGTGCGCGCGCAGGTCGCGCGCGACGAGGGCGCCGCGCGTCTCGGCGAGGTCGCGCTCGTGGACGGCGACGGCCGCGTCGGCGCGCTCGAGACGGTCTTCCTGGAGATCCTGCTGGACGAGAACGCCGCCAGCCACGTCGCGCTCGGCGCCGCCTACAGCGTCGCCGTCGCGGCGGCGGACGCCGGCCGCGAGAACAGCTCGGCGATCCACCTCGACGTCGTGATCGGCGGCCCCGCGGTCGACGTCGACGGCGTCGAGCCCGGCGGCGCGCGCGTGCCGCTGCTGCGCGCCGGCGCCTGGGCGCTGTGAGCCGGACCGAGAACTTGAACGAACGGAGTCCCATGCCGAATGCATCCCAGCCGTCCCCGCAGGCCTCCTACGTGGCGCGGGAGGGCAGCCCGCTGGCGGCCGACCCGGCGCGGTACGTGCCGATCGGGAGCGACCACGACGCCCGCACGCGCGTGCACGAGGAGGTGATCCCGGTCCGCAGCGGGCGCGCGTTCGCGGTCCCGGCCGGCCACGTGGTCCGCTTCTCGACCGTCGACGGGCCGCAGGTGCTCGACGTCAACGTCTGGAGCCTCGCGGACCCGCGCGAGCGCTTCTGGGCCGCGCGCACGCGGCAGTTCCACGGCGCGCACGTGACCGCCGGCGACCGGCTGTGGTCGACGCTGCCGTTCCTGCGCCCACTCGCGACGATCGTCGCGGACACGCTGGACTACGGGATCGACGCCGACGGCGCCGGCTGCCACGACCTGCTCGGCACGCGCTGCGACCCCTATGTCAACCAGCTCCTGTCGCACACGGCGTACGACCTGCACTGCCACTCGAACCTCGTGCGCGCCATCGCGCCGTGGGGGCTGACCGAGTTCGACGTGCACGACGTGATCAACGTCTTCCAGGTCACCGGCCTGATGCCCGACGACGAGCGTTACTTCATGAAGACGTGCCCGGCGCGCGTCGGCGACCACTTCGAGCTGTTCGCCGAGATCGACCTGCTCGTCGCCGCCTCGACCTGCCCCGGCGGCGACCTCGCGCTGCCGGTGTGGGGGCCGGGCTCCGGCGGCGAGCCGAACTGCAACCCGGTCGGGGTCACCGTCTTCCGTCTCGATCCGCGGCTGCTGGAGGGCTGGTCGCAGCCGCCGCGCGCCGCCTACCGCGGTGCCGGCGCGCTGCGCCACGGCCTGCGCGGACCGGCCGCCCGCCCTCCGCTCAACGAGGCCGTCCCGGTCGGCGGTGCCTGAGCGATGCGCAGCGATCATCTCGAAGGGGTGCGGGTGCTCGCCGTCGAGCAGTACGGCGCGGGCCCGTTCGGCACCCAGCTGCTCGGCCATCTCGGCGCCGAGGTCGTCAAGGTCGAGAACCCGGCCCAGGGCGGCGACGTCTCGCGCAGCGTCGGGCCGCACTTCCGCGACGACCTGCCGCCGAGCACCGAGAGCATCTTCTTCCAGGGCCTCAACCGCAACAAGAAGAGCGTCGCGCTCGACCTCGGCACCCCCGAGGGACAGGCCGCGTTGCGCCATCTGGCACGTGACGCGGACGCGCTCGTCAGCAACCTGCGCGGCGACGTGCCGGCGCGCCTCGGTCTGACCTACGCGGCGCTGGCGGACGTCAACCCGCGCCTCGTGTGCGCGCACCTGACCGGCTACGGCCGCGGCGGCGAGCGGGCGCGCCGGCCCGGCTACGACTTCCTGATGCAGGCCGAGCTGGGCTACTTCGACCTGACCGGCGACCCCGACGGCGTGCCCGCGCGGATGGGGCTCTCGATGGTCGACCTGATGGGCGGCGCGATGCTCGCGCTGGCGACCGTCAGCGCGATCGTGCGGGCGCGCGCCGGCGGCCGCGGCGGCGAGGTCGACGTCTCGCTGTTCGACGTCGCGCTGTTCGACCTCAACTACGTCGCGCACTGGTACCTCAACGCCGGGGCGCGCACGACGCGCCTGCCGCGCTCCGCGCATCCGTCGCTGACGCCGTGCCAGACCTATCGCACCGCCGACGGCTGGATCTACCTGATGTGCAACAAGGAGAAGTTCTGGCCGGCGCTGTGCGAGCTGGTCGATCGGCCGCAGTGGGCGCGCGAGCCGCGCTTCGCGACGTTCCCAGACCGTCTCGCCGCCCGCGCCGAGCTGACCGAGCTGCTCGACGACGTGCTGTTCGAGCAGACGACCGCAGCGTGGATGGAGCGCTTCGCGGGTGCCGTGCCCGCGGCCCCGGTGCTGGCGCTCGACGAGGCGCTCGAGCAGCCGTTCGTGCACGCCGACGGCCGCGTCGAGACGCTGGCGAACGGGCTCCGGCTGCTGGCCAGCCCGTTCCGCGGCGACGCCCCGACACGGCCGTCGACGGCGCCGCCGGCGCTTGGCGAGCACACCGCCGAGCTGCTCGACGGACTGCCGGCCGCGCCATGAGCCTCGCCCATGCGCGCGCGCTGCTGTTCGTGCCCGGCGACCGGCCGGACCGCGTCGAGCGGGCGCTCGCGTCCGGCGCCGAGGCGATCGTGCTCGACCTCGAGGACGGCGTCGCGGCGGCGTGCAAGGAGGCGGCGCGCGAGCAGGCGCTGGCGACGCTCGAACGGCTGGCGCGGCAGGGCAGTGACCCGGCCGTCGCCGCCGGCCGCCGCCCGCCGCTGCTCGGGCTGCGCGTCAGCTCGCCGGCCACGGCCGACGGGGTGCGCGACCTCGCGGCGCTGCTCGACGCGCCGGCGCGGCCGGACTTCCTCGTGCTGGCGAAGGTCGAGTCGGCGGCCGAGGTGCAGCTGTGCGCCGCGGCACTCGACTGGTCGGGCGAGCTGGTCTGCAGCGTCGAGTCGGGCGCTGGCCTGGAGCGCGCCGCCGAGATCGCCGCCGCCTGCGAGCAGGTCGCCGCGCTCGGCTTCGGCGGCGTCGACCTCGCGGCCGAGCTGGGCGCCGAGCTGGCGTGGGAGCCGCTGCTGGCGGCCCGCGCGCGCGTCGTCTGGTGCGCGGCGGCCGCCGCCGTCGCGGCGTTCGACGCGCCCGTGCTGGAGCTGGACGCGACCGCCGCGCTCACGGCCGACTGCCGCCGCGCCGCGGCACTGGGCTTCGACGGCAAGATCGCGATCCACCCGCGTCAGGTCGCCACGATCCGCGCCGGATTCGCGCCGAGCGAAGCGTCGATCGCGGACGCGCGCGCGATGCTCGCCACGGCACAGGACGCCGGCGCGGCGCGCCACCGCGGCACGATGGTCGACCGCGCGACGCTGCGCCGGGCGGCGCGTGTGCTGGCGCGCGCGGAGGGTGCCCCGTGAGCCTGTTCGCCTACCGCCGCGCCGGCCGCGACCGCTACGTGGAGCGCTACGGGCTCGACTTCGAGGACCTCGTCGTCGGCCAGCGCTTCCGCCACCGGCCCGGCGTCACCGTCTCCCAGCAGGACAACAGCGACGAGGCGCTCGACACGCTCAACTCGGCGATGCTCCACTTCGACGCCGCGTACGCCGCCCACACCCCGTTCGCCCGTCCGCTCGTCGTCAGCACGCTGACGGTCGGGCGGGTGCTCGGGATGACGGCGAAGACGTTCGGTCGTCGCACGGCGCTGCTCGGGATCGAGCGGATCGAGCTGCCGCGGCCCGTCTTCGGCGGCGACACGCTGTACGCCGAGTCGGAGGTGCTCGCGCTCGACGACGGCGACGGCCCGGACAGCGGCACGGTCGAGCTGGCGACGCGCGGGCTCAACGGCGACGGCGACGAGGTGGCGCGCCTGCACTACCGCATCGCGCTGCCGCGCGCGGGCCGTGCTGCGGCGGATCCGCCCGGCGACGCCGCCGGCCCGCCCGCCGAGGAGCCCCGCTTCGCCGCCTACGCGCGCGACGGCGACGTCCTCGTCGAGCGCTTCGGCCTCTTCTTCGAGGACTGCCGGCCGGGCGAGACGTTCGTCCACGCGCCCCGCCGCACCGTGCTGTTGGAGGACGCCGTCGAGCACGCCCGCCGCTCGCTCGACCACTCGCCCCGCTGGCACGAGCTCGACGGCGAGCGCCGCTACGAGGTCCCGCCGACCTACGTGCTCGCCGTCGCCGCGACGACCTCGACGCGCACGTTCGCGCGCGTCGTCGCGAACCTCGGCTGGTACGACGTGGAGCTGCCGCGACCGGTCCACGCCGGCGACACGCTGCGCGCCGAATCGCAGATCCTCGACGCGCGCCCGTCGCGCTCACGGCCGCGCGAGGGCGTGCTCGTCGTCGCGACGCACGCGTTCGACCAGCACGGCGAGCCGGTGCTGCGCTTCCGCCGCCACCTGCTCGTCAACCGCAGCGGGACGGCGGCGCCGTATCGCGCCGCCGGGTACGCCTCATGAGCGTCTGCGCCGTCTCGGACTCGGCGGCTCCAGCGACGGACGGCGTCCGGAGCCGGGCGGCCACGCGTAGTCGGCCTTGACGATGTCGAGATAGATGAACGTCTCGGTCTCGCGCACGCCGTCGATCTTGCGCACGTCCTCGTTCAGCAGCCGGTAGAGGTGCCGATCGTCGCTGCACTGCACCTGCGCCATCACGTCGAAGCTGCCCGCCGTGACGATCAGGAAGTCGACCTCCTCGATCGCCGAGAGCTGCTCGCAGATGCGCTCGAGGTCACCGTCGCAGCGCAGGCAGACCGTCGCTCGCAGCCTGATCCCGAGCGCGTCTGGGTTGACCGTCGCGGCGATGCGGATGGCGTCCGCCTCGATCAGCCGCGCGACGCGTTGGCGGACGGCCGGCTCGCTGAGCCCCACCGCCTTCCCGATCCGCCCGTAGGTGCGGCGGCCGTCGTCCTGCAGCTCGCTGATGATCGCGCGGTCGATCTCGTCGAGCTGCAACGAGGCCTGCCGCTTGAACGGCTTCGTCGGCATGCGCCGCATTCTGTCACGGCGCCGGCCGCCGCCGAGTCGCCGCGCGCCGGGGCGGTCGGCGATGCGTTGACATGGCGATCGCCCCGACCTAAGCTACCGACCGTTCGGTCGTAACGTCTGCATGCGAGGAGAAGCTCTCCGTGACCTCCCATCCGGCGCCCGCTGCGCCTCCCGAGCCGCTCACGCGGCGCGAGCGACACGGCGCCGTCGGTGTCGTGCTGCTGAACCGCCCGCGCCAGCTCAACGCGCTCTCCGACGGCCTGATGCGCGCTGTCGTCACGGACCTCCAGGCGCTCGATGCCGACCCCGAGGTCCGCTGCATCGTGCTCGGCGGCTCCGAGCGCGCCTTCGCCGCCGGCGCCGACATCGCGCAGATGGCGCAGACGACGGCGATGCAGTTCGCCTTCAGCGGGCGGGTCGAGCAGTGGGACGCGATCCGCCGCGTCGCGACGCCGCTGGTCGCCGCCGTGTCGGGCTTCTGCCTCGGCGGCGGCTGCGAGCTGGCGATGGCGTGCGACCTGGTCGTCGCCTCCGAGAGCGCGGTCTTCGGGCAGCCGGAGACGGGCGTCGGGATCATCCCCGGCGCTGGCGGCACGCAGCGGCTCACGCGCGCGATCGGCAAGGCGAAGGCGATGGACATGGTCCTCACCGGCCGCACGCTCGGTGCGCGCGAGGCGGAGCGCGCCGGCCTCGTCGCGCGCGTCGTCGCACGCGAGGCATGGCTGACCGAGGCGATCCTGCTCGGCGAGGAGATCGCGCGGCGCGCGCCGATCGCCCAGCGGCTCGCCGTCGACGCGGTCGACGCCGCCGCAGAGACGAGCCTGAGCAGCGGCCTCGACCTCGAGCGCAAGATGCTGTACCTCGCGTTCGCGTCCGACGACGCGCGCGAGGGCCTGTCCGCATTCGTCGACAAGCGGGAGCCGCAATGGCAGTCGAAGTGAGCCACGAGGGGCCGGTCCTGACGATCGCGCTCGATCGCCCGGACCAGCTGAACGCGTGCACGCGCGAGCTGCACGTCGAGCTGGCGGCGGCCGTGAAGCAGGCACGTTCGCCGGAGGTGCGCGCCGTGATCCTGACGGGCAACGGGCGCGGCTTCTGCGTCGGCCAGGATCTCGGCGAGGTGCGCGCCGACGGCGGCGGCGGGAACGACGTGCGCCTGCGGACGCTCTACAACCCGACGATCCGCGCGCTGCGAGCGCTGGAGAAGCCCGTGATCGCGGCCGTCAACGGCGTCTGCGCCGGCGCCGGCCTCTCGCTCGCCGCCGCCTGCGACATCCGCGTCGCGTCCGAGCACGCGAAGTTCGTGCCGGCGTTCGCGAACATCGGCCTGATCCCGGACGCGGGCGCCTCCTACCACCTCGTGCACGTGCTCGGGTACGCCAAGGCGTTCGAGTGGATGACCTCCGGGAGGCACCTCGGCGCCGAGGAGGCCCGCGCGCTGGGACTCGTGAGCGAGGTGCTCGTGCCGGACGCGCTGCTGGAGCACGCCGGCGAGCGCGCCCAGGCGCTGGCCGCCATGACGGGCGCCGCGGTCGGCCTGACGAAGCGCCTGATGCAGCAGGCGCTGCACACGACGCTCGACGAGCAGCTGGAGCTGGAGGCGCAGCTGCAGGGGTACGCCGGCTCGACGCCGGAGTACGCCGCGGCGCTCGACGCGTTCCTCGATCGCTCGGCGGCGAAGCGCGGCGGCTGAGCGGCCTCAGCGCAGGTCGACGACGCGCTTCGCCTTGCCGGCGGAGCGCTCGAGCGTGTCGGCATCGTGCAGCGTGACGGTCGCGCTGACGCCGATCCGGTCCTTGATGCGCTTGCGCAGCGCCAGTCCTGCCGCGACGGCGTCGGCGTCGGCGGCGGCACCGCGCGCCTCGACGCGCAGCTCCAGCGCGTCGAGCCGGTCGGCGCGCGTCAGCACGCAGCAGAAGTGCGGCGAGAGCCGCGTCTGCTCGAGGATCAGCTCCTCCAGCTGCGTGGGGAAGACGTTGACGCCGCGCACGATCATCATGTCGTCGCTGCGGCCCGTGACCTTCTCGATGCGGCGCATCGAGCGCGCCGTCCCGGGCAGCAGCCGCGTGAGGTCGCGCGTGCGGTAGCGCACGACCGGCATCGCCTCCTTGGTCAGCGACGTGAAGACCAGCTCGCCGACGCTGCCGTCGGGCAGCACCGCGCCCGTCTCGGGGTCGACCACCTCGGGATAGAAGTGGTCCTCCCACACGTGCAGCCCGTCCTTCGTCTCGACGCACTCCTGCGCGACGCCGGGGCCGATCACCTCGGAGAGGCCGTAGATGTCGACGGCGTCGATGCCGACGCGCTCCTCCATCTCGCGGCGCATCGCCTCCGTCCACGGCTCGGCGCCGAAGACGCCGATCCGCAGCGAGCTGGCGCGCGGGTCGATCCCCTGGCGCTCCATCTCGTCGACGATCGTCAGCGTGTACGACGGCGTCGCGAGGATCGCGTCGGGCTCGAAGTCCGCGATCAGCTGGACCTGACGCTCGGTCATCCCGCCGGAGATCGGGATCACCGCGCAGCCGAGCCGCTCCGCGCCGTAGTGGGCGCCGAGGCCGCCAGTGAAGAGCCCGTAGCCGTAGGCGACGTGGACGCGGTCGCCCGCGCGCACGCCGGCGGCGTGGAGGCAGCGCGCGACGACGCCGGTCCACATGTCGAGATCGGCGGCGGTGTAGCCGACGACGGTCGGCTTGCCGGTCGTGCCGCTCGACGCGTGCACGCGCGAGATCCGCTCACGCGGGACGGCGAGCATCCCGAACGGGTAGTGGTCGCGCAGGACGTCCTTGCTCGTGAAGGGGAAGCGCGCGAGGTCGCCCAGCTCGTGCACGTCGGCGGGGTGGACGCCGGCGGCGTCGAACGCCTCGCGGTAGTGCGGCACGTTGTCGTAGGCGTGCCTCAGCGACCACCGCAGGCGGTCGAGCTGCAGCGTCGAGATCTCGTCGCGCGACGCGCGCTCGATCGGCTCGTAGACCTCGTCGGCGCGGAGCTGGCCGTCAGTCTTCACGGGGATCGATCACCTCTATCGGGACGTCGTTGCGAATCGAGTGTGGGCTGCGAGCGACTCGGCGCCGAGCAGCAGCGGCGCCGTGCGGTAGCGCTCCTCGCCGCGCTCGTCGTGCAGCGTGCGCAGGATCGCACGCACGTGCGCGAGTCCCGTCTGCTCGCTCCACGCGACCGGACCGCGCGGGTGGTTGAGGCCGAGCGTCGTGCCGGCGTCGACGTCGGCCGCGGAGCCGACGCCCTCGCCGATCGCGAACGCGGCCTCGTTGACGAGCTGCGCGACGATCCGCCCGAGCACCATCCCGGGCGCGTCGCCGACGCGCTCGACGTGGAAGCCGAGCACGCCGAAGAACTCCTCCGTGCGCGCGACGGCCGCCGGGTCGGTGTCCGGCAGCGCGGTCGTCTCGACGAGCCGGGCCTGATCGACCGGCCCGACCAGGTGGAAGCCGCACGCGCGCACGTCGCGGGCGGCGCGGAGCGTCGTGGACGCGCACAGCAGCGCGCGGGCGGGCACGTGTCCGAGCCCGCCGAACCACGTCCGCCGGCGCGGGTCGGCGTCGACGCACAGGTGGATGTCGTCGGCGCCGCGGTCGTTGAGGCCGAGCACGGCGAAGCCGGCCGTGCGCGCCCGCGCTCGCAGGCCGTCGGCGACGGGGCCGGCGCCGCCGATCACGACGCTGCGGCCGTCTCCGCCGCCGGGCGCGGGCGGCTCCGGGTCGGCCGGCCGGTGGGCGCCGTCGCGGTAGTCGTGGAAGCCGGCGCCGCTCTTGCGCCCGTGCCGGCCGGCGGCGACGAGCCGGGCCTGCAGCGGGCTCGGCTTCCAGCGCGGCTCGCCGTAGCTCTGGCGCCAGAACGACTCGGCGATCTCGAGGTTGACGTCGAGCCCGATCAGGTCGGCGAGCTCGAACGGGCCCATGCGGAAGCCGCCGCCCATGCGGCAGATGCGGTCGATCTGCTCGATCGTCGCGACGCGCTCCTGCAGCAGGCGCAGCGCCTCGCCGACGAACGGCCGGCCGCAGCGGTTGACGAGGAAGCCGATCCCGTCCTGCGCGACGACGACCCGCTTGCCGAGCCGCTCGCCGAGCGCGCGCGCCGACGCGAGCGCCTCCGGGCCGGTGTCGGCCCCGGCGATCACCTCGACGAGCCGCATCAGCGGCACCGGGTTGAAGAAGTGCAGGCCGACGACGCGCTCGGGCGCGGGCAGGCCGGCGGCGACCGCGCTGACGAGCAGCGACGACGTGTTCGTCGCCAGCAGCGTGGCCGGGCCGCAGACGTCGGCGAGCTGAGCGAAGACCGTCCGCTTCAGCTCCAGCCGCTCGGGCACGGCCTCGATCGCGGCGTCGACGCCGGCGAGCGCCGCGGGGTCGGTGGCGCAGGTCAGCCGCGTGCGCGCCGCGTCGGCGTCGGCCGTGCTCCAGCGGCCGCGCTCCGCGCCGCGGGCGAGCGCCGCGGAGACGGTCGCCTCGGCGTGGGCGAGCGCGTCGGCGGAGGGGTCGGTGAGGACGGTCGGGATCCCCGCGAGGAGGGCGGTCTGCGCGATCCCTGCGCCCATCGTCCCGGCGCCGGCGACGCCGAGACGGTCGACGCTGCGTGCTGTCTGTGCCATGGTCGGACGGTAGACTACCGAACGGTCGGATGGGACGGTGACCTTCGCCGTTGCAAAAGAGAAACTCTTTTTCTATTATGCCCGACATGGGGCCGGCGCGAGCGTCGCCCGACCGACGAAGGAGTGGAGGAATCGTGGGCACGAGCGAACGCACGCCGCGACGCGTGATCGGCGACGGCGAGACGGCCGCGGACGGCGAGGTCGCCGGCCTCGCCGACGAGCAGCTGCTCGAGCTGCACCGCCAGCTGGTCCTGATGCGGACGTTCGACGAGCGCGCGGTCGTCTACCAACGCCAGGGCCGGATCGGCACGTACGCGATCTACTGGGGCCACGAGGCGATCCAGGTCGGCGCGCACTTCGCGCTCGACGCGGCGACCGACTGGGTCTTCCCGTCCTACCGCGAGTCCGCGATCGGGCTGCTGCGCGGGATCGATCCCGCGACCGTGCTCGCGTGGTGGCGGGGTCATCCGGCCGGCTGGTGGAACCCGCAGGAGCACCTGCTCGGCGGCATCTCGGTGCCGATCGCCAGCCAGGTCCCGCACGCCGCCGGCGCCGCCTGGGGGATGCGCCTCAGAGGTGAGCCGGGCTGCGCGCTCGTCTTCTTCGGCGACGGCGCGACGTCGGAGGGCGCGTTCCACGAGGGGGTCAACCTCGCCGCCGTCACGGATGCGCCCGTCGTGCTGCTGTGCAGCAACAACGGCTGGGCGATCTCGACCCCGTACGAGCGCCAGTCGCGCGCCGCCGCGCTCGCCGACAAGGCGGTCGGCTACGGCATCCCCGGCGTCCGCGTCGACGGCGGCGACGTGCTCGCCGTCCACGAGGCGGTGCGCGACGCCGTCACGCGGGCGCGCGCCGGCGACGGGCCGACTCTCGTCGAGGCGGTCCACTACCGGATCGCCCCGCACGGCACCGCCGACGACCCCTCGCTCTACCGCGAGCCCGGGCGGGCGGAGGCGGCGAGGAGCGACGAGTGCCTCGTCCGCTACGAGGGCTACCTGCGGCGACGCGGCCTGCTCGACGACGACGCCGCCGCTGCGCGCCGGGCGGAGGCGGTCGAGCTGGTCAAGGCCGGGATGCGCGCGGTCGAGCAGCTGCCGGCGCCCGATCCGGCGCTCGTCTTCGACACGACGTACGCCCAGCCGCCGGCGGACCTGCTGCGTCAGCGCGATGAGGCGCTCGCCGCGTTCGCGGAGGCGGTCGCGTGAAGACGCTCGTCGAAGCGATCAACGAAGGGCTCCACAACGAGCTGGAGCGCGACGGCGACGTGCTCGTGATGGGCGAGGACGTCGGCCGCTCGGGCGGCGTCTTCCGCGTCACCGCGGGGCTGCAGGAGCGCTTCGGCGCCGACCGCTGCGTCGACACGCCGCTCGCCGAGGCGGGCCTGCTCGGCTCCGCGGTCGGCCTCTGCATGACCGGCTGGCGGCCCGTCGTCGAGATGCAGTACGACGCCTTCAGCTATCCCGCGCTCGACCAGCTGATCACGCACGTCGGGCGCTATCGCTGGCGCTCGGGCGGGCGGATGGGCGTGCCGCTGACGATCCGCATGCCGTACGGCGGCGGGGTCCGCGCGCCGGAGCTGCACGAGGACTCACCCGAGACCTACTACGTCCACACGCCGGGCATCAAGGTCGTGATCCCGTCGACGCCGGCTGACGCGAAGGGCCTGCTGGCGGCAGCGATCCGCGACCCCGACCCGGTCGTCTTCCTCGAGCCGAAGGCGCTCTACCGCGGTGCGCGCGAGGAGGTTCCGGCCGGCGATCACGTCGTGCCGCTCGGGCAGGCCCGCGTCGTGCGCGAGGGCTCCGATGCGACGATCGTCGCCTACGGCGCGATGGTGCCCGTCGCCGAGGGGGCGGCGGAGCGGCTGGCGGAGGAGGGCGTCTCGGCGCACGTGCTCGACCTGCGTTCGCTGCGCCCGCTCGACGAGGCGGGCCTGCTCGCCGCCGTCCGCCGCACCGGGCGGCTCGTGATCGTGCAGGAGGCACCGCGCACCGCCGGCTTCGCCGCCGAGGTCGCGGCCATCGCGGCGGAGCGGGCGATGCTCGACCTGCACGCGCCGATCGAGCGCGTCACCGGCTACGACGTCGCCTTCCCGTACTGGCGCCTGGAGGACGTGTACCTGCCGTCGATCGAGCGCGTCGCCGCGGCGGTGCGCCGGACCCTGGAGTACTGAGCAATGGCATACGAGTTCCTGCTCCCCGACCTCGGGGAGGGCGTCGCCGAGGGCGAGATCGCCACGTGGCTGGTGAGCGTCGGCCAGCGCGTCGCGGAGGACGACCCGATGGTCGAGGTCGAGACGGACAAGGCGACCGTCGACATCCCGAGCCCGGTCGACGGCGTCGTCGCCGCGCTGCACGCCGAGACCGGCGAGCGCGTCGCCGTCGGCGCGCCGCTCCTGACGATCGAGACCGGCGACGGGGGTGGGGAGGGGGCGCCGGCCGCTCCGGCCGCCGCGGCTGCGCCCGCCGCGCCGGCCGCGCCCGTGCAGGCGACGCCGGCCGCGCCCGTGCAGGCGACGCCGGCCGCGCCCGTGCAGGCGACGCCGGGCGCGCGGCGCGCCGCGCGCGAGCTGGAGGTCGAGCTGTCGGCGGTCGCCGGCAGCGGGCCGGGCGGCGCGGTCACCGAGGCCGACGTGCGCGCCGCCGGTGGCGCGCCGGCGCGCGCGGAGGGTCGCCGCGAGCCGCTGCGCGGCGTCCGCCGCCGGATCGCCGAGCGGCTCGCCGAGTCGCATCGCGAGGTGCCGAAGGTGACGGTCGTCGAGGAGTGCGACGTCACCGAGCTGGCGGCCCGTCGCGGCGAGCTGTCGTACGTGCCGTTCGTCGTCAAGGCGGTCGTCTCCGGCTTGCGCGCGTTCCCCGACTTCAACGCGACGCTCGACGGCGACGACATCGTCTACCTCGACCGCATCGCCGTCGGCGTCGCTGCGCAGGGACCGAGAGGGCTCGTCGTCCCGGTGCTGCACGACGCCGCCGACCGGACGGTCGAGCAGCTCGACGCCGAGGTCAAGCGGCTCGCGCAGGCGGTCCGCGACGACACGGTCGCGCCCGAGCAGCTGCGCGGCGGGACGTTCACCGTCACGCTCGCCGGCAAGCTCGGCGGCTACTTCGCGACGCCGCTCGTCAACCCCGGCGAGGCGGCGATCCTCGGCGTCCACCGGATCCAGCAGCGGCCGGTCGTGCGCGACGGCGAGATCGCGATCCGCGAGATCGGGCTCGTCTCGTGCTCGTTCGACCACCGCATCACCGACGGCACGCGCGCGTCGATGTTCCTGCTGCACGTGATCGACGAGCTGCAGCGGGCGAGGTAGCGGGTCACGCGCCGCTCGCTGAGGAGACGCCGGCCTCGAGTCCGACGATCAGGTCGAGCAGCCCCTCAGCTTCCCAGGCCCGGTTGCGTGCCGATTCGTTGAGCCGCGCGAGGATGCCGGCAGCCTCCAGCTGCTCGATCGCGTTCGCGGCGGCCGGCTTTGTTCGTCCGGTCGCCGCAACGGCGACTGGCACCGTGATGACCGGATGGGCGGGAAGGACCGTGATCAGGCTCCAGGCGGCTGCGTCGGCGCGAGGATTCGAGTGCTGACGCAAGCGCTCACGCCACTCGTCCTGCAACTCGCCGACCCGGATCGTGTAGCGAGCGGCAAGCGTGGCGGCCTCAGCGGCAGCGGCGGCGAACAGCTCGATCCAATCGGACAGGCGATCCTCGCGGAACAGCGTCAGCCCTTTCAGATAGCGATCCTTGTCGCGAGCCAGCACGACGCTGATCGGGGGGACGAACGCCGGTGTCACACCGCGCCTTCGAAGGACGACCTGCACCAGCGCGCGGCCGGTCCGGCCGTTGCCGTCCTCAAAAGGGTGGATCGTCTCGAACTGGGCGTGGGCGATCGCGGCCTGCACGAGCGGCGGAAGCGCGATGTCGTTGACGAACACGCAGAGATCGTCGAGGAGGCGATCGACCTCCTCCGGCGGCGGGGGCACGAACGCCGCGCCACAGGGGTTGTAGTCGTTGCCGCCGATCCAGTTCTGCGAAGCGCGAGATCTTCCGGCGACCTGGGAGTTCGGCGCGCGTTCGAGCAGAACCCGATGGATGTCGAGGAAGTCCGCAGGACGCACGCCCTCGAGGTCCGCCGCTCGCTCGATCGAGAGCTGCATCGCGTCGATGTTGGCGAGGATCTCGGCGGCGCCCGGTCCGACCTTGCGCCCGGTGTCCCGATTGGTCTCAGCGCGAGCAAGGCTGCGCGCATCGAGCTGCAGGCCCTCGACCTTCGAGGAGGCGATGGACTCGGTTCGCAGCAGCAATCGAGCGAGTGGCATCAACTCGGGCCCGGCGGCGCGGTTCAGCTCGGCGATCGCCTTCTCCGCATCGGAGACCACGCCGGCCACGTCGCCGGGAAGAACAACCTCAACGTCGGCGACCGGCTCGGGAACGAAGGCGTCGTACGTGCAGGCACGCCGGTGACGCGGAGGGGCATAGATGGTTGGATCCGCCTGCCAAGTCCGTTGGACGTACCGTCCGCGCACCGCGATCCTTTGTTCGAGTCGATCCTTAGGCAAGGAACGTGGCGTTCCTTGCCTCGTCGTCATCCTAGCTCAGCCTGGACCCTTAGGAAAGGATCGGCCCTAAGCTTTCCTCCGGCTGCTCCGTGGAGAAGGTCGGCACTACCGCCTGGGGGCGGTTCCCTCCAGCAGCAGCGACCACAGTGCGTCGGCCGTCTCGCCGACTCTCGCGCCGCGGCTCATCCACGTGTAGGCCCAGTTGCCGACGGACAGGAAGACGAGCACCGCGTGTCTCACGTCGAGGTCGGCGCGCAGCGCGCCGGCGTCGACGGCGTCCTGATGCAGTCTCGTCACGCGTCTCTCGTAGCGGCGGCGCTCGGCGAGGAAGCGTCTGCGCGCGTCGCCGGTCAGGTAGCGCCACTCCTGCAGCCAGACGGTCGCGACGTCGAGCTGCCGGTCGACGACGCCGAGGTGGGCACGCAGCGCCAGCCGCAGCCGCTCGCCCGGCGCGGCGTCCTCGGGCACCGCGTCGAGCGCGGCGTGGAACGCGGTCGCGCCGGCGAGCGCGATCTGCGCGAGCAGCTCCTCCTTGCCGTTGATGTGCGTGTAGACGGACGCCTTGCGGATGCCGAGCGCGCCGGCGAGGTCGCCGATGGACGTGCCGTGGTAGCCGCGCTCGGCGAACATCCGAGCGGCTTCGATGGAGAGTCGGTCGCGAGTGCTCACCGGCACAACGGTAGCCGTCGCTCAGGCGACTTCCAGCTCGGCCGCGATCCCCTGACCGACGCCGACGCACATCGTGCAGAGGGCTCGTCTTCCGCCGCGCTCGCGCAGCTCGTGCGCGGCGGTCAGCGCCAGCCGCGCGCCGCTCATCCCGAGCGGATGCCCGAGCGCGATCGCGCCGCCGTTGGGGTTGACGTGGCCGGCGTCGTCGGGGAGGCCCAGCTGCCGCAGCACCGCGAGCGCCTGCGCGGCGAACGCCTCGTTCAGCTCGACGACGTCGTAGTCGGCGATCGTCCGCCCGGTCAGCGCGAGCAGCCTGCGCGTCGCCGGGACCGGCCCGATCCCCATCACGCGCGGGGCGACGCCTGCGGTCGCGCCGGCCGTCACGCGCGCGAGCGGTTCCAGGCCGAATCGATCGACCGCCGCACCGGAGGCGATCAGCAGCGCGGCGGCGCCGTCGTTGACGCCCGACGCGTTGCCGGCCGTGACGCTGCCGTCCGTGCGGAACGGCGTGCGCAGCCTCGCCAGCGCCTCGACCGTCGTCGGTCGCGGGTGCTCGTCGCGCTCGACGAGCAGGTCGTCGCCCTTGCGCTGCGGGATCGGCACGGCGACGATCTCGCGCGCCAGACGGCCGTTCTCCTGTGCGCGCGCCGCACGCTCCTGCGAGCGCGCCGCGAACGCGTCCTGGTCGGCGCGCGAGACGCCGAAGTCGGCGGCGACGTTCTCGGCCGTCTCCGGCATCGAGTCGGTCCCGAACGCGTGCGCGAGCTGCTCGTTGACGAAGCGCCAGCCGATCGTCGTGTCGTGGATCTCGGCGTGGCGCGAGAACGGCTCCGCGGTCTTCGGCAGCACGAACGGCGCCCGGCTCATCGACTCGACGCCGCCGGCGACGACGAGGTCGGCCTCGCCGGTGCGGACCTGACGCGCGGCGATCAGGACGGCGTCGAGGCCGGAGCCGCAGAGGCGGTTGACCGTCGTGCCCGGAACGCTCGCGGGCAGGCCGGCCAGCAGCGCCGCCATTCGCGCGACGTTGCGGTTGTCCTCGCCCGCCTGGTTGGCGCAGCCGAGCACGACCTCGTCGATCGCGGCGGGGTCGACGGCGCCGGCGCGGTCGAGCAGCGCGCGGATCGCGAGCGCGGCGAGGTCGTCGGGGCGGACGCTCGCGAGCGCGCCGCCGTAGCGGCCGATCGGGGTCCGCACGCCGGTCACGAGATAGGCGTCGTGCATCGCGTCTCCTTGCTCTGGTGATGGTGCCGCTGCGGTCGCCGAGACTACCGAACGGTCGGACGGACTGGTACGCTCGTCACAGACCGACGAAGGGAGCCCGCATGACCGTGCCCGCACCTGCAGTGGAGACCAGCGCGGAGCAGCTGGTCGAGCGTCATCGCGCGACGCTCGACGCGGCCGTCGCCGCGATCGCCGAGCGCGGCTGGTGGTCGCCGTACGCCGAGGTGCCGAAGGCGTACGGGGAGAACGCGCTCGCGGAGGGGAGAGCCGCGTTCGAGGCCTACCTCGGCACGCCGTTCCCACTCGACCAGTTGGGCACGCTTGAGCAGGTCGGCGACGAGCGCTCGCCGTACGGTCCGCGGCTCGGCGTCACCTACCCGCGTCCCGACGTCGACGTCCTCCTCGCCGCGATGCGGGAGGCGATCCCCGCCTGGCGCGACGCCGGCGCCGAGCAGCGCGCGGCGGTCGTGCTGGAGATCCTCGCGCGCCTCAACGCGCGTTCGGCCGAGATCGCCGAGGCGGTCATGCACACGACCGGCCAGGCGCCGGCGATGGCGTTCCAGGCCGGTGCTCCGCATGCGCAGGATCGTGCGCTGGAGGCGGTCGCGTGGGCGGTCGCCGAGATGCGGCGGATCCCGTCCGACGCGCTGTGGGTCAAGCCGCAGGGCAAGCGCCCGCCGCTGCGGATGCACAAGCGCTTCACGGTCGTCCCGCGCGGCATCGCGCTCGTGATCGGCTGCAACACCTTCCCGACGTGGAACGGCTACCCGGGCCTGTTCGCCAGCCTCGTCTGCGGCAACCCCGTCGTCGTCAAGCCGAGCAGCCGCGCGATCCTGCCGCTCGCGATCACCGTCGCGGTCGCCCGCGAGGTGCTCGCCGAGGCCGGCTTCTCGCCCGATCTGGTCGCGCTCGCCGCCGGCCGCGCCGACGAGCGGCTCGCGGCCGAGCTGGCGCTGCGCCCCGAGGTGCGGATCGTCGACTACACCGGCTCGACCGGCTTCGGCGAGTGGCTCGAGCGTGAGGCGCGCCAAGCCGCCGTATTCACCGAGAAGGCGGGCGTCAACACGGTCGTGATCGACTCGACCGACGACTACGCCGGCATGCTCGCGAACCTCGCCTTCACGCTCTCGCTCTACAGCGGCCAGATGTGCACGACGACGCAGAACCTGCTCGTGCCGGCCGGTGGGATCGAGACCGACCAGGGGCCGAAGACGTTCGAGCAGGTCGGCGCCGACCTCGCCGCAGCGATCGACGGTCTGCTCGGCGACGTCGGCCGCGCGACGGCGATCCTCGGCGCGATCGTCAGCCCCGCGATCGCCGAGCGGCTCGAGCGCGCCGACACGCTCGGCGACGTCGTGCTCGCCTCGCGCCGGATCGAGCACCCGCAGTTCCCCGACGCGGACGTCCGCACGCCGGCGCTCGTCGCCGTCTCCGGGCCGCAGGCGCCCGCGGCGAGCGAGGAGCAGTTCGGCCCGATCGCGCTGCTCGTGCCGACCGGCTCGACCGCGGAGAGCCTCGCGACGCTGCGGCGGACCGTGCGCGAGCACGGCGCGATCACCGCCGGCGTCTACAGCACCGACGAGGCGGTCCTCGCGGCGACCGAGGAGGTCGCGCTGGAGGTCGGCGTCGCGCTGTCGGCCAACCTCACGCAGGGCGTCTACGTCAACCAGTCGGCGGCGTACTCGGACTTCCACGGGACGGCGCTGAACCCGGCCGCGAACGCGTCGCTCGCCGACGCCGCCTTCGTCGCGCCGCGCTTCGGCGTCGTCCAGTCGCGCCGCCACGTGGAGGAGGAGGGGTGATCGCCGACGCTGCGCTCGTCGAGGCGTTCGAGGCGACGATCGCCGCCGATGAGCGGATCGAGCCGCGCGACTGGATGCCCGACGACTACCGCGCGACGCTCGTGCGCCAGATCGCCCAGCACGCGCACTCGGAGATCATCGGGATGCAGCCGGAGGGCAACTGGATCACGCGCGCGCCGTCGCTGCGGCGCAAGGCGATCCTGATGGCGAAGGTGCAGGACGAGGCCGGCCACGGCGCCTACCTCTACTCCGCCGCCGAGACGCTCGGTGTCAGCCGCGACGAGCTGACCGAGCAGCTGCTCACCGGCCGCCAGAAGTACTCGTCGATCTTCAACTACCCGACGCTGACGTGGGCCGACATGGGCGCGATCGGCTGGCTCGTCGACGGCGCCGCGATCGTCAACCAGGTGCCGATCACGCGCTGCTCCTACGGGCCGTACGCGCGCGCGATGGTGCGCATCTGCAAGGAGGAGAGCTTCCACCAGCGGCAGGGCTTCGAGATCCTGCACGCGCTCGCACGCGGGACCGAGGCGCAGCGCGCGATGGCGCAGGACGCCGTCGACCGCTGGTGGTGGCCGTCGCTGATGATGTTCGGCCCGCCCGACGACGAGTCGCCGCACTCGGCGCAGTCGATGGCGTGGGGGATCAAGCGCTTCAGCAACGACGAGCTGCGCCAGCGCTTCGTCGACATGGCCGTGCCGCAGGCGGAGTCGCTGACGTTGACGCTGCCCGACGCCGAGCTGCGCTGGAACGAGCAGCGCGGCCACTACGACTTCGGTCCGATCGACTGGGACGAGTTCTGGACGGTCGTGAAGGGGAACGGGCCGTGCAACCGGCAGCGGATGGAGCACCGCCGCGCCGCCCACGCCGACGGCGCCTGGGTGCGCGAGGCCGCGGCCGCCTACGCCGCGAAGCAGGATGCGCGGCGGGTGGCGGCGTGAGCGGCGAGCGGCACGGCTGGCCGCTGTGGGAGGTCTTCGTGCGTCCCAGACGCGGCCTCTCGCACCAGCACGTCGGCAGCCTCCACGCGCCCGACGAGGAGATGGCGGTGCGCAACGCGCGCGACCTCTACACGCGGCGCCAGGAAGGCGTCTCGATCTGGGTCGTCCCGACGGCCCAGGTGACCGCCTCCTCGCCCGACGAGAAGGACGCCTTCTTCGACCCAGCGGCCGACAAGGCGTACCGCCACCCGACGTTCTACGAGGTCCCGGAGGGAGTGCAGCACCTGTGAATGACGTGGCCACATACGCGCTGCGGCTCGGCGACGACGCGCTGATCCTCTCGCAGCGGCTGGCGTGGTGGTCCGCGCGCGCGCCGGAGCTGGAGGAGGACCTTGCGCTGACGAACGTCGCGCTCGACCTGCTCGGTCAGGCGCGGCCGCTGCTCGCGCGCGCAGGTGAGCTGGAAGGGCGCGGCCGCGACGAGGACGCGCTCGCCTACCTGCGCGGCGAGCGCGAGTTCCTCAACCTGCTGATCGTCGAGCTGCCCGACCGCGACTTCGCCGAGGCGATCGCGCGGCTGCTGCTGTTCTCGACCTTTCAGCTGGCGCGCTGCGAGGCGCTCACCGGGTCGGCCGACGAGCTGATCGCCGGCGTCGCCGCGAAGGCGGTCAAGGAGGTCGCCTACCACCGCGACCACGCCGTCCGCTGGACGCTGCGGCTCGGCGACGGGACGGAGGAGAGCCACGCGCGGATGCAGGCGGCGATCGAGCGGCTGTGGCCCTACGCGCACGAGCCGTTCGCGGCCGACGAGCTGGACCTGCGGATGGCGGGCGAGGGCGTCGGCGTCGACCCCGCGACGCTGCGCGACGGCTGGCGCGCGTTCGTCGCCGAGACGCTCGGCCGCGCGACGCTCGGCGTCCCGGCAGACGGCTGGGCGCCGAGCGGCGGCCGGCGCGGCGAGCACACGGAGGGCTTCGGCTTCCTGCTGGCGGAGCTGCAGAGCCTGCACCGCGCGCACGTGGGGGCGACGTGGTGACGCGCGAGCAGGCGCGCGCGATCGTCGCGGGCGTCCCCGACCCGGAGATCCCGGTGTTGACGATCGAGGACCTCGGGATCCTGCGGGACGTCGCGATCGACGACGAGGACGGCGTCGTCGTGACGATCACGCCGACCTACTCCGGCTGCCCGGCGATCGACGCGATCGCCGACGACGTGCGCACGCGGCTGCACGAGCAGGGCGCCGAGCGCGTGCAGGTGCGGGCCGTGCTGACGCCGGCGTGGACGACCGACTGGATGAGCGAGGCCGGCAGACGCAAGCTGCGCGAGTACGGGATCGCGCCGCCGGGGCGCCTGCCGCTGCTCCAACTCGGCGTCGCCTGCCCGCGCTGCGGCTCGCTCGACACGCGCGAGCTGTCGCGCTTCGGCGCGACCGCGTGCCAGGCGCAGCACGTCTGCCAGGCGTGCCTGGAGCCGTTCGACCGATTCAAGCCCCACTGAGGTGAGCAGGTGAGCATGGAGCTGCATCCGCTGCGGGTCGCCGAGGTCGCGCCCGTCACCGACGACAGCGTCGCGATCACGTTCGACGTGCCCGACGAGCTGCGCGACGCCTACGACTTCGCGCACGGCCAGCACCTCGTGCTCGTGCGCGAGGCGGGCGGCGAGGAGCTGCGCCGCACCTACTCGATCTGCGCGCCCGCCGGCTCGGGGACGTTGCGCGTCGCTGTCAAGCGGCTCGAAGGCGGCGCGTTCTCCAGCTGGGCGCACAGCGACCTGCGCGCGGGCGACGTGCTCGACGTGATGACGCCCGGCGGGCGCTTCACGACCGCGCTGGACCCGGCCCACCGCAGGCGCTACGCGGCGATCGCCGCCGGCAGCGGCATCACGCCGATCCTCTCGATCGCCGCGACGATCCTCGAACGCGAGCCGGACAGCGAGGTCGCGCTCGCCTACGGCAACCGCACGAGCGGCTCGATCATGTTCCTCGAGGAGCTGGAGGACCTGAAGGACCGCCACCCGCAGCGCTTCCAGCTGTTCCACGTGCTCTCGCGCGAGCCGCAGCCGGCCGAGCTGTTGTCCGGCCGGCTCGACCGCGAGCGGCTGGCGCGCTTCTTCGACACGTTGCTGCTGCCCGACGAGGTCGACGAGTGGTTCCTGTGCGGCCCGCTGGAGCTGATCGAGGGCGCCCGCGCGCTGCTGCGCGAGCGCGGCGTGCCCGGCGAGCGGATCCATCGCGAGGTCTTCCACGCCGACCGCCCGGCGCCCGCGGCCCGCGCCGCCGCAGCCCGCGCCGCCGCCGCGGGCGACGGGCGTGCGCAGACGGAGGGCGCGGCGACCGTCACCGCCGTGCTCGGCGGGCGCGCGTCGACGCTGTCGGTGCCGCGCGCGGGGGAGACGATCCTCGACGCGCTGCTGGCCGTCCGCAGCGACGCTCCCTACGCGTGCAAGGGCGGCGTCTGCGGCACCTGCCGCTGCCGCGTCGTCGCGGGCGAGACGCGGATGGACCTCTCGTACGCGCTGGAGGAGGCGGAGATCGACAGCGGGTTCGTGCTCGCCTGCCAGGCGCATCCGGTCAGCGACACGGTGACGGTCGACTTCGACCAGTGACGGCGGCGCGGGAGAGTAGGCTCGCAGGCGCATGTCCGCCGAGCGCTCCGCCCAGCCCGCGTCCGCCTTCGTCGAGCCCGTGACGACGGAGCGCACCTTCGAGCAGGCGATCAGCCATGTCGTGGACGGCATCGAGCGCAACCGTCTGCGCGAAGGCGACCGCCTGCCGAACGAGTCCGAGCTGGCCGAGCAGCTGGCGATCTCCAAGCCGACGCTGCGGCAGGCGCTGCGCGTGCTGGAGCGGGCAGGGCTGATCGCCGTCAAGCGCGGCGCGGGCGGCGGGATCTTCCTCGCGACCGACCTGATCCCGTTCGACCTGATCAACTCCTACGTCGCGTCCGAGGAGCATCAGGTCGTCGAGGTGCTGGTCGCCCGCCGCGTCGTCGAGACGGGCGTCGCGCGGCTCGCCGCGCTCGCGGCGACCGAGGAGGACCTCGACGAGATCCAGCGCACGATCGACCTGCTCGAACGCCACCGCGGCAACCGCGCGCTCGTGATGCGCGCCGACGCGGCGTTCCACCGCGCTGTCAGCCGCGCCTGTCACAACCGCGCGCTGCAGGCCGCGATGCGGTCGCTCGGCAACGACATCGCCCCGATCCGCGACGCCTACCGCGGCGGGGCGGAGGAGGACGAGCTCACGCTCGACGTCCACCGTCGCCAGCTGCACGTGATGCGGTTGCGCGACGCGGACGCGCTCGCCCCGATCCTGGACGAGCACTTCCGGATGCTGGAGAACGCGTTCGCGGAGGCGATCGGATCGAGCTGGGACGCGCTGTTCGGGGCGGTCGTCGCCGCTCCGCCGGCCGCGGACCGCTGAGCCCGCGCGTCAGTCCGCGACGACGGCGGTGAGGTCGACCTCGACGGCGATGTCGAACGGCAGCTCAGCGACGCCGATCGCCGAGCGCGCGTGGCGCCCGGCCTCGCCGAGCGCGTCGAGCAGCAGCTTCGAGCAGCCGTCGAGGACGGCCGGGGTGGCGTTGAAGCCGGGCGCGCAGTTGACGTAGCCGACGACGCGCGCGATCGCGACGACACGGTCGAGCGTCCCGAGCGCGTCGCGCATCGTCGCGAGCGCGCTGAGCGCGGCCAGCCGCGCGGCCTCCTGCGCCTGCTCCAGCGTCAGCTCGGCGCCGACCTTGCCGCGCACGAAGCCGCCGCCGGGGAGCAGCGGCCCCTGTCCGGAGACGTGCAGCTGGTCGCCCGCGCGCCGCGCCGCGACGTACGCGCCGACGGGCGCGAACGGAGCCGGCAGCTCCAGACCCAGCGCGCGCATGCGCTCCTCGGCGCTCACGTCCCCGTCCTCCATTCGGTGCGTGTCATGACGCGAACCTACGCTCCCCGCCCGACCAGGATTCGGCAGTTGCGACGAACACGCACCGCGGTTCGTGCAACCTGCACGAACCGGAACCCGTCCTGCGCGCGATACTCACCCGATGGCGGCGATCGACGACCTGCTCCACGCCCCCGACGTGCGGCGCCTGGTGCGACCCGTCCCGCTCACGCCGCCCGGCCCCGGCCGCACGGTCTCGTCGGTCACGGTCGTCGCGGACGTCGCCGCGCTGGCGCGCGCCGAGCCCGGCGCGCTCGCGATCCTGACCGGCGCGGCGTCGGCCGCGACGATGGGCTGCCGGCTCGACATGCTCGTCCGCACGGCGGCCGATCGCGAGCTGTCCGGCATCGTCGTGCTGCAGGACGAGTCGTCGGTGCTCGACCCGGCGGTTGAGGCGATCGCGCGCCGCGGACGGATCCGGCTGCTGTGCGCCGAGCCGCAGACGGATCTCGCCGCCCTCGTCGTCGCGCTCCACCGCGAGCTGGCCGGCGGGGCCGACCGCGCGCTGCAGCGCGCCGCCGGCGCGCTGCGCGCGCTGCGCGCCGCCGTCGCGCGCGGCGAGGACGCCGACGCGCTGCTGTCCGCGGTCGGCGACGTGCTCGGCGTGCGGCCGGAGCTGCGCGAGCCGACTGCGGTCGACGCGAGCGCCTCGCTGCTGGTGGAGGGACAGGTCGAGGGCGCCGTCGTGATCCCGCGCGACGACGAGCGGGAGGAGTCGATCGCGCGCGAGCTGTCGTTGGAGCTGGTCGCAGGCGCGGTCGCCCGCGCGATCGAGCACGAGCGGCACACGCGCGACGCGCCCGGCCAGCCGCGCGCCGACTTCCTGACCGAGTTCCTCGCCGTCGACGCCCACCGTGCCGAGCGGCTGATCGACCGGGCGGCCGCGCTCGGCCTCCGCCTCGACGCCTGGCACACGGTCGTGCGCCTGGAGGTCGAGCACCCCGGCGACGACGAGCTGGCGGCCTACGAGACGATGCGGTCGATCGAGCGGACGACGCTCGCGAGCGCCCGCGCGGCGGGCGGCGTCTGGCACCGCGCGCGGTCCGGCACTGCCCTGCTGCTGCTGCGGATGGATCGGCGCGACCCCGGTCCGCACGGAGCGCGCGAGTCGGTCAGGCTCGCCGGCGAGATCGTCGCCGCGACCGGCCGGCGCCATCCCGGCGTCACGCTGCGCTGCGGCGTCGGCTCGCCGCACAGCGGCGCCGCCGGCCTGCGCCGCTCGGCCGGCGAGGCGCGGATGGCGCTCTCCTCGCACGACGACGCGCACGATGACGCGACGCCGGCGGTGACGAGCTTCGACAGCATGGGGATGCGGCGGATCCTGCTCGAATGGGCGGCGACGACGACGGCCGCCGACACGATCGACCTGCTGCTCGCGCCGCTCGACGAGCTGGGGCCTCGCCGCGCGGACGAGGCGATCCGGACGCTGTCGGCGTATCTCGACGGCCGCGGCTCGCTCGCGAACACCGCGGCGACGCTGCACCTCCACCGCAACTCGCTCGCCTACCGGATCCGCAAGATCGTCGAGCGGATCGACGTCGACCTCGACGATCCCGAGCAGTGGCTCGCGCTGCAGCTCGCCTGCCGCGCGCGACTGCTCGCCGCCGGCGCGCCTACCTGAGGGGCCGCCCGACCGTGCTGACGCGGACGCTCAGCGCGAGGTTCGGGAGGTAGCTGAACGGCACCTCCTCGTACTCCTGCACGACGACGGTCCCGGGATCGGCCCCGGCGAGCACGGCGCGGTCCGTCGCGGCAGCCGACGCCGCGGCGCGCCGCGTCGCGGGATCGGCGGTGCGCGCGAAGACGCACTCGGCGGTCGCGCCGACCGGCGCGGTCGCGGCGCCGACGGCGCGGGCGAACGCGCTGTGCCGCGGGCGCACGACCTCGCTCACCCCGGGCAGCTCGCCCGGCACGAGCGGGCCGTGCGGGCCGACGACGATCAGCCGCTCGTCGGCGCTGCTCTGCTTCATGCTGTCGATCTGCTCGGCGAGCGTGCCGTGCGCGTCCGCGACCTCCGGGGTGCGCAGGTTCGTCACGACCCCCTCGACCGTCAGCGCGCCGCTGTCGGCCTCCGGGGCGCCGCCCGTCAGCCGGGCGATCGTCGTCTCGCCGGCACCGGCGTCGCAGACGAGCGCGCCGTCGAGGCCGCTCAGGACCCCCGCGCCGCGCACGCCGCTCGCGACCGGGCCGCCGATCGTCAGCGCCGGATGATGGCGCGCGTACTCGGCCGTCATCAGCGTTCCGTCGCCCTGCACGAGGTGCGTGCGCGCCGCGACGCCGACGGTCGCGAGACCGGCGCGCAGCGCGTCGGTGACGTCGCTCACGACGCTGGTCAGGGCGGCATTGAGGACCGTCACGTTCTCGCGCGCGAGCAGCCCCAGCGCGCCGAGCTGGTGGCTGAGCGAGACCGGCACCGCGCCGAGCAGCTCGCGCGCCAGCTCGGCCACGCGCAGCTCGTCGGCCGGCTCGACGAGGCTGAAGACGCCGCTGACCGCCACGGCGTCCACGGAACCGCAGGCGAGCAGGAAGCCGCGTGCCGCCGCGAGGTCGAGCGCGACGCTCGGCGTTCCGTCGAGCTCGCGCCCGCCGGCGACGACTGCCTCGCCCGCGGACACCGCCGCACGCAGCGGCGCGGGCCACGTGCCGAGCGGCGGGATCGCGGTCGACGGCGTGCCGACGCGGACCACCGCCACGCGTGCGAGCGCCGTCCGCTCGTGCGCCGCCTCCGTCGCGAACGGCGTCGCCAGCATCACCTCGCCGATCGCGGAGGCGGCCAGGTCCGGGCCGACCAGCGCGCCGACCGCGGCCGCGACGTCGCGCTCGACGTCGCAGCCGGACGCGAGCGCCGCGGTCGCGACGACCCGCCCGTGCGCGTCGACCGCCGCGGCGCTGACGCCGTCGCCGATCTCCAAGCCGACGCGCATGCTGCTCACGGCCGCATCATCCCAGGCGCCCGCTCAGCCGAACGCGTGCGGGTAGTCGCGCCGCGCCGCCGCCTCGCTGACGTAGCCCTCGCGGACGTCGGCGAGCACGGCGCTCGCGTCGCGCTCCCGCGGCTCGCCGCAGCCGGCGCCGCCGCCGGTCAGCAGCGAGAGGACCGTGCCGGCCGGGACCGGCAGCCCGGTCACCTTCGTGACCGGCTCGACGCGCCCGTCCGGGAACGCCACGGTCGCGCCGTTGGGCCGCGCGTCGTGGCCACCGGCGAGCCCCTGCGGCGCGTTCTTCGTACGGTCGAGCGTCGAGATCAGCTCGGCGTCCTGCAGCAGCCGGAAGCCGATGTCGAGCCCGAGCCCGCCGCGCCGGCGCCCCGCGCCGGCCGAGTCGGTCGCCAGCTCCAGTCGCTCCTGCACGACCGGGAAGCGCACCTCGCGCACCTCCGCGGGCGTGAAGCGTGTGGCCGCCTCGGCGAAGTGCAGCAGACCCGAGGAGCCGTCGGAGCCGACGCTCGCGCCCTGCCCGATCGGATACGGCGACGCGTCGCTCCAGAACTCGCCGCTGCGCTGATCGACGCCCCAGAAGCCGACACCGCAGATGTCGCCGCCGCTGCCGGCCGGGACCAGTTCCGGGACCGCGTCGGCGAGCGCTCGCAGCACCGCGTCGCACGCCTGGATCGCCGGCCAGCCGTAGAGGAAGCAGGGGGCGGGCGGCCGCGCGTGGAACATCGAGCCGGGGCGTGCGACGACCTCGATCGGGCGGAAATGGCCCTCGGTCGGCGCCTCGCCGTTGCCCGCCAGCATCGTCAGCGCGACGCGCGCGGCGGAGACGGTCGAGGCGATCGGGCAGTTGACCGGGCCGGTTTGCACGCCCGGGCAGTCGCTGAAGTCGAACCGCACCGACGACCCCTCGACCTCCAGCGTCACGTGGAACGGGATCGGCACGCCGGAGATGCCGTCGTCGTCGAGCTCTCCGCGCCCGACGTAGCGGCCGTCGGGGATCCGCTCGACGTAGCGGCGCACGACCGCCTCGCCGTGGTCGTACATCCGCTCGACGCAGGCGCGGAAGCGGTCGAGGCCGTAACGGGCGACGAGCCGCGCGGTCGCCGCGGCGCCGACCTGGACGGCGGAGATCTGCGCGTTCAGGTCGCCGAGGACGAAGCCCGGCATGCGCGAGTTGGCCTGCGCGATCCGCACGACGTCGTCCTGCATGACGCCGCGCCGCATCACGTGGATGCCCGGGAAGATCGTGCCCTCCTGATGGACGTCGGTCGTGTCGGTGCAGTACGGCGCCTTCGCGCCGATGTCCATCCAGTGGGCCTTCACCGCCGCGTAGCCGACGAGCGTCCCGTCCGGCATGAAGATCGGCATCACGACGGCGGCGTCCTGCGGGTGCGAGCCGGTCTCGTACGGGTCGTTGATCAGGATCGCGTCGCCGGGCTCGAGCGCGTCCGGGCCGCCGACCCGTCGCACAGCCGCCTCGACGCAGAAGCTCATCGTGCCCATGAACAGGGGGATGCTCGGCGCCTGCGCGAGCATCCGGCAGCGGTCGTCGTAGATCGCCGCCGCGAAGTCGAGCACGTCGTAGATGATCGGCGTCATCGCGGTGCGGATCAGCGTGCGCTTGATCTGGTCGGCGGCCGATCCGAGGCCGTGGCGGACGATCTCGGTCGTGACGGGGTCGGCCTGCTCAACGAGCTGCATGGGGGAGTCCTCCTGTGACGATCAGGGAGCCGCCGTCGTCGACGCGCAGCCGGAAGCCGTCGTCGAGGTAGATCGTCGTGATCTCCTCGGAGACGATCGCCGGGCCGGCGACCTCCGCGCCGGCCGGCAGGTTCTCGCGGCGGTGGAGCGCGAACGGCACACGCGCGCCGCGCCGGAACGAGTACGCCTCGGCGGTGCCGTCCGCGGTCGCGTCGCCGCCCTCCGGGGCGCGCAGCGCGTCGTCGCTGTCGGCGAGCGCCAGCCGCATGCTCGCGCGCACGGTGACGACCTCGACGCGCGCCGCCATCGTGTGCCCGAAGGTCCGCTCGTACTCTCGCCCGAAGCGGTCGGCGAGCGCGTCGAGAGCGATCCCGAGCCCGGTGCCAGCGGCGGCGGCCGGCAGCTCGATCGTGAGCGTGTGCTCCTGGCCCACGTAGCGCATGTCGAGGCGCACCTCGCGGACGCCCTCGGCACCGCCCGCGACGAGCCCGTCGAACAGCTCGACGGCGATCTCGCCGACGCGCGCGAGGCCGTCGGCGTCCAGCGGCGTCACGCGCGTGCGCGCGGCGCTGCGGACGAGGTCGGACCCGAGCAGGCCCCACGCCGAGAAGTTGCCGGCCAGCGGCGGCACGACGACCGTGCCGACGTCCAGCTCGTCGGCCAGCAGCGTCCCGAACAGCGGCCCGGCGCCGCCGAACGCCATGATCGCCGCCTCGCGCGGATCCTCGCCGCGCTCGACCGTGATCTCGCGGATCGCGTCGGCCATGTGCGCGGCCGTGATCGCGAGCATGCCGCGGGCGACCTCCTCGACCGACTGCCCGAGCTGCGCGGAGATCGGCTCGAGCGCCGACTCCGCCGCCGCGACGTCGAGCCGCAGGCCGCCGGCGAGCACGCCCGCGCCGAGCATCCCGAGCAGCGCCATCGCGTCGGTCACCGTCGGCTCGGTGCCGCCGCGGCCGTAGCAGGCGGGGCCGGGCGCCGAGCCCGCGCTGCGCGGTCCGACGCGCAGCAGCCCGCCCGCGTCGACGTGCGCGATCGAGCCGCCGCCGGCGCCGATCGAGCGGACGTCGACCCACGGCGCCTGGATCGGCATCCCGTCGATCTCGCCCGCGAAGCGCAGCGGCAGCTCGCCGCCGTCGATCAGGCTGGTGTCGAAGCTCGTGCCGCCGACGTCCGCCGTGATCACCGACCGCAGGCCGAGCGTCCGGCCGAGCGCCGCCGCCGCCTGGACTCCGGCGACAGGCCCCGACATGATCGTCTCGAACGGCCGCGCGCGGACCTCGCCGAACGTCAGCGCCCCGCCGCCGGAGCAGGTCATCAGCGCGTCCCCGCCGAACCCCGCCGCGCGCAGCCCGTCGTCGAGCCGGCTGACGTAGCCGCCCAGCACGCCCTGGACGAACGCGTCGACCGCGGTCGTCGAGGTGCGCTCGTACTCGCGGTACTCGCCGGAGACCTGGTGCGAGAGCGCGATCGGGCCGTCGAACCCGGCCGCGCGCAGCAGCTCGGCGGCGCGCAGCTCGTTGACCGGGTTCGCGTACCCGTTGATGAAGCAGATCGCCACCGCGCTCACGCGCTCGGCGCGGAAGACGTCCAACGCGGCGCGCACGTCGTCATCGACGAGCGGCAGCTGGACCGTCGCGTCGGCGAGCACCCGCTCGCGCACGCCGATCCGCAGGCGGCGCGGCACGAGCGGCGCCGGCACTGGCCACAGCAGGTCGTAGGGGTCGGCGCGGTCGCCGCGGCGGATCTCCAGCACGTCGCGGAAGCCGTCCGTCGTGATCAGGCCGACGACGGCGCCCGTACGGGTCAGCAGCGCGTTGAGCCCGACGGTCGTGCCGTGCACGAACGCCCGCGCGCCGTGCAGCGCGTCCGGTGGCAGGCCGCGCGCGACCGCCTCCAGCACGCCGTCCTCGGGCGCGGCCGGGGAGGTCGGCACCTTCACCACGCGCGGCCCGCTGCGCGGGTCGTGGAGGATCAGGTCGGTGAACGTCCCTCCGACGTCGACGCCGACGCGCGTCGGGCGGTCGTCCGGGGCCTCGGGTCCTGCATGCACGTGCTGCTCCTCTCCTCGCTTCGTGCCCTGCCGTAGAGGGCGACGCCACGCTACGGCCGCGCAGGCGGAGGCGGTTCGGCACGGTGCACGAAGCGGCACGGTCGTTTCGTCAGCTGCACCCAACTGGGCGGGCCGGCCCGCGCATAGCCTCGCCGCTCGCCGGCCGTGCGCCGGCAGCGGACGAGGTTCGGTCGATGGGAGCAGCTATGAGAGAGATGGGATCGGGCGCGGCGCGCGTCGCGATCGACGTCGGCGGGACGTTCGTCGACTTCGTCGCGGTCGACGAGGCCGGGAACGTCACGGTCGACAAGCAGCCGGCCACGCCGGCGCGGCTCGTCGAGGAGATCGTCACCGGCCTGGAGCGCCTGCCGATCAGGCTCGACGGGCTCGGCGGCCTCTTCCACGGCACGACGGTCGCGATCAACGCGGTCGTACAGCGGCGCGGCGCGCGCGTCGGGCTGCTGACGACGAGCGGCTTCCGCGACGTGCTGGAGATCGGCCGCGGGTCGCGGCCGAACATCTACGATCCGCTCTATCGGCCGCCGGCTCCGCTCGTGCCGCGCCACCTGCGCCGCGAGGTCCCCGAGCGCCTCGCGCACGACGGCAGCGTCGTCGTCCCGCTCGACCTCGACGCGGTCGACCGCGAGGCCGACGCGCTCGTCGCCGCAGGCGCCGAGTCGATCGCGGTCTGCTTCCTCAACTCGTACGTCGACGCGACGCACGAGCGCCGCGCGGTCGAGCGGATCCGCGAACGCCACCCGCAGATCCGCGTGCAGGCGTCGGTCGAGGCGACGAACGAGTGGCACGAGTTCGAGCGCACCTCGACGGCCGTGCTGAACGCCTATGTGCAGCCGTTGATGGACCGCTACATCTCGTCGCTCGCCGAGACGCTTCGGCAGCGGGGGCTGCGGCGCCCGCTCGCGGTGATGCAGTCCAACGGCGGCGTGATGTCCGGCGAGCGCGCCGCGCTGCAGCCGATCCGCACGCTCGAGTCGGGTCCGGCCGGCGGCGTGATCGGGGCGCGCGCGCTCGCCCGCGAGCTGGGCCTGCCGAACGTCATCTGCGCCGACGTCGGCGGGACGACGTACGACGTGGCGCTGATCGAGGACGGCGAGATCATCGAGCGCACCGAGGTGGAGGTCGAGGGGCGCCCGGTCGTCGGCTCGGCGATCGACATCGTCTCGATCGGCGCCGGCGGCGGCTCGATCGCGTCGCTCGACGCGCTCGGCGGCGTCACCGTCGGCCCACGCAGCGCCGGCGCCGATCCCGGCCCGGCCTGCTTCGGCCTCGGCGGGACCGAGCCGACGGTGACCGACTGCCAGGTCGTACTCGGGCGGATCGATCCCCGGCGCTTCCTCGGAGCGCGCATGCAGCTCGACCTCGAAGCGGCGCGGACGGCGATCTCCGCGCACGTCGCCGAGCCGACCGGCGTCGGCGTCGAGACCGCCGCGAGCGGCGTGCTGGCGCTCGCCGAGACGAACATGACGTACGCGATCCGCGCCGTCACCGTCGAGCGCGGCCTCGACCCGCGCGACTTCGCGATGGTCTCCTACGGCGGCGGCGGCGGGATGTTCGCCGCCGCGATCGCGCAGGAGCTGGAGGTCCCCGTCGTCGTCGTCCCGCGCGCGGCCGCGAACTTCTCCGCCTGGGGCATCCTCACCTCCGACTACCGCGAGGACGTCGCGCGCACGAAGACCCGCCTGCTGGACGAGCAGGCCGCCGCGGCGTTCGCCGCCGACGCGCGCGAGCTGCGCGCCGAGGCGACGCGGACGCTCGCCGGCTACGGCTTCGAGGCGACGGCGGTCGACGTGACGCTGCGCGCGGACGCGCGCTACGCCGGCCAGGACCACACGATCACCGTCGCGGTCGAACCCGGCTGGCTCGACCGGCCGCGGGAGCTGGTCGCCGGCGTGCGCGAGCGCTTCGTCGCCGCGCACAAACAGCTCTACGGCCACGGCGCCGACGACGCGCCGCTGGAGCTGGTCACCTGCCGCTGTCGTGCCAACGGGCTCGTCACGCCGGTCCGCAGCGTGTCGGCGGCGCCGGGCGACGGCGCCGACGCGGTCCCGGCGGAGCATCGCGACGTCTGCTTCGGCGCAGGCGACGGCTTCGTCTCCACGCCCGTCTACGAGCGCGACCAGCTGTCCGGCGGCGCCGAGATCAGCGGTCCGGCCGTGGTCGAGGAGTGGACGACCACGACGCTCATCCCCCCGGGCTGGACGGCGGCGGCCGACCGGCTCGGCAACCTCGTCCTGCGCCATCAGGAGGCAGCGGCATGACAACCCAGCCCGCGACGACGACGTTCGACGTCTTCACCGTCGAGATCATCCGCAACGCGTTCGCCTCGATCGCGCTCGAGATGAACCGGACGCTGCGGCGGACGGCGCACAACCCGCTGCTCTACGAGGTGCAGGACTTCGGCGTCGGGATCGTCTCCGCCGACGCCGAGCTGTGGGGCGACGCGCCGGGCCAGAGCCTGTTCGTCGGCGCGCTCTCGGAGACGGTCGCCACGGCGCTGGAGCGGCACGGCGCCGACGGCTTCGCGGACGGCGACGTGCTGATCTGCAACGACCCGTTCTCGACCGGGACGCACATCTCCGACACGTCGGTCTACGTCCCGATCGTGTGGGAGGGCGAGCTGGTCGCGTTCGCGATGACGACGGCGCACTGGGCTGACATCGGCGGGAAGAGCCCCGGCGGCTGGTGCCCGGACTCGACCGACACCTACCAGGAAGGGCTCTGCTTCGTCCACCAGCACCTGGTGCGCGCGGGCACGCCGACCGAGCTGATCGACGTGATCCGCCACAACGTGCGCGTGCCGGCGGTCGTGCTCGGCGACCTCGACGCGCAGATCGCCGCGTGCCGCCTCGGCGCGGCGCGGACGCTCGCGCTGTGCGAGCGGCACGGGTCGGGCGGCGTGCGCGACGCGATGCGCGCGGTGATCGCCCGCACCGAGGCGGCGATCCGCGAGCAGATCCGCGCGCTGCCGGACGGCACCTACCGCGCCGAGGTCGCGATGGACCACGACGGCGTCGTCAAGGACGTCCACCCGTGCGTCCGCTTGCAGGCGACGATCGCGGGCGACGAGCTGCGGGTCTCCTTCGAGGGCTCGGACGCGGCGACGCGCGGCCCGGTCAACGTCCCGGCGATCGGCACGCGCGCCGCCGTGCGCGTCGTCGCGAAGGCGCTGCTGGCGCCGCGCGACAACACCAACGAGGGCCACTTTCGCGCGCTCGCGTTCGACCTCCCTGGCGGCCTCGTCGTCAGCGCGGAGCGGCCGTCGCCGACCGATTCCTACGGCTACGTCGTGACGGCGATCGAGGAGCTGGCGTTCCGCGCGCTCGCGCAGGTGCTGCCGGAGCGCGCGCCCGCGGGCGGCTTCCCGCTCGTCGGCGTGCTGCTGGCGCGCGTCGACCCGCGCGACGGCGCGCCGTTCGTGCTGATCGACGGGATGGGCGGCGGCAACGGCGCCGGCGCCGCGAGCGACGGGCCGTCGATCATGCTGTTCGCCAACGGCGACGTGACGAACACGCCGGTGGAGGTGTGCGAGTCGCGCTACCCGGTGCGCGTGCGGCGCTTCGCGGTCGACCCGGCGAGCGCCGGCGCCGGGCGCTTCCGCGGCGGGGCGGGCCTGGTGCGCGAGTACGAGCTGCTGGAGGACGGGATCTTCCTCCAGACGGTCACCGAGAACAGCGTCGACCCGCTCGGCAAGGGCCTGTTCGGCGGCGGGACCGGCGCGACCGGCGGGATCGTCGTGAACCCCGGCCGGCCGGCGGAGGACGTGCTGCACGAGCGCGTGACCTACTACGGGCCGCTCGGAGCCGGCGACGTCGTCACGGCGCAGACGGGCGGCGGCGGCGGGTGGGGGCCGCCGCACGAGCGCGACCCCGAGACCGTCGCGGCCGACGTGCGCGACGACCGCGTCAGCGCGGACGAGGCCGCCGCGACGTACCGCGTCGCGGTCGTCCCGGGTGAGCGCGGCGAGCAGGAGGTCGACGAGCGCGCGACCGCGCGCCTGCGCGGAGCGGCCGGATGAGCCTCGTCGAGCTGGAGCGCATCACGTGGCAGCAGGCCGAGGCGATCGGCGCCGACGCGGTCGGCTTCGTCGCGATCGGCGCCACCGAGCAGCACGGCCCGCACCTCCCGATGGGCACCGACACCGAGATCGCGCGTGCGCTGACGCGCGCGGTCGGCGCGCGCGTCGCGGTGCCGCTCGCCGCGACGCCGGTGATCTCGTGCGGCCTCTCCGATCACCACCTCGGCTTCCCCGGGACGATCAGCCTCAGCGAGGAGACGGTCGCCGGGGTGCTCGACGCGCACCTCGCCGGCCTGGCGCGGATGGGCGTCCGCCGGGTCGCGCTCGTCAGCGGCCACGGCGGCAACTTCGCCTTCCTCGGCAGGTACGCGCAGCGTTGCGGCGAGCGCCACCCGGACCTCGCGGTGGTCGCCTTCGACGACCTGTGGGCGTTCCTGGAGGCGATGACGGCGGCCGGCCGCGCGCACGGACTCGACCCCGTCGCGTGCGACTCGCACGCCGGGCAGTTGGAGACGAGCGTCGCGCTCGCGATCTACGGCGAGCAGGGGGTGCGGCCGTTCGACGACGTCGAGGGCTACACCGCGTCGGAGCCCGACTGGGCCGAGCGGATGTTCCGCGAGGGCCTGCGCGGGTTTGCCGCGAGCGGCGTGCTCGGCCGCCCGGCGGGCGCGACCGCGGCGGCCGGGAGGGCGATGATCGAGCTGCTTGCCGAGACCGTCGCCGACTGGCTCGTCGCGCAGCTCGGGGTCGAGCGCGCCGCGCGATGAGGCGGCTCGACGAGCGCGCGTTGCACGACGTCGCCCGCGGCGCGGCGGTGCTGGGGATCGGCGGCGGAGGCGATCCCCGTGGCGCGACGCTCGCGGCGGTGCGGGCGCTGCGCGCGTTCGGCCCGCCTGCGCTCGCCGGCTGCGACGCGCTCGCCGACGACGACCTCGTCGTCTGCCCGCTGCTCGTCGGCGCCGTGCGCCCGGACGCCGCTCCGCTCCCGCTCGGCGTGGAGCTGGTCGCTGCGTTCGACGCGCTGCGCCGCGTGCTCGACCGGCCCGTCGCGGCGCTGCTGCCGCTCAAGGTCGGCGGTGTCGGCGGCGCCGCCGCGGCGCTGGCGCTGGCGGCCCGGACCGGCCTGCCGGTGCTCGACGCCGACGCGACCGGCCGGGCGTTCCCGCAGAACGACCCGACGACGTTCGCGCTGCACGGCGTCGCCGCCACGCCCGCGGCGGTCGCGGACGGGCGCGGGAACGCGGTCGTCGTGACCGCGGCCGACCTCGACTGGACCGAGCGGCTGCTGGGAGGCGCCGTCTCGCAGCTCGGCGGGATCGCGCCGTTCTGCGGCTACCCCGTCACGGGAGCGCAGGTGCGCGCCGCCGGCATCGCGGGGACGATCTCGCTGGCGGAGCGGATCGGCCGCACCGTCCGCGAGGCGGTCGCGGCGGGTGCCGACCCGATCCCGGGCGTGCTGGCGGCGACCGGCGGCTTCGCGCTGCTGCGCGGCACGGTCGCCGGCGTCGACCGCCGCCGCTCCGAGCGCGGCTGGCTGGTCGGCGAGACGGTCGTGGACGGCGCCGGCGCCGACGCCGGGCGGCGCGCGACCGTCGCGTTCCAGAACGAGAGCCTCGTCGTCCGCCGTGCCGACGGCGCACTGCTCGCGGCCGTCCCCGACCTGATCGCGCTGATCGACGCCGACAGCGGACAGGCGATCGCCGCCGACCGCGTGCGCCGCGGGCAGCGCGTCGTCGTGCTCGGGATCCCGTGCGACGCGCGCTGGCGGACGCCGGCCGGGCTGGCGCTGGCCGGGCCGCGCCGCTTCGGCTACGACGCCGAGCACGTGCCGGTCGAGCGGATCGCCGGGGCCGCTGCCGGGATCCGTCAGCCCGACCGGATCGAGCGGGCGGGAAGGTCGAGCCCGTAGGCCGCCGGCCCCGTGGTCGCCAGCGCCCGCTCGCCGTACCAGAGGGGATGGGTCGGCGCCGCCACGATCGCGACGCGGCGGCCGTAGCGATAGCGCTCCGGCAGGACCGGCATGCCGCTGCGGACGTCGAGCACGTCGATCACGTCCGGGACGGTCGCGATCACGCGGCCGTCCTCGACCACCGCCACGTTCTCGGTCTGGAACTCGACGCGCGCGATCCGCTCGTCGCGGTCGGTCTCGACGACGATCGACCCGCCGCCCCACGGCGGATCGGCGCGCCGCTGCACGTGGACGATCTTGCCGCGGACGACGACCTGCCCGCCGAGCGCCGCCGCGACGGCCGCGACCGGATCGCTCCCGTTCGCGCCGCGCACGCGGCGGCCCAGCTCGATCGCCGCGGACACCGAACCGGGGATCGTCGCGCGTGCGACGTCGCGGCCGTCCAGCAGGAACATCGCGCAGGCGACCGTGCCCGCCAGCGACGCGAACGCGCCCCAGGCGAGCCGGTTCATCGTCTCGATCGTGCGGGCGCGCAGCACGTTGGAGGTGCCTTCCTCGCCGACCAGCACGACGGGGCTCACGTCGATCCCGGCGAGGTGCATCCAGACCTGGCGCAGCGTGGGGGAGGAGCGCGCCATCCCGTCGGCGTCGACGAGCGGGAGCCCCAGCCGCGCGGCGAACGCGACGGCTGCGGGCCCGTTGACACCGGCGATCTGCAACGGCATCACGGCGGCCACCTCGCGCTGCGCGTGCTCCTCGACGGCCATCTTCAGCTGCAGCGGCAGCGCGTCGGAGATCAGCTGCTCGCTGAACGCGGTCGGCGAGCCGACCAGCGCGACGGGGATCACCAGCGCGTCGTCGTCGAGCGCCTCCGCGGGGACGACGTCGACCGTCCCCGCGTCGCCGAGCACGCCGCGCAGGAACAGCTCGGCGAGCGACATCTCGCTGACGCCGCCGCCGCCGGCGCTGAGCAGCGTGCAGCCGAGCACGAGCGGGTCGACCTCCTCGACGCCGATCCTCACGCCCGTCATCTTGCCAGGCCGGTCGCGGCGTCTCGGGTCAGCGCGGTCGCCGCGACCATCCGTCCACCGCGATCGCGGTCAGGATGATCAGCCCCTGGACGATCTGCTGGTAGATCGGGTCGACGCCGAGCAGGTTGAAGCCGTTGCCGATCATCGCGATGAAGAGGACGCCGACGACGCTGCGCCAGACACCGCCGTCGCCGCCGAGCACCGACGTGCCGCCGACGACGATGCCGGCGATCACGGCGAACTCCATCCCGCCGCCCGTGTCGGCCTGGCCGGTCCCGACGCGCGAGGCCATGATGACGCCGCCGACCCCGGCCGCGAGGCCGCTCATCGCGAACGTCGCGCCGCGCACGAGGTTCACGCGCACACCGGCGAGCCGCGCCGCCTCGGGGTTCCCGCCGCTCGCGAGCAGATGGCGGCCGAACGTCGTCCGCGCGAGCAGGAACGACGCCGCCAGCACGACCGCGAGCGCGATCCAGATCGACAGCTTGACGCCGCCCAGCTCCGCGCGGCCGAGGCCGGTGAACGCCGGGTCGTCGACGGTCACCAGCAGTCCGCCGGTGATCAGCACCGCCAGCCCGCGGATCGCGAACGACGTCGCGAGCGTGCCGATGAACGAGTTGACCCGCCCGGCCGTCGTCAGCAGCCCGTTGACGGCGCCGACCGCGAGGCCGGTCGCCGCGCCCGCGAGCAGGCCGAGGACGGGGCTCACGTCGACCGCGACCTTCGCCGCCACGACGCCCGACAGCGCGACCGTCGCGCCGACCGACAGGTCGAGCCCGCCGCCGATCAGCACCAGCGTGCCGGCGGCGGCGCAGATCAGCACCGGCGCCTGCTGGTCGAGGATGTTGAGCAGGTTGGCGGTCGTCAGGAACGGCTCGCTCGTCATCGCCAGCACGACGAAGAGGACGCCGGCGCAGACGACGACGCCGTAGTCGCGGACGAGCGCGAGCGCCGGCAGCCGCCGCGCGCGGCGTGCGTCCCGCACCGGGGCCGTGGCGCTCATCGCCGCGTCTCCCCGGCGAACATCGCACGTCCGATCGCGGCCTCGCCGACGTCGCCGCCGGTCAGCTCCGCGACGGTGCGCCCGGCCCGCATCACGTAGACGCGGTCGGCGAGCCCGGCGATCTCCTCCAGCTCGGAGGAGATCAGCAGCACGCCCATCCCGTCCGCCGCCAGCCGTGCGATCAGGTCGTAGATCGCGCGCTTGGCGCCGACGTCGACGCCGCGCGTCGGCTCGTCGGCGATCAGCACGCGCGGCTCGCAGCACAGCCAGCGCGCGAACAGGACCTTCTGCTGGTTGCCGCCCGACAGCGTCGCGACGGGCGCGTCGGGGCTCGCGGCGCGCACGTCCAGCGCGGCGATCGCAGCCGCCGCGTCCGCCCGCTCGCGGCGGCGTGCGAGGACGCCGCAGCGGCTGAACGCGCCGAGCCGCGGCAGCGAGACGTTCTCGACGATCGAGCGGCCCATCAGCAGCCCCTCCTCCTTGCGCCGCTCCGGCACCATCGCGACGCCGGCCCGCATCGCGTCGCCGGGACGGCGGGCGCGCAGGAGCGTGCCGCCGACGCGGATCGTGCCGGCAGTCGCGCGGTCGGCGCCGAAGATCGCCCGCGCCAGCTCGCTGCGGCCGCTGCCGGCGAGGCCAGCGCAGCCGACGATCTCGCCGGCGCGCACGTGCACCGTCGCGTCTCGCAGCAGCGGCGGGCGCGCCAGGCGCTCGACGCTCAGGACGGCGGCGGCGTCGCGCCGCGGCCGGGTCCGCGGCGGCATCGCCGACTCCAGCGGCCGGCCGAGCATCGCCTCGATCAGTCCGGCCTGCGTCTCGCCGGCCGCCGACGCGGTGCGCACGAGCCGGCCGTCGCGCATCACGCTGACGGCGTCCGCGACCGCGAGCACCTCCTCGAGGAAGTGCGAGACGAACACGAACGTCGTGCCCGCGCGGGCGAGCCGGCGGACGACCTCGACCAGCTCGGCTCGGTCGGCCTCCTCCAGCGCCGCGGTCGGCTCGTCGAGCACGATCAGCTCCGCGTCGCGCGCGAAGGCGCGCAGCAGCTCGACCTTCTGCTGGTCGGCGAGCCCGAGCGCTCCGACCGTCAGCCCCGGCTCGATCCGCAGCCCGACGCGCTCGACGAGCGCCTCGTAGCGCGAGCGCGCCGCCGCGCCGCCGCCGATCCCGCCGCGCCGGCGCTCGACGCCGAGCAGCACGTTGTCGAGCACCGAGCGCTGCGGCACGAGCGCGACCTCCTGCGCGATCGTCGCGACGCCGAGCGCCAGCGCCTCGCGCGGCGACCGCGGCGCGCAGCGCCGTCCGGCGACGGCGATCGTGCCGCGGTCCGGCGCAATCACCCCGGAGATCACCTTGCCGAGCGTCGACTTGCCGGCGCCATTCTCTCCGACGACCGCGTGGACGGTCCCGCGCGCGACGTCGAGGTCGACGTCCCGCAGCGCCGCGACGCCGCCGAACGAGCGGCCGATCCCCCGCAGGCGCAGGTGCGGCGCGTCGCTCATGACGGGAACTCGCCTCTGAACCGCGCGGCGTTCTCTCTCGTCAGCATCGCGCCGCCGGGGATCTCGCCGGACGGGTCGATCCCGCCGCTGGCCTTGCCGTCGCGGACGGCCGCGATCATCGCCTCCATCGCGGCTCTGCCTTCGCTTCTGGGCAGCACGACGGCGGTCCCGACCCAGCCGTTCTCGCCGGCCGCGATCTGTCTGATCGCGGCCGCCGAGCCGCCGCCGCCGACGAGCTTGACCTTCCCGAGTCTGCCGGCGTCGCTGAGCGCCGGCTGGGCGCCGACGACGCTCGGGTCCGGCCCGACGATCACGTCGATGCCGGGGTGGGCCTGGAGGAAGTCCTGCACGACCTTCAGGCCGCCCTGCGCGTCGAAGTTCCCGTCGCCCTCGGCGACGACCTCGATGTTCGGGCTGTCCTCGACGGCGCCGTCCCAGCCCTGGCGCAGCGCCTGGCCGAGCGGCAGCGCCTTCGACCCGTACAGGAAGCCGACCTCGCACGGGTCGACGTCTCTGCACGCCTCGACCGTCAGCCGGCCCATGTCGCGGCCGCTGGTGACCGGCGGGTGGATCACCGCGAACGACATCCCGTCGACCTGCGGCTCGGTCGTGTCGAGCCGGCTGCCGATCGCCTGGTTCAGCGAGCCGACCTTCAGGCCCGCGTCGATCGCCGCCTCGACGCCCGGCACGAGGCCGTTGCCGTCGAGCGGCGCGACGATCACGCCGTCGTACTGCCCGCTCGCGACGACGTCCTGCAGCTGCGCGAACTGCTTGGCGGGGTCGAATCCGGCGTCGAACGCCGTCAGCTCGACGCCCTCCGCCTCTGCGACGCGCTGCATCTCCTGATAGGCGGCCTGCAGGACCGCGTTCGCCATCGACGCGTTGACGAACGCGACCCTCGGCCGCTCCGCGGTCGTCGCCGACCCGGCTGTGCTGCCGCCGTCCTCGCTGCTGCCGCAGCCGACGGCCGATCCGGCCACCGCAATCGCCACCGTCGCTGCGACGGCGGCGCGCATCCGTTGCGCCCGCATCTGGGGTGCTCCTCTCCTCAGCGTTGCCCTCTCACCGGCGGTGGCACGCTACGAGCGGCGAATGCGGCGATGTCCGGCACGTTGCACAAAGACCCGGCGCAGCTCGGGCGCCGTGCACGAAACGGGTCGCGCCGGCGATCACCCAGGCCCGGCGGCGTAGGCGACGCAGTCGAGCTCGATCAGCAGCGGCGGGATGAACGCCCCGACCTGCACCGTCGTCCGCGCCGGCATCGGGTCGAGCTGGAGCCGCTCGCGCCAGACCTCGTCCCAGACCGGCCAGTCGTCCATCTCCGCCAGGTAGGCGGTGACCTTCAGCAGCGTGCCGGCGGAGCCGCCGAGCGCGGCGACGCTTTCCAGCAGCCGCTCGAGCGCGAGCTCCGCCTGCTCGCGGAACGTCACGGGCGCGCCGTGCGGGTCGGCGCCGAGCTGGCCGCTGGTGAGGATCAGCTCGCCCTTGCGGACGGCGGCCGAGTAGCTGGGCGACGCGCTCGGTGCCGCGACGTGGCCGTCAGGGCGCAGGTCCTGGGTCATCTTGGATCTCCTCTTCGCGTGCCGGCCGCGGACGGCCGGCGTGGTCGTCGTGGGAGAGGCGGCGGCGGGACCGGGTGAGAGGAGGACACCCGCTCGCGCACTCTCGGCGCGACACCCTACCTGCACGCTCAAGGGCTGGAGGCGGGTCTGCTGGTCCCTTCCAGCGCCGTCACGGCTGCGCTTGGGCGTCGAGTCGCGCCTGGAGGCCGTCGAGAATGAGCGCGAGCTTGCGCTCGACGTGTGCGTGGGGATCGGCGACGATCGCCTCGATCGCCGCGCGCGTCGCCGGCGGGCAGGTTTCGAGGCGCCGGCGCAGCGCCTCCGGGGCGGGAGTGCCGGGGTCGGGCAGTCGCGCTGCCTGCGCGGCGCCGTCGTGGACGAGGTCGAGGACGGCGTCGACGGCGAGCACCGCGTCCTCGACGCTGAGGCCGCGCTCCTGGAGTGCCTCGACGGTCGCGACCATTCGGTCGGTGGAGACGGTCTCGAGCCGGTGCGGGTCGGCGAGCGCGACGCCGGCGTGACTGGTGAGCACGTCCCACAGCAGCGCCGCCTCCGCTTCGAGCAAGGAGCGCCAGCCCGTTTCGGCGGAGGGCAGGGGCGTCCGGCGCAGCAGCTCCCCGAGTGCTGCCGCGAGCAGCTCCTCGTGGCTGTCGACGTAGCGGTAGAGCGCTGAGGGCGAGGTGCTCAGCCGGCGCGCGACGGTCTGCATCGTCACGTCCTCGATGCCGTCCTGCAACGCCGCCTCGATGATCGCGGCGCGGCTGAGGCGCGGTCGGGGGCCCGGACGGACGGCGTCGTGCGTGGGGCGAACGGGCGACATCGGGCAAGCGTAGCGAGATGGCGAATGCTGTTCGCGAATGCCATTCTCGAATATGTTAGGGTGACCTAACTATGACCCGTCTCGTATCGACTCTTCTGGCGCTGCTCAGCGCCGCGCTGTTCGTCGCGGGGTGCGGCGGCGGCGACGACGCGCGCTCCGCTTCGACCGCGGGGTCGTCGACGACGGCCAGCAGCGCGGCCGCCGCCGATGCCTTCCCCGTCACCGTCCGTCACGCGCAGGGCACCGCGACGATTCCCGGCCCGCCCAGACGGGTCGTGGCGCTCGGCGCCGCCGACGTGCAGATCGCGCGTGCGCTGGGCGCCGAGCTGGTCGGCGCCTCGACCAACGACTCCAGCCCCGACGGACAGTGGCTCGGCGTCGATCCGCCGCTGCCGGGCTCGGTCGCGAAGCTGCCGGCGATCGAGCCCGACATCGAGCGGATCGCGTCGCTGCGGCCTGACCTGATCCTCATCACGACGGCGCAGCCGAGCTACTCGAGGCTGTACGAGACGCTCGCGAAGATCGCGCCCGTGATCTCCTATCGCAAGGGCCTGCTGGAGGACAGCGGCGACGACCTCACCCGCCTGATCGGGGCGGCACTCGGCCGCAGCGAGCAGGCCGAGGCGCTGATCGCCAGATCCGGCCGGCAGCTCGACGCGTTCGCGCGGGAGCATCGGGAGCTCGAGGGCAAGCGCATCGTGTTCGGCCAGCACGCCGCCCGCACGACGTACCTCGTCGTCGCCGCGACCGCGCCGAGCACGGTCGCGTTCGAGCGGCTGGGCATGCGGTTGCCCGGCTCGCTCGCCAAGCTCCCGGTGCAGGCCGCGCCGGGCATCGCGGTGATCTCGGAGGAGAAGCTCGGTCTGCTCGACGCCGCCGACTACGTCGTGCTCGGCGTGGCCTCCCCGGCGGTGGGGAGGACGTTCCTCGCCGGCCCGGTCGTCTCGCGCCTCGGCATCACCGAGCGAGGCGGCATCCGCTTCATCGACTTCAACGAGGCGACGGTGCTGTTGGCGCCCAACCCGGCCGTGACCGGGACGCTGCTCGACCTGCTCCAGGAGCTGCTGCGTGAGCGGTGAGACGACGTCGGTCCCGGCGCGGCAGCTGTTGCGCGCGGCGATCGACGAGCGGCGCGCGCGGCTGCTCCTGACCGTCGCCGGCGTCCGCGCCGTCGAGCGCGTCGCCGAGCGGTTCACGCGCGTGCGGCTCCAGGGCGACGGGCTGCGCGCCTACCGCGACGCCCGCCCCGCCGACGCCTTCAAGCTCCACCTCCCGTCGGCGCCGCACGCTCCGGTCCCGCTGCCCACCTACGACGAGCGCGGGCGGGCACGGTGGCCGGCCGCTGTCGGCCGGCCGGCGACGCGGCCCTTCACGGTCGTCGACGCCGACCCGCAGGCCGGCACGCTCGCCTTCGACGTCCTCTCGCAGCCGGGCGGCGCGACCGCCGGCTGGCTGGACGGCGCCATGGTCGGCGATCGGGTCAGTCTCACCGGCATGCGCACCGACTTCGTCGACTGCGACGCTGCCGAGCACCTGCTGCTCGTCGGGGACGCAAGCGCACTGCCGGCGGTCGCGGCGATCATCCGCTCGGTCCCGGCGCGCAAGCGCCTGACCGCCGTCGTCGACCTCGACGCGGCCGACCTCCCGCTGCTGCCTGCGCACCCGCGGCTCGACGTCGTCGGCGCCGCACCCGGCACGCTCGCCGAAGCGCTCCGCGACGTCGCGCTCGGCATGCCGACCCAGGTCTGGATCGGCGCCGAGTCGGAGGCCGTCCGGCGCGCTCGCCGCGTCGTGCTCGATGAGCTGCGGGTCCACCCCGACGCGCTGCACGCCAGCGGCTACTGGAAACGCGGCAGCGACGGCGACGCGCACTTCGACGCGTCGCTGGAGCGCTTCAACGTGGCCCGCGACGCCGGCCGTGATGTCGGCGACCCCGGGCTCCTGCAGCAGCTCGCGTTCGAGTGACCGCCCTGCATCGTGCGCCATCGCCCGCCGCGCTCACCGCCGCTCCAGCCGGACCTCCGGCAGCAGCCGGGCGAGCGGTGCCGGGAGCCACCAGGCGCGGCGGCCCATCAGCTGCATCGCGGCGGGCACGATCAGGCAGCGGATGATGACCGCGTCGACGAAGATCGCCACGGCCATGCCGAAGCCGGTCTGCTGGAGCAGCCGTTCCGGGCTGAGCATGAAGGCGCCGAAGATCACGACCATGATCGCGCCCGCCGCGGTGATCACCGAGCCGGTGTGGGCCAGCCCCTCCCGTACGGCGTGGGAGGGGTCGTCGTCGGAGCGGGTCCACTCCTCGTGGATCCGGGAGATCAGGAAGATCTCGTAGTCCATCGAGAGCCCGAAGACGATCGCGAAGACCATCACGGGCAGATACGCCTCGATCGGGCCGGGCTCCACGCCGAACCAGCCGTGCTGGAACACGAGCGTCATCGCGCCGAGCGCGGCGCCGATGCTGAGCAGGTTCAGCAGCGCGGCCTTCAGCGGGATCAGCAGCGAGCGGAACACCGTCATCAGCAGCAGCACCGAGAGGCCGACGACGATGGCCATGAACAGCGGCAGCCGGTCGGAGATCTTGCCGGCGTAGTCCTCAGAGGCGGCCGTCGGTCCGCCGACGAGGTACTGCGCGCCGGTCTGCGCGGACAGCTCCGGGAGCACGTCGTCGCGCAGCGTGCCGACGAGCTCGGAGGTCTCCTCGTCCTGCGGTGCGGAGGCGGGGAAGACGAGGACGGTCGCGGCCTCGCCGTCCGGCGTGGGCACCGGGTCCGCGGCGGCCTGGACGCCCGGGGTGTCGCTGAGCGCCCGCGTCGCCGCGGCGGCGGCCGGCTCGGCACCGTCCGGCCCGCCGTCGGTCACGACCAGCAGCGGGCCGTTGAATCCGGGGCCGAAGCCTTCGGAGAGCAGGTCGTACGCCTGCCGGCTGGTGCTGTCCGGCGTGTCGCTGCCCGCGTCGGAGAAGCCGAGCCGCATGCCCAGCGCGGGGAGGGCGAGGGCGCCGAGGAGCACCGCCGCCGCCACCAGGGCGACCAGCGGGCGCCGCTGCACCACGGCTGCGAGCCGGCGCCATCCGGTGCCTTCGGGGGCTCTGCCATTGGCCGCTCGCCGCTCGGCGCGGCTGGTGAACTGGCGGGCGAAGCGGCGGCCGAAGATGCCGAGCAGCGCAGGCAGCAGGGTCAGGGCGGCGACCATCGTCACCAGCACGGTCAGCGCGACGGACAGCGCCATGCCCTGCAGCGAGCCGAGGCCGAAGGCGACGAGGCCGAGCAGCGCCAGGATGACGGTGCAGCCGGCGAAGCACACCGAACGGCCCGCGGCGTCCATCGCGTTGACGGTCGCCTCCTCCGGCTCCGTGCCGCGCACCAGCTCGGCGCGGTAGCGGGCGAAGATCAGCAGCGCGTAGTCGATGCCGACGCCGAGGCCGACCAGGCTCATCACCGGCGGCGTCCAGTCGGCAATCGTGAAGACGTGCGACGCGACGACGATGACGCCGACCGTGGACCCGACGGCGAACAGGGCGATGACGATCGGCAGCCCGGCGGCGACGACCGTGCCGAACATCAGGACCAGGATGACGAGCGCGGCCAGCAGGCCCACGCCCTCCGCGGCGCCGGTCCCGCCTTCCGCAAGCCGCCGCGCTGCGTCGCCGCCCAGCTCGACCTGGAGCCCGTCGCCCGCGACCTCCTGGGCGGTGTCGAAGATGCGCCGGGTGTCGGCCTTGGGCATGTCCTCCGACGGCGTCTCGAGCACCACGGTGGCGTAGCCGATCGTGCCGTCCTCGGAGATCGCGCCCTCGCCGTCGTACAGGCTGTGGACCTGGCCGACCTGAGGCAGCCCCGCGACGTCGTCGAGCATCGCCTCGACGCGCTGCGCGACGGCTGGGTCGCGCAGGCCGCCGTCGTCGTGCAGAACGATCTCGACGGTGTCCCCGGCGCGGGCGGCGCCGTGCTCGGCCAGCACGTCGGCCGCCTGCTGCGACTCGGTTCCCGGCAGCGCGAAGTCGTTGCGGTAGTCGTCGCCCGCGATCGACGCGACGGTCCAGACGCCGACCAGGACCGCCACCCACAGGATCACGGCGAGCCACCGGCGGCGGTGGGCGAAGCTCGCGATGCGGACGAACACGCCCTGCCGCGAGGCTGGACGGGTGTGCGCCTCTCGGTCCGGCTGAGTGAGGGTCATGGCCCGAGCAGCGAGCCGAGATTGCCCGTCGGGCCGAGGTGGGCGAGCTTGTCGGGGTTGGCGATCGAGCTGACGCCCTGGATCTGGCCGCGACCGATGTCGAGCACGACCACGCCGATCAACCGCTCGCTGCCGTCGAGCGCGAGGGCTCCCGGGCTGCCGTTGATCTCCGCCGGCCGGATCTGCAGTCGCGTGGTGCCGTCGCCGAGCGAGGCCCACTTGGTCCAGTAGTTGATCAGCGTGCGTGCGACACGGCTGCGGCCGCGCAGCGCCCGCGCCAGGGCGGGAGCCTTTCCGCCGCCGTCGCCGGTCAGCACCACGTCCTGCGCCAGCAGCGCCTCCAGCCCGGCGAGATCGCCGTGCTCGGCGGCCTCGAAGAACCGCCGTGCCAGCTCCTCGCGCTCCTCGCGCGTCGTCTGGAAGCGGGGCCGCCGCTGCTCGACGTGGCGCCGTGCTCGCGTCGCGAGCTGACGGACGTTGTCCGGGCTCTTGCCGATGATGCGCGCGATCTGCGCGTGGTCGTAGTCGAACACGTCGCGCAGCAGCAGCACCGCGCGCTGCTCCGGAGACAGGCTCTCCAGCAGCGCCAGCAGCGCCAGCGACAGCGAGTCGGCCATCTCCGCGTGCTGCGCCGGGTCGTCGCGACCGTCGGTGATGATCGGCTCGGGAAGCCATTCGCCGACGTACCGCTCTCGGCGGGCGCGCGCCGACCGCAGCTCGTTGATCGCCAGCCGCGTCGTGACGGTCGCCACGAGACCGCGCGGCGACTGGCCCTCTTCGCTGACGTCGAGCGCGCGATGGACGCGCAGCAGCGCCTCCTGGACGATGTCCTCGGCCTCCGAGACGCTGCCCAGCATCCGGTACGCGATCGCGAAGGACACCGGCCGCAGCTCCTCGAGCAGTTGCTCGCGATCGGTCATGCCGGTCATGCCGCTGCGACCCCGTGCCGCCGGCGTGTCATCGATGTGCTCATGCCCGTTAAACAAGACAGCGCGTGCCGTTGTGACACCGCGCTCGCACCGAAAGCCAGCTTGGTCAAGCTTGGCCAAGCGAATGCTACGATTGCGGCATGCGCGTGAACGTCGGGCAAGCGAAGACCGATCTCTCGAAGCTGCTCGCCCGCGTGGAGGCGGGTGAGGACATCGAGATCGCGCGCGACGGGGTGCCGGTGGCGAGGCTCGTGAGAGCGGACCCGGTGCAGCCGGGGCGGCGCTTCCTCGCCGCCGAGGGCTCACTGGCGGGCGCGATCGAGATCGGCGAGGCGTTCGAGCTCACCGACGCGGAGCTCGACGAGATCCTCGACGATCCAGCGTGAGGCTGCTGCTCGACACGCACGTCGTCCTCTGGCAGCTGAGTGGGCAGCGGCAGTTGGGCGATGGAGCGAGAGCGGCGATCGCAGCCGCGGAGGAGCTGGCGTTCAGCGTCGTCTCGTACGCGGAGATCGGCGTCAAGGCCGGGGTCGGCAAGCTCACCGTCCCCGACGACCTCGACACGCACGTCGCGAACGCGGGCATCCGCATGCTCGGCCTCTCCGCCGCGCACGGCCTCGCCGTCGCGAAGCTGCCGCTGCATCACCGGGACCCCTTCGACCGCCTTCTGATCGCGCAGGCGCGCGAGGAGGGCTACACGCTCCTCAGCGCGGATCGGCGCGTGCGCGCGTACGACGTCCCGGTGCTGGATCCGCTGACGTAGCCACCCGGCCCGATCCGCCGCTCAGTGCGTGCGCGGCTCGACGACCGTCGCGCAGCGCTTGCGCTCGACCGTCTTGCGTCTGGCGGCCTTCTTCCGCTGGGCCGGCTTCGTCTTGGCGGCGGCTCTCTGTGCGGCCGACGTCGTGGCGGAGGCTGGGCGCTTCGCGGCGGCGGTCTTGCGTCTGCCGCTCGTCCGCTTGCGCTTCTTCGCGGGGGTGCTTGTCAGTGTGTTCGTGACGCAGCGGGTGCGGGTCACCTGACGGCCGGTCTGATCGCCGCTGCCGCCAGCCCCGGAGGCGCCGGGGCCGCCGGAGCCGCCGGATGAGCCGCCGCCGGCGGCGGCGCCCGTGGCCGGGACGATCGCGGTGCCGGCGAGCCCGATCCGCAGCGTGCCGCCTCCGGTGTCGCTGCCGAGGCTCAACTCGGCCGAGTGCGCGCCGAGCATCACCGGCGCGAAGCGCACCGAGAGCGTGCACGCCTCGCCGCTGCGCAGCACGCGCCGGGAGCAGTCGTCGCCCGTCAGCAGGAAGTCGGCGCTGCCGGTGCCGGAGATGTGCGCGGCGCCGAGCGTCACGTCGCCGTTGCCGGTCGCGGTGACGGTGACCTGGGCGGGCGCGGAGAAGGTCTGCAGACCCTGGGGGGCCGGGAACGCGAGGCCGCTCGCGCTGAGGCTCAACGTACGGACGCGTGCCGCCGCAGCGGCGATGCCGGCGGGGCTCTGCACTCCGTTGATGAAGAGCGGTTCGACGCCGGTGCCGTCGAGCCGCACGCGGCCGATCGCGGCGGCGCCCTGGTCGGTCCAGTACAGGTGGCCGTCGTCGACCGCGAGCGAATGGGCGGACGTGTTCACGAACGCCGGCACGTAGCCGCTGCCGTCGAGTGCGGCGCGACCGATCCGCGCGTTGCCGACGTCGGAGACGTACAGGTGCTGGCCGTCGGTGGCGAGCGCCTGCGGGTTGGCTATGCCGGGCAGGAAGCTCGCATCGGTCCCGACGCCGTTGATCGTCGCCCGCGCGACGCCTCCGCCCGATCGTCCCCAGTAGATGTGGTCGCGCGTGACGGCGATGCCGCGAGTGGCCGCTGCGCCCGCGATGAATCCGGGGTCGATCTCGCTGCCGTCGAGGCGCGCGCGCCCGATCGCCCCGTCACTGGCCTGGGTCCAGTAGAGATGTTCGCCGGCGACGGCGATCCCGGACGGGGCGGTCGCTCTGACGTGATATCGCCGCATCCCACCGCCGTCGGCGTCCATCCGGCTGATCGTGTTGAGGCCGATCTCGGTCCAGTACACGTGTCGTCCGTCGGTCGCAACGCCATTCGGGTTGAAAGCGCTGTCGATGACGCCGCGGTCGACCGTGCTGCCGTCGGCGGACGCGTACCCGATCGACTGCGTTCCCAGCGATCCCCACCAGATGTCCGCGGCAGCCGGAGCTGCGCCGGCCAGTGCTGCCGTCACGATCGCGACGAGCGTCGCGACGAGCGTCCGAGCACGTCTCATATCCGTTCCGTCCTTCCGCGCGAGATCCGCCCGGTTCGAGGTTCCGCCCATGCGAGCGGCCCCGACGACGTCAGGGCAGACCCGTACACCACTAGTCGGCCATGGCCGATCGAGCTTGAGCGCGGTCAGGCGACCGCGCCGCTTGACATAGAGAGTGTCGCGCTTCTAGATTCACTGATCGATCGTTCGATCTGACGAGGGAGATGTGACGGTGCGAAGGACCCTTACGACTCGCAGCCTCTCGATGCTGCTCGCGGTTGGCGGGACGCTCGTCGCGGCCGGCTGCGGCGGCGCTTCCGGTGACGCGCCCGACCAGGCCGACACGGCGCAGGGCGCCAGACCGAGACGCGGTGGCGAGGTGACGATTCTGCGCGCGTCCGACATCGACGGGTGGGACCCGGACAGAGCGATCCAGCTCGCCTCGTTCGAGTCGCTGCCGCAGGTGATGGAGGGGCTCGTGCGCCCGGCGCGGGACGGCAGATCGATCGAGCCCGGCCTGGCGAGCAGCTGGAAGCTCGACCCGCAGGCCAAGACGATCACGTTCACGCTGCGCAGAGGCGTCACGTTCAGCGACGGAACTCCGGTGACGTCGGCCGACGCGGCCTTCTCGGTCGGGCTGTGGCGCAGAGGGCTCTCGATGGGCTCGCTGTACAGAAGCATCACGGGGACTGCGACGCCCGATCCGCGGACGCTCGTCGTCAGACTCGACAAGCCGAGCACGTTCACGCTCACCTGGCTCAGCAACGGCTCCTCGGTCGTCGTCCCGAAGGACTTCGGCGGCAGAAGCCGCACGGCGTTCTTCGCCAGACCGATCGGTGCCGGTCCGTTCGTCGTCGCCGCGTACAGACCGGGCCAGCAGATCGTGCTGGAGCGCAACCCGCGCTACTACGACCGCGCGCGGCCGTACCTCGACCGCATCACCTACGACGTCGTCACCGACCCCAACCAGCAGCTGCTGCGCTTCCAGAGCGGGCAGGCCGACATGATCGAGTCGGTCCCGCTCGACCTCGCGTCCCAGCTCCCGGAGGACCAGCGCGAGGTGCTGCACCCGTCGGCGACGATCCACGGGATCTTCGTCAACGCCGGCAAGGCGCCCGGCTCCGACATCCACTTCCGCCGCGCCGTCAGCCTCGCGGTCGACCGCGCGCGCTACATCGAGGCCGTCTTCGGCGGCATGGCCGTCCCGGCCGAGGGCGGCCTGCCGCCGCTCGTGCAGGGCTCGGTCGGCTGCGGCTGCACCTACGAGACCGGCGTGGAGGAGGCGAAGGCCGAGCTGGCGAAGTCCTCGTACGAGCCCGGCGCGAAGGTCGAGCTGGTGGTCGACGCGACGACGCCGTCGTCCACCCGCGCGGGGGAGACGGCGGCGGCGCAGCTGAGAGCGATCGGCATCGACGTCGACCTGCAGAAGCTCGAGGTGCAGGTGCTCGTCGATCGCCAGATGAAGGGCGAGTACGACCTCTCGCTCGGCGAGGTCAGCAGCGTCTCGCCGACCGTCGGCGACATCTTCGGGCTGATCGTCGCGACGAACGGGCTCTACTCCGGCCTGCCGATGAGAACGATCTCCGACGCGTTCGACAGATTGGAGGTCGCGCAGACCGACGAGCAGCGGGAGGCCGCGACCCGCGTCGCCGAGACCTGGATCCACGACAACCTGCCGTACATCCCGACGGCGTACCCCGATCGGCTGTTCGCCGTCTCCGAGCGCGTGCGAGGCCTCGACGTCACGCCGTTCCTGTGGTACCCGGCCGATCGTCTCTGGGGCGGGTGAGCGGGACCATGTCCGTCGGACGATCGCGCTTCGTCACCGGCCGGCTGTTGCAGGTCGTGCCGGTGCTGGCGGTCCTGCTGTTGATCGTCGTGCTGCTCCAGCAGCTGATGCCCGGCGATCCCGCGCGCGTCGTCGCCGGCCCGCGCGCGACGGTCGAGCAGGTGGAGCAGGTCCGCGCCGACCTGAACCTCGACAGCTCCGTCGCGGCGCAGTTCGGGACCTACGTCTCGAACCTCGCCGACGGCGACGCCGGCAGCTCGAATCGCACCGGCGTCCCGATCACGACGATCGTCGGCGATCGCGTCGGCGTGACGGTGTGGCTGATGGTCGGCGGCCTGATCGTCAGCACGCTGCTGGCGGTGCCCGCGGCGCTGCTGATGGCGCTGCGGCCGCGGTCGCTCCGGGCGCGCGCGTGCGGGCGCGTCCTGACGATCGTGCTCAACTGCCCGGTCTTCTGGGTCGGGCTGATGCTCGCGTCGCTGCTGGCGCTCGGCACCGGCTGGCTGCCGGTCGGCGGCTACGGCGTCGGTTTCGAGGGCCACGTGCGCTCGATGATCCTGCCGTGGCTGACGATCGGCCTCGCCGGCACGCCACTGCTGGCGCGCAGCGCGGCGGCGAGCCTGCGGCAGGTGCTCGCCGCCGACCACGTCACCACAGCCCGCTCGCTCGGGCTCTCCGGCTGGCCGCTGGTGCGCCGCCACCTGCTCCGGAACGCGCTGCCGCCGGCGATCACGCTGCTCGCCTTCCAGGCGTCGGCGATGCTGTTCGGCGCCGTCGTCGTCGAGCAGACGTTCGGGCTGCCCGGCCTCGGCACGGAGCTGATCAGCGCCGCGGCCCAGCGCGACTTCCCCGTCGTCCAGGCGCTGACGCTGATCTTCGGCGCGGCGATCATCACGCTCAACCTGCTCGCCGACCTCGCGGTGGCGCTGCTCGATCCGAGGACGACATGGCAGTGACCGCTCCCGACCCGGCGCCGGCGCTCAGCCTCGCCCCGGTCGCCCCGCGCCGCTCGCGCGCCCGTCGCTGGACGCGCTCGATCGCCGCCTGGATCCTCGCGCTCGCGGTCCTGACCGCGATCTTCGCGCCGCTGCTGGCGCCATATGACCCGGCGCAGCAGTCGCTCGACCAGCTCCAGGCGCCGAGCGCCGAGCACCTGCTCGGGACCGACGCGCTCGGGCGCGACGTGCTCTCGCGGATCATCTTCGCGTTGCGCACCGACCTCGTCCTGGTCGCGTTCGCGGCCGGCCTGCCGATGCTGATCGGGACGCTGATCGGCGCCGTCGCCGCCTACCGCGGCGGCGTTCTCGACGCCGCTGTGCGGTGGGTCGCCGACGTCTTCCAGGCGCTGCCCGTCTACGTCCTGCTGATCGCGCTCGTGTTCGTGCTGGGGCCGGGCGCCGCCTCGCTGATCGTCTCCTTCAGCCTGCTCGGCTGGATCGTCTACGCGCGGCTGATCCGCACGGAGGTGCGGCGGGTGCGCGAGCGCGAGTACGTCTCCGCCAGCTACCTGCTCGGCCTCTCGCGCCCGGCGGTGCTGCTGCGGCACGTGCTGCCGAACTCGCTGCACCAGTCGTTCGTCTATCTCGCGACCGACCTCGGCATGGCGCTGCAGGGGATCGCGGTGCTGTCGTTCTTCGGGCTCGGCGTCAAGGCCGGCACGCCGGAGCTGGGCGCGATGGTCGCGGAGGGCCAGCTGTTTCTGCGCGGCCACTGGTGGCTGGCGGCGTTCCCGGGGCTCGCGATCGTGATCCTCGGGTCGAGCTTCGCCGCGCTGGGAGATCGTCTCAACGCCGGCACGGAGGCGGACCGATGAGCGCGGCGAGCGTGTTCGAGGTCACCGACCTGCGCGTGACGATCCCGCGCGCCGGCACGCGGACGAACGTGCTCGACGGCGTCTCGTTCGCGGTCGGCGCCGGGCAGTGCCTCGGGATCGTCGGCGAGTCCGGCTGCGGCAAGTCGCTGGCGCTGCGGGCGGCGATGGGCCTGCTTCCCCCCGGCGTCGAGCGTGCCGGCGGCGACGTCCGCGGCGAGGGCCTTGCGATGGTCTTCCAGGACTCGCACGGCTCGCTTGACCCGACGATGCGTGTCGGCGCCTTCGTCGCCGACACGATCCGCCGCCACGCCGGCGTCACCCGCCGCGAGGCGCGCGGGCGCGCGCTGGAGCTGCTGGCGGCGGTCGGGATCCCGGCGCCGCAGCTGCGCGCGCGGGCGTACCCGCACGAGCTGAGCGGCGGCCTGCGCCAGCGCGTCGCGATCGCGCTGGCGCTCGCGACCGAGCCGCGGGTGCTGCTGTGCGACGAGCCGACGACGGCGCTCGACGTGACGCTGCAGGCGCAGATCCTCGCGCTGCTCGACAAGGCGCGCGCCGAGCGCGGACTGGGGATGGTCTTCGTCAGCCACGACATCGCGGTGATCCGCCAGGTCGCCGACGTGGTCGCGGTCATGTACGCGGGCCAGATCGTCGAGATCGGCCCCGCGGCGCAGGTGCTCGATCGTCCCCGGCACCCGTACGCACGGGCGCTGCTCGACGCGGTCCCCGCGATCGACGGCCCGATCGGCAGGTTCCGCTCGGTCGCCGGGTCGCCGCCCGATCCGGCCGACTACGACATCGCATGTCGCTTCCGCGATCGCTGCGGCCACCGCGACGCCGCGTGCGAGGCGCCGGTCGCGGGGCTCGACGGCCGCGCGCCCGCGCACAGCTCGGCCTGCGTCCACGAGCACCGACCGGCGACCGTCTCGGAGGGAACATGAGCGCGCACCTGATCGACGTCGAGCGGGTCGTCGTCGAGTACCCCGTCCGCTCGGGGCCGCTGCGCACGCGGCGCGTGCGCGCCGTCGACGGGGTCGACCTGCACCTCGGTCGCGGCGAGATCCTCGGCCTGGTCGGCGAGAGCGGCTGCGGCAAGTCGACGCTCGCGCGCACGGTCGTCGGGCTGAGGGAGCCGTCGAGCGGGCGGATCGTGGTCGACGGCGTGCCGGCGCCCGTACGCCGGCCGCCGCAGCTGCGGCGCCGGATCCAGATGGTCTACCAGGACCCGGGCGCGTCGCTCGACCCACGGCGCACGGTGATGCAGACGCTGCGGGAGCCGCTGCGGCGCCATCGGATCGTCCCGCCGGAGCAGACCGAGCGCCGCGCGCTGGAGCTGCTGGAGCTGGTCGGGCTCGGGCGGCGGCAGCTGCACGTGCTGCCGCGCGAGCTGTCCGGCGGGCAGCGCCAGCGCGTCGCGATCGCGCGTGCGCTCGCCGTCGAGCCGGCGGTGCTCGTCGCCGACGAGGCGGTCGCCGCGCTCGACGCGTCGGTCGCAGGAGCGGTGCTGAACCTGCTGCACGAGCTGCGCGACCGGCTCGACCTCGCCGTCCTCTTCATCTCGCACGACCTCGCGGCCGTGCGCGGGCTGTGCGATCGCGTCGCCGTGATGTACCTCGGTGCGATCGTGGAGGAGGGGCCGACGGCCGCGACGTTCGCGCGACCCGGGCACCCGTACACGCGCGCGCTGCTGGACGCGGTCCCGCGGATGCACGACAGACGGGACGCCGCGGTCGTCGTGCGCGGCGAGCCGCCGAGCCCGCTGGAGGTTCCCGCCGGCTGCCGCTTCCATCCGCGCTGCCCACGGGCGATGGCGCTGTGCGGCACCGCCGTGCCGCCGGCGATCGACATGGACGGCGCCGTGGCCGCCTGCCATCTCGCGTGGAACATTGATCGATCGTTCGATATAGTTGAGCGCGTGAGCGAGACAGCGCCCCAGAGCCATCGAGGATGACCATGCCCGAGACACCCGCGACGTTCCCGCTCCCCGACGCAGCCGTGATCGACGCGCGCGTGCGGCTGCCGAGCCCGCTCCGCGTCGCGCTGCGCGACGCCGGCGAGGTCTACGACGACTACGACGCGGTGCTCGACATCGGCGCGGCGTGGACGAAGAGCGTCGGGGAGCTGCGTGCCGAGATGGACGCCGCGGGCGTCGACCACGCGATCGTGCACGCCGAGTACGAGCAGGGCGACGTCGCCGACGCGTTCAACGACGAGCTGGGGCGGCTCGTCGCGCAGGAGCCGGCGCGCTTCTCCGGCTTCGGCACCGTCAGCCTCGACCGCCTCGACATCATGCGCGCGGTGCGGCAGGTCGAGCGCGTCGGCGCGCTCGGCCTGCGCGGCGTCAATCTGCAGCCGTCGTTCTTCGGGCTCGCGCTCGACGACCGCCGGATGTACCCGATCTACGCGAAGGCGACCGAGCTGGGGCTGGCGATCGCGCTGCACACCGGTGTCAACTACTCGCGCAGCCATCCGATCGAGGCCGAGCGGCCCGTCCGGCTCGACCAGATCGCCTGCGACTTCCGCGAGGCGACGCTGATCGCCTGCCACGGCGCGTGGCCGTGGGTGCCGGAGATCGTCGCGGTCGCCCGGCGCCACCCCAACGTGCTGATCGACTTCGGGGGGCTGGCGCCGAAGTACGTCGGCATGCCCGGCTCGGGCTGGGAGCTGCTGCGGCACTTCATGGACCGCGGCCTGCGCGACCAGGTGCTGTTCGCGACCGACTGGCCGGTCTTCCCGCAGCAGCGCGCGCTGGAGGAGTGGCGCGACCTCGACCTGCGCGAGGAGACGCTCGCGGCGCTGCTCGCCGGCAACGCGCGCAGGCTGCTCGCGGGCACGCGCGACGCCGTTCCGGCGTGACCGGAGCGCGCGCGGGGGCGGGAGCGGGCGCGGGCGCCGGCCGCGCGGCAGGCACGCTGCGCGCCGACATCGCCGTGCTCGGCGGCGGCACGGCGGGGGCGGTCGTCGCCGCGTCGCTGATCGAGCGGACCGGCGCCTCGGTCCTGCTCGTCGAGGCGGGACCCGACTACGGCGCCCACGCCGACGGCCGCTGGCCGGGCGATCTGCTCGACCCGCTGACGCTGCCGCAATCGCACGACTGGGGCTACGACAGCGGCCCGCTGCCCGGCGGCCGCACGCTCCCGTTCGAGCGCGCGCGTGTGATCGGCGGCTGCTCGGCCCACAACGGCTGCTCGCAGACGGCGGGCCTGCGCGCCGACTACGACGCGTGGGGCCTCGACGGCGCGGGCGCCGGCGCCGAGCGCTTCGAACGCCGCCTGCGCGACGCGGCCGAGCGGATGCGCGTCCGCCACTACCGCGACGACGAGCTGACGCCGCTGCAACGGGCCGCGCTCGACGGGCTCCTCGCGCAGGGCGTCCCGCGCACCGACGACCTGCTCGACCTCGACGGCGGCGTCGGCTGCGGCCCCTCGCCGGTCAACGTCGCGCACGGCGTCCGCTGGAACGCCGCGTTCTCCCACCTCGACGACGTGCGCGGGACGGCACGCCTGCGGGTGCTCGCCGACGCGCACGTCGACCGTGTCGAGCTGGCGGGCGCGCGCGTCCTGCGCGCGCACGTGCTGCGCGACGGCACCGCGACGACGATCGAGGCGGATCGCTTCGTCCTCTGCGCCGGTGCCTACGGGAGCCCCGCCGTGCTGCTGCGCAGCGGCGTCGGCGCGCCCGGGGAGCTGCGCGCGCTGGGGATCGAGCCGCGGCTGGCGCTGCCGGGCGTCGGCCGCAACCTGCACGACCATCCGACCGCCGAGCTGCGCTTCGCCGGCAGCGAGCGGCTCGCGCGGGAGCTGGCGGCGTTCGGTCCGGCGCCTGAGGAGCAGGTGATCGCGAAGCTCCGCTCCCCCGGCGGGGACGGCCCGTTCGACCTGCACCTGTTCCCGTGGGCATCGCGGGAGGAGGGGCGCTGGGTCTGCCACCTGCCGGCCGGCTGTCTGACGCCGCGCTCGCGCGGTGCGCTGACGCTGCGCTCCGCCGATCCGCTCGCGGCGCCGCTGCTGGGCCACGCATTCCTCGCCGACGAAGAGGACGCCGACCTCGCCGCGCTGCGGCACGGGCTCGAGCGGATGCGCGAGCTGGCCGCGTCGCCGGCGCTGGCGCCGCTGCTCGGCGAGCCGCTCGACGCGCTCAGCGCCGGGACGGAGACGGGGGAGGACGCGATCCGCCGGGGGGTGGCGCACTACTGGCATCCGGCCGGCACCTGCGCGCTCGGGTCCGATCCCGCCGCCGGCGCCGTCGTCGACCCGCGCGGGCGTCTGCACGGCTGCGACAACCTCTGGGTCGTCGACGCCTCGATCTTCCCGGCGGTGCCGCGTGCGACCCCGAACCTGTCGGTCGTCGCGCTCGCCGCGCACGTCGCGGAGGCGGTCGCATAGGCTGTTGCCTCCGATGGCCGAGAAGACGCCGACCAGAAGAGCCCCGCGCAGAGCGGCCGAGCAGACGCGCCGCGCGCAGTCCGAGCGCACGCAGCTGCACCTGCTCCAGACGGCGACCTGGCTGTTCTCAGAGCGTGGCTTCCACGGCACCGGCATCCGCGACATCGCGGACGCGGCCGGCGTCGCGGTGTCGGCGATGTACTACTACGCGAGATCGAAGGACGAGGTCCTCGACGCGGTGATGCAGCGCGGGCTGGAGCGGCTCGACGGCGCCAGCAGCGAGGCGCTGGAGGGCGTCTCGGGCGCGAGCGAGCGGCTCGCGACGCTGATCTCCGTCCACGTCGCGCTGCACGCGCGCAACCCGCGCACGACGAGCGTCATCGACCAGGAGCTGAACGCGCTGCCCGCGCCCGTCCGCAAGCGCACGCTCGCCCAGCGCGACGTCTACGAGGCGCGCTGGGAAGCGGTGCTGCGGGCCGGGGTGGACGGCGGCGAGTTCGTCGAGCGCGGCCGCGTCGGCCGCCTCGCGCTGCTGCAGATGTGCACCGGCGTCGCGCACTGGTACAGACCGCGCGGCGAGATGAGAGTCGTCGAGCTGTGCGACCGCTTCGCCGACATGGGCCTCGCGCTGATGGGCGCACGACGGGGCGGGGAGGCCGTCGAGGTCGCCGCGCTCGACCTCGCCCCGCGTGAGCGGCTGCTGCCGCTCGTCGAGATCCCGACCGAGCCGCGTCGCAAGCCGTCGGGCGCCTGACGGCTGCTCGCTCGTTGATCGAGCGTTCGATAGCATCACCTCGGCATCGTCCCGCCGCCCGCGTGCGGCCGTCCTGAGAGGTGTGTGCTTGCCGATGTCCGTTCCCGCCGCCCCCGACCCTTCGTCCGTGCGGGTGCGCACGGTGCTCGGCGACGTCCCGGCCGACACGCTCGGCCACACCCAGCCGCACGAGCATGTGCTGTCGGACATGTCGTCGATCATCCAGCCGTGGGGCCTGCAGACGCTGGCCGGTCAGGACCAGGTCTCGACCGGCACCGGCGCGATGTCGGTCGGCAGCGAGTTCCCGGCGAGCGTGCGGCAGCGCGTGACGGAGCCGATCGCGCTCGGCAACTACGACTGGATCCGCCGCAACGTCCTCAACCAGGACAACATGCGGCTGCTGTCGGAGGAGGACGCCGTCGCGGAGCTGGCGCTCTACCGCGCGGCCGGCGGCGGAGCGGTCGTCGACTCGACGCCCGTCGGCATGGGCCGCGACCCGCTCGGCCTGGCGCGCGTCGCGCGCGCGACGGGCGTGCAGATCGTGATGGGCAGCGGCTACTACGTGCACGACTACCACCCGCGCGGGCTCGATCAGGTCGCGCGCGAGGCGATCCGCGACGAGATCGTGCGCGACGTCCGCGACGGCGTCGGCGACACGGGCGTCCGCGCGGGCCTGATCGGCGAGATCGGGCTCAGCTGGCCCGTCCACCCGACCGAGGCGACGGTGCTCGCGGCCGCGGCCGAGGCGCAGGCGATCACCGGCGCGGCGCTTCAGATCCACCCGGGGCGCGCTCCGCAGGCGCCGCTCGACGCGATCCGGCAGGTGCAGGCGGCCGGCGGCGCGCCGGAGCGGACGATCATGTCGCACATCGACCGCACGCTGTGGGAGCTGGACGACATGGTCGAGCTGGCCCGCACCGGCTGCTGGCTGGAGCTGGACCTGTTCGGGCAGGAGTCGAGCTACTACGGCCTCAACCCCGACGCGCGCCGTCCCAACGACCGCACGCGGATCGAGTGGCTGATCGCGCTCGCGGAGGCCGGCTTCGGCGACCGGCTGCTGATCGCCCAGGACATCTGCCAGAAGGTCTACCTGCGGCGCTACGGCGGACCCGGCTACACGCACATCCTCGAGCAGGCGGTGCCGCTGATGCGGCGGATGGGGATGGACGCCGCCGCCGTGCGGCGCGTGACGGTCGAGAACCCCGCCGCGATCCTGGCGCTGGCGTAGCCGATGGCGAGCACGACGCCGGCGCGCCGCGCGCGCTCGGAGCGCACAGAGCTGCACCTGCTGAGGACCGCGACCTGGCTCTTCTCCGAGCGCGGCTTCCACGGCACGAGCATCCGCGACATCGCGGACACGGCCGGCGTCGCGGTCTCGGCGATGTACTACTACGCGGCGTCGAAGGACGAGCTGCTGGTCGCCGTCATGCGGCAGGCGCTCGAACGCCTGCTCGACGCCAGCGCGCGCACGCTGGAGGGCCTCGACGGCCCGAGCGAGCGGCTCGCGACGCTGATCGGCGTCCACGTCGCCCTGCATGCTCGCAACCCGCGCACGGCCGGCGTCGCCGACCACGAGCTGAGAGCGCTCGCGCGCACGACCCGCAGGGCGATGCTGGCCGAGCGCGACGCGTACGAGGCGACGTGGGTCGAAGTGCTGCGCGAGGGCGCCGAGACGGGGGAGTTCGCCGACCGCGGCGGCGTCGACCGTCTCGCGCTGCTGCAGATGTGCACCGGCGTCGCGCAGTGGTACAAGCCGAGAGGGGACGTCTCGATCCCCGAGCTGTGCGCTCGCTTCGCCGACATGGGGCTCGCGCTGTCCGGCGCGCGGCGCGGCGGAAGACCCGTCGTGGTGGGCGATCTGGAGATCCCGTCGCCGGATCTGTACCTGCCGCTGGTGGAGATCCGCAGCGAGCCGCGCCGCAAGCCGGCGCGTTCCTGATCGCCCCGCGCGGGAGGATCCGGACGTGCGCTTGACGTGGGCTCTCGTTTGCTCTTCAATTGATCGAGCGTTCGACAAGTTCGAAAGCTCGGACGGGGCGAACGCGGACCAGCGAAGAGAGAGGTAGCAGAGCATGAGGGCACACTCGTTCCGGGCCGTCGCGGGCGCCGTCGCAGTCGGCGTCGCGCTGCTTGGCGCCGGCTGCGGCCGATCCAGCGAGGACGCCGGCGGCACGACGGCCGGCGTGAGCAGATCGGCTCCGCTCTCGGCCACGACGCCCGCCGGGTCCGCCGAGGTCGACAGCGCGACGTGGGCGATGTACCGCGACACGATCACGGTCGACCCGATCTTCGCCGGTGACTATCCCGAGCGTCAGGTCGTCGCGCTGATGTGCGAGTCGCTGCTGCGCCAGCAGCCGGACGGCACGACGGCGCCGGGCCTGGCGAGACTCTCCTACCGCGACCCGAGAACGGTCGTGCTCACGCTCGCCGACGGCGTCAGATTCTGGGACGGCAGCCCGCTGACCCCGGCTGACGTCGTCTACAGCATCGACCGCAACCGCGACCCGAGAGTCGGCGGGTACTGGGCGAGCAACTTCGGTAGCGTCGACACTGTCACCGTGACTGGCGAGCATGAGGTGACACTCAAGCTCAGACGGCCGGACTACTGGCTCGAGGGCGTGCTCTCGTTCATGGCGGGAGTGGTGGTGAAGAAGTCGTACGCGCAGGAGAGAGGCAAGGACTACGGCACGCCGAGCGGCGGCGCGATGTGCACCGGCTCCTACAGACTCGGCGCCTGGAGAACCGGCGGCGCGGTCCAGCTCGTGCGCAACGACGACTACTGGAACTCCGGCGTGAGACCGCACGTGCGAGAGCTCAGCTTCAAGGGAGTGCCCGACCACTCCGCCCTCACCGCCGGCCTGCTGACCGGCGAGATCGACGGCACCTACCCGCTCGGGCTCTCGACGCTCGACCAGCTGCGCCAGAGCGACGCGGTCGAGGTCTACGAGGGGCCGTCGTACATGGTCGGCGCGATGATCCTCAACCTCGACGGCCCGCTCGGCGACGTGCGCGTGCGCCAGGCGCTGTCGTTGGCGCTCGACCGCCAGGGCATCGTCGCGACGACCTTCAAGGGCACCGCCGAGCCCTCGCGTGCGCTCGCCAGCCCCGGCACCTGGGGCTACGCGAAGGACGTCTTCAGCGCCGCGTGGGACGCGCTCCCCGCGCCTGAGCCCGACCTCGACGCGGCCAGAAGACTGGTCGAGGAGGCCGGCGCGAGCGGCAGAGAGATCACGATCGCGACGTCGAGCGAGCTGCAGAACATCGACACCGACGCGAACGCCTACCGCACCGCGGCCGAGGCGATCGGGCTGAGAGTCAAGCTGAAGTCGAGCCCGGCGGCCGTCTACTCGAACCTCTTCGTCGACGCCGACGCGCGCAAGCAGGTCGACGCGTTCGCGACGATGAACTACGCCAACTGGGGCGACCCGGCGTCGCTCTACGCGCCGCTGACGTTCGCCGACGGCAGCCAGAACTACTACGGCTACAGATCCTCCGCCGCGAGCGCCAAGCTGGAGCAGGCGCGCGCCACCGCCGATCCGCAGGAGCGCGCGCGGCTCGTCACCGAGGCGCAGCAGACGATCACCGAGGAGCTGCCCTGGATCGCGACCGTCTCGCCGCACACGGTGCTCGTGATGAGCTCGAAGCTGACCGGCGCGCCGGCCTCCTCGGTCTACCTGTCGTCCCCCTGGGCCGACACGCTCGGCGGGAGAGGGTAGGCGGATGGCTCAGCTGCTCGTGCGACGGCTCGGGATGCTGCTGCTGACGCTGCTGATCTCGAGCTTCGCGATCTTCTCGGCGCTGTCGCTGGCGCCGGGCGATCCGCTCGCAAGCCTCTCCGGCGGGCGCGCGCTGCCGCCCGAGAGCGTCGCGGTGCTCGAGCAGCGGTTCCACCTCGACGACCCGTTCCTGCTGCGCTACTGGCATTGGCTCAGCGGCGCCGTCCAGGGCGATCTCGGCGTCTCGATCATGCTCAGACAGAACGTCTCGGAGCTGATCGGGGCGCGGATCGGCGTGACCGCGACGCTCGTGCTCTACGCGGCGCTGCTGATCGTCCTGTTCGGCGTCGCCGCGGGCGTGCTCGCCGCGCTGCGACCGGGCTGGCTGGACTCCGCCGTGCTCGTCGTGACGGCGGTCGCCGCGGCCGTCCCGTCGTTCCTGCTGGCGGTGATCCTGATCAGCGTCTTCGCCGTCAACCTCGGCTGGTTCCCGGCCTTCGGCGACGGCAGCGGCGGCTTCCTCGACCGCATCTGGCACCTGACGCTCCCGGCGGTCGCGCTCGCGGGCTACTCGATGGCCGTCGTCGCGCGCGTCACGCGCGCGGCGGTGCGCGAGGAGGCCGGACGCGAGCACGTCCAGACCGCGATCAGCCGGGGAGTCCCGTATCGGCTCGTGATCAGCCGGCACGTCCTGCGCAACGCGGCGATCCCGATCTCGACGGTCGTCGGCATCACGGTCGCGTCGCTGATCGCGATCAGCGCGGTCGTCGAGCGCGCGTTCGGGCTCAACGGGCTCGGCGCCTACCTGATCAGCGCCGCGCTGTCGAAGGACTTCGCGGTCGTGCTCGGGATCGCGCTCGTGCTCGTGACGGCGTTCGTCGTCATCAACACGCTCGTCGACGTCGCCGCCGCGCTGTTGGATCCGCGCGTCAAGACCGGGGGGAAGGCGTCGTGAGTGCGATCGGAGCGGGCGGGATGCTGCGCCGCCGCCGCGCCGGCACGACGACGCTCGGCCGCCGCACGCGCTCGCTCGGCGTCGTCGGCGTCTGCTCGGCGGTCGTGATCGCCGTGGCGGCGCTGATCGCCGTCTTCGGCCCGCTGCTGGCGCCGCACGACCCCAACGCCAGCCAGCTCTCGAACGCCTTCTTCGGCCCGGCCGCCGGCCACCCGCTCGGCTTCGACGGACAGGGCCGCGACCTGCTGTCACGCCTGCTCGCGGGCGCGCGCACCTCGCTGCTGGGGCCGCTGTTCGTCGTCGCCGTCTCGATGACGGCCGGCGTCTCGATCGCGATCGCCTGCGCCTGGTTCGGCGGTCGCGTCGACCGCGCCGCCTCGGCCGCGCTCAACGTCCTCTTCGCGTTCCCGGCGATCCTGCTGGCGGTCGTCGCCACGACGGTCTTCGGCCCCGGCCTCGTCGCCGCCTCGCTGGCGCTGTCGATCGCCTACACGCCGTACATCGCGCGCGTCGTGCGCAGCGCGGCGGTGCGCGAGCGCTATCAGCAGTACGTCGAGGCGCTGGAGGTGCAGGGCCTGCCGGGGCGGGTGATCTGTCTCCGCCACCTCGTGCCGAACGTGGCGCCGATCGTCGTCGCGCAGGGCACGACGCTGTTCGGCTACGCGATGGTCGACCTCGCCGCGATCTCCTACATCGGGCTCGGCGTGCAGCCGCCCGACGCCGACTGGGGCGTGATGGTCGCGCAGGGCCAGTCCGGCGTGCTGCAGGGCTATCCGGCCGAGTCGCTGGCGGCGGGCGGCTGCATCGTCGTGGTCGTCGTCGCGTTCAACCTGCTCGGCGAGCGCCTCTCGGCGCGCTCGGGCAGCGCTCCGTCCCCCGCCGCACCAGAGGAGGCCGCCGCATGAGCGGGCCGCTGCTCGAACTCGACGACCTGGCGGTCGTGCTGCCCGTCGAAGGGCGCCCGCAGACCGTCCTGCACGGCGTCTCGCTGGCGATCGGCGCGGGCGAGGCCGTCGGGCTGGTGGGCGAGTCGGGCTCCGGCAAGTCGATGACGGCGCGCGCGGTCGCCCGGCTGCTGCCGCGCGGCGCGACGGTCAGCGGCGGCATCCGCTTCGACGGCCGCGACGTCCTGGGGCTGCGCGGCGCCGGCCTGCGCGACTACCGCGCCGAGGTGTCGGTCGTCTTCCAGGATCCGCGCACGCACGTCAACCCGGTGCGGCGGATCGGCGACTTCATGACCGAGGCGCTGTGCACGAACGGGCACGTCCGTCCCGCGGAGGCCCGCCGGCGCGCGATCGCGCGGCTCGAGGAGGTCGGCATCGACGACGGCGAGCGGCGGCTGCGGCAGTACCCGCACCAGCTCTCGGGCGGGCTGCTCCAGCGCGTGATGATCGCGACGGCGCTGCTGACCGAGCCGCGGCTGCTGCTGGCCGACGAGCCGACGACCGCGCTCGACGTGACGACGCAGGCGGAGGTGATGGCGATCCTCGACGAGCTGCGCCGCGAGCGCGGGCTGTCGCTGCTGTTCATCACGCACGACCTGGAGCTGGCGAGCGCGGTCTGCGACCGCACCGCCGTGATGTACGCCGGGCAGCTGATGGAGACGCGGCCGTCGGCGCGCCTGCACGACGCGCCGCTGCACCCGTACACCGCCGCGCTGACGGCGGCGCGGCCGAGCGTCGAGCAGGCGACGGCGCGGCTGACCGCGATCCCGGGGCGGCCGCTGTCGGCGTTCGAGGCGCCGCCGGGCTGTCCGTTCGCGCCGCGCTGCCCGCACGCCGAGGAGCGCTGCCGGGCGGCGCGCCCGCCGTTGCGGGAGCTGGACGACGGCGCGGTGCGCTGCGTGCGGGCGCAGGAGCTGCACGGCCGGCTGCTGGTGACGCATGCCTGATCCGGTGCTGGAGGTTCAGGGCCTGCACAAGGCGTTCGGCGACGTCGTCGCGGTCTCCGACGTGAGCTTCTCGCTCGCGCGCGGCGGCTCGCTGGCGATCGTGGGGGAGTCGGGCTCGGGCAAGACGACGGTCGCGCGGATGATCGTCGGGCTCGAGCGCCCGACCGCCGGCACGATCCGCGCGTGCGGCGAGGACCGCTCCCGGCCGACCGCCTCGACGCGGGAGCGGCGCCGCCGCGCGCGCGAGGTGCAGATCGTCTTCCAGGACCCGTACTCGAGCCTCGACCCGCGCCAGAGCGTCACGCGCTCGCTGGAGGAGATCGTGCGCTTCCACCGTGGCGGCAGCGCGAGCGAGCGCGCGGCGCGCGTCGCCGAGCTGGCGGAGCTGGTCGGCCTCGACGAGCGCCAGACGCGCGCGATGCCGCAGGCGCTCTCCGGCGGGCAGCGGCAGCGCGTCGCGATCGCGCGGGCGCTGGCGGCCGAGCCGCAGGTGCTGATCCTCGACGAGTCGGTCGCCGCGCTCGACGTCTCGATCCAGGCGCAGGTGCTCAACCTGCTGGCCGAGATCCGCGAGCGGACGGGCGTCTCCTACGTGCTGATCAGCCACGACCTCGCGGTCGTGCGCCAGCTGACGGAGGAGGCGATCGTGATGCGCGGCGGACGCGTGGTCGAGCAGGGCACGACCGCGCGTGTCCTCGACGACCCGCAGGACGACTACACGCGGCTGCTGCGTGCGAGCGTCCCGCGACCTGGCTGGAAGCCCGCGCGGCGGCCGCGAAGCTCTTGTAATTGAACGAGCGATCGATAAGATTGACGCGAGGCTCCGGCGGTTGCGGCCGGACGTCGAGCGACCCACGTGAGAGATCGAGGTACTGACATGGTGGACCCGTTCCAGTCGGCGACCGAGCTGGCCGCCCAGGTGCGCCGGCGCGAGGTGACCCCGAGCGAGCTGGTCGAGGCGACGCTCGCGCGGATCGAGCTGCACGAGCCGAGGCTGAACGCGTTCTGCCACGTCACGGCCGACGCGGCCCGCACTGTCGCGCGCGAGCAGGACGCGCGGCTGGCGGCCGGCGAGCAGGACCTGCCGCCGTTCTTCGGCGTCCCGATCGCGATCAAGGACCTCCACCCGGTCGCCGGCTGGCCGCTGTGCAGTGCGTCGATCGGCGCGGCGCACCCCGTGATGGAGCGCGACGCGGCGGCCGTCGCCGCGCTGCGTGGCGCCGGCTTCGTCTTCGTGGGCGGCACGACGTCGCCGGAGTTCGGCACCGTCTCGGTGACGGAGTCCCACCGGCACGGCGTCACGCGCAACCCGTGGGACCTCGGGCGCAGCCCCGGCGGCTCCAGCGGCGGCGCGGCGGCCGCCGTCGCGGCCGGCGTCCTGCCGATCGCGCACGGCTCGGACGGCGCCGGCTCGATACGCGAGCCGGCCAGCTACTGCGGCCTCGTCGGGCTCAAGCCCAGCCGCGCGCTGGTGCCGTCCGACATCCACGCGATGGAGGGCCTCGCGACGGAGGGCGTGCTGACGCGCACGGTCGCCGACACCGCGGCGGCGCTCGACGTCTTCGCGGCCGCGCCGCGACGCAGCTGGTACGTCGCGCCGCCCGCCGCACGCTCGTACGCGGAGAGCGCGTCGGTCGATCCGCCGCGGCTGCGGATCGGCTGCAACCTCCAGCCAGCCTTCCCCGGCGTCGACGTCCATCCGCACGCCGCGCAGATCGGGCGCGCCGCCGCCGGCCTGTTGAGCGACCTCGGCCACGACGTCCGCGACGTGCGGCTCCCGGGGCTCGACCCGGAGTGGTTCGAGCGCACGTTCGACGTCCTCTACGCCGCCGGCTCGGCCGACGTGCCGATCGAGGACGAGGCGAGAGTCGAGCCGCTCAACCGCACGCTGCGCGAGCGGGCGCGCGCGACCGACGCGCTGACCTACATCGACGCGGTCTACGCGCTGCAGCTCAGATCGGCCGAGCTGATCGGGCTGTGGGACGAGATCGACGTGATGGTGACGCCGACCAACCCGCTGCTCGCGCCGCCGGAGGGGTGGCAGTGGGAGGGGCAGGAGGACGATCCATGGCGTCCGCTGCGGCGGGCGGAGCAGACCGCCTCGCTGACCGTCCTCGGCAACGTGCTCGGCCTGCCGGCGATCTCGATCCCGCTGTTCTCCCAGCCGGACGGGATGCCGCTCGGCGTGCAGCTGATGGGCAGACCGTGGCAGGACGGCACGGTCCTGTCGCTCGCCGGCGAGCTGGAGCGCGCGCGTCCGTGGCATGACCGCCGTCCGGCGGGCTTCGCGTAGGCCGGAGGCGATCGAGCGATGACGACGCGGCTCCCGCGCATCACCGACTACGTCGACCACTGGGCGCACGCGCGACCCGAGCGCGAGGCGCTCGTGGGCGACGACGTGCGCCTGACCTACGGCCAGCTGCGCGGCGAGGTCGACCGCTGTGCGGCCGCGCTCGTCGCCGGCGGCGTGCGCCACGGCGACCGCGTCGCGCTGCTCGGCGACCCGCGACCGGAGTCGCTCGTCGTCTTCCTCGCAACCGCGAGCGTCGGCGGCATCTGGGTCGGGCTCAACCCGAAGTACACGACGGGGGAACTGGCGCACGTCGTGCGCGACAGCGAGCCGGTCGTGCTGTTCGGGATGCTCGACCCCGGCGACGCCGCGCACGCGGAGAAGCTGCGGGAGCTGAGCGAGCTGGCGCCGATGCGCGTCGTCACGCGCGGCCGCGCGCTGCAGGGCCTGTCGACCGCCTACGGCGACTTCGCCGACGTCGACCTCGGCGCGCTCGGACCGCAGCTGGAGCGGGCGCGCGCGGCGGTCGGCCCGCTCGACCCGGCCGCGATGATCTACACGTCGGGCTCGACCGGGACGCCGAAGGGCGCGCTCGTGCCGCACGGCGGCCTCGCCTTCTGCGGCAGCGTGCAGGCGGGGCGCTGGTACGGCGACGCGCCGCGCAAGCTCTGCGACCTGCCGATCAACCACATCGGCGGCCTCGGCGACATCTGCACGTCGGTGCTCGCCGCCGGCGGGACGACCGTCTTCATGGAGCGCTTCGACGCGGCGGGCGCGCTGCGGACGGTCGAGCGCGAGCGGCTGACCCACCTCTACTGCATCCCGACGCAGCTGCTGGCGGCGGTGCGGACGCCGGAGTGGGAGAGCTGCGACCTCAGCTCGCTGGAGTGGATCCTGTGGGGCGGCGCGGCCGCGCCGCTGCGGCTGCTGGAGACGCTCGCCGCAACCGGCGCGCGGCTCGGCACGAGCTACAGCCTGACCGAGTCGACGGGCTCGGTCACCTACACCGACGAGGGCGACCCGCTCGAGCTGCTGGCGTGGAGCGTCGGCCGCGTCGACCCGCACTACGAGGTGACCCTGCGGCGTGAGGACGGGACGACGGCGAGAGCGGGGGAGTCGGGCGAGATCCTCGTCCGCGGCGACTTCATCACGCGCGGCTACTTCCGCCGCCCGCAGGAGACGCGCGCGGCGATCGACGCCGACGGCTGGCTGCACACCGGCGACCTCGCGCAGGAGGAGGCGGGCGGCCACGTCCGCCTCGTCGGCCGTCTCAAGGAGATGTTCAAGTCGGGCGGCTACAACGTCTACCCGCGCGAGATCGAGACGGCGCTGGAGGCCCATCCGGCGGTCGCGCTGGCGGCCGTCGTCGGCGTGCCGGACGAGCGCTGGGGCGAGGTCGGCCACGCGTACGTCACGACGCGCGCGGACGTCAGCGCGCAGGAGCTGGAGCGCTTCGCGAAGACGCGCCTGGCGAACTACAAGGTGCCGAAGGCGTTCTGGCTCGAGTCCGAGCTGCCGAAGCTGCCGATCGGCAAGGTCGACAAGGTCGAGCTGCGCCGGCGCGCCGCCGCGGCCGGCTGAGGCGGGCGCGTGCGCCTGCGCCTGATCCGCAACGCCACGCTGCGGCTGGAGTACGCCGGCCGCGACCTGCTGCTCGACCCCTGCCTCGACGACGCCCGCAGCTGGGCGCCGATCGAGGGGATCCTCCACGCCGACGTGCCGAGCCCGCTGCGCCCGCTGCCCGAGCCGGCCGAGCGGGTCGTCGCCGGGCTCGACGGCGTGCTCGCGACCCATCTCCACGTCGACCACTGGGACGCGACGGCGCGGCGGCTGCTGCCGGCGGCGATCCCGCTCGCCTGCCAGCCGGCCGACGCCGCGGCGCTGCACGCGCAGGGCTTCACGGCGGTGCGAGCGGTCGAGGGCGGGTCCGCCGCCGAGTGGCTCGGGATCGAGCTGCAGCGGACCGGCGGCCGGCACAGCGCCGGGCCGGCGGCGGAGGCGCTCGGGCCGGTCAGCGGCTTCGTGCTGCGGGCGCCGGGCGAGCCGGTGCTCTACGTCGCCGGCGACAGCGTCTGGTGCGAGGAGGTCGAGCAGGCGCTGGCGCGCCATGCCCCCGATGTCGTCGTCCTGAACTGCGGCGCGGCCAGCCTCGCCGACGGCGAGCGGATCACGATGGACGCCGGCGACGTCGCGCGCGTGCTGGAGGCCGCGCCGGCGGCGATCGTCGTCGCCGTGCACTTCGAGACGGTCAGCCACTGCGTGCTGACGCGCGAGCAGCTGCGCGCGGCGCTTCCCGGCGCGCCGGGCGCGCCGGCGCGACTGCGCGTGCCGGACGACGGCGAGACACTTCTCCTGTCTCTGTAGTTAGTCGAACGATCGATCAAAATGATATGCTGGACCACGCCCGCACCCGACGCTTGAAGGACGGTCGTATGAACATCGCGATCCTGCTGTACGAGGGCTTCACCGCACTCGACGCCACCGGCCCGTTCGACGTCTTCTCGCGGCTCCCCGGCGGCCAGGTCACGTTCGTGTCGAGCGCGGGCGGGCTGGTCAGGGCCGACGCGAGCGCGCTGGAGATCGGCACCCGGCCGTTGAGCGCCGCGCCGCGCCCGGACGTCGTCGTCGTCCCCGGCGGTACGTTCACGAACCGTCACCTCGGCGACGAGCAACTGCTCGGCTGGCTGCGCACCGCGCATGCGTCGGCGACCTGGACGACCTCGGTCTGCACCGGCGCGCTGCTGCTCGGCGCCGCCGGCCTGCTCGACGGGCGCCGCGCGACGACGCACTGGTACGAGCTGGAGAGCCTGCGCGTCTTCGGCGCCGAACCGGTCTCCGAGCGCGTCGTGCGCGACGGCGACGTCGTCACCGCCGCCGGCGTCTCGGCCGGCATCGACATGGCGCTGTGGGTGCTGGAGCAGATCGCCGGCGCCGAGCACTCGCGCGCCGTCCACCTCGTGATGGAGTACGACCCCGATCCGCCGCAGCCGACCGGCTCGGTCGGCAGAGCGCCACCCGAGCTGGTGACGGCGATGCACGAGGAGATGCGCCGCTCCTACGGACCGACCTGGGCCGAGCTGAGCGCGAAGGCGGAGGCGTGATGTCGTCCGCACCGCGGGCCCTGCACAACTTCGTCGACGGCGCCTCCGTGCCCCCGCGCGACGGTCAGACCGAGGAGATCGTCAACCCGGCGACCGGCGAGACGATCGCGATCGCGCCGCTGTCCGGCGCCGCCGACGTCGACGCCGCCGTCGCCGCCGCGCGCGCCGCGTTCGGCGGCTGGGCGGCGACGCCGCCCGGCGAGCGCGCGCTCGCGCTGCTGCGGATCGCCGACGCGATCGAGGCGCGCGGCGAGGAGCTGGCGCGGCTGGAATCGGCAGACGCCGGCAAGCCGTTCGCCGCGGTGCGCGACGACGAGATCCCCTTCCTCGTCGACAACCTGCGCTTCTTCGCCGGTGCGGGCCGCTGCCTGGAGGGCAAGTCGGCCGGCGAGTACGCCGCCGGCTACACGTCGATCATCCGGCGTGAGCCGATCGGCGTCGTCGGTCAGATCGCGCCGTGGAACTACCCGCTGATGATGGCCGTCTGGAAGATCGGGCCGGCGCTCGCGGCCGGCAACACGATCGTCCTGAAGCCGGCCGAGACGACGCCGGTGACGACCGTCGCGCTGGCGCAGCTCGCGGCGGAGTTCCTGCCGAAGGGCGTGCTCAACGTCGTCGTCGGCCACGGCCAGGCGGTCGGCGAGGCGATCGCGACGCACCCGGACGTCGACATGGTCTCGCTGACCGGCTCGGTCGCGACCGGCAAGCGCGTCGCCGCGGCCTGCGCCGGCACGCTCAAGCGCGTCCACCTCGAGCTGGGCGGCAAGTCGCCCGTGATCGTCTTCGACGACGCCGACGTCGAGGCGGCGATCCCGACGATCGCCTTCTCCGCCTTCTACAACGCCGGGCAGGACTGCACGGCGGCGACGCGCGTGCTCGCGTCGAAGGCGAGCTACGACGCGCTCGTCAACGGGCTGGCCGAGCAAGCCGCCGCGCTGCGGGTCGGCGACACGCTGGCGCCGGAGACGACGCTCGGGCCGCTCAACTCGCTGCGCCAGCGCACGCGCGTCGAGGGGCTGCTGGAGCGGCGGCCGGACCACGCCGAGCTGGTCGTCGGCGGGGTGCGGCCGGAGCTGCCGGGCGCGTTCCTGGAGGCGGCGGTCGTCGCCGGTCCGCGCCAGCAGGACGAGCTGATCCAGCAGGAGATCTTCGGCCCCGTCGTGACGGTGCAGCAGTTCGCCGACGAGGACGAGGCCGTCGCGTGGGCCAACGGCACCGCGTACGGGCTGACGTCGTCGGTCTGGACGCGCGACGTCGGCCGCGCGCTGCGCGTCTCGCGTGCGCTGCGCGCCGGCTGCGTGTGGCTCAACGACCACGCGCCGATGGCGAGCGAGATGCCGCACGGCGGGCGCATGCAGTCCGGCTACGGCAGCGACATGTCGTCGTACGCGGTCGAGGAGTACACGCAGATCAAGCACGTGATGGCGAGCCTCAGATGACGACCTCGCACGCCGTCGCCGTCGACGCCGGGCAGGCGCAGGAGATCGCGGAGCGGCTCTACGGGCTGCGCGCGACGGCCTCCCCGCTGCCCGGCGAGCAGGACCTCAACTTCCGCCTGCGCACCGACGACGGCACCTCCTACATCCTCAAGCTCCACCACCCGAGCGCCGACGCGCAGGAGCTGGACCTGCAGGACCAGGCGCTGCTGCATGTCGCGGCGGCACCCGGCGCGCCGCCGGCGCCGCGCGTGCTGAGCACCGCCGACGGCCGCACCTCCGCGACGGTCGCGGCGAGCGACGGCGAGCGCGTCGCACGGCTGCTGTCGTGGGTGCCGGGACGGCCGTGGGCCGACGTCGCGCGGGACCGCGAGGCGCGCTGGGACGACGTCGGCCGGCACGTGGCCGACGTCGACCGCGCGCTGCGCGACTTCCGGCACCCGGCGATGGACCGCGAGCTGCTGTGGAACCTCACGTCGGCGCCGGTGGTGGCGCAGTTCGCCGCGCTCGTGGACGCGGAGAAGCGGCCGGCGGTCGAGCGCGTCTTCGAACGCTACGAGCGGTTCGTCGCCCCGCGCCTGGACGCGCTCCCGCACCAGGTCGTCCACAACGACGCCAACGAGCTGAACATCCTCGTCGACGACGGCGGCGCGGTCAGCGGGCTGATCGACTTCGGCGACGTCGTCTGGAGCGCGCGTGTCTGCGGCCTCGCGGTCGCGGGCGCGTACGCGATGCAGGGCCACCGCGACGCCGTCGCGACCGTCGTCCCGCTCGTGCGCGGCTACGACCGGGTCACGCCGCTGGGCGTCGGCGAGCTGGAGGTGCTGTTCGACCTCATGCGCACGCGCATGGCGATGTCGATCTGCATGTCGGCGTGGCAGCACAGCCGCGATCCCTCCAACGACTACCTGCTCGTCAGTCAGCAGGGCATGTGGGGCGCGCTGCGGCGGCTGACCGACTACGACGCCGAGCTGGCGCACTTCCGCTTCCGCGACGCGTGCGGCTACGAGCCCAACCCGGCCGCGCGCCGGATCCGCCAGCACGTCGAGTCGGGCGCCGCGAGACTGCGCCCGCTCGTGCGGGCCGGCGTCGAGTCCGCCGTCCTGGCGCCGCCCGACCAGCTCGGCTCCGTTCCCGGCGCCGCGCTCGCGATCGGCCGCTACGGCGACCAGCGCGACCACGAGGGCAGCGTCGGCTCGCAGCTCGGCGTCGAGCTGTTCCTCGCCGTCGGCGAGCCCGTCTTCGCGCCGCTCGACGGCGTCGTCGCCGAGTCGGCCGTCGACGCGCTCCCGCTCAGCGTCGGCGGGATCGTGCTGCTGGAGCACCGCACCGCGGACGGGACGCCGTTCTGGACGCGCTACCGCCAGCTCGACCGCGCCTCGGCGGCGCGCTGGGCGGCCGGCGACGCCGTGCGCGCCGGTGAGCGGCTCGGCGCCGTCGGCTCGACCGAGGAGAACGGCGGCCGGCCGCCGCATGTGCACGTCCAGCTGCTGACCGGCCTCGGCGGCGAGGGCATCACCGTCCCCGCCGTCGCGCCGCCGGACGAGCTGGACCTGTGGCGTAGCGTCAGCCCCGACCCGAACCTGCTGCTCGGCCGCCGCGGCGGCGTCAGCGCGCGCGTCGCGCGGCCGCGGGCGGAGCTGCTGCGCCGCCGCGGGTCCAACCTCAGCCGCGCGCTCAGCCTCGCCTACGACGAGCCGCTGCAGCTCGTGCACGGCAAGGGCGCGCACCTCTACGACCAGCACGGCAGAGCGTGGCTCGACCTCGTCAACAACGTCTGCCACGTCGGCCACTGCCACCCGCGCGTCGTCGCCGCCGGCCAGCGGCAGATGGCACAGCTCAACACCAACACGCGCTACCTGCACGACACGGTCGTCGACTACGCGCTGCGGCTCGCGGCGACGCTGCCGGATCCGCTGCGGGTGCTGTTCTTCGTCAACTCCGGCTCGGAGGCGAACGACCTCGCGCTGCGGTTGGCGCAGGCGCACACCGGCCGGCGCGACGTGCTCGTGCTCGACCACGCCTACCACGGCCACCTCGGCTCGCAGATCGCGCTCAGCCCGTACAAGTTCGACGGGCGGGGCGGAGAGGGCCGAGCGCCGCACACGCACGTCTGCGAGCTGCCCGACCCCTACCGCGGGCGGCTGCGCGACAAGGCCGCGACCGGCGCCGCGTACGCGCGCGACGTCGAGGCGAGGGTCGCCGAGCTGGCCGCGGCCGGCACGGGTCCGGCGGCCTTCTTCGCCGAGTCGCTGCAGAGCTGCGGGGGCCAGATCGTCTACCCGGACGGCTACCTGCGCGCGGCGTTCGACGCGGTGCGCGCGGCCGGCGGCGTGTGCGTCGCCGACGAGGTGCAGGTCGGCTTCGGCCGCGTCGGCCGCACGTTCTGGGGCTTCGAGCTGCACGGCGTGGTGCCGGATGTCGTGACGATGGGCAAGCCGATGGGGAACGGCCATCCGATCGCCGCGGTCGCGACCACGCCCGAGGTCGCCGCCTCGTTCGCCAACGGCATGGAGTACTTCAACACCTACGGCGGCAACCCCGTCTCGGCCGAGATCGGCCTGGCGGTCCTCGACGTGCTGCGCGACGAGCGCCTGCAGGCGCGCGCCGGCGACGTCGGCGGGCGGCTGCTGAGCGGCCTGCGCGAGCTGGCCGCGCGCCACCCGCTCGTCGGCGACGTGCGCGGCGAGGGGCTGTTCCTCGGCGTCGAGCTGGTCGCCGACCGCGACGCGCGCACGCCGGCGACGGCACAGGCGCGCGCGGTGAAGGAGGCGGTCAAGGCGCACGGCGTGCTGCTCTCGACCGACGGCCCTGACGACAACGTGCTGAAGATCAAGCCGCCGCTGGCGATCGGGCACGACGACTGCGACTTCTTCCTCGAAGCGCTCGACGCGGCGCTCGCCGTCGTCGCAGCGACGCACTGGAGCGACAGATGAGCGACCAGACCCTGCTCGACCGGCTGCGCGACGAGGGCTTCGAACGGCTCGTCGTCTGCAACGACTCGGCCGTCGGGCTGCAGGCGATCATCGCGATCCACTCGACGCGGCTCGGCCCCGCCAACGGCGGCGTGCGGATGCAGCCGTACCCGACCTTCGACGCCGCGGTCGACGACGCGATGCGGTTGGCGCGCGCGATGACGTACAAGTGGTCGGCCGCGGGTGAGAACCGCGGCGGCGGCAAGAGCGTCATCGTGGGCGACCCGCGCACGGACAAGAGCGAGGCGCTGCTGCGGCGCTTCGGGCAGTTCGTCGACGAGCTGCGCGGCGCCTACTACGTCGGCGAGGACGTCGGCATCACGCTGGCGGACATGGAGGTGATTCACCTCGAGACCGACTACGTCGCGACGCTGCCCGAGGAGGCCGGCGGGGTCGGCGACATCGCGCCCGCGACCGCGCGCGGCGCGATCCAGGCGCTGCGTGCGTGCGCGCAGCGCCGCTGGGGCTCCGACGAGCTGGCCGGGCGCACGGTCGCGCTGCAGGGACTCGGCGCCTGCGGCTCGGTCGCGCTCTCGATGCTGGTCGAGGCCGGCGCGCACGTGACCGTCTGCGACGTCGACCGCGCGAAGGTCGCGGCGGCGGTGGAGCGGCACGGCGTGCGAGCGGTCGAGCCGCACGAGATCTACGCGCAAGACGTCGAGGTCTTCGCGCCGTTCGCGCTGGGCGGCGTGATCGACGACGCCTCGCTCGCGGTGCTGCGCGCGCAGGTCGTCGCCGGGTCGGCCAACAACGTGCTGGCGGAGGACCGCCACGGCGACGAGCTGGAGCGGCGCGGCGCCGTCTACGCGCCCGACTTCATCGCCAACGCCGGCGGCGCGATCTACGACGCCGACCAGTTCCGCAAGGGCGGCTTCAACGCCGCGCGCGTCGCGCGCAACGTCGACCGCATCTACGACCGCGTGCTTGCGGTGTTCGCCCGCGCCGACACGGCCGGGATCCCCTACTACGCGGCGGCGCGCGAGCTTGCCGAGGCACGCCTCGACAGCCTCGCGGCGGTCCGCCGGTCGTGCCCGTGAGCGCCCCGGCGAGCAGCGGCGGCGAGGCGGCGAGCCAGCCCGCGCCACCGCCCGCGAGCAGCGGCGGGGAGGCGCTGGTCCAGGCGCTGGAGCAGCTCGGCGTCACGTGCGCGTTCGGGCTCCCGGGCGTCCACAACCTGCCGGCGTGGGCGGCACTGGCGCGGTCGCCGATCCGGCTCGTCGGCGTCCGCCACGAGCAGACCGCCGCCTACGCGGCAGACGGCTACGCTCGCGCGAGCGGCCGGCTCGGCGTCGCGCTGACGACGACCGGCCCCGGCGCCGCGAACGCGCTCGGCGCGACGGGGGAGGCGTGGGCGTCGCATTCGCCGGTGCTGGTGATCGCGACCGACATCCCGACGACGCTGCGGCGCGCCGGCGCGTATCGCGGCGTGCTGCACGAGACGCGCGACCAGGCGGCGATGTTCGAGCCGGTCGTCAAGCGCACGTACGTCTGCCACGCGGCCGACCACATCGCCCCACTCGTGCAGGCGGCCGCCGCGCACGCGCTGCACGCGCCGAGCGGCCCCGTCTACGTGCAGATCCCGACCGACCTGCTGAGCGCGCCGGTCGGGCGCGCGCTCGCACCGCCGGCTCCGGCGCCGCCGCGGGCGCCGGCCGACCCCGCCGCGCTGCGGCGCGCGGTCGAGCTGCTGGACGACGCCGAGCGGGTGCTGATCTGGGCGGGCGGCGGCGCCGTCGCCGCGGGCGCCGGGTCGGCGCTCGCGCTGCTGGCCGAGCGGCTCGCGGCGCCGGTGATCGAGACGTACGGCGGCCGCGCGCTGCTGGGCGGCCACCCGTGCGCGGTCGGGCTGCCGCCGCACCTCCCGCACGCGGGCGAGCTGTGGGACCGCGCCGACGTCGTGCTCGCGGTCGGCAGCGACTTCGACGGGATGACGACGCAGAACTGGCTCCAGCCGCAGCCGCGCTGCCTGATCGCAGTCAACGTCGACCCGGTCGGCGCCGCCGAGAACTACCCGCCGGACGTCGCGCTGATCGGCGACGCGCGCACGACCTGCGAGGCGCTCGCCGCCGCGGTCTCCGCCGCGCCGCCGGCCGCGGTCGACGCGCTCGCGGCCGATCTCGCGAGCCGCCGCGCGGCCGCCGACGCGTTCGTCGCCGCGGACGAGCCGCAGGCGGCCGAGCTGCTGGGGACGCTCGCGGCGGTGCTGGACGAGGACGACGTCGTCGTCGCGGACATGTGCATCCCCGGCTACTGGACCGCCGCGCTGCACCGCTTCGCGCAGCCGCGCAAGCTCGCCTACCCGGTCGGCTGGGGGACGCTCGGGTTCGCCTTCCCCGCCAGCATCGGGACGGCGCTCGCGGGTGCCGGCCGCGCGCTGTGCGTCTGCGGCGACGGCGGCTTCCTGTTCGCCGCGGGCGAGCTGGCGACGCTCGCGCAGGAGCGGATCCCGCTGACGCTGCTGATCGTCGACGACGGCGCCTACGGGATGCTGCGCTACGACCAGCGCCACGCCGGCCAGGAGGTCTTCGGCGTCGAGCTGGAGAGCCCCGACTTCGTCGCCTGGGCGCGCGCGTGCGGGATCGCCGCGACCGCCGTCGACGGCGTCGGCGCGCCGCTCGCCGACGCGCTGCGCAGCGCGCTGGCCGATCCGTCGCCGACCGTCGTCGTCGCCCGCGCGAGCCTCGACCCGCCGCCGACGACGTCGCCGCGCTGGTACCGCCGCGCCGCGGTGCCGCCGCCCACCGCCTGACGTCCGCCGCCCGTCCGATCACTCACGACCGTCCACACCGCCCACCATCGCCACCACGGAGCCGACCATGTCACCTTCCGCCACCCAGACCCTCGAGGTCGCCAGCATCGTCGCCGGCCGCGCGGTCGACGGCGCCGCCGGCGGGACGCTCGCGACCCGCAACCCGGCCGACCTGACGCAGGTCGTCGCGAACGTGCGGCTCGCCGACAGCGCCGCGTTCGTGGCAGCGGCGCGCGCCGCGCACGACGCGCAGCCCGCGTGGGCTGCGGTGCCGGCACCCGTGCGCGGCGCGGTCGTGCAGCAGATCGGCCGTCTGGTCGAGGCGAGCAAGGAGTCGCTGGCGCGGCTGATCACGACCGAGATCGGCAAGCCGTACGCCGAGGCGCTCGGCGAGGTGCAGGAGGTCGTCGACACCTGCAACTTCTTCATCTCCGAGGGACGCCGGCTCTACGGCCAGACCGTCCCGTCGGAGATGCCCGACAAGCAGCTGTTCACGTTCCGCAAGCCGGTCGGCACGTGCGCGATCGTCACCGCCGGCAACTTCCCGGCGGCGGTGCCGTCGTGGTACATCGTGCCGGCGCTGCTGTGCGGCAACACGGTCGTGTGGAAGCCGGCCGAGTACGCGGCCGGCGTCAGCCGTGCCTTCTACGAGCTGTTCGCGCGCGGCGGGCTGCCGGACGGCACGCTCAACCTCGTGCTCGCCGACGGCCCCGCGACGTTCGCCGGGCTGGAGCAGTCGCTGGAGCTGGGGCTCGTCGACAAGGTCGGCTTCACGGGCTCCTCCGAGGTCGGCGTCCAGATCGGCGAGCTGTGCGGGCGCAACCTGCAGACGCCGTGCCTGGAGCTGGGCGGCAAGAACCCGCTCGTCGTGATGGGCGACGCCGACCTGGAGCTGGCGGTCGAGGGCGCGCTGTTCTCCGGCTTCGGCACGGCCGGACAGCGCTGCACGTCGCTCGGCGTCGCGATCGTCCACGACTCGGTCTACGACGAGTTCCTGGAGCGCTTCGACGCAGCCGCGCGCGCCGCGGTCGCCGGCGACCCGGCGGGCGACGTGCTGTTCGGGCCGCTGATGAACGAGCGCTTCGCGGAGCGCTTCGAGCAGTGGCTCGGGCTGATCCAGCCGCACCACCGCGTGCTCGGCTCCAGCGGCACCGGCCGCATCACGGCCGCGAACCCGCGCGCGGGCTTCAGCGGCGGCGACCCCGAGCGGGGCGTCTTCTACCACCCGACGATCGTCGCCGACGTGACCACCGACGACGAGCTGTACCGGCGCGAGACGTTCGGCCCGATCGTCGCCGTCGCGCGCTTCTCGACCTTCGACGAGGCGATCGCGCTCGCGAACGGCCACGGCTACGGGCTGTCGTCGGCGATCTACACGCGCGACGCGACGGCGGCGCTGCGCTTCCGCGAGCGCGTCAGCGCGGGCATGGTGTCGGTCAACAACTCGACGAGCGGCGCCGAGGCGCACCTGCCGTTCGGCGGCAACGGCAAGTCCGGCAACGGCTCGCGCCAGTCCGGCGTCTGGGTGCTCGACCAGTTCACGCGCTGGCAGTCGGTCAACTGGGACTTCTCCGGCAAGCTTCAGAAGGCGCAGATGGACGTCGTCGAGATCACCGCCGACGAGGGCTTCCGGCTGGACGGGTGGGACGGACGCTGAGCGCGGTCGGGAGCGCCGGCGGTTCCTGCGTGGTATGACTCGCCGCTGCGATGCCCCGGAAGCTGACGATAGATCGGGCTGAGGCGAAGCCGCTCGCGCTCGCGCTCCTGCTGGCGGCGATGGCGGTCACGGGAGTCGCGTCGTTGACCGCGGTGCTGATGCTGTCGCCCGCGCTGCTGCTGTTCGCGCTGCTGCTGGCGGGACGTACGCCGGGCGAGGAGCTGATCCTGCGCTGGCGGGCACGTGCGCGCCGGCCGCGCGACCGCCGCGCCGCGACGATGCCGGTGCGGCGCTACGTCGCCCGGTTCGTGCGCGGCACCGATCGCATGAGCGCCTCAGCGCTGGCGATGCGCCCGCCGCCGGCGCCCGCCGTCGGCATCGGCTAGGGCGCGCGGCGCGGTCCACGGAAGTGGCCGGGCGGCTGCCCGGCTTCGATCGTCGACGTCCCACGTGCGGGCGCCCTGCGCCCGCACGTGCGTCCTGACCATCGTCTCGCGCTCCGTCGCGGAGCGCCAGGAGCTTCCATGACCGACCGTTCCCCTGCGCGCCCGGAGGGCCGGCGCGCCGTACCGTCCGCGCCGCCGGCGTGGCTGATCTTCGCCGTCACGTCGCTCGCCTCGATCGCGATCGTCGTGCTCGTCGCGATCGGCGGATAGCGATGCGGCCGATCCTGTGGCGTCTGCACTACCTCGGCGGGATCCTCGCCGCGCCGATCCTGCTGTCGCTCGTCGTGACGGGGATCCTGTTCGCCTGGAGCCCGCAGCTCGACGCGCTGCGCTTCGGCGACATCACCGGCCGCAGCGCAGGCCCCGCCGTGCCGCTGTCCGAGCAGGTCGTCGCGGCGCAGGCCGCGCACCCCGACTGGAGGGTGCACTCGGTCGTCCCGGGCCATGACGTGGCCGCCGGACCGGACCTGACGACCGCGGTGATCCTCGACCCGCCGGGCGGTGCCGACGGCCATGGGACGCCGGAGGACGGCGTCGCGGTCTTCGTCGACGAGACGACCGGCAGAGCGACGGGCGAGGTGGCGCTCGCCGACACGTCCGAGGCGGTCCTGCGCAGCATGCACTCGAGCTGGACCCTGGGCGCCGACGCCGAGCCGCTGACGGAGCTGGCGGCGAGCTGGTTCCTCGTCGCCCTCGCGACCGGCGTGTTCCTGTGGTGGCCGGGCTTGCGCCGCCGCGGCTCCGCGGCGTTCGCGTTCCGGCGCGGGATCGGCGGCCGCCGGCACGCGAAGGACTGGCACAGCTTCCTCGCGCTGGCGCTGCTGCTGCCGATGGTCTTCCTTGCGATCACCGGACTCACCTGGACCGACGGCGCGGGCGAGCGCTACGACGACGCGAAGGCCGCCCTCTCGCCGCCGCCGCCGGGCGGCGTCGACGCGGCGCTGCCCGCCCCGTCGAGCGGTGCGGCGGACCCCGCAGCGATCGATCGCGTCGCGGCGGTCGCGAGCGGCGCCGGGCTCCGCACGCCCGTCCGCTTCAGCGTCCCGCAGGACGACAGGACCGCATGGACGGTCCGCAGCGAGGACGCGACCTTCCCGGTCGAGCGCGACCAGCTCGCGGTCGACGGCGCGAGCGGCAGGGTCGTCGAGCGCTTCGACTACTCCGACGAGAACTGGCTCAACAAGCTCTCGACCGGCGGGATGCTCTTCCACCAGGCGCAGCTGTTCGGGCTCGGTACGCAGATCTTCATGACGGTGCTGGCGCTGGGGATCGGCGCGATCATCGCGTTCGGCTACCGGATGTGGTGGATGCGGCGCCCGGCCGGCGGCTGGGGCGCGCCGCCGCCGCAGCGCGACTGGGTTCGCAGCGCGCCGATCGGCCTGCTCGCGCTGGTGGTCGTGCTCGCGTGGGCGCTGCCGACGCTGGCGGTCGCGCTCGCGGTCTGGCTCGTGCTGGAGCGCGCAGCGCTCTGGTGGCGCGTCGGCGCCGAGGCGCAGCGGGCGCGCAAGCAGGGCCGCGCGCCCGTCCACGGCGTCGGCAGCTCCGGCTGGGAGGCGTGCAAGGCGGCCGTCGTGGCGGCGCTCGGGATCGCGATGATCGCCGGGCCGCACGTCGGCGACGGCGATCCCGCGCTGGGTGCTCTGGGCCGCCTCGTCGCGTGGGCCTGGAGCGTGCCGCTCGGGATCGCCTTCCTGGCGGCGGGCCTGCTCGGCCTGTACGCGACGTTCGCAGTCGGCGGTCGCGCGCAGGATGCGCGCAGAGAGGTGATCTCGTGAAGTGGTTTGCGAAGCTCCTGCTGGCGGCCATGGTCGCGGCGTGCGCCGTCGCGCTCGCCGGATGTGCGGGCGGCACGACGTATGACGAGAGCGGCAGACCGCCCGCCGACACGGGCGCCGCGGCAGGACACGCCGGCCACGGCGGGGGAGGCGCCGGCTCCGAGCACGCCGGCCACGGCGGCGCCGCGGCCGGCGACGGTCCAGGCGCGACGGGCGAGATGGCGGTGCTCGCCAGAACCGAGACGAGCGACCTTGCGGTCGAGCTGCACGCGATGGCGCCGGAGCTGTTCTACGTCTCCGAGGGCGAAGGCCTGCGCCCGCAGCGTCCGAGCAGGGGTGACGACGTGCACCTGATGGTCACGCTCGCCGATCGCGAGTCGGGCGTGCGCCTGCCCGACGCGACGGTCACCGCGCGCGTCGTCGCGCAGGGCGGTGCGACCGTCTTCGAGGGTCCGCTGTACCCGATGGTCGGCCGCGGGATGGGCCTTCACTACGGCGAGAACGTCCCGCTCGGGAGACCCGGCAGATACGACGTCACGCTCGTGATCGGGCCCCCGCGAATCGGGCGCCACAGAGCTGTCCGAGACGCATGGGACGAGACGACCCGCGTCGAGCGGTCGTTCGCGTTCGACGGCACGACGGTGCGCGCGGAATGAGCGGCGAGTCCTCCGGACAGCCGGTGACGCGTCGCCGCCTGCTCGTCACGGGCGGCGGGATCGCGCTCGCGGCGCTGGCCGCGGGCCGGCTCGCCGGTGGCGCGGGCGACGGCGATGGCGATCGGGTGCAGGCCGTGCGGCCGGCACCGCCCGGCCGTCCGGACCGCCAGCACGTCTGGGACGCCGTCCTGCGCACCGACGCGGCCGGCAACCGCCTCGCGCCGCGCCACCACCGGCTCGTCCACCTCTCCCTCACCGGCCCGCCGACGGTCGCCGCGGCGGCGGTGCTGGAGGACGCGCTGCGGGCGCTGGAGGAGCGGTACCCGCTGGGGCCCGCGGGCCTGCTCGTCGCGGTCGGCTGGTCGGCGGCGTGGTTCGCCGCGGTCGGCCGGCCGAGCCCGGTCCCGGCACCGACGGCGATCACCGCCGACGAGGCGCCCGCGCTCGATGCGCACGCCGCCTGCGTCCACCTCGCCTCCGACCGCGAGGAGGCGGTCGCGTCCGCTGAGCGCCGGCTGCGCGGCGCGCTGCGCCCGCCGCTCGCGGTCGCCGACGTGCGCGCCGGGGCCGTCGGCGCCGGATTCGCCCGCAGGATCGGCCGGGGAGCGAACGGCGTCCCGCCCGGCCAGCCGCCGCGCGACAGCCCGCTGCTGATGGGGTTCGCGTCCGGCCGCCGTCGCAACCAGGCCGGCGAAGACGACGTGACCGTCGCCGACGGCCCGTGGGCGGGGGCGACGACGATGCACGTGAGCGTGCTGTCGCTGGCGCTCGCGACATGGTTCGGCAGCCTCGACGACGACCAGCGCGCCGCGCGGATGTTCGCGCCCGGGATCGACGCGCGACGCGCCCGCGCGACGACCGCCGGCCTGGAGCTTCCCGGCGACCTCGCACGGACCGCACGCCGGCACGGGCTCGTCGGCCACGCGCAGGCCGCCGCGACGGCCCGCGTCGGCGGCCGTCCGCGGATCCTGCGCCGCGACTTCAACGGACGCGACAGCGACCAGCCGCTCGTGCACTTCGTCTCGCTCCAGCGCACTGTCGAGGACTTCGCCGCCACGCGCCGGGCGATGGCCGCCACCGCGGCCGTCGACGCCGATCGGCGGGTGGGCGCCCATGTCAACAACGGGATCAACGAATGGATCACCACACGCAGTCGCGCGAACTACCTCGTCCCGGTCCGCAGCCGTCGCAGTTGCCCCGGGCTCGCCGGCTGGGACGCCTGATCGCGCTCACGGTCGCGCTGGTCGCCGCATTCGCCAGCGACGCGGCCGCGCACGGCGGGACGGTGATCGCGTCGGGCGAGAACGATGCCTACACGGTGACCGTCCAGGCGGCCGACACGCGCACGCCCGGCGGCGCCCCGGCGGTCGATCTCACGGCCTATCCGATCCGTCGCGCCAACGGCGCGCCCGAGACCGGCGCCACCGTCACGTTCCGCATCGACGGCGGTCCCGAGCAGACAGGCAAGCTCGTCTCCGGCGCCTACGACGTGATCGTCCCCGTCGAGCGGGCGGGCGAGTGGCGCGGCTGGGCGGTGACCGTGAGGGTGACCGGCCCGGCAGGTGCTCTTACGGTGCGGCGTGCTGCCGGGGCCGGGGCGGAGGCCAGCCCGGACGCGCCCGGATGGGTCGTCCCGACGATCGTCGGCAGCGCACTCGGCGCGCTCGCGCTCGTCGCCATCCGCCGACGCGGCGCACGTTCGCGGTCGAGGGCGTCGAACGGCAGTGGCGGGTAGAGGACGGGTGCTCGCCGGTTCGGCCCGCTAGGCGGCCCAGCGGAAGCCGGTGGCGTCGGGGCGCGGCGGCAGTGGGCTGGCCGGCAGCTCGTCGGCCGGGTCGTCTTCGTTGTAGGCGCTCGGCGCCACGTCGTTGGGGGTGTCGGGGTGGAACAGCGCGGCCAGCAGCTCGATCTGTCCGCGGCCGACGCCGAGCTCGCCCATGCCGCCGCCGTACATCGGCCGCCGCTCTCGCGCGCAGCGCGCGTAGACCTCCAGCAGCGCGCGCAGGCTGCCGATCCGTGACGGCTTGACGTTCACGACGCGCCCGGGCAACGGCGTCGCGCCGATGTCCTGCGCGCTGTGGATCGGCGCGTCGTAGGAGACGCGCTCGACGTGGTCGCGCAGCCGCGGCGCGATCTCGGGCAGGTCGTGGGGATCCTCCAGGTACGCGTCCGGGAACGCCGCGAGCACGCGGTCGTACAGCGCCCCCAACGCTGCCGGATCCTCGACCTCGATGCCGTACTGGCCCTTGAAGTCGATCGTGTCGACCGCGCCCGTCGCGGCGACCTCGTCGACGAGCGCGGGCGTCCACGTCGTCTCCGCGTCGAGCTTGAAGCGCACGCCCGGCGAGCGGGCGAGCCGCCGGCGTACGGGCTCGATCGAGGGCTCTTTGCCCAAGCCCAGCGAGTTGACGAAGCGCACCGGCCGCGGTTCCACGCCGAGCGCGTCGTGCAGGGAACGACCGGCCTGGCGCAGCGCGAGGTCGAGCGCCGCCGACTCGAACGCCCAGTTGCGATAGAGCCGCGCTGCCTCCCACTCCGGCGGCTCGGGCCACAGATCGAGCGTCGCGAGGTGATCGCAGAAGCCGGCGAGCGTCCACTCGCCCGCGAGCGGCAGCATGGGCCGCGTCTCGTGCAGCGAGGTGCCGTCCTCGACATGGATCGAGATGTCCTCGCCGAGCCCGTCGGCGCCGGCGCCGACGAGCCGCACGTGCGTCGTCACCCGCTCGAACTCGTCGGTGAGCACAGCGCTGAGCCGGTCGTACTCGCACGACTCGACGACGAGCGGCAGGTCCGTCAGCCGCGGCCAGAGCGATTCCGTGTGCACCATCGCCTCGCAGCCTAGCCCGGCCGACCAGCCTCGGTCAGACGCCTGACCTCCTCAGGTGAGGTGCGCGCGCAGCGCGCGCGCGACGTCGCCGGCCGCAGCGAGCTGCTCGGCGCTGAGCGCGTCGACGAAGACGGCGCGGATCTCGCGCAGATGGGGCACGGTCGAGCGGTCGAAGGCGTCTGCGCCGGTGGGGGTGAGGACGATCTCGGCACCGCGGTTGTCGGTCGGGCACTCCTCGCGCCGGATCAGCTCGCGCCGTTCCATCCGCCCGACGTGGTGGGAGAGGCGGCTGCGGTCCCAGCCGATGCGGGTGGCGAGCTCGGAGGAGCGCATCCGCTGCGCGTCGGCCTCGCTGAGCGCGAGCAGGACGACGTAGTCGCCGGTCGAGAGGCCGGACTCCTGCTGCAGGCTCGCCGCGATCCGCGCTCGGATCAGCTCGGCGGTCTCGATGTACTCCCGCCAGATCCGCAGTTCGTCTGCGGTCGGCATGCGGCGCGTGCGCCGCTGCGGTTGTCTGCTTGCGGTCATCTCGTCCATTTGGTTGACACGTCTACCATACTGGAGATAGTAGACATGTCAATCACTCTTGAGACCTTGGAGCAGCCCATGACCGACCTCTTGTTCGGCCTCGACAGCTTCGGCGACGTCCCCGAAGACGACGCCGGGGCACTCGTGACCCACGCCGCCGCGATCCGGCAGGTCGTCGACGAAGCGGTGCTCGCCGACGAGCTCGGCGTCGACGCGATCGCCCTCGGCGAGCACCACCGGCCCGAGTACGCGATCTCGACACCGGAGACCGTGCTCGCCGCGATCGCCGCGCGCACCTCGCGCATCCGTCTCGGCTCGGGCGTGACCGTGCTGAGCTCCGACGACCCGGTTCGCGTCTTCCAGCGCTTCGCGACGGTCGACGCGCTCTCCGAAGGGCGCGCCGAGGTGATCCTCGGGCGCGGCTCGTTCACCGAGTCGTTCCCGCTGTTCGGGTACGACCTCGCCGACTACGACGCCCTGTTCGAGGAGAAGATCGACCTCTTCGTCAAGCTGCTCGACGAGCAGCCCGTCACCTGGAGTGGCAGCAAGCGCGCCCCGCTGGAGAACGCGGACGTCTTCCCCAAGACCGAGTCCGGGCGGCTGCCGACCTGGGTCGGCGTCGGCGGCTCTCCGCAGTCGGTCGTCCGCGCCGCGCACTACGACCTGCCCTTGATGCTCGCGATCATCGGCGGCAGCCCGGAGCGGTTCGCCCCCTACGTCGACCTCTACCGCCGTGCGGCGGAGCAGTTCGGCACGACCGCGCATCCGGTCGGGATGCACTCGCCCGGCTTCGTCGCGGACAGCGACGAGGAGGCGGTCGAGGTCTTCTATCCGCGCTACAAGGTCCAGCGGGACCGCATCGGCGCGCTGCGCGGCTGGCCGCCGCTGCGCCGCGAGGAGTTCGACGCGGAGGTCGCGAACGGCTCGCTCTACGTCGGCTCACCGGAGACGGTCGCGCGCAAGATCGCCAACGCGGTCACGGCGCTCGGCGTCGGCCGCTTCGACCTGATCTACACCGTCGGCTCGCAGCCGGTCGGCGCGCGCATGCGCGCGGTCGAGCTGTACGGCAGCAGAGTGATCCCGCTGGTGCGCGAGCTGCTCGACGAGCCGACCGCGGCCGCGGCGGGCACGGCGCACAGCACGGGGGACGCATGAGCGATCCGCTCCACGAGCGACCCGAGACGATCGGCGTCCTCGGCGCCGGCAAGGTCGGCACGGTGCTCGCGCGCCTCGCGGTCGCGGCCGGCTACCGCGTGCTGATCGCCGGTTCGGGCGATCCGGCCCGGATCGCGCTGATCGTCGACGTGCTCGCCCCGGGCGCGACGGCGACGACCGCTGCCGAGGCGGCCGCCCAGGCCGACGTCGCGATCCTCGCGCTCCCGCTCGGCAAGCACCGCTCGGTTCCGGCGCACGCGCTGGAAGGAAAGCTCGTGATCGACGCGATGAACTACTGGCGGGAGGTCGACGGCGACCGCGACGACCTCACCGATCCGCGCACGTCGTCGAGCGAGACCGTCCAGGCGTTCCTGCCGCGCTCGCGCGTCGTCAAGGCGTTCAACCACATGGGCTACCACGACCTCGAGGCGGAGGCGCGACCGGCCGGCGCCCCCGGCCGCAAGGCGATCGCGGTCGCCGGCGACGACGCGGGCGCCGTCGCGGCCGTCGGCGCGCTGGTCGACGCGCTCGGCTTCGATCCCGTCGTCGCGGGCGCGCTCGCCGACGGCGTCCGGCTCGAGCCCGGCAGCGCGCTGTTCGGCGCGAACGCCGGCGCCGGCACGGTGCGCGCGCTGCTCGAGGGCTTCCCCGGCACCGCCCGCGGCGTCGCCGTCGCCGCCGCGCGCGCCGGCGGCTGAGGGCCGCCGTGCGCTCGATCGAGCGAGCCTCCCGCGCGTCAGGAGACGGCTGACAGGGCGGCAGCGACGGCGAATCCGAGGACGGTGACGAGGCCGGAGGTGTCGCCGCCCTTGCGGACGGCCTCGGGGATCATCGAGTCGATCAGCATGACCAGCAGCGCGCCCGCGGCGAAGCCGTCGATCGCGGCGTTGAGGTTCCCGGAGACGTTGTCGGCGATCGCGTAGCCGGCGACGGTCGCGGCGGCGCAGATCGCGGCGACGGCGAGCCACAGGCGGCGGATCGTCGCCGGTCGCGTGCCGGCGGCGCGCATCTCGGTGGAGGAGCCGATCGCCTCCGGGAGGTTGGAGACGAAGATCGCGACGAGCAGCCCGACGCTGACGCCGTCACCTGCGGCGATGCCGATCCCGAGCACCGCCTGCTCGGGGATGCCGTCGAGGAACGCGCCGAGCGCGAGAGCTGGGCCGGCGTCCTCGTCCGGCGTCTGGCCGGTGCTGCCGCGCCGGCCGCGCCGTCCGACGACGCGGTCGAGCACGAAGTACGTGACCGCGCCGACGGCGAGGCCGAGCCCGACGAAGCCGGGATCGCCGATGCGCGCGCCTTCCTCGGCGAGGTCGAAGCTGACGGCGCTGATCAGCGCGCCGGCTCCGAACGCGAGCACCAGTCCGACGAGCCTGTCGGGCCACGCCCTGAGCATTCCGAGCAGCGCGCCGACGACGAGCGACGATGCCGCGAGCGCTCCCCATCCGACTGCCGCGGTCACACGTTCGGCTTGCGGTCCGGCATCGGCAACACCTGACGTCGCAGATCACCCATCGCGTTGTCTCCTCGCTTGCATCCGGCCCATGCCCGCCAGCAGACGGGGCAGCGATGAACATCGTCGCTGCACGGGTGAGCGTGCCTCACACGGGCAGGGTGATCTCCCGTGTCGCTCACTCGCTGCTGGCGAGATCCCACTCTGCGGTGGCCCGCTCCGGAGCCCGCCGCGCATCACGGACGACAACGCTCGTCGTCGTGACGATCGCCATCAGGAGCGGCGCGAACAGCCGGCCGTACCATGCCCAGATCGGGTCGCCGAGAACGTTGAGCTCGTTGCCGGTCGAATAGGCGCGCCACGCCACGATCGTCGCCGCGGCGAGCACGATCGCCGAGAACACGAGCGGGACGGCGACGCCGAGATTGTCGCGGGACCAGAAGCGGTATGGCTCCTGCTCCACCTCGCCACCCTCGAGCAGCGAATGCTCGCTCCGAGCCTCGAACAGCAGGAGGTCGTCCAGTCTGAGTTGCCGCAGGTGCAGCAGCTGGGTCGCGGTTCCCTTGCCGAGCTCGGCGATGACGGCATTGTTCTCAGCCCGGATGCGCACGCGGATCCGGCCGACGCCGGAGTCTTCGAAGTACCCGATCGTGAGCTCGGAATGCGGCGACTTGCGCAGCATCTGGATTCTCGTGTTGCGTACGAAGCTCGGCAGATCGTCTTCGGGAAGCTGATCGGCCATTCTGTGGAAGATGTCCCTTGCTTGAGACCCCTTGGCGGTCTCCCAGCCGTTCCTTGCCAGCAGCGTCTGGATCTTCTGCACGAGCGGCGGACTGGCGCCTCGGACCGCGGCGGCCTCACACGAGAAGTCCGCGAGCACACGATGCCCCATCGTCGGTCTACTCGCTCAAGACAGGGATTTGGCTCCAGAAGCGGCCTCCGTCAGAGACCTCCCACTTCACACGGATCTCGGGTGGGGCACTTCCGTCCCACGTGGGCGGAGCGTCGATGATCCGGCGTTCGCGTGCGGCGAGCTGTCGCAGCGGCCGCCACACGGCGTCGAGGGCGCCATCGCGCCCAGTCGAATCGGCGGTGGTGGCATCGATGATCGTGAGGTCTGATCCGGAGCGGTTCTCGACGAGCAGGCGATGCCCGAGCATGCGGACCTGGAGCGAGCCCTCGTCGAGGGTGCCCCAGAGCGGATTCGGTTCCGAGGCCCGGTCGAAGACCGTCGTGAGCGTCTCGGCGATCCGGTTCTCCTGGAGGTCCAGCTTCGTCCGAAGCGTCGTCAGGAGCGTCTGCATCCCGTCTCTCTCACCGATGTCGGGCGCGTATCGGCCTCCCTGCAGCAACGGGAGGCTCGTCGTGGAGAGGCCCAGACACCGAACGGGGATCACGAAACGCCCGAAGGCGGTCGCAACTCCCAGCTCCCAGGCCATCCAAAAGGACCGTCTCACCGCGGCAGGCGTTGCGAGCCAGACGACCGCAGCGGCATCGCGTACGTTGTCCAGGATCGTCGCGTCGATGCTGTCGCCCGCGGCGAGCCCGCTCGCAGCGCGGCTCGTGTTGAAGACCTCGACCTCCGACGGGAAGCACGACCGAAAGGTCCGTTCGAGCATGTTGGCGGCGGCTTGATCGCTGTGACTGATGAAGACTCTTGGCACGCCTGCGTCTTACCAGAACATAGGTCGGTGCCGCGGCACTTGCGTCGCGCGGGATCGGTGTCGGCGACGCTCCGCCGACGGCTGAGCGTCAGGCGGTGAGGAGCGTCTTGCCGATCACGCTGCGCGCCTCGATCGCGGCGTGCGCGTCAGCGGCGCGTTCGAGCGGGTGCGTCTGTCCGATGATCGGCGTGACCCGGCCTGCTGCCAGTTCGTCGAGTCCGCGGAGGGTAAGGCGCCGCCAGTCCTCGGGGGAGAGGGGGTTGTCGAAGATTCCGGTCACCGCGATCTCGCGCTCGGCGGCCTGCTCCGGGGTGATCGGCGCGAAGTCGCCGCTCGCGGCGCCGTAGGAGAAGAAGCGCCCGTTGCGGGCCGTGGCGTCGAAGGCCGCGCGTCCGCTGGCGCCGCCAGCGCCGTCGAAGACGACGTCGAAGCCGGCGCCGCCGGTCGCCTCGCGAGCGGCGGCTGTCCACGCGTCGTGGGAGTAGTCGAGGGCAAGGTCCGCGCCGAGCTGCCGGACCGCGGCGAGCTTTCCCTCGCCGCGTGCGGCGCCGACGACGTGGGCTCCGGCCGCCTTGGCGAGCGGCACGAGCCACATTCCCAGCGCTCCGGCCGCGGCCGTCACGAGCACGCGTTCGCCGCGGCGGATGCCCGCGTGGTCGAGGCTGCTGAGTGCGGTCGGCGCGTCGTGGAGCGCTGCGATCGCCGCCTGGACGCCCAGGCCGTCGGGGACGACGAAGGCCTCCTCGGCGGCCACGACGGCGTGCGTCGTGTAGCCGCCCGCGTCGCCGGTGCGGGCCACGACCCGGCGCCCGGCGAGCTCCGGGGCGACGCCGTCGCCGACCGCGGCCACCGTGCCGCCGACCCCGGTGCCCGGCACGAACGGCGGCTTCAGGGGGAAGTAGTCCTTGCCCCAGCCCGCGCGCAGCTGTGTGTCGAGAAACAGCACCTCCGCGATCTCGACGTCGATCCCGACCTCGCCGGCTCCCGGCGCTCTCGACGGGGCCTCGGCAGCCACGAGAACCTCGGGTCCTCCGAAACGCGTCACTTCCACAATCGTTGTCATTCACACCACGCTACGACTTCAAGTCAGCTCGAAGTCAAGCGGATGTGGGCACGGTCTACGTTCTTGTGTGGTGAACCAATGGTCCGTATGTAGGGAATGCTGGTCGTGCGTGGCCACTAGGTGATCGCGGCAGGGATCCCGCAACGGCCTTGTCTTATCGCCAGATAGACAGTCTGTCTGTGAGGTGATAGGCTCGGGCGTGTCTGGTCGAGGAATCTGAGGAGATGGGTGCATGGTGCGCTCCTGGATGGGCGCCGCAGCGAAGCGGCGCAGCTCGTGGCATTCCCGCTCGCTCGTCGGAGCAGCCCTGGTCGGCTGCGCCGGGATGCTGGTCGCGTGCGGCGACAGCGGCAGCACGAGCGGCGGCAGTGGGACGGTCAAGTCGGACAGGGTGGTCTTCGCCGACTACGGCGGCACCACTCGCGCGGCGCGGAAGCAGGCATTCCTGAATCCTTTCTCGCGCGCGGAGGGCGTGCGCGCCATCTCGGCTGACGCCGACCCGGCCAAGCTGGTCCTGTTCGGTGAGAGCAGACGGGCCGACTGGGACCTGATCGACATGGACGGATGGGACGTCGATCGCTTCATGCGCAGAGGCCTGCTGAAGAAGCTTCCGCCGGACGTCACCCGCGTCGACCTCGTCCCGAAGACGTATCGCGACTACGCGACCGCCGGCTACAACGCGAGCACCGGCATCGGATACCGCAGCGACAGAGGCGACGCGCCGAGAAGCTGGGGCGACTTCTTCGACGCCGCCAGGTTCCCGGGCAAGCGGGCGGTCCCGAGCTTCACGTACTTCATGGCAGAGGCGGCGTTGCTCGCCGACGGCGTGTCGTGCGACAGGCTCTATCCGCTCGACCTCGATCGCGCCTTCGCGAAGCTCGACACGATCCGCGACGACGTCCTCGTCTATGACAGCTTCGGCCAAGCGGTCCAGTACCTCGCGCAGGGCAGCGTCGCGATGGCGCTGGTGCCGAACAGCCGCATCTCGGTGCTTGAGGAGCAGGGCCTCTCGGTCGGCTTCTCGTGGGACGACGCATTCTTCACGTGGACCGCGGCGGCCGTTCCGGCGGACGCGCCCGACGCTGACGCGGCGTTCGCACTGCTCAACGCGATGGCCGAGCCCGAGGCACAGGCGGAGTTCTCGCGCCTGACCAAGTACGGGCCGATGAACTCGGAGGCGCTGGAGCTGCTCGACGACGAGACGCGCGAGCAGATGCCCAACACGCACCTCGACACCGCATGCGAGATCGACAACGAGGGTCTCTCCGCGGACTTCGACAAGTACAGCGAGCGGTACCAGAAGTGGCTGGCGCAGAACTGATGACGCCGACCGGGCGCGTCGCGGCACCGCGACGGCGCGGCGCGGCGCGCCGCGCAGGCGATCCGACGGGGATCCGGGCCGGGCTGCTGCTGCTGGTGCCGCTGGCGGCCGGCGTGCTGTTCCTGGTGCTGCCGCTGATCCTGCTCGCGGACCGCGCGCTGGCGGGGCACGGCGTGAGCGGCTTCGCGGACGTGCTGACCGACGCGACCTTTCTCGACGCCGGCCGGCGGACGCTGCTGCTCTCGGTCGTCGTCACCGGCCTGTGCGTCGTGGTCGGGACCGTCTACGCGGTCGCGCTCGTCGCTGCGCCGCGCCGTCTGTCGCTCGTCCTGCTCGGCGTGCTGCTCAGCGCGTTCTGGATCTCGCTGCTGGTACGGACGTTCGGGTGGGTGGTGCTGTTCCAGCCCAACGGCGCGCTGGACCAGTTGCTGCAGAAGCTCGGGCTGACCGACGGCTCGCTCGAGCTGCTGCAGACGACCCGGGCGATGTACCCGGCGATGCTGCACGTGCTGCTGCCCTTCTTCGTCCTGCCCGTCTTCGCGGCGTGCATGCGGCTGGACCCGGACCTGCTGCGCGCGAGCCAGAGCCTCGGCGCGCGCCCGCTGGCGGTGCTGTGGCACGTCGTGCTGCCCCACCTGCGCTCGGCGATCGTCGCCTCGGCGTCGCTCGTGTTCATGCTGGCGCTCGCGTTCTACGTGACGCCGCTGATGATCGGCGGCCCCTCCCAGCTGACGATCTCGACGCTGATCGACCGCGAGTTCGGTCAGGAGTTCGACCTCGCCGGCGCCGCGGCGATGGGCTTGGTCCTGCTGGCGTTCGTCCTGGTGATCTACGTGATCGTGGACCGCTTCGTCAGCCTGGTCCCTGGCCGGGAGTAGCGCGATGGATGCTCAGTCCAGCTTGCGCAGCGCACTCCGTCAGACGCTCGGCCCGATCGTCTGGCCGCTGAGTGCGGGCGCGGTCCTGATCGGGCTGTTCCTGCTGATCCCGATCCTGATCATCTTCCCGATCTCGCTGACCGGCAGCTTCCTGCTGACCTGGCCGCCGCAGCTCTTCTCGCTGCGCTGGTTCGAGGCGTTCTTCGACGACCCCGTCTGGACCGACGCGCTGGCGCGGTCGGTCCGCATCGCGGTCCCGGTCGCCGTCATCGCGACCGTGCTGGGAACGCTCTCGGCGCTCGGGCTCGCCTACGTCAGACGTGGCCGGCGGCTGCTTCAGACGCTGTTCGTCGCTCCGATGGTGCTGCCGATCATCACCTACGCGCTCGGGCTCTACGACGTGTCGCAGCGGTTCGACATGACCGGGTCCGTATGGCCGGTGATCGTCGGGCAGGCGATGCTCGCCGCGCCGCTCGTGTTCATCATCGTCAGCGCGGGCCTGGCGGGCAGAGACCCGCAGCTCGCGCATGCGGCCGCCAGCCTCGGCGCGCCTGCGCGCGTCGTGCTTTGGCGCGTCGAGCTGCCGCTCGCGCGGGTCTCGATCGCCGCCGCGGCGATGATGGCGCTGGCCTACTCGTTCGACGAGATCATCGTCGCGTACTTCCTCTCGCCGCCGGGATCGGGGACGTTGCCCGTCCAGATCCTCGCGTCCACGCGCGAGACCGCTGATCCGACGATCGCGGCCGCGAGCATGGTCGTCATCGGCGTCGCCGCGTCGATCGCGGCGCTCACCCTGCTGGTCCACGTGTTCTTCAGAAGGCGGTCACGATGAGCATTCGCGCTCGCATCACCGACGGATCCGTACGACTCGGGTCGGTCCAGGCGCTGGACCGCGTGAGCCTCGCGGTCGAGCCCGGACAGTTCCTCGCGCTGCTCGGCCCGTCCGGGTCGGGCAAGACGACGACGCTCAACGTGCTCGCCGGCTTCGTCACGCCGGACAGCGGGACGGTCACGTTCGACGGCAGCGACGTGACGGCGCTTCCGCCGCACCGCCGCGATCTGGGCATCGTCTTCCAGGGGTACGCGCTGTTCCCGCACATGACCGTGGCGGAGAACGTCGGCTTCCCGTTGCGCATGCGCAAGGTCCCGCGCTCGGACCGCAGCACGCGCGTTCGCGAGGGGCTCGCGCTGGTCGGGCTTGAGGAGCACGCCGACCGTGCGGTCGCGACGCTCAGCGGCGGCCAGCGCCAGCGGGTGGCGCTCGCCCGGGCGATCGTGTTCGAGCCGCGGATGCTGCTGCTCGACGAGCCGCTCGCCGCGCTCGACAAGCAGCTGCGCGACGCGATGCAGCTGGAGCTGCGGCGTCTGCAGCAGCGGGTCGGGATCACCGCGGTCGCCGTGACGCACGATCAGGTCGAGGCACTCACGATGGCGGACATGGTCGCCGTGATGCGCGACGGCCGGATCGAGCAGATCGGCTCGCCGAGAGACGTCTACATGCGGCCTGCGACGTTGTTCGTCGCCGACTTCCTCGGCGAGGCGAACCTGGTCCCGGTGGAGCGCGGCCAGCTCGCCGGCTTCGGCCGGCTCGGGCACGACCGCACCGGTCAGGCCGTCGTCCGGCCCGAGCACGTCACGCTGCACCGCGACGGCGACGCCGCGGAGGACGGGGAGCTGCGCGCCCGCGCCGCGGTCGAGGAGATCAGCTTCCAGGGCTCGCGGACTCGCATCCGCGCCCGGCTGCTCGCTCCCGCCGGCGTCGAGCTGACGCTGGCCGAGGTGCCGCTCGCCGGGCTGGAGGGCGTCGCACCCGGACGCGAGGTGGAGCTGCGGCTCGACGCGCGCGACATCCACGTGATCGCCGCGCAGCCGTCGGCGTCGTGAGAGGAGAGCAGGAGATGGAGGAGACGAGCTGCGACGCGATCGTCGTCGGCGGCGGGTTCGCCGGCGTCACGGCGGCGCGCGAGCTGTCGAACGCGGGGCTGAGCACGACGCTGCTCGAAGCGCGCGATCGGCTCGGCGGGCGCACCTGGACCAGCCAGTTCGGCAGCCGGACCGTCGAGCTCGGCGGCGGCTGGGTGCACTGGCGCCAGCCGCACGTGTGGGCGGAGATGACCCGCAGCGGGATCGGGATCGCGGAGGACGACTGGCGGTTCGACACCGCGCTGTTCGGCGCGCCCGTCCAGCGGCATCCGCCCGAGGAGGCGTTCGCGAGGGTGCGCGAGCTGTTCACGCGGTTCGCCGGCGACGCCGGCGCACTGCTGCCGCATCCGCACGACCCGCTGCGCGTCACTGGCGTCGCCGCGCTGGATGCCCGCTCGATGCAGGACCGGCTCGACGAGATGAGACTCACGGGGTCCGACGAGGAGTGGCTCTCCGGGCTGCTGTACGAGATCGCGGGCTCTCCGCTGGACGAGGCGGCTCTGCTGCAGGTCGTCCGCTGGATGGCGCTGAGCGATTGGGACATCGACCGCTGGTATGACACGAACCGTTACCGGCCCGTCGGCGGAACCGTCGCGGTGCTCGACGGCATCGTCGCGAGCGGCCGCTTCGACGTCCAGCTCTCGGCGCCGGTGAGCGCGGTCGACGCAGGCCGCGACGCAGTCCGTGTGGTGACGCGCGACGGCAGGGCGTTCCGAGCCAGCACCGTCGTGATCGCGACGCCGGTGAACGTCTGGCCGCACATCGACTTCGGTCCCGGGCTGCCGGCCGCGCATCGCGAGGCGGGACGGGTCGGCTGGGGCAAGCCGCATCAGGACAAGGTGTGGATCGAGGTCCGGGGCTCGCTCGGTCGCGTCTTCGGCCAGCTCCCCGCGCCCGCGCCGCTGAACTTCTTCTGGACCCACGAGGCGTGGGAGGGCGGTCAGCTGATCATCGGCATCAACGCGAACCCGGCGCTCGACGTGACCGACGAGGAGCAGGTCGCCGCGACGATCCGCCGCTACGTCCCGGAGATCGACGAGGTCGTCGCCGTCTCCGGACACGACTGGGCCGCCGACGAGTACACGCGCGGCGGCAACACGGGCCACCGCCCGCAGCAGGTCACGCGCAACCTGCACGCGCTCCAGCAGCCGTGGGGTCGCGTCGCGTTCGCGACGGCCGACATCGCGAGCGGCTGGTTCGGCTACATCGACGGAGCGATCGAGTCGGGGATCCGAGCGGCCCGTGACTGCCGCGCGATCCTCGCGCGATGACCCCGGGACCCGGAGGAGGACTGCCATGACGAGATCCGAGCCGTTCGCGATCGCGGAGCGCCGCTGCCTGCCGTGGGCTCCAGCGGTCGACTTCTCCCAGGCGCTCGTCACGAACGCGCCGCTGGTGCTCACCGCCGGGCAGGGACCGTTCGGTGCGGACGGGTCGATCGTGGCCGTCGGCGACCCCGCCGGGCAGATGCGGCAGACGTTCCAGAACCTGTCGACGGTCCTGGAGGCGGTCGGCGCGTCGCTGGCGAGCGTCGTGAGCCAGACGGTCTATCTGGCGCGCGCCGAGGACTTCGAGGTCTTCAAGTCCGTGCGCCGGGAGTTCTACGCGCCGCCGTTCCCGGCGGCGACGACGTTGCGCGTCGACCTGCTCGAGCCGGCGATGCTGATCGAGCTGACGGCCGTCGCGGCCGTCGGGGTGGAGCGAACCGAGCGCTAGACCGTCGCCTGCTCGTAGCCGAGCGCGGCGGAGACCTGCGCCGCGGCGTCCGTGATGAGCGCGAAGCTGCGCTCGCGCTGGTCCTCGAGCACGAGCGGGAGCGGTCCGCTGAGCGAGATCGCCGCGCACACGTGCCCGTCGTGGTCATGGATCTGCGCTCCGACGCCGGCCATGCCGAGCAGCCGGTCCTGATCGCTAATCGAGATGCCCGTCTGCTTGACCTGCTCGAGCATCGCGACGAGCCCGTCACGCGTGGTGACGCTGTACTGCGTGAAGCCGACGAGGCCGCTTGCGGCGTACTCGTCCCAGAACGCCGGCGGCTCCGCGGCGAGCAGAGCCTTGCCGCCGGCCCCGATGTGGAGCGGCCCGGTCGTCCCGGGCAGCAGCGCGTTGTTGACGATCGTGCTGCCCTCGATGCGCTCGATGCAGAGCGCCTCGTCGCCGCTGCGGATCGTGAGGAAGATCGTGCTGCCCGTCTGGTCGCGCAGGTCGAGCATCAGCGGCAGTGCCGCCGCGCGCAGGTTGCGGTGGCGGACCGCGCTGCTGCCGAGGCGGTACAGCTTGATCCCGAGCTGGATGTAGCCGCGCTTCACGCCTGGCGCGACGAAGCCGATGTTCTCGAGGCTGTCCAGCAGGCGATAGACGCTGCTGCGCGGTTCGCCGATGCGATCGGCGATCTCGGCGGGCGTCAGCTCCCCCGCGTCGTCGAGCGCGTCGAGCAGGGCGCTGGTCTTGGCCAGCACGTTGATCGTGCTCGCGCGCGCTCCGTTGCGCGTCGCTGACGGTCTGGTCGCGGAGTTCCCCATGGCCCGAATGGTATCCGCGCGCGGCACTCGGCGTCGTGAGTCGGCGCCAGAGGGTTATTGCTTAACGGACAGATCGTCCGTAACATGAGAATCACGGAGTCGGGACGACAGCGACGCGCCGGCCCGCCGCGGGATCTCCGTGGCGGCGGGTGGGCATGGAGGCAGCGCAGATGAACCCTGCGGGATTTCGCGCAGACCAGATAGGGATCGTGGTCCATGACCTCGACCGCGCACTCGCACGCTATGAGCGTGCGCTCGGTGGTGGGCCATGGCGGATCTGGACGTATGGGCCGCGCAACGTGCCGCGACTGACGTATCGCGGGGCGGACGCCGCCTTCGAGATGCGAGTCGCGTTGTCATCGTCGGTGCCGCAGATCGAACTGATCGAGGCGATCAGCGGGCCGAGCATCTACACCGAATGGCTCGACCGCCACGGAGAGGGCCTGCACCACCTCGGAATGTTCGAGGAGGATGTCGACGGCGGCATCGCGCGCATGGCGGCGCAGGGGTTCGACCTGATGCAGAGCGGCCGCGGGTACGGTCGCGACGGCGACGGCGGGTTCCTGTACTTCGACACGGCCGCGGAGCTCGGCGTGATTCTCGAGCTGATCGAGGTGCCGGCCCGGCGGCGAACGCCGGAGGCGATCTGGCCGTTGCCGGAATCAGTTCAGGCGCGCGCGTGAGGTAGCGCCGTGGGTCAGCGCACTGGGGGAGCGGCACCCGACGATCGCGGGCGCCTCGTGGACGAGCGTGTCGTCGGTGAGCGCCTCCACCATGAACAGCGCGAAGTCGACGCGCCGCGTCAGGTTGCTCGCGAGGACCGGGTCGCCGACGTGATGGCTCCACGCAGGCAGGCCCTGGCTCTCGCCCTCCTCGAGGTCGCTTCCGCGCACGACGGTCCAGCGCCGGTCGCTGGCGAAGATCCGCCGGCACGCCTCGACCTGGTCGTCGATCTCGGCCGCGCGCACGAGGCGGGCCAGCACCGTCGCGATCCGGAGCGCCGCCTTGAACTTCCAGGAGTACTGGTCCTTGCCGTCGCGGGTGATGTGCCAGCCGCACGAGAAGATCAGGCGCGCGTCGGGCTCGGCGTAGTCGAGCACCGCCTGCGCCGTGCCCGACGAGTACTGCTGCACGCGCCAGGGAACGAGCACCGTCAGCACGCCGTCGCATCCGGCGACCGCCTTGCGGATCACCTCCCGGTCGTTCGTCGGCCCGGGAACGATCGTGATCCGGTCCGCGTACGCGGCGAGCTTCGGGACGCTGCGCTCGCGGCAGACGCCGACGACCTCGTAGCCGCGGTCCAGCGCGTGCCGAACCATGTACTGCCCGAGCTTCCCCGAGGCGCCGACGATGCAGACCTTCCGCGTCTGGTCCGTGCTCATGCTCCGCTCCTGCCGCTTGCGCTGTCAATCGAACTTACGTTGTAAGGGACGGTATACTTACGCCATAAGTTCGTCAAGCGACAGCGGGAGGAGGTGCCGATGCGCGAGCGCGGCACGGGCAGGCGCGCGAAGCCGAAGCGGGCGCCGCTCAGCCGGGAGCGGGTGGTCGCCGCCGCGATGGCCCTGGCGGACGAGAACGGCGAGGCCGGCGTCACGATGCGGGCGATCGGCGCCCGGCTGGGCGTCGAGGCGATGTCGCTGTACAACCACGTCGCCGGCCGGGAGCAGATCCTCGACGGGATGGTCGACGCCGTGTTCGGCGAGATCGACCTTCCGGCGCCGGCGACGGACTGGAAGGAGGCGATGCGCGGCCGCGCCGTCTCGGCGTGCGCGGTGCTGCGCCGCCACCCCTGGGCGATCGGCCTGATGGACTCCCGCAGCCAGCCCGGCCCGGCGACCCTGCGCCACCACGACGTCGTCCTGGGCGTCCTGCGGGCGGGAGGCTTCTCCGTCGCGATGACCGCGCACGCCGTCTCGGTCATCGACAGCTATCTCTACGGGTTCGTCCTTCAGGAGCTGAGCCTGCCGTTCACCGGTCCCGCCGAGCTCGGCGAGATCGCGGACGACATCCTGCGCGACCTGCCGACCGACGCCTACCCGCACCTCACGGAGCTGATCGCCGAGCACGCCCTCCGGCCGGGCTACGACTACGCCGACGAGTTCGAGTTCGGCCTCTCCCTGATCCTCGATGCGCTGCACCCCGACGAGGTCTAGGGCGGTGGCTGCTTTGCTTGCGCGCAGCAGCGCGCGGGTAGTCAGATCGCGATGACGAGCGAGGCCGCGGAGGAGATGGAACGACGGAGCCGCTTCGGCGAGGGCGATCCCTTCTCGCTCGGGGTGGAGGAGGAGCTGTTCCTCGTCGACCCGGTCACCGGCGAGCAGATCAACGCCTCCACCGCGGTGATCGATCGGCTGGGGCCGGTCGACGGCAGGGTCGAGCGCGAGCTGCACGCTTGTCAGGTCGAGCTGATCACGGACGTCTGCCGCACCGCCGGCGAGGCGGTGGGGACGCTCGGCGGCCTGCGGGCCGCAGTCGTCGCGACCGGTGTCGGGCTGCTCGGAGCGGGGACGCATCCCGCGGCCGAGGAGGGCGACGCGGAGATCACGGACAAGGTCCGCTATGAGCGCATCCGCGAGCTGTTGGGAGATGCCGTCGCGACGCCGGTCAACGGCCTTCACGTGCACGTCGGGATGCCGGACGCCGAGACGGCGATCCGCGCCTTCAACGGGCTGCGGCGGCATCTGCCGCTGTTGCAGGCGCTCGGCGCGAACTCGCCGTTCCGGCACAGCCGCGACACCGGGCTGGCGTCCGCGCGCGAGGTGACGACGCGGGGGTGGCCGCGCTCCGGCGTGCCGCGCGCGATGCGCGACTTCGAGGACTTCTGCGCGATGAGCGCGCTGCTCGCGCGCGCCGCCGACGTGCCGGACTACACGTGGTTCTGGTGGAAGCTGCGGCCGCATCCGCGGCTCGGGACGGTCGAGATCCGCGCGCTCGACACGCAGACCTCGCTGGAGGACCTCGCGGCGCTCGTCGCGCTCGTCCACTGCCTCGCCCGCCACGCCAGCGAGCTGGGCGCCGACCCGGCGGCCGACCCGCCTGGCGAGCTGCTCGACGAGGGCGTCTTCCGTGCGGCGCGTTACGGCATCGACGCCCAGCTGCCTGATGCCGAAGGCCGCCTGCGACCCGTTCGCTCGCTGCTCGACGACGTGGTCGAGATGGTTGCGCCAGACGCACGAGAGCTCGGCTGCGAGGGCGAGCTGGACGGATTGCACCGGCTGGTCGAGCGCGGCGGCGGCGCCGGCCGGCAGCGGTCGCTGCACGCGATCGGCGGGATGGGGACGCTGCTGCGCGAGACGACGGCGCTGACGGTCGCCGGCGCCCCGAACGGCGCGACGACGTCCCCTCCCACGTGATCGGCTCGCTCGGCGAAGCCGCTACTGCGCGCGATCGGCCTCGCGGGCGGCCTGCGCGATCAGATCGGCGGTCGTCCGCGGCTGCGAGACGTAGATCGAGTGGCTGCCGGACGCCTCGACGACGGTCGCGCCCGCCCGCTCGGACATCACCCGCTGGGCCGGCGGCGGGATCATCCGGTCCTCGGTTGCGACGAGGTACCAGCTCGGCTTGCCGCGCCAGGCCGGCTCGCCGACGGCGCCGTTGAGCGCCTCGACGCCCCACGGGACCTGCGAGTCGGCCATGAACGCCGCCAGCTCGGCCGGGAGGTCCGCCGCGAACGACTCCGCGAACTTCTCGCGGTCGAGGAACAGGAACCCGTCCTGGGGCGGCAGGATCGGCGGCACCGGCGCGCCGGGCGGCGGGTCGGCGATCAGCGCGTTGACCGACTCGCCCGCGTCGGGCGCGAACGCGGCGATGTAGACCAGGCCGGCCACGCGCTCGTGGCCGCCGGCCTCCGTGATCACGACGCCGCCGTAGGAATGGCCGACGAGGATCGTCGGGCCGTCCTGGAGGTCCAGCACGTTGCGTGTCGTCTCGACGTCGCTCTCGAGCGAGAGCGTCTGATTCTGCACGACGCTCACGTTGAAGCCGTCCGCCTTCAGCAGGTCGTAGACGCCCTTCCAGCCGGAGCCGTCGACGAAGCCGCCGTGGACGAGAACCACGTTCCGCACGTCTGCCATGGGGTGCCCCTTTCTGTTTGCCGGCCGGCCTCGGACGAGGTCGACCTCGATCATCCACGACTCTGCTCGCGCCGTCACGAGGACGCGTGCGTCAGATGACGGCGGTTCCGGCCGCCGGTTACGTACGCCGGCGCTGACCGCCTGGCGCGTCGGCGCCGGCCACGACCGGTGCCAGCGCGGCCGCCAGCTCACCGCGCGAGGTGATCCCGAGCTTCGGGAACACGCGGTACAGATGCGTGCTGATCGTGCGGTGCGAGAGGTACAGCCGCCGGCCGATCTCGCGGTTCGACAGCCCCTGCGCCGCCAGCTGCGCGATCTGCAGCTCCTGCGCGGTCAGCTGATCGCGCGCCTCCGGCAGCCGGCGGCGGCTGCGTTCGCCCGACGCGCGCAGCTCGCGCCGCGCCTGCTCGCCCCACGGCGCGCATCCGAGCCCGTCGAACGTGTCGCGCGCGGCGCGCAGGACGGCGCGCGACTCGGCGACACGGCGGTCGCGGCGCAGCCACTGACCGTATGCGAGCTGGATCCGGGCGCGCTGGAACGGCCAGCGCGCGAGGTCGGTCGCGAGCGCCTCCTCGAACCGCTCGCCCGCCTCCGCCGGGTCCGCGACCAGCGCTCGAGCGTGCCGGAGGCTCAGCGCGATCCACGTGCCCGGACGCTCACCGGCCATCGCCTCGACCTGCGCGACGCGCGCCCGCGCGGCGGTCTGCTCGTCGATCTGCCGCGCGGCGTCGGCCAGATCCGCGATCAGCCAGGAGGAGATCACCGGGTGGTGGGCCGAGTCGGCCGGATCGAAGACTCGCGCGGCGGACGCGTACGCGTCGGCGTGGCGGCCCGCGGCGAGCGCGGCGAGCGTCCTGCCGAACTGCGCGAACGCCATCGTGATGTTCGCGCCGACCGGCTCCGCGACCAGTTCGGCCTCCGTCGCCAGCCGGTCGGCTTCCTGGTCGTCGCCGCGCATCGCCGCGACCAGCGCGATCACCGTGTCCGCGGCGGCCGACCACTGCGGTTCGGCAAGCTCCTCGGCGAGGCGCCGCGCCTCCTCGGCGGCCGGGATCGCGACGTCCCAGTCGCAGAGCCGTGCGGCCATGTTCGCGTGGAGGACGAGCAGGCGCGGCAGGTGCCCGAGCCGTCCCTCGGTGCGCAGCCCGTCGATCGCCGCCGCGAGGAAGTCGTTGCCGAGGTCGAAGGCACCGACCACCAGCGCGGCCGGGCCGAAGAAGCGCGCGGCGTCGGTGTCGAGGCGCTCGGCCCGTGCCGCGCTCGTCAGCCGTTCGAGCACCCCCGCCGCGTGGCCCAACGGATCGGCGTAGGCGTGGACCGCGAAGATGCGCGGGTCCTCCGCGTTCGCGTCGCCGAGCCGGGCGGCGGCGTCGATCAGCAGCCGTCGCGCGTCCGTGCCGGGATCGACCCACCATGCGCGTGAGGCGAGCAGCCAGAGGAGGTCGACCTGCAGATCGCGATCGCCGGCCGCGCCGGCGCGCTCCGCGGCGGAGATCAGCGACGCGAATCGCCCTGCGTCGCCGAGCGGGCGCGTCACCGCGGTCTCCTCGACCCAGGTGGCTCGCGCGCGGTCCAGCTGCCCGAGATCGAGCTGCCGCACCGCTCGCATCAGCGGTGCCACGACGTCCGGGCGCCCCAGCTCGACGGCGAGCCCGGCGGCGGCGAGCAGGCGCCGGGTGCGGCTCGCGGGTTCGCCGAGCTCGGCCGCACGGCGCATCGCGGTGACCGCGACGGCGCCCGCGCCCCGCTGCCGCGCCCGCGCACCGGCTGCTTCGAGCTCGCCCGCGACGTCCTCGTGGGCACCGGTGAGCAACGCCGCGCGGTGCCAGACACGCCGGTCCTGATCCTCCAGCACCTCCGCCAGCGCCTGATGGACGCGCCGCCGGTCCGCCAGGCTCGCGCTCTGCGCGACCGCCGAGCGGATGAGGGGGTGCCGGAAGCGAAGCGTTCGCAGGTCGAGGTCGGCGATGCCGGCGTCGGCGGCGGGCTCGGCGGCGTCGAGGTCGAGCGACGCGCCCGCGAGCGTGCCGGCGGCCTGCAGGATCTCGCCGACGGCGTCCTTGTCGCTGAGCGCGGCCACCAGCAGCACGAGGCGGGTCGTGTCGGGCAGGTCGGACACGCGCGCGGCGAACGCGCGCTCGAGCCGCTCGGTCAGCGGCAGGCCGCCGGCCACCGACGGCTCGTCGTCGGGCTCTCCGGCGACGGCGGGCAGCTCGAGCAGCGCGAGCGGGTTGCCGGCGGCCTCGCGCAGCACGCGGTTGCGAGCCGTGCGGGGGAGGTCGGGGGCGACCGCGTCCAGCAGCGTCGCGGCGGTCGCGTCGTCGAGGCCCGAGAGCCTGTGCTCCGGCAGGCCCGCATCGGCGAGCGCCGAGGGGTAACCGTCACGCGCCGCGACCAGGAGCAGGACCGGGTCGGACTCGATCCGGCGCGCGACGAACGCGAGCACGTCCGCCGTCGGGGGATCGAGCCAGTGCGCGTCCTCGACGATCAGCAGCAGCGGCGCGTCGCCCGCGACCTCCGAGACGAGGTCGAGCGATGCCATCGCGATCCGGTAGTGCTCGGGCGCCACGTCGTGCGTCAGCCCGAAGGCGGCGTCGAGCGCGCTCCGTTGGATCGCCGGCAGCTCGACTGCGCGCCTGCGGACCGGGCGGAACATCTGGTGCAGCCCGGCGAACGGCAGATGCGCCTCTGACTGCACGCCCGTCGCCGTGAGCACCGTCATCGCGCGGTCGCGTGCCGTCTGCGCGGCGACGGACAGCAGCCGGGACTTGCCGATCCCCGGCTCACCGCGCAGCACGAGCACCTGCCCGCGGTCGCCGACCTCGTCGAGGAGCGAGGTCAGGAGGCGCTGCTCCTGGACGCGGCCGACCAAGGGCGCAGCCTCGTCGCGAGCGGGGCCGAACATGATGGGCATCCTCCCACGCGGCAGGCGATCGGCGCGAGGCCTGCTCTCACCGTCTCCTAGATTGACCGAATAGAGGTGTGTAGGGTGTCGATCACCGGTTCCTACGAAGGCGGGGTCGATCGTGCCGAAGGTCGTGCAGCTCAAGCCCGAGAACGGCGAGGCGTATCTGCCGCCCGCGTTCTTCGTGGAGTTCAGCAAGGAGGAGTTCGTCGAGTTCCTCGCAAACCCGACGGTTGTGATGGGGAAGGTCGGTCACCCCGTGGGGAACCTGACCGTCTCGGTCAAGGACCACGTCTGGGACGCCGGCAAGCGGGAGTGGATCACCGAGAAGACCGACGCGGTGATCCTCGATCTGCCGGAGGCCAGATCGTGGCAGTGGCTGTGCGGCATACAGGACGAGATGTGCATATGCGAGCGGGTGATCATGCTCTGACCGGCTGGCGCGATTGAGGGCGGCGCTCCCTGCATAGGATCAGCGCCATGACCCTGACACTGATGCACAACCCGCATTGCCCGACGTCGGTGAATGCGCTGGACGCCCTCACCGAAGCCGGCCACGACGTGACCGTGCGCAAGTACCTGCTCGTCGCCGAGCGGCTGTCCGAGCCGGAGGTGCGGTCGCTCGCCGAGCGCCTGCAGGGCGATCCGGTCGACGCGCTGATCCGGCGCGACAAGAAGTACAAGGACCTCGGTCTCGACGCCGACGGCCTCGACCTCGACGCCGTCGTCGCGACCCTCGTCGAGCACCCCGCGCTGCTGCAACGGCCGATCCTCGACGACGGCGAGAACGTCGTGATCGGGCGCCCGCGCGAGCGGCAGCGCGCGTGGGCGGCAGCCGGGAAGGCCGTCGTCGAGGCGTGATAGCGTCTTTACCATGGCAAGAGTCGTAAAGAAAGAGCCGGCCCGCCGCGCCGGACGCCAGGGCTCTCGGATCTCCAGCAAGCATCAGGTCACGATCCCGAGGGACGCCTTCACCGCCGCCGGGCTGCATGAAGGCGATCTGGTGCGGATCGAGGCGGCTGGGCCCGGGCGTGTGGTGCTGACGCGGCAGGACGATCTGCTCGATCACTTCAGCGGCGCGATGAGAGCCGGCGCTGACCTGCGGCGCACCGTCGGCGACCTGCGCGACGAGTGGGCGTAGCGCTGCTCGACTCCAGCGTCGTCATCGCCTTCCTCAACGGCGACGACGCGCTGCACAGGGCCGCCGACCGTACGGTGCGCGAGGTCGCGCGCGAGCACGGGCTCGCGGTCTCCGCGGTGACGATCGCGGAGGTGCTGACCGGCGCGAAGCTCGGGCATCACGACGAGACGATCATGCGGCGGTTCCTGTCAGAGATCGTCGGAGCTCGATTCCCTGTCGAAGAGCAGGTCGCGGAGCGCGCGGCAGAGCTGCGTGCGGCGAACCGCGCGCTGCGCACGCCTGACGCGCTGATTCTCGCGACCGGTGACCTTCACGCCGACGTCGTCGTCACCGGCGATGCAGGCTGGGCGAAGGTGCGCGACGTCGGCTGCGCGATCGTCGCAATCGACGGCTGAAGCCGGCTGCTGCTCACACCAGCCCCTGCTCGCGGGCGATCGAGACGGCGTCGGCGCGGGTGTCGACGCCGAGGCGTCTGTACAGGCGCCAGGTGTGGCTCTTCACCGTCGAGACGGAGAGCCTCAGCTCGGCCGCGATCTGTCTGCGCGTGAGGTCGGTCGGCAGCAGTTCGAGCACGCGGCGCTCGGCTGCCGTCGGCTCGCTGCCGGCGACCGCCTCGTGGGTCGGGAGGTCGAGCGCGTCCTCGACCGCGGCCAGGCGCTCGGCGACGACGCCGACGTCGCGGAAGCGGTCGACGATCCGCCGTGCCGCCTTCGCGCGCGAGCGCGCGGCGCGGCGGTCGAGCGTGGAGAGGTCGAGCTGCGCATGCATGACGAGCGCGAGTCCGTGATAGAGCGCGCTCGGGTGCCGGCTCGTGATGCGCAGCGCGCGAGCGACGTGGTCGTGCGCTTCGGCGAAGCGGCCGCGACGGCGCAGCGCCTCGCCGAGCGCGAGATAGGCGAGGTGGGACTCCAGCGAGGACTCGCCGCCGGCCGCTTCGATCACGGCGACGGCGTCGCGCGCGTGCTGCTCGGCCGTCTCGAGGTCGTCCTCGTCGGCGGCGGTGAGGGCCAGGGCGGCCAGCTCCCAGCAGCGCACCACCGGCCGGTCGGCGATTCGCATGTAGGGCTCGACCTCGCGGCGGATCGCCTCGCGCTCGCCGGCGAACCACATCACGATCGCCAGCTTGCCGGCGTAGCGTGCGCGGGCGTCCACGTCGCCGGCGGCCCGGCCCCAGATCTTCCAGCCGTCGGCGAGTGCGCGCTCGATGTCGCCGTAGTACGGGCTGATCCGCAGCAGGTCGACGATCTCGGCGACGCCGGGGCTGTCGCGATCCTGGTCGAGCTGCTCGAGCCGCCTCGCGATCAGCCGCAGGTCGCCGCCGGTGAGCGAGAGGCAGAGGACGTCGATCGCGTCGCAGAACGGCGCGTAGCGGCCGCGGTCGGGCGGCATCCGGGCGAGCGTCCGGCGGATCGTCGTGTAGCGGCGCTCGGCGAACAGCGGCCACCAGCTGCCGTGCAGCAGACGTGCGGCGTGCTCGCCGTCGCCGGCGGCCGACGCGTGGTCTATCGCCGCCTCGGTCATCCCCTCGCACTCGAACCAGCGCGCCGCGCGCCGGTGCAGCTGCACGACGATCGTCGGCTCGTGGCGGCGGAGATCGCGCTCGAGCAGCGTCGCGAAGAGGCGGTGGTAGCGAACCCAGTCGTCGTCGAGCGGGATCACGAAGACGTTCGACTCGCGCACGTCGTCGAACAGCTGGCGGGCCGCCGGATCGTCGAGGACGGCGGCGCAGAGCGCGCCGTTCATGCGCGTGAGCGGCGAGGTGCGGCGGAGGAAGACGCGGGTGCTCGGGGGGAGGGCGTCGAGCACCTCCTCGGTGAGGTACTCGGCGATCTCGAAGGGCGTGCGCTCCGGCGTCTCGAGGAACCGCTCCAACGCGGTCGCGTCGCGCAGCGAGGCGACGAGCGAGAGGCCCGCCGGCCAGCCCTCGACGCGGGCGTGGATCGCCTCGACCTGCCCCCGCTCCAGCCGCAGCCGCAGCCGGCCGTTGAGCAGGCGCCCCGTCTCGTCCAGATCGAATGCCAGCTCGCGGGCGTCGAGCGTCGCCGCGGCGCCCGCGGCGCGGCGACGCGGGAGCCGCAGCGGCGGTCTCGTGCGGCTGGCGAGCACGAGACGGACGCCCGGTGGGAGCGCATCGAGCAGGGCGACGACGAGCTGGTGGCACGCCTCCTCGAAGATTGCGTGGTAGTCGTCGAGGACGATCACCGCCGCAGCGGCGCCGCGCCGGTCGCCGAGCGCGTCGACCGCGAGCGGTATGACCGTCTCGACGAGGTCGGAGCCGCCCGCCAGCGCCTGCTCGGCCATCCACAGCTCGGACGGCGAGAGGTCGTCGATCGTCGCCAGCAGGCGGGCGCAGAACCGCCGCGGGTCGTTGTCCTTGTCGTCGAGCGAGAGCCAGGCGCCGTCGCCGTCCCGCCGCCGGCACCAGTCGGCCAGCGCCGTCGTCTTGCCGTAGCCGGCCGGCGCGCAGACGACCGTCAGCGGCTGATCGAGCGCGTGGTCCAAGAGCGCGCTCACCCGCTCGCGCAGGAACGTCTCGCGCCGCGGGCGCGGCAGCCGGCGGCCGGCCGCGATCGTGCTCAGGAATCCCGGTTCGCTGCTCAGCGCTGGCCCTCCGGCACGGCCACGCGCACGGGCTCGTGGCTGGTGAGCGTCACGACCAGCTCGCCGGCGGGGAGTCTGGCGTCGAGCTGGCGCAGGAGGCCGTCGTCGCGGCCGATCGCGTACGTCGCGCCGCCGCCTGAGCGGTAGCGGTAGACGTCCACGGGGGTGCCGTCGACGGTGTCGCCGCGCAGGAAGCGGGCGCCCTGGTCCTGGATGTTCGCGGTGTTGTCGATCGTCTCGGCCGACAGCAGGTTGATCAGCGCGATCGCCGCGTGCACGGGGTCGCCGTCCGGATCGGGGCGCTGCACCGCGTACCTGCGCGAGCCGGGATCCGACTGCGCGTAGACGGCTCTGCGCGTCCACACGTAGCGGCGGGAGGCGGCGCCCGGCTCGCGCAGGGTCGCGGTCCCGCGGCCGCTGCGGAAGTCGGCGCGGCCGCTCATCGGGATCGCCGTGCCGTGGACGACGACGGAGCCGGTGAAGCGCGCGCCGCCGCGCTGCCAGTTCTGCTGGAGCACGCGCGCGAGCGCGAGCGCCTGCTCGTCGGTGACCGGTCTGCCCTCCGCATGAGCGGTCGTCGTCGCGGTCGCCGCAGCGCTCTGCGTCCCTGCGCCGTCGTCACCTCCGCAGCCGCCGAGGAGCGCCGCGAGCGCGACGGCCGCGAGCGCGAGCGCCGCGGGTCGGAGGCGGCTCATCGCTGCGCCTCCGGGGTGCCGGCCGCCGGCTGCGCCGGGGCGGTCCGAGCGCCGGGCATGTTCGGCTGCGGCGGCGGGGCGGGCACGCGGCGGTAGTCGACCTGGGGAGGGGAGGCGATCGCTCTGTAGCGCTCGGTGCCGATCGTCACCGACCTGCCGCAGGCGGTGCGCTGCTCGAGCCGGGCCGGGAGCGAGCTGGCGGGACGATTGCCGGCGAAGCAGTTGCCGGCGGATCTGCCGTCGCCGGTCTGCAGCGCGAGGTCGAGCCGGTTGCCGGCCAGCCTGTTGCCGTCGACGCGGTTGTCCTCGGCGGTGTAGGTGGGGCTGTCGACCACGGTGATCCCGACGCCGTCGTGGCCGGTCACGCGGTTGTCGCGGACGACGTTCTCGCGGCCGCCGTTGATCACGATCCCGGCGCCGAAGCCCTCCGAGCCGCGCGGTGCGCCGCGCTCCTGGTTGTCGGCGACCTCGTTGCGCTCGATCACCATGCCGCTCTGCGGCGCGGCGCGCTCCTTCGTCAGCGAGTTGACCTGGATCCCGACGCGGTTGCGGCGCGCGACGCTGTCGCGCACCACGACGTCGCCGCCGGCGTTCGTCAGCTCGATCCCGACGTGGTTGAGCTCGGTGACGCTGTCGGTCACGAGCGCGTTGCAGGGCTTGCAGCGGCCGACGTAGATGCCGCTGTCGGGCTGACCCGAGGCGTAGACGTGGTCGAAGCGGCCGTGCTGGACGCCGAACGCGTAGACCCCGTAGAGCCCGTTGTCGTACGCGGTCAGGTAGGAGCCGCGCCAGCCCTGGACGTAGCGGCCCTGCGCGGCGTACTCGCCGTCGGTGTACCAGACGACGCCGTTGACCTGGTAGCGCCGGACCGTGAGGTTCTCGACCGCGACGCCGTTGGCCTGCACGCGGATGCCGTCGGCGAGCTTGTCGCCGCCGTCGAGCACGACGCGGTTGCGGTCGGTGCCGCGGATCACGATGCCGGGGTGCTCGTCGGTGACCTCGACGGTCTCGCGGTACGTGCCCGGCGCGATCAGCACGAGGTCGCCCGGCCGGCTCGCGTCGACGGCGCGCTGGATCGTCGGGTAGCTGCTCGGCACGCGCAGGATCCGTCCGCTCGCCTCGCCGCTCGGCTGCGCGCCGCCGGGGCTCGTGGCGGCGGGCGAGGTCCCGCTCGCGGCGGTCGAGCTGGACGTGTCGTCGTCGCCGCCTCCGCAGCCGCCGAGCAGGAGCGCCGCGACGCAGGCGATCAACGGCAACGTTCGTCTCATGGTTCGTCTCATGGTCCCTCCAGCAGCCTCTGTCCGGCGAACTCGCCCGCGGCCGGCGCGGGCGGGACGGCGAACACGGCGCCGGCCGTGGGGACGGCGTAGCGGCGCAGGTCGTCGTCCCGCTCGAACCGGCGCAGCAGCGGCGCAGCGCTCTGCCGCGGGTCGTCGGTGAAGGCGACGAACGCGATCCCGGCGTCGGCCGCGCCGTCCGCCGTCGCGCCGTCGTCGTAGTTGTACGCCCGCCGCAGCAGGCGGATGCCGTCGTTCGAGTCGGGGTGCATCGCCCGCACGTGCGAGCGCGCGGGGGCGGCCGCGAGCGTGAGCGGGTCGTGCTCGTCGCGGCCGTCGAGCGGCGCGCCGCTGACCTTGCGGCGGCCGACCACGCCCTCCTGCTCGGAGAGCGGGCTGCGGTCCCACGCCTGCAGCCGGACGCGGATGCGCCGGTAGACGAGATAGGTGCCGTCCACCATGCCGGGACGGTCGGCGTCGTCGGCCACCCACACATGCTGGCTGAGCGCGGCGCGGTCGTCGAGCGGGATGTTCGCCGTCCCGTCCTTGAAGCCGATCACGCCGCGCGGCGTGGCGGCGGGTCGCGGCCGCGACAGGAAGCCGTGCTGCGTCCAGCGGCGGCGAGCGATCCCGAGCGCCGCGCCCGCGAGCTGGTGGACCGCGTGGAAGACGACCTGGCGATCGTCACCGCAGACCTGGACGAGCAGGTCGCCGCCGCTGCGCGAGGGGTCGAGGTGCGCGTCGTCGGCGGTCCGGATCCGCTGCGAGAGCCCGGCCGGCAGGCGCTCGGCGAAGCCGTATCGGCCGTCGAAGAGGCCCGCTCCGAGCCCTACCGTGATCGTCAGTCCGCGCGAACCGAGGCCGATCGCCTCGCCCGCGCCCGTCGCGCCACCCTCGCCCGCCTCGCCCGCCTCGCCCGCCTCGCCCGCCGCGCCGCCCTCCCGCTCGCACAGCGCGACGGTGGAGGCGGTCCAGTCGCTCAGCAGCCGTTTCACGTCCGCTCGGTCCGGCGTCACGAGGTCGAACGCCGCCAGCGTCAGGTGGTCCTGCCGCTCCGTCGCGACACCGGCCTGCCGGCCGCCGTCGAAGGCATGCGCGGCACGCGCCGCGTCCGCGTCCAGCGCCTCGCCGGCGACGCGCACCGCCGCCCCTGCCATCAGCACGCTGCCCACGCCGACCAGCGCATCCCGTCGTGTCACCCGCACGGGCGCAATCTACGACCAACGTCGGACGGCTCGCTCACGCGACCCGGGTTCAACCCGGTTGAATTTGGTGGCGCGTCGGCGCTCGCCACTATTCGGTGCATAATTTTCACTGTGCGTTGAATAGTCATTCACTCCCGAACGTCTCGTCTTTGGCAGCGGACTCACTTCGCGCCTTGATGTGCACACCGGCGAGTGCTTTCCTCCCGCCGCAAATTGCGGGTGTTGCCGTCCCAGGCAGGTGGGTTTGGGCGGCACGCGCTGGAACGGAGGGCACATGACAACGGGCAGGTCGCACCCGACCTCGCCGGTACGCCGCTGGTGGAGGGCGCCGCTGATCGCGAGCGCGCTTCTGCTGACGCTGCCGGCGCTCGCCGCCGCGGCGCCGATCAGCGGCACCGCGTTCGAGGACTTCAACGACAACGGCACGCGTGACAGCAGCCCGGCCGTCGACAGCGGGGTGGGCGGGATCACCGTCACCGCCTACGGCGCCGATGGCGGCGCCGTCGCGAGCGCGACGACCGCGGCCGACGGCACGTACACGCTGAACGTGCCCGACGGCGCCGGCCGCGTGCGCGTCGAGTTCACCGGCCTGCCGGCCGGCTACCAGCCGGCGCGCCACGGCACCAACTCGGGCACGACGGTCCAGTTCGCGACCGGCCCGGCGTCGGGCGTCGACGTCGGCGTGCTGCAGCCGGCGAACTACTGTCAGGACAACCCGCTGCTGGCGATCGCGTGCCAGCGGTTCGGCGCGCACGACGGCAGATACGGCGGCGACGCGACGATCCGGCTTGTGTCGGACGACACGCCTGATCAGACGCAGGCCGTCGCGGGCGGCGAACTGGGCGCGCCGATCGTGAGACCCGGTGCACTGTTCTCGCAGACGGGCGCGATCTTCGGCATCGCCCAGCCGACCGCGTCGAACTACCTGTACTCGTCGGCTTACACGAAGCGGCACTCCGACTGGGGTCCGGGCGGTGCGGGCGCGATCTATCGCACCGACGTCGCCCAGGCGACGGCGGGCACGCCGAACGCGTCGGTGTTCTTCGACGTCAACAGCCTGCCCGGGAACCCGGCGGGCGGCGGCTTCGTGCGCGGAGCCGACAGAACCGGCGCCGACGTCAGAGAGTTCTTCAACGACTCGCTCGCATGGGACGCGGTCGGCAGCAGTGGCCTCGGAAACCTGTCGAGCACCGACGACGGCTCCGAGCTCTACACGGTCGGACTCGCGAGCGGCGAGCTGATCCGCGTTCCGGTTCCCGCGGACGGGTCGAGACCTGCGTCGGCGCAGGCGTACGCGATCCCGAGAGCCGCGTGCGCGAACCCGGCCGACGCGCGTCCGATGGCGACGGCCGTCCACGACGGGCTCGTCTACGTCGGCGGCGTCTGCTCGGAGGCGAGCAGAGGCGATCCGCCGCCGCAGACGGCGTCCGCCGACCTGAGACTCTTCGTCTACACGTTCGACCCGGCGACGGGCGCCTTCGGCGCGAGCCCGGTGCTCAACCAGACGCTCGAGTCGAGACGGCTCTGCGTGATCCGCTCCGGAGCGCCGGTGGATCCGTTCCCGTCGGCGGCCTGCACCAACGGCATCAGCGCCGACTGGCATCCGTGGACGTCGCAGTCGACGAGAAGCGCGATCGACGTCGGCAACGCGGGACGGTATCCGCAGCCGATGCTGGCGGACATCTCGTTCGTCGGCGACGACCTCGTACTCGGGATCCGCGATCGCTCGCCGGACCAGGTCGGGGTGATCTCGAGATTCCCCAACGGGGATCCGGGTGAGGTCGGCATGCAGTCTGGCTACACGCTGCGCGCGTGCCCGGCCGGGGCCGCCTTCCAGCTCGAGAGCAACGGCGTCTGCGGCGGCCTGACGGCGTCCGGTCCGAAGAACGTCGCTCAGTGGGGACCCGGCGGCAGCCTCTTCTACTGGTACCAGAACTACAACTCGTTCTCTGCCGCTGGTGGCGCTGCCCACGACTACGGCGGCCAGGGCGGCACGTTGCAGATCCCGGGCTACGCGGACCTGCGGCAGGCGTCGGGGTACGGCGCCAACAGATGCGCGCCGGGCTCGGTCATCGGCGGGTGCCCCGCCACCGACGGTCCCTCGGGATCGTCCGGCGTGCTCTACCTGAGCAACAGCGACGGCTCGCGTACGAGAGGCTTCAACCTCTATACCGGCGGCGGCGACAACAACGTCGTCTCCACGTTCGGCAAGGCCAACGGCCTCGGCGACCTCGAAGCGCTGTGCGACGCGGCGCCGATCGAGATCGGCAACTACGTCTGGCTCGATCCGGACCGCGACGGCGCGCAGGATCCGAGCGAGGCGGCGATCGGCGACGTGCTCGTGGAGCTGCTCGACGGCAGCGGCAACGTGATCGCGACGACGAGAACGGACGCCAACGGCCAGTACTGGTTCAACGAGAGCAACGTGCCGGGCGCGATCCAGCCGAACACCGACTACACGGTGCGAATCCCGCTCGGTCAGGCGCCGCTCGCGCAGTACACACCGACGAATCCCGACACCGACGCGCAGCTGCGCGACTCGGACGGCATCCCGTCGGGCGCGTTCGTGGTCGACAGACTCAGAACGGGTGCGGCCGGTCACAACGACCACACGCACGACTTCGGGTTCGTGCCGCCGTTCAACGTCAGCATCAGAAAGGCGGTCTCGTCGCCGACCGCGAAGATCGGCGACACGATCACGTACAGACTGACGGCGAGAAACGACGGGCCGGCGGTCTCCAACGACGTGCTCGTGACCGACAACCTGCCCGAGCAGCTGCAGCTGACGGGCGCGAGAACGAGCAAGGGCAGCTGCACGACGAGTGGCAACACGGTCAGATGCCAGCTCGGGAGACTGCAGCCCGGCCAGACCGAGACGATCACGGTGACCGCGATCGCGCACAGATCCGGCACCGCGATCAACAACGCCGAGATCTCCTCGCCGGGTGACAGAGACCCGAGAGACAACAGAGACAGAAGAGAGGTGAGAATCCCCGAGCCGGACCTCTCGATCGTCAAGACGGCCTCGGCTCCCACGGTCAGACTCGGTGAGACCGTCACGTACACGCTGGTGGCGAGAAACAACGGTCCCGGCCTCGCGAGAGACGTGGTCGTCACCGACAGGCTGCCGGACGAGCTGCAGCTGACCGGCGTCAGAACCCCGGTCGGCGAGTGCACGCGCAGAGGTGACAACGTCCGCTGCGAGCTGGGCACCCTGAGTGAGCGCCAGCAGGTGCGGATCACAGTCACCGCGAAGGCGGTCAAGGCCGGCAGAACGGTGAACGTCGGGGTCGTCGAGGTCCCGCCGCCGCCGAGAACGCCTCCGGGCACGCCTCCGCCGCCGAGAGACCCGAAGCCGAGAAACAACAGAGACGGCGCGAGAGTCGTCGTCAGAAGAGTCGATCTCGGCCTCACCAAGTCCGTCGACCGCACGGTCCTGCGGGCCGGTCAGCGGGCGACGTACACGATCAAGGTCCGCAACCCGAGCAGAAGAGTCGCGCTGCGCAACGTGCGCACGTGCGACGACCTGCCCAAGGGCCTGGTCTTCGTCAAGGCGACGCCGAAGGCGAAGCTGTCCAAGGGCCGCTACTGCTGGACTGCCAAGGTCCTGAAGCCCGGCCAGTCGAAGACGTACCGGCTCACCGTCCGGGCGCTGCGCGGCACAGGCGGCACGAGAGTCAACCGCGCGGTCGCGACCGCGCCCGACGCGAACACGAGACGCGCGAACCGCGCCGTCCGAGTGATCGGCGGCGGCATCAAGGGCGGCGGCGTCACCGGCTGACCCGAGGCGGTCAGGTCGTCCTGCTTTGGTGTCGCTCTGCGACACCAATCCGGGACGACCCCCGCCCGTCGGCCAGACGGGCCTTGCCCTGCGCCCATGCGTCCCTGGTGCGGTAGGGCGCCATCTGCCAGGTGGCCGAGCGGACGGTGACGCGGTTGCGGTAGGCGCGCATGATCGCGAGGTGCCGGGGGAGCGTGACGAAGCGCCGCAGGTCGTCCTCGCTCTCCCACACCGAGAGCGACCCGCCGCGCCTCTTCGCCGGGTCGACGTAGAGGATCACGCCGATCGCGCCGGGCATCGCCCACCAGCCGCGGCTGAGCGCGGTGCCGTCGCGGACGATCGCGGGCAGGTCGCAGAGCCGCCGCGCCGTGAACTCCGTGAAGCTGACGATCACGGGGCCGTCGCCACGGGGGACCGGCCCCGGCGTCATCCGCGACCTCACGCGTCGCGAGCGGGCCGCGGCGAGCAGAGGGTTCGCACGGTCGCCAGTTCGCCTTCGACGACGACCATCTGCTGCGCGATCGCGTCTTCTGAGACGTCGTCCGGGAAGAGCAGGGTGAAGACGACCTCGCTCCCGTTGCGGTTGGGGATCGTCCGTATGAAGGCACCGCGGCTGGTGTCGCCCGGACGCACGAGGTCGACGGTGCCGTGCTCGGCGTCGATGCGGAACTCGAGCGGCTGCGGGCCGGCGTCGGTCTCGACCAGCCAGCCGTCGTCGTCCGGCCGGATGCTGCGGGCGAACTCCGGCGCCCACTCCGACAGCCGCTGCGGATCGCCCAGCAACGCGATCACGGTCTCGGGCGGAGCGGGGACGGAGGCGCTCCGCGTCGCGGAGCGACTCGTGAGATTAGTATGCATCTGCTTATCATCTGCATATGCTTATCGTTTGTCAAGGCGTAAGATCGCACGATGGATCGCGAAGACCTCGGGGCGCTGTTCGCTCGCGCCACTCGTCGGCTTGTCGATGCCGAGCGCCCGCTGCTGGCTGCGCGCGGCCTGTCGATGTGGGACTACGTCGTGCTCTCGCATCTCGCGCGCGAGCCGGCCGGGACGCAGCTGGCGCTCGCCCGTGCGATCGGCTACGACAAGACGCGCCTGATCGGCCTGCTCGACGCGCTCGAACGCGAAGGATTCGTCACCCGCACCCCAGATCCCGCCGACCGCCGCGCCCGCATCGTGTCGCTCACACCGGCCGGCGCGACGCTCCACGCCGCCGCGCAGGCCGACGTGCACGCGATGGAGGACGAGCTGCTGGCCCACCTCAGCCCAACCGCCCGCAGGCGGCTCGTCGCGACGCTCACTGAGCTGACCAGCGGCACGCCGGACGACTGAGCCGGCGGTCGCGCCCGGCTGCCTACATGTTGCGGCGGTACTCGCCGCCGACCTCGTAGAGCGTCGCGGAGATCTGGCCCAGCGACGCGACCTTGACCGCGTCGAGCAGCGCGTCGAAGACGTTCTCGCGCGCGAGCGCGACGTCGCGCAGGCGTGCGAGCGCGGCGTCGGCGGCGTCGGCGCCGTTGGTCTCGAACGCCTGCACGTTGACGATCTGGTCGCGCTTCTCCTGCTCGGTCGAGCGCGCCAGCTCGACCTCGGTCGCTGACTCGCCGCCGCCGTCGCGCGGCAGGTAGGTGTTGACGCCGATCAGCGGCAGCGTGCCGTCGTGCTTGAGGCGCTCGTAGTAGAGGCTCTCCTCCTGGATCTTGCCGCGCTGGTACATCGTGTCCATCGCGCCGAGCACGCCACCGCGCTCGGAGAGGCGGTCGAACTCCTCGTAGACGGCGGCCTCGACGAGGTCGGTCAGCTCGTTGATCGCGAACGAGCCCTGCCACGGGTTCTCGCAGAAGTTGAGCCCCAGCTCGCGGTTGATGATCAGCTGGATCGCGACCGCGCGGCGGACCGACTCCTCCGTCGGCGTCGTGACGGCCTCGTCGTACGCGTTCGTGTGGAGGCTGTTGGTGTTGTCGAAGATCGCGTACAGCGCCTGCAGCGTCGTGCGGATGTCGTTGAAGCTCATCTCCTGCGCGTGCAGGCTGCGGCCGGACGTCTGGATGTGGTATTTGAGCATCTGGCTGCGCGGCCCGGCGCCGTAGCGCTCGCGCATCGCGCGCGCCCAGATCCGTCGCGCGACGCGGCCGATGACCGCGTACTCGGGGTCCATGCCGTTGGAGAAGAAGAAGCTCAGGTTCGGCGCGAACGCGTCGATCTCCATCCCGCGCGCGAGGTAGTACTCGACGATCGTGAAGCCGTTGGCGAGCGTGAACGCCAGCTGCGAGATCGGGTTCGCGCCCGCTTCGGCGATGTGGTACCCGCTGATCGAGACGCTGTAGAAGTTGCGCACCTCATGGTCGACGAAGTACTGCTGCACGTCGCCCATCATCTTCAGCGCGAACTCGGTCGAGAAGATGCAGGTGTTCTGCGCCTGGTCCTCCTTGAGGATGTCGGCCTGCACGGTGCCGCGGACCTTGCGTACCGTCTCTTGCTTGATCCGCTCGTACGTCTCGCGGTCGACGACCTGGTCGCCCGAGACGCCGAGCAGGCGCAGACCGAGGCCGTCGTTGCCGGCCGGCAGCTCGCCGCCGTAGCGCGGGCGCCGCTTGCCGTCGAACAGCTCGTCGAGCGTGCGCTCCGCCGCCGCCCAGCCGCCGGTCGCGTCGAGGTGGCGCTCGACCTGCTGGTCGATCGCGGCGTTGAGGAAGAAGGCGAGCACTATCGGCGCCGGCCCGTTGATCGTCATCGAGACCGACGTCGTCGGATCGCACAGGTCGAAGCCGGAGTAGAGCTTCTTGGCGTCGTCGACGGTCGCGATCGAGACGCCGGAGTTGCCGACCTTGCCGTAGATGTCGGGACGCTCGGCGGGGTTCTCGCCGTAGAGCGTGACGGAGTCGAACGCGGTCGACAGACGCGCAGCGGGCTGACCCTCGGAGAGGTAGTGGAAGCGGCGGTTCGTGCGCTCCGGCGTGCCTTCGCCGGCGAACATCCGCGTCGGGTCCTCGCCTTCGCGGCGGTACGGGAAGACCCCGCCGGTGTAGGGGTAGGAGCCCGGCAGGTTCTCCTTCAGCAGGAAGCGCAGCCGGTCGCCCCAGCCGTCGAAGCGCGGCGGCGCGATCTTCGGGACCTGCTGCTGGCTGAGCGACGTGCGGTAGTTGTCGCCGCTGATCTCGCGGCCGCGGACGGTGTACGCGTAGGTCTCGGCGGTCACGCTCTCGACCTTGCCGCTCCAGTCGCGCAGCAGCGCCAGCGGCTCGGCGCCGAGCTGCGCGAGCGCGCCGTTGTACCGCTCGCGCAGCGCGCCGTGCGGGCCGCCGGCGTCGGCGTCGGCGTAGGCGTCCAGCGGTGCCGGCAGCGCCGGGTCACCGAGCGCTCTGAGCGCCTCGTAGAGGTGCTGGGCGGTCGCGGCGAGCTCGGCGAGCCGCTCGACGCCGGCGTTGATCGAGCGCCCCTGCTCGGCGATCTCGGCGAGGTGGCGCGCGCGGCTGCCGGGGATCAGCGTGTTGCCCAGCGGCGTGCGCGTCGCCAGCTCCAGCCGCGGGTCCCACTGCTGCGGGTCCGCGCCGGGGCGCTCGCCGAGCAGGCGGCAGAGGTTGACGAACATCCAGCTCAGGCCGGGGTCGTCGAACTGGCTGGCGATCGTCGGGTAGACGGGCGTGGCGTCGTCGGCGAGCTCGAACGCGACGCGGTTGCGGCGCCACTGCTTGCGCACGTCGCGCAGCGCGTCCTCGGCGCCGCGCTTGTCGAACTTGTTGATCACGACGACGTCGGCGAGGTCGAGCATGTCGATCTTCTCGAGCTGGCTGGCGGCGCCGAACTCGCTCGTCATCACGTACATCGCGACGTCGACGAGGTCGACGATCTCGGAGTCGCTCTGGCCGATGCCGGCGGTCTCGACGATCACGAGGTCGAAGCCGCTCGCGCGCAGGTACGCGACCGCGTCCTGCAGCATCGCGCTCGTGGCGCTGTGCTGCCGCCGGGTCGCCATCGAGCGCATGTAGATCCGCTCGTGACGCAGACTGTTCATGCGGATGCGGTCGCCCAGCAGCGCGCCGCCGGTCCGCCGCCGGGTCGGGTCGACCGCGAGCACCGCGATGCGCAGCTGCGGGAACTGGCGCACGAAGCGCGCCAGCAGCTCGTCGGTGACCGTGCTCTTGCCGGCGCCGCCGGTGCCGGTGATGCCGAGCACCGGAACGCCCGCGCCGGCCTCGTGCCACGCTCCCCGCAGCCCTTCCAGCTCGCCGGCGTCGAAGACCTCGTCCTCCAGTGCTGACAGCATCCGCGCGATCGCGACGTCGTCGCCGCCGTCGGGGTCGGCCGGGGCACTCGACGCGACGCGCAGCTCGTGCGCGCGCTCGATCAGGTCGCCGATCATCCCCGTCAGCCCGAGCGCCATCCCGTCGTTGGGGTGGTAGACGCGCTCGACGCCGTACTCCTGCAGCTCGGCGATCTCCGGCGGGGTGATCGTCCCGCCGCCGCCGCCGAAGACGCGGATGTGCTCGGCGCCCTGCTCGCGCAGCATGTCGACCGCGTACTTGAAGTACTCGATGTGGCCGCCCTGGTAGGAGCTGATCGCGATCCCGTCGGCGTCCTCCTGGATCGCGGCCCGCACGACGTCGCGCACGCTGCGGTTGTGCCCGAGATGGACGACCTCGGCGCCGCTGTCCTGGATCAGCCGGCGCATTACGTTGATCGCCGCGTCGTGTCCGTCGAACAGCGAGGCGGCGGTCACGAACCGCAACGGCAGCTCGCCGACGCGCTCAGGCCGTACGGTGTCTGCAACGCCGCTCTGGGTCGTCACGTCGTCTCTCCTCGGGGGTTCGCGGCCCGCGCAGCATGGTGCCGTCTGAGAAAGTAGTTGTCTAGATAGTCGGACATGCGACTATCTGACTATCTCATAAATGCGGCGGGCCGTCGGGGGTTCTGGTCTCGGCCGGCCGTCGGAACCTTCTGTGAGCGACGGCATCGACGTAATCTCTGAAGCAATGCGAGGACGGCCGTGAACGAGTTGCAGGCGCTCGTCGACGCGCTCGCCGGCGATCTCGCGCGCCCGGTCGGCGTCGACGACCGCCATTTCCATGCGCTCGCGTACTCTGCGCACGAGCAGGAGGTCGATCCCGTGCGGCGCGAGTCGATCCTGCGCCGTGCGGCGCCCGCGGCGGTGACGGAGTGGCTCGCCTCGCTGCGGATCGACGAGCAGCCCGGCCACGCGCGCGTGCCGGCCAACGCCGACCTCGGGATGGCCGCGCGGGTCTGCCTGCCGCTGCGCTTCGACGGGCTGCTGCTCGGCTACCTGTGGCTGATCGACGAGCCGCAGCCGCTCGACGCTGCTGCGCTCGCAGCGTCACGGCGATGCGCCGCCGCGCTGGCCGCGGTGCTCGCGCACGCCCGGCGCCTGGAGGACGACGAGCGCGAGCGCGAGGCGCGGCTCGTGCGCGACCTGCTGCTGGAGACCGGCGATGTTGAGGAGGCCGCGGCGCGGCTCGGCACGGGCGCGTTCGCACGCGCCCGCGGGTACGTCGCGATCGTCGCGACGGCCGAGGGCAGCACGGTCGCCGACGGACCGGCCGCGACCGATCTGCGGCTGGCGCTCGCGGCCGACCAGCTGCGCCGCTCTGTCGCGCCGCGCCATGCGCTCGCCGCGGTCGGCGGCGGCGAGGCGTACCTGGCGCTCGCGTTCGACGACCCCGACGATCCGCAGCGGCGCGCGTCCGCGCTGCTCGACGCCGCGCGCGAGCAGCTTCCCGACGCGCGCGACGGGACGGTGCTCGTCGCCGTCGGCGGCGTGCGCGCGACGGTCGCGCAGCTGCGGGCGTCGTGCACCGAGGCGCGGCACGCGCTGCGCGTCGCCCAGGCCGTCCCGGAGACGGCGGCGCCCGCGCGCTGGGACGCGCTCGGCGCCTACCGCACGGTCGCCGAGCTCGTCGGCGATCGCGAACCGCTCGGGATGCTGCCGTCCGCGCTCGTGCGCCTGCTCGACGAGCGCGACGGCGAGACGCTGCTCGCGACGCTCGAGGCGTACCTCGAGCACGGCTGCGACGCGCAGGCCGCTGCCGGCGCCCTCTTCCTGCACCGCTCGAGCCTCTACAACCGCCTGCACCGGATCGAGCAGATCATCGGGCGCGACCTGCGCCGCGGGGACGATCGGCTGGAGCTGCACCTGGGGGTCCGGCTGTGGCGCCTGGCCGGGACGCGACAGCCGTCCGGCTGAGGTCCGCCGACGGTTCTCGTCGCCGCGGACGACGGAAACGTTGGTCGCGGCGGCAGCGCCGGCTACGGTGCCGCGCGTGCCCGGACGCCCTCAGCTGGCACCGACGGCGCCGCGCGGATCAGTCGGCGCGGACGACGCGCAGGTGCGTGACCGCGCCGGTCGGCGCGCCGCGGACCCAGCCACCCTGCTCGACGCAGCGCTGCAGCGCTGCGATGACGTCGGCGGTGACCTGCTCGCCGGGCAGCACGTTCGGGATGCCGGGCGGGTACGTCGCCAACGAGTCGGCCGAGATGCGGCCGACGGCGTGCGCGGCCGGCACGACCTCGGTCGGCGCGAGGAACGCCTCGCGCGGCGACATCGCGGGCGTGCCGACCGCGGTCGCGCCGGCCGTCCAGTTCGGCAGCGGACGCTCCGCGACGGGCAGCGCGGCGAGCCCGCGCACGAGCGCGCGGCCGCCCTCGCGCTGCTCGCCGGGGCCGATCACCGCGACGATCGCGGCGCGGCTGAGGACCTCGACATCGACGCCGGCGAGCGCGCGCAGACGGGCCCCGACCTGCAGGCCGTCGAGTCCCGTCGCGCGCGTGTCGATGACCACGCGCAGCGGGTCGAACGCGACGACGTCGTCGTAGCGGAGGAACGCCGCGTCGGCGACGGGCAGGCCGACCTCCTCGCGCACGGCACGGCGCAGCTCGCCCGCGGCTTCCAGCGCCTCCCCGAACAGCCGCTCGCCGTCGACGGCGAGGTTGTGGCGCGCGGCGTCGAGCGAGGCGTACAGCAGCGAGCTGGCGCTGGTCGACTCGAGCGCCCGGTGCGCGCGCTCCAGCTGCGCTTCGAGCACGTCAGCGAACGGACCGGCGCCGATGTGCAGCATCGCCGACTGCGTGAGGCTGCCGGCCAGCTTGTGCGTGCTGGAGATCACGACGTCCGCGCCCTGACGCAGCGCGTTGTGGGGCAGCGCGGGGTGGAAGCCGAAGTGCGCGCCCCACGCCTCGTCCACGATCAGTGGCACGCCGGCTGCGTGCGCCGCCGCCGCGCAGCCGGCGACGTCGGCGACCGCGCCGAAGTAGCTCGGCGTGACGACATAGGCCGCGGCGACGTCGTCGCCCGCGGCGGCGAGCGCCGCCGCGACCGCGGCGGGGGTGACGCCGTGCGCGACGCCCAGCTCCGCGTCGACGGTGGGCGCGACGAATCGCGGGACGAGCCCGGACAGCACGAGCCCGTCGATCACGCTGGAGTGGACGCTGCGCTGCACGACGACGGTGGAACCGAGCGCGCGCAGCGCGAGGCAGGTCGCCTGGTTGCCCTGCGAGGCCCCGTTGGTGAGGAACCAGGTGCGTCGTGCGCCCCATGCGTCCGCCGCGAGCTCGAGCGCCTGCTCCAGCGGCGTCGGGCTCGGGCCGCGGTCGACGCCCCACAGCAGCGGCGGCACGTCCAGCTCGAAAGCCGCCGGGCCGAGCGCGCGGACGATCCGGCGGTCGGCGCCGGACCCGGCCTTGTGGCCGGGCACGTTGAGCCGTGCCGGCTCGTTTGCGGCGTATGCGCGCAGCGCGTCGAGGTACGGCGTCGTCTGGTGGGCGGCGTCGCGTGCGAGGGTCGGCCGGTCGGTTTCGCGCATTGCTGTCATGCCGCAGCAGTGTGGGCGGCGCCCCCGCGAAGCTCAAATGGATAGATCGACGCACGACCATCGACCGGATCGATCGATTTGCTCGACCTGCGACAGCTGCGCGTCCTGATCGCGATCGCTCGCCACGGGTCGCTGACCGCGGCAGCACGCGCGCTGCACTACAGCCAGGCGACCGTCTCGCACCACCTCGCCGCGTTGGAGTGCGAGGTCGGGACGCGGCTGGTCGACCGTGGCCGCAGCGGTGCCACCCTCAACGACCGTGGGCGGACGTTGGTGCTGCGCGCGGAGGAGATCGTCGAGCGGCTGGAGCTGGCGCGCGAGGAGGTGCGCCAGCTGGCAGGGCTGGAGGCGGGGCTGCTGCGCGTGGGCACGTTCTCGACGGCCGGCGCACGGCTTCTGCCGCGGGCGATCGCCCGCTTCCGCGACGCCCACCCCGGCGTCCAGGTGGTGCTCGTCGAGGACGAGCCGGCGGCGACCGTCCGGGCGCTGCTCGCGGGTGAGCTGGAGATGGCGATCGTCTACTCGCTGCCCGGCGGCGCGGGCGTGCCCGGCGACGCGGCCGGTCCCGGCGACGCGGGCGACGTGGCGTCGCCGCTGCGGCTGACTCACCTGCTCGACGACCCGATGCGGCTGGCGCTGCCGTCCGCGCATCTGCTCGCGTCCCAGGAGCGGCCGCAGCTCGCGGACCTCGCCCGCGACGGCTGGATCACCGGCTTGCATGGCGGCGCGCCATGCACCGAGCTGCTCAATCGCGCCTGTTCGCTCGCGGGGTTCTCGCCGCGCGTCGTGCTGCGCAGCGACGACTACGAGGTGATCCGCGGCTTCGTCGCGGCCGGCGTCGGCGTCGCGCTGATCCCCGCGCTCGGGTTGACGGCGAGCGGGGAGGCGGTCGCGGTCCGGGCGCTCGCCGGCGAGCCGCTGCACCGCCGCGTCGAGTGCGCCCTTCCACGCCACGGTGCCTCGGCGACGGCGCTGGAGCTGCTCGCGACGCTGATGGCGGTCGCCGTCGAGCTGGCAGCCGGCTGACGCGCCCGCCCACGGGCAAACGGGCGGCGGACGGGCGGCGGCGACGGGAATCCGTCACCGCCGACAGCCGAAACCTCGACGTGCCGCGCGGCCGCCGCTCTACTGCCCGGCCATGGCCGAGCAACCACACATGACCTTCGCGATCGACGCCGGCGGCACGTTCACGGATCTCGTCCTCGACAGCGGCCGCGACCTGCGCCTGTTCAAGGCGCACACGACGCCGCACGACCCGGTCGAGGGCGTGCTCGACGTGCTCGCGGTCGCAGCCGCCGGAATGGGGATGGAGCTGCCGGAGCTGCTGGGGCGGGGCCAGCGCCTGGTCCACGGCACGACGCGGGCGATCAACGCGCTCGTCACCGGCGCGACCGCCCGCACCGGGCTGCTGTGCACCGAGGGACACCCCGACGTCCTCGTCTTCCGCGAGGGCGGGCGCACCGAGCCGTTCGACTTCACGGTCGGCTATCCGCGCCCGCTCGTGCCGCGTGCGCTCACGGCCGAGCTGCCGGAGCGGATCACCGCCGAGGGGACGATCTTCCGCCCGCTCGACGAGGCGCGGACGGTCGAGTGCATCGGCGAGCTGCGCGCGGCCGGCGTCGAGGCGGTCGGCGTCAGCCTGCTGTGGTCGATCGTCAACCCCGCGCACGAGCTGCGCGTCGGGGAGCTGCTCGACGAGCACCTGCCGGGCGTGCCGTACACGCTCTCGCACCAGCTCAACCCGACCCTGCGCGAGTACCGCCGCACCTCCTCGACGTGCATCGACGCGTCGCTGAAGCCGGTGATGGCCGACTACTTCGCATCGTTGGAGGCACGGCTCGCCGCTGCCGGCTTCGGCGGGCGGGTCCTGATCGTGACGTCCTCGGGCGGGATGCTCGACGCGGCCGACCTGGCGGCGGCGCCGATCCACTCGATCAACTCCGGCCCGTCGATGGCGCCCGTCGCCGGACGCCACTACGCGGCGCTCGAAGGCGGTCACGACACGGCGATCGTCGCCGACACGGGCGGCACCACGTTCGACGTCAGCGTCGTCCGCGCCGGCTCGATCCCGCGCACGCGCGAGACGTGGATCGGCCCGCCGCACCAGGGTCACATCACCGGCTTCCCGTCGGTCGACGTCAAGAGCGTCGGCGCGGGCGGAGGGTCGATCGCGTGGGTCGACGACGGCGGCCTGCCGCAGGTCGGCCCGCACAGCGCCGCCTCCCAGCCCGGCCCCGCCTGCTACGGCCGCGGCGGCACCGAGCCGACGCTGACCGACGCCTGCCTCGTCGTCGGGCACCTCGCCGCTGACAGCTTCCTCGCGGGCGCGATGCGGCTCGACGCCGATGCCGCCCGCAGCGCCGTGTCGCGGCGGATCGCCGAGCCGCTCGGCCTGAGCGTGGAGGAGGCCGCGGCGGCGATCGTCGCCGTCGCGACGGAGAACATGGTCCACGCGATCGAGGAGGTGACCGTCCACCAGGGCATCGACCCGCGTGCGGCCGTGCTCGTCGGCGGCGGCGGCGCAGCCGGCCTCAACCTCGTCGCGATCGCCGCGAGACTCGGCTGCCCGCGCGTGCTGATCCCGGAGACCGGCGCGGCGCTCAGCGCCGCCGGCGGGCTGCTCTCCGACGTCTCCGCCGGCTTCGCCGCGACGCACGTCACGAGCACCGCGGCGTTCGACTTCGCGGGCGTCGAGCGGGTCGTCGGCGACCTGCGCGAGCGCTGCGCGGGCTTCCTGCGCAGCGCGGAGGTCGACGGGGACGCGGCGGTCGAGCTGGCCGTCGAGGCGCGCTACCCGCGGCAGAACTGGGAGATCGAGGTGCCGATCGCGGCCGAGCACGTCACCGGCGAGGCCGGCGTCCGCGAGCTGGTCGCCGCCTTCCACCGCGCCCACGAGCGGCTGTTCGCGATCAGCGACCCAGACTCGGAGGTCGAGATCATCACCTGGCGCGCCGAGGTGTGCGCGCGAGCGACCGCGTCGGCGCAGCGGCGGATCGTACGGGCCGAGCCCGCCGCGCTCGCCGCCGCGACGACGCGCCCGATGTACGTCCGCGGCGACGGATGGGTCGACGGCGCGGTCGCGCACGTCGACCAGCTCGCCGACGGCGTCGCGGTCGCGGGACCGGCAGTGATCGGCTCGTCGTTCACGACCGTCGTCGTCGACCGCGGCTTCGCCGCGCGGCGCTCGCCCGCCGGCTCACTCGTGATCACCAGGGAGGAAGGCAGATGAGCGTCGCATCCACCGCGCGCGAGCCCGGACACGACCGCGTCGAGCTGGCGCTCGTCGCCAACCGGCTGCGGTCGATCGTCCGCAAGATGAGCAACACGCTCCACCGGACCGGCCGATCGGGCGTGCTGAACACCGCGCGGGACTTCTCCTGCGCGATCGTCACGCACGACGACCGCCTGCTGATGGCGGCCGACAGCCTCCCGATCCACGTCCTCAGCGGACCGGACCAGATGTCGGCCGCGATGCACGCATTCCACCCCGAGCTGCACGCCGGCGACGCGTTCCTGCACAACTCGCCCTACCACGGCAACTCGCACCCGGCCGACCACTCGCTGCTCGTGCCGGTCGTCGACGCGGGCGGGCGGCATCGCTTCACCGTGCTCGTGAAGGCGCACCAGGCCGATTGCGGGAACGCGCTCCCGACGACGTACATGGGCGGCGCGCGCGACGTCTACGCCGAGGGCGCGCTGATCTTCCCCGTCGTCAAGATCCAGTCCGCCTACCGCGACGTCCAGGACGTCGTGCGGATGTGCGAGATGCGGATCCGCGTGCCCGAGCAGTGGCGCGGCGACTACCTCGCGATGGTCGGCGCCGCGCGGATCGGCGAGCGCGAGCTGCTCGCGCTCGGCGAGGAGCTGGGCTTCGACGCGCTGCACGGCCACGCCGAGGCCTGGTTCGACTACTCCGAGCAGCGGATGGTCAACGCGCTGCGGCGGATGCCGGCCGGCGCCGCGACCGCCGCGACGCGGCACGACCCGGCGCCGGGCGCCCCCGACGGGATCCCCGTCAATGCGACCGTCACGCTCGACCCGGACGGCGCGACCGCCGAGATCGACCTGCGCGACAACCCCGACTGCTACCCGTGCGGTCTGAACCTCAGCGAGGCGTGCGCGGGGACGGCGGCCATGATCGGGCTGTTCAACTGCCTGCCGGAGACGGTGCCGACGAACGCGGGCAGCCTGCGCCGCGTGACGGTGCACCTGCGGCGCGGCTGCGTCGTCGGGATCGCAGAGCACCCGACCAGCACGTCGGTCGCGACGACGAACGTCGCCGACCGCGTCACCGCGGCGGTGCAGCTCGCGATCGCGGAGCTGGCAGACGGGCACGGCATGGCGGAGGCCGGCGGCTTCGGCGCCTCCTCCGCCGCGGTCATCTCCGGCCGCGACCCGCGCGCCGGCGGTGCGCCGTTCGTCAACCAGCTGTTCCTCGTCCTCAGCGGCGGTCCCGGCAATCCGCACACGGACGGCTGGACGACGTTCTGCCACGCCGGCAACGGCGGGATGTTGTACGTCGACAGCGTCGAGGTCGACGAGCTGAACTTCCCGATCCTTGTCCGCGCCCAGCGCGTCGAGCCCGACAGCGAGGGCTCCGGCCGGCTGCGCGGGGCGCCGTCGGTCTACGCCGAGTACGGGCCGCTCGACGGCGAGCTGACCGTGATCTACGCGGGCGACGGCCACGTCAACGCGGCGGCGGGCGCGCGCGGCGGAGAGCCCGGCGCGCGCGCGAAGCAGTTCCGCCGCGACGGCGCCGGCGAGCTGACGGCGCTTCCCGGGAGCGGCGAGATCACGCTGCTGCCCGGCGAGACGATCGTCTCGCTGACGGCGGCCGGCGGCGGCTACGGGCCGCCCGTCCTGCGCGACCCGGAGCTGGTGGCCGAGGACGTGCGCGAGGGCGCCGTCAGCCGCACGCGCGCGCGGGAGACGTATCGCGTGGTCCTCGACGGGGACCTCGAGGCGGACCTCGCCGCCACCAGCGCACTTCGGAAACTCGAGATGGAAGAGGCAGCCCCGTGACGACGAACGAACCGCTGTGGCACGGTCAGGCGCACATGCCGACCGTGGCGCGGTCCCGGCGCGTGATCGCGCGCGGCGACGGGGTGCACGTGTGGGACGAGGACGGCCACAGGGTCCTCGACCTGCCCGCCAGCCTCTGGTACTGCGCGGTCGGCCACGGACGCGGCGAGATCGCCGACGCCGCGTCGGCGCAGCTGCGCACGCTCGCCGCCTACTCGAACTTCCAGTCCTACGCGACGCGACCGGCGCTGGAGTTGGCGGGCGTGCTGGCCGACGCCGCGCCGATGGAGCAGGCGAAGGTCTTCCTCACCTCCGGCGGCTCCGACGCCGTCGACCTGTCGGTCAAGCTGGCGCGCCGCTACTGGTCGGCCGTCGAGCGGCCGCGCAAGCGCACGATCGTGACGCGCGAGCGCAGCTACCACGGCCTCCACGGCTTCGGCACGAGCATCAGCGGCCTGGACGTCTACCGCGAGGGGATCGACCGGCTGCTGCCGGACGCGGTGCGGGTCCCGTACGACGACTGGCGCGCGTTCGAACGGCTGCTCGCCGACGGCGGGTCCGAGCACGTCGCGGCGTTCGTCTGCGAGCCGGTGATCGGCTCCGGCGGCGTGCTGCACGCGCCGGACGACTACTTCGCCAACGTGCGGCGGCTCTGCGACGAGCATGACGTGCTGTTCGTCGCCGACGAGGTGATCGCCGGCTTCGGGCGCCTCGGCACGCTGTTCGCGTCCGAGCGGTTCGGCCTGCGCCCCGACATCCTGCTGTTCGCCAAGGGCGTCTCGTCGGGCTACCTGCCCCTCGGCGGGGTGCTCGTCGCGGGCCGCGTCGCGGCGCCGTTCTGGGACGAGGACAGCACGCTCGTCCTGCGCCATGGGCTCACCTACCAGGCGCACGCGACGGCCTGCGCGGCCGGGCTCGCCAACCTCGCGATCATCGAACGGGAAGGCCTCGTCGCACGGGCGCGCGAGCTGGAGACGACGCTCGCGTCGGTGCTGCGGCCGCTGGAGCGACATCCGCTGGTCGAGCAGGTGCGGGTCGGCGAGGGCCTGCTCGCGGGCGTCGTCGTGCGCGACGCCGCGACCGCCGGCCGCGTCTCCGACGACGCCTGGGAGCGCGGGCTGCTCGCGCGCCAGATCGGCGACGGCGACGTGCTGCAGGTCAGCCCGCCGCTGACGATCTCGCCCGAGCAGCTCGCCGAGGCGGCGGAGCTGCTGGCGGCGTCGCTCGACGACGTGCTCGCGACCGTGCCGGGAGCTGCGGCATGAGCGCCGCGACGCAGCCGCGCCCGCGCGACCTCCCGCTGCTGGTCGACGGCGAGCGCGTCGTGACCGGCGACTGGCTCGACGTCCACTCGCCCTGGTCGGGCTTCGTCGTCGCGCGCCTCGCACTCGGCGGCGCGGACGTGACGCGCTCCGCGATCGACGCGGCCGGGCGAGCGATGCGCGCGCCGCTGCCGAACGTCGAGCGGCGGGCGCTGCTGGAGCGGATCGCGACCGGGCTGGAGGAGCGCCGCGACGAGGTCGCCGCGATCCTCTGCGCCGAGGCGGGCAAGCCGCTCGCCGCCGGCGCGGCGGAGTGCGACCGCGCCGCCGGGACGTTCCGCGCGGCGGCTGAGGAGAGCGTGCGGCTCGGCGGCGAGGTCGTGCCGCTGCTCGACGAGGCCGGGGCCGGCGGCAAGGTCGCGTTCACGCTGCGCAAGCCGGTCGGCGTCGTGGCGGCGATCACGCCGTTCAACTTCCCGCTCAACCTCGTCGCGCACAAGGTCGCCCCGGCGCTCGCCGCCGGCTGCGCCGTCGTGCTGAAGCCGGCCGAGAAGGCGCCAGGCGCCGCGCTGCTGCTGGCCGAGGTCGCGGCGGCGGCCGGGCTGCCGCCCGGCTGGCTGAACGTGATCGCCGGCGACCCGCGCGAGATCGCGGAGCAGTTCTGCGACGACCCGCGCGTCGCGCTGATCACCTTCACCGGCTCCGCCGCGATCGGCTGGGGTCTCGCCAGACGCGCGTCGCCCAAGCGCGTGACGCTGGAGCTGGGAAACGTCACGCCGGTGATCGTCGCGGCCGACGGCGACCTCGACCGCGCGGTCGACGCCGTCGCGTCGAGCGCGTTCCGCTTCTCCGGACAGGCGTGCATCTCGGCGCAGCGCGCGATCGTGCACGAGTCCGTCGTGGAGCGGTTCGCCGGCAAGCTGGTGCACGCCGCCGAGCGGTTGTCGGTCGGCGACCCCGCCGACCCGCGCACCGAGCTGGGACCGCTGATCTCCGCTGCGGCGACGGAGCGGCTGCTGCACGCGATCGAGACGACCGTCCGCGCCGGCGCGACGCTGGCGACCGGCGGGAGCACGATCGGCCGCTGTCTGCTGCCGACGGTGCTGGTCGGCGCTCCGCCGACGAGCCCGCTCGTCTGCGAGGAGGCGTTCGGCCCCGTCGTGGCGGTGACCTCGTTCGCGACGCTCGACGAGGCGTTTGCGCAGGCGAACGCGACCGAGTTCGGGCTTCAGGCGGCGGTCTTCAGCGCCTCCTCGGCGACTGCCCTGCGCGCCGCGCGCGAGCTGTCGTTCGGCGCCGTGATCGTCAACGACACGCCCAGCTTCCGGCAGGACCAGATGCCCTACGGGGGCGTGAAGCACTCGGGCAACACGCGCGAAGGACCCGCCCGCGCGATCCACGAGATGACCGAGGAGTGCCTGGTCGTGCTCGATGCCTAGCACCCGTCCGCTCAACGACAGCGAGGAGAACGCTGTGTCAGACGTCAACCCCTTCCGGCTCGACGGCGCCGCGATCGTCGTCACCGGCGCAAGCTCCGGGATCGGCGCGCAGATCGCGCGGACGCTCGGCGAGCAGGGCGCGCGCGTGCTGCTCGTCGGCCGCGACGAGCAGCGCCTGCAGGCGAGCGCCGCGGCGGTGCGCGCGACCGGCGCAGAGGCCGAGCCGCTGGCGCTCGACCTCTGCGACGAGGCGGCGCCTGAGCTGGTGCTCGCCGCCGCCCGCGACCGCTTCGGCGCGCTGACCGGCCTCGTCCACGCGGCCGGCGTGTTCGACCCGACGCCGTTCGGCGACACGACCGACGCGATCCTCGACCGCCAGTGGGAGGTCAACGTGCGGGCGCCGTTCCGGCTCACGCGCGCGGCCGTCCCGCACCTGCCGCGCGGCGCGTCGGTGACGTTCATCTCGTCGATCGCCGGCCACGTCGGCTTCCCCAACTCGTCCGCGTACTGCGCCACGAAGGGCGCGGTCGAGCTGCTCGTCAGATCGCTCGCGGTCGAGCTGGCACCGGCCGGCGTGCGAGTCAACGCGGTCGCGCCGGGCAACGTGCGCACGAGCATCAACGCGCACCTGCTCGCCGACCCCGAGTACCACGCGCAGATGCTGGCGGCGACCCCCGCCGGCCGCATCGGCGAGGTCGAGGACATCGCGCCCGCGGTCGCCTTCCTGGCGTCGCCGGCTGCCGGCTACGTGCACGGCGCGAGCCTGCTCGTCGACGGCGGCTGGGCCGCCCTGTAGCCCCTTTCTCGTCGCGGCGACGCACGGAAACCTATGCCGCCGCAGAGGCGCGGCGTAGCGTGCGAAGCCGGGCGGGAGATCCCGGTGAGACACGCTCGAAGGAGAGAGAGATGCGTGCAGTTCGTTGGTGCATGACCGGTGTGTGCGTCGTCGCGGCAGTGGCCCTCACGGCCTGCGGCGACGCGGATGAGAAGACGACGACCGCCGCGGCCGGACAGACGGCGACGAGCGCCGAGCAGGAGCGCCAGCTCGCCTTCTTCGTCCCGATCCTCGCGAACGAGTTCGGCGCGGCCTACAAGAGAGGGATCGAGGAGACAGCGGCCAAGCGCGGCGCCTCGGTCCAGACGTTCGACTCCCAGGGCGACCCCGCGCGCCAGCTGAGCCAGATCCAGGACGCGATCGTCGCCGACCGCTTCGACGGCTTCGTGATCTACACCGACGACGGCGTCAACGTCGTCCCGGGCGTCGACCGCGCGGTCGACGCCGGGATCGAGGTGACCGCGATCGACACCGTCATCGGGACCGAGCGCGACAGCCTCGTGCCGTACGACGGCATGACCGCGATGGTCGGCCAGACCGGCGCCAGCAACGGCACGAAGATCGGCGAGCAGGTCGTCGCCGCCTGCGCCGAGCAGGACCCGTGCAAGGTGCTGCTGATGATCGGCAGCGCCAAGTACTCGATCGACCGCGATCGCCTCGAGGCCGCCGAGAAGGTCTTCGAGGGGCATCCGAACATCGAGGTCGTCGGCACGCAGGAGGCCAACTACGAGCGCGACCGCGGTCGCACCGTGATGCAGAACGTGCTGCAGAGCACGCCCGACCTCGACGTGGTCGCCACGTGGGGGGACCAGATGGCGCTCGGGGCGATCCCCGTGATCGCGAGCGCCGGCAGAACCGACCAGATCAAGCTGATCGGCAACGGCGCGAGCAGACCCGGAGTCGAGGCGATCAGAGCCGGCACGATGGAGTCGAGCTATGCGTTCCTGCCCGAGACGGCAGGCCGAATCGCGACAGACCTGACGCTTGACGCGATCAGTGGGAAGGACGTTGAGAGATCCGTGAACATGGAAGAGCAGAGCCCGCCGCTGCCGGCCAGCGGCGTCGTGATCGACAGATCGAACGTCGACGACTTCAAGGCGGAGTGGTGAGCGGCATGGTGCGTGTCGCGACCGACGTCGGCGGGACGTTCACCGACTCGGCGGTGCTGGACGAGCACGGGCACGTCTCGTTCGAGAAGGCGCCGTCGACGCCGGCCGACTACTCGCAGGGGATCGTCGACTGCCTCGGCCGGCACGACTTCGGCGCCGAGGAGATCTCCAGCATGGTGCACGGCTCGACGGTCGTCATCAACGCGGTGATCCAGCGCAGAGGCGCGAAGACGGCGTTCCTGACGACCGACGGCTTCCGCGATCTGCTGCTGATCCAACGCCACAACCGCCCGCAGATCCGCAACATCCGCTACCGCAAGCCGGTGCCGCTCGTCGAGCGGGCGCTGCAGCTGTCGGTCGTGGAGCGGATGAACTGCGACGGCGAGGTGCTGAAGCCGCTCGACGAGGACGGGGTCCGCGCCGTCGGCGCGACGCTCCGCGACGCGGGCGTGGAGGCAGTCGCCGTCTGCTTCCTGCACGCGTACGCCAACGCGGCGCACGAGGAGCGGGCGCGCGAGCTGCTGCGCGAGGTCCACCCGTCGCTGGAGGTGGTGATCTCCTCGCAGGTGATGCGCGAGTACCGCGAGTTCGAGCGCGCGTCCAGCACGGTCGTCAACGCCTTCACGCGGCCCGTCGTGACGAAGTACCTCGACTCGCTCGAGGGCGCGCTCGCTGAGCGCGGCGCTGCCGGCGAGCTGTACGTGATGAACTCCAGCGGCGGCATCATGAGCCCGGAGCAGGCCCGCTGGAACCCGCTCCAGATGATGGAGTCCGGTCCCGCGGGCGGCATCATGGGCGCGGTCGAGCTGGGCCGCCTGATCGGCATCGACGACCTCGTCGCGTTCGACATGGGCGGCACGACGGTGAAGGCGTCGCTCGTGCGCGGTGGCGAGCCGGCCGTGCTGCGCGAGTACGAGGTGCCCGGCCACCACCCGCTGATGATGTCGGTGCTCGACATCGTCGAGCTGGGCGCCGGCGGTGGCAGCATCGCGTGGGTCGCCGACGACGGCACGCTCAAGGTCGGCCCGCGCAGCGCCGGGTCGCACCCCGGCCCCGTCTGCTACCAGTGGGGCGGCCAGGAGCCGACGCTGACCGACGCGAACGTCGTGCTCGGCCGCTTCAACCCGGCCAACTTCTGGGGCGGGGAGCTGCAGCTCGACGTCGAGGCGGCCGAGGCCGCGATCAAGCGCAGCATCGGCGACCCGCTCGGGCTCGACGTGACGGCGGCGGCCGCCGGGATCTCGGAGATCGCGATCGCCAGCATCCGCACCGCGGTGCGGATCGTGTCGGTCGAGCGCGGCCACGACACGTCGGACTTCACGCTTGTCGCCTACGGCGGCTCGGGCCCGATGTTCGCGTCGCGGATCGCCCGTGAGCTGGGCCTGCGCGGCGTCGTCGTGCCGTTCGCGGCGGCCAACTTCTCCGCCTGGGGGATGCTGACGGCCGACCTCCGCTACGACCGCAGCCAGACGCTCGTGCGCGCGACCGATCAGGTCGACGCCGGCCAGCTGGTCGATCGCTTCGCCGTTCTGGAGCGGGAGCTGGACCAGCTGCTGGAGCACGACGGCGTCGCGCCGGAGGACCGCTCCTTCGCGCGCCAGCTCAGCATGCGCTACGCCGGCCAGGAGCACACGCTCGAGGTGCCGGTCGGCGACGAGCCCGAGCGCGACGCGCTCGCGGAGGTCGTCGCGCGCTTCCACGAGCTGCACGAGGTCGCCTTCAAGCAGTCGGTGCCGGGCGAGGCGACCGAGATCACGCGCGTCGGCGTGACGGCCACCGGCGCGATGGCGAAGCCGCGCGTCCGCCCGTTGGAGCTGACGAGCGGCACCGCCGCCGACGCGCTCGTCGGCAACCGCCAGGTGCTGCTGGAGCGCGACTTCGAGCTGCTGCCGGTCTACGACCGCGCACGCCTCGCCGTCGGCGCGGTCGTCGAAGGGCCGGCGGTCGTCGAGGAGCCGACCTGCACGACGCTGCTCCAGGCCGGCGACCACGCCGTCGCCGACCGCTACGGGAACCTGCTGATCGCCGACGGCGAGGTGCTGCCCGCGCTGCTCGACCGCGCCAACTCCACGGAGGCCGCACATGCCTGACGAACGCACCGTTGCCGCGGACGACGCGATCGTCCTCGAGATCGTGCGCAACTACCTGATGCGCACGTGCGAGGAGATGAAGGCCGTCGTCGTCCGCGCGGCCTACAGCACGGTCATCCACGAGGTGCTCGACTACTGCTGCGGCATCTACCTGCCCGACGGCGGCGCGGCGGCCGAGCAGTCCGGCATCCCGATCTTCCTCGGGAACGTCGGCTCGGTGATCCAGGCGACGAACGCGACGATCGGCCTCGACGGGCTCGAGCCGGGCGACGTGATCATCGCCAACGACCCGTACTCCGGCGGCTCGCACATGTGCGACACGACGACGCTGCTGCCGATCTTCGATCGCGGCGAGGCGTTCGGCTTCGTCGGCTTCCGCGCGCACCTGCTCGACTACGGCGGCAAGGCGCCCGGCGGTCTCTTCAGCGACACGACGGAGGTCTTCCAGGAGGGACTCGTGATACCGCCGGTGAAGCTCTACCGTGCCGGCGAGCCGAACCCCGACGTCTTCCGCCTGCTGGAGGCGAACACGCGCTTCCCGCGCGAGAACACCGGCGACATGCGCGCGCTCGTGTCGGCCTCGCGCGTCGGCCACGAGCGTGTGCAGGAGCTGATCGCGCGCTACGGGCCGGCGCGGCTGCGCGCGATGTTCGACGAGCTGATGGACCGTGGCGAGCGCGCCAGCCGGGCGGCGATCGAGCAGATCCCCGACGGCGTCTATGCGGCCTCGTGCATGCACGACGGCACGGGCTCCGACGACGCGCCGCTCGACGGTCCCTACAGAATCGCGGTCGAGATCACGGTCGACGGCTCGGACGTGAAGGTAGACCTGACCGGCACGAGCGATCAGCTGACCGGGCCGGCGAACTGCCCGCTCGGCGCCTCGATCTCCGGCATCCGCGCCGCCTTCAAGTACATCGTCGCGCCCGACTACCCGACCAACGAGGGCTGCTTCCGGCCGTTGCAGCTGCACGTCCCGGAGGGGACGCTGCTGAACCCGCGCAAGCCGGCGCCGACGAGCATGTACTTCACGCCCGTCAGCAGCGTCATCGAGCTGTTCCAGCGGGCGCTCGCGCCGGCGATCCCCGACCGCACGATCGCCGGGACCTTCGGCGACATCTGCGTGTCGGTCTTCTTCGGCAGCCATCCGGACACGGGGCAGGCGTTCCTCTGCTCCGAGCCCGAGGGCGGCGGCTACGGCGCCTCGCCGCAGGGCGACGGCGAGAGCTGCATGGTCGCGCCGCTCAACGGCGACACGAAGAACGTCCCGATCGAGGTCGCCGAGACGAAGTACGGCGTGCTGTGCGAGCGCTACGAGCTGGTGCCGGACTCGGGCGGGCCGGGCACGTACCGCGGCGGGCTCGGCTCTGTGCGCGAGTTCGCGGTCCGCGACGACGCGCGCGTCGGCGTCTCGTTCCTGTTCGACCGCCAGACCGAGCCGGCCTGGGGCCTGGAGGGCGGCCGCGACGGCGCGGCCAACCAGGCATGGATCGATCGCGGCACCGACCGCGAGCGGAAGATCGGCAAGATCACCGACCACTGGCTCGGCGGCGGCGCCACGTTCTCCGGCATCGCCGGCGGCGGCGGAGGCTGGGGCGACCCGTTCGAGCGCGAGCCGGCGCTCGTCCAGCGCGACGTGCGTGACGGATTCGTGACGCTCGCCGCGGCCGCGCGCGACTACGGCGTCGCGCTCGATCCCGCGACGCTCGAGATCCTGGCGGATGAGACGGATGCCCTTCGCCGCAGATAGCCCGGCGGGCGCTCTGCTGACGGCGACGAGGCTGACGAAGCGCTACGGCGCGACGACAGCGCTCGACGGCGTCGGCATCGAGCTGCGCGCGGGCGAGGTGCACGCACTGGTCGGCGAGAACGGGGCGGGCAAGTCGACGCTCGGGAAGCTGATCGCCGGACTCGTCCGGCCCGACGGGGGAGAGCTGTCGCTGGACGGGCGGCCGGTCTCCTTCCGCGGGCCGGGCGAGGCGGTCGCCCATGGGATCGTCGGGATCCAGCAGGAGATCGCGCTCGTCCCGCAGCTGACGGTGATGGAGAACGTGATGCTCGGGCGCGAGCGGCGCAGCCGGCTGACCGGCCTCGTCGACCGCGTCCGCCTGCGGCGCGAGTTCGACGCGGTCGTGGAGCGGTCGGGCTTCGCCGTTCGCGGCGGCGACCGCGTCGGCGGGCTGCGGCTCGCCGAGCAGCAGAAGGTCGAGATCATGCGGGCGCTCGCGCGCGACGCGCGCGTGATCGTGATGGACGAGCCGACCTCGTCGCTGGGGCAGGACGACGCCGAGGCGCTGCAGGGCGTCGTGCGGCAGCTGTGCGCCGGCGGCGTCGCCGTCGTCTACGTCTCGCACTTCCTCAGAGAGGTGCTGGCGGTCTCCGACCGGATCACGGTGCTGCGCAACGGCAGGCTCGTCCGCAGCGAGCCGGCCGCCGCGCTGACCGCCGAGGAGCTGGTGCGCAGCATGACCGGGGGCGAGCAGCCGGTGCATGAGCGCCGCTCGCGCCACGCGGCTGCGGCAGGGCCGCCGCGCCTGCGGCTCGACGGGCTGACGCGCGCCCCGGACTTCGAGGACGTCTCGCTCGAGGTCGCCGCGGGCGAGGTCGTCGTGCTCGCAGGGCTCGTCGGCGCGGGCCGCACGGAGGTCGCGCGGGCGGTCTTCGGCGCCGAGCGGGCCGACTGCGGGACGATCGAGCTGGACGGTCGGGCGGTGTCGATCCGCAGTCCGCGCGACGCGATGCGGCTCGGCATCGCGCTCGTGCCCGAGAGCCGCAAGACCGAAGGGCTGGTGCTCGACCAGTCGGGGCTGTGGAACGCCGCGCTGCCCGTCCTCGCGGAGTGCACGACGGCCGGACTGGTCCGTCGCCGCGCGGCGACGGCGAAGGCCGCGAGCAGCCTCGCGGCGGCCGGCGTGCGCGCCGAGCGCGTCCGCAGCCCCGTCCGGCACTTGTCGGGCGGCAACCAGCAGAAGGTGCTGTTCGCGAAGTGGCTCGCGACCGCGCCGCGCGTGCTGATCGCGGACGAGCCGACGCGCGGCGTCGACATCGCGACCAAGCGCGCGATCCAGCAGCTGATCGTGGAGCTGGCCGAGTCGGGGCTCGCCGTGCTGCTGATCTCCTCCGAGCTGGAGGAGGTGCTCCCGATCGCGAGCCGCGTCGTCGTCATGCGACGAGGACGCGTCGTCGGCGAGATCGCCGGCAGCGAGGCAACCCACGACGTCGTCACGCGCCACGCCCTCGGCGAGGCCCCCGACACGAAGGAACGACGCGCATGAGCACCATGGCAACGGACAACGCCGCGCCGGTGGAGCAGCCGAGCGGCCGGTCGCTGAGCGCGAAGGCGCGCGACTACGGCATCGTCGTCTGCTTCCTCCTCCTCTTCCTGACGCTGACGCTCACCTCCGACGCGTTCTTCTCGCAGGCGAACTTCCTCAACATCCTCGACCAGAGCGCGCCGATCGGGATCATCGCGTGCGGCGCGACGCTCGTCCTGATCGCCGGCGGGTTCGACCTGTCGGTCGGCGCGATCTTCGCGCTCGCCGGCGTCACCGCCGCGAGCTTGACGAACTCGGTCGGCGTCGAGGCCGGCATCGCCGGCGGCGTGCTCGCCGGCACGGCGGCGGGGATCGTCAACGGCGTGCTGGTCAACTACGCCGGCGTCAACCCGTTCGTGGCGACGCTCGGCTCCGCGCTGATCTTCCGCGGGCTCGCCGTCGTGATCACGACCGGCATGCTGATCACGGTCACCGACCGGGCGTTCTCGAACCTCGGTCAGGGTGACGTGCTCGGCCTGCGCTACTCGGTCCTGATCCTGATCGCGTTCATCGCGATCTCGTGGGTGATCCTCGCGCGCACCAAGCTCGGCCGCCACATCTACGCGGTCGGTGGGAACGCCGAGGCCGCGCGCCTGTCGGGTATCAGCGTCGAGCGCGTGCGCGCCTTCACCTACGCGTTCAGCGGCATGGCGGGCGGCGTCGCCGGCGTGATCGCGGCCTCGCGCGTCGCGACCGGTCAGTCGGACGTCGGCATCGGGCTCGAGTTCACCGCGATCTCGGCCGTCGTGATCGGCGGCACGAGCATCTACGGCGGCGAGGGGGCGATCTGGCGGACCGTGCTCGGCGTGCTGCTGCTTGCGCTGATCCAGAACGGCTTCAACCTGCTCGACGTCCAGCCCTACTACCAGCAGATGTTCCTGGGTTCGATCATCATCCTCGCCGTCGCGATCGACGCGTGGGGCAAGAAACGAGGGAAGTAAGTGCCTTTCCAAGACGGAGCCTCGCTCGTCGGCTACCACGACCTGGACGGTCGTCCCGCCGGGAAGCTCGCGATGCAGGAGGCCGGCGGCCGCTGGTACCTCTACGTCGCCCACTACTGGGGCGACGGGACGGGGTGGTGCATCGTCGACGTGACCGACCCGAGAGCGCCCCGCTACGTCCGCTGGCTGCCCGGCCCGGTCAACACCGAGACGTTCCAGCTGCAGGTCGCCGACGGCCGGATGATCACCGGGATGGAGCCGATCCTGCCGATGTTCGGCGGCGACCCGAACGGCCCGACGCCGCAGAAGGGCATGATCATCTGGGACGTCAGCGATCCCGAGAACCCGGCCGAGATCGGCCGCTGGGACAGCGGCGCCGGCGGCACGCACCGCAACTTCTACGCCGGCGGCCGCTACGTGCACGTCGCGACGGCGCTGCACGGCGTCGACGGCTCCGCCTACGGGGTCGTCGACATCGACGACCCCGAGCACCCCCAGCTCGTCGGCCAGTGGTGGTGGCCGGGCCAGGGGCCGGGCGAGCGCTTCTCCGACGCCGATCTCGCGAAGGGCCACACCGGCCGGCCGCTGAAGGACGTCCCCGCGATCTGGCTGCACGGCGGGCCGTACGTCGCCGACGGCCGCGCCTACTGCCCGTGGGCGCGCTCGGGGATGGTGATCCTCGACGTCGAGGACGTGACCGCGCCCGAGCTGGTCAGCTCGCTGTCGTTCTATCCGCCGCTCGGCAGCTCGATCGCCGCGCACACGGTCGTCCCGATCCCGGAGCGAAGACTCGCGATCGTCAACAGCGAGGCGCTGCACGAGCACGCGCAGGAGCCGCTCGCGTTCGCCGGAATCGTCGACCTCAGCGACGAGCGCGACCCGATCCTGATCTCGCTGTTCCCGCGCCCGCGCCCGCCGGAGGGCTACCCGGTGCGCGACTTCGCCGAGCGCGGCGGCCGCTTCGGCCCGCACAACCAGCACCAGCCGCAGGGGCAGCCGTGCCTGCGCCGGTCGGACGACCTCGTCTTCGTCGCGTACTTCTGCGCCGGGCTCCAGGTCTTCGACATCAGCAACCCGCGCGACCCCGTGATCGTCGCCTCCTACATCCCCGACGACCCGGCCGAGCGGTTCGGGCCGCACCCGAAGGGCGAGCTCGTGACGCAGATGGAGGACGTGCTCGTCGACAGCCGCGGCTACGTCTACATGTCCGAGAAGAACAGCGGTCTGTACATCCTCGAGCTGGACGCCGACGTGGCCGATCGGCACGCAGGGGCGAGAGTAGGCTGAGGCGATGGATCCGGCGGCCGACGGCGCTGAGGGACGCGACGGCGCCGTCCCGCCGGACGACGCGCGCATGCGCGCGCTGATCACCGTCTCGCGCACGATCACGGAGATGCGCTCGCTCGGCTCGGCGCTCAACCGCATCTGCGAGGAGGCGGCGGGCGTCGCGGCGGCGCAGTCGGCGAGCGTCCTGCTGACGACGTCCAAGAGTCCCGACGACACCGGCTTCTACTTCCGCACGGGTGGCCGCTTCGGGCTCAGCCGCGCGTACCGCACCGTGATCGACCGGCCGACCGGCGAGGCGTTCACGCACAAGGGCGCCTCGACGCATGCGCTGGAGACGGGGCGGCCGATCCTCGTCGAGGACACCGAGACCGACCGCATCTACCGTCCGTGGCGGGAGCTGGCGCGCAGCGAGGACTACCGCTCGGCGGCGGTGCTCCCGCTGCGGCGCGGCGAGACGCCCGTCGGCACGCTGGAGCTGTACCGCCGGCAGCCCGGGACGTGGGCGCCCGAGACGCTCCAGTTCCTCGTCCTGTTCGCCGAGCAGGCGCTCGTCGCGATCCAGACGGCGAAGCTGATCGTGCGCCAGCAGCGCCAGCTGAAGGCGCTCGAACGGCTCGTCGGCGGGCTGCGCGCCCAGAGCCACGAGCACGCGAACACGCTCCACACGATCGCCGGGCTGCTGGCGCTCGATGAGTACGACGCGCTCGCCGAGTACGTCACGCGACTGGGCGCCGACAGCAAGAGCAACACGGCGCTGGCGGGCCGGATCCGCGTGCCGGCGCTGGCGGGGCTTATCCTCACGCGCTGCCACGTGCAGGGGCAGCAGGCCGACGTCGTGCTCTCGCCCGACAGCGGGCTTGCGGCACTGCCCGCGCGCCTGGACGAGACGGACGCGGTGACGATCGTCGGCAACCTCGTGCAGAACGCGGCCGAGGCGGTCGCGGACAAGCCCCCCGGCGAGCGCACCGTCGAGCTGACGGTGCGGGAGGAGCCTGACCCGCACCGCCTCGTGATCAGCGTCCGCGACTGGGGCAGCGGCATCAGGCCGGCCGACCTCGACCGCGTCGTCCAGCGCGGCTGGAGCTCCAAGCGCGGCCACCACGGGATCGGCCTCGCGCTCGTCGCCGAGGCGGTCGCGGAGGCCGGTGGGACGCTCGTCTTCGAGCCGCGCGTGCCGGGCCTGACGGTGCGGGTGGAGATCCCGTATGCGTAGATGGCGCGTGCTGATCGCCGAGGACGACCCCGACGTCGCGCGGCTGCACCGGCTGCTGATCGAGCGCCACCCGGCGTTCAAGGCGATCGGCGTCGCGGAGGCCGGCGAGCAGGTCCTGCGCGACGTCGCGACGCAGCGGCCCGACCTCGTCCTGCTCGACCTGGAGCTGCGCGGGATGGACGGGCTCGAGGTGCTGTCGTGGATGCGCCGTCTCGCCTACGACGTCGAGGTGATCGCGGTCACGGCGGCCGACGACCGCGAGATCGTGCGGCGGATGATGCGGCTCGGGATAGTCGACTACCTCGTCAAGCCGTTCACGCCGGAGCGCATGCGGGTCGCGCTCGCGCGCTTCTCCGAGCGCGTCGCCGGCCTGCCGGGGTCGACCGTCACGCAGGCTGCGGTCGACGCCGCGCTGGGCGCGGCGGATGCGCGGCGGCTGCTGCCGCGCGGACTGCAGGCGGACACGCTCGACCGTCTGCGCCAGGAGCTGGCGCACGCCGGCGAATGGCTCTCGACGCAGGAGCTGGGTGGCCGCGTCGACGTCGCCGCGGTCACCGTCCGCCGCTACCTCGAGTACCTGGTGGTCAACCAGGAGGCGGTCACGCGGCTCGACGGCTACGGCTCGCCGGGCCGGCCGCGCAAGCTGTATCGGAGCGTCTCGCTGCGCGCGGACGACGGCGCGTGATGTTCGGCACGGAGCACCTTATGTTCAATAAGGTCTACCAATGGTCCAATCATCCACACCCGAGGATCGCAGCGTCGCGGCCTTCCCGCCGCTGCGACTGCGGACGGCGGCCGACGAGGTGCTGGCGGTCGTCGTCGACGCGATCCGCGGCGGTCTCTACGCGCCCGGCGACATGCTGCCGCGCGAGCGCGACCTCGCCGAGCGGCTCGGCGTCAGCCGCACCGTGGTCCGCGAGGCGTACGCGGTGCTGCGCCGCGCCGCGATCGTCGACGTGCGGCGCGGGCAGAGCGGCGGGACGCAGCTCGTGTCGCTGACGAACATCCCGAGCGTCCTCGCGAGCGTCGTGGGGGAGACGCGCTACGAGCTGCGCTCGGTGCTGGAGGTGCGGCGCGCGGTCGAGCCGGCGGCGGCGCTGATCGTCGCCCGGCGCGCCGACGAGGCGTTCTTCGCACGGCTCGACGGGCTCGTCGACCAGCTCGGCGGCGCGCTCGACGACGGCGAGGTCTTCTACGCGCTCGACGTCCAGTTCCACCTGTTGATCGCCGCCGCGACCGGCAACGAGATGCTGGCCGGCGTCGTGCGCGACGTCTACCGGCGGCTGGCCGTCCTGCGCGAGCAGTTCCCGTACGCCCACGTCGACCTCGACGTGGCGGCGCGCAACCAGGGCGCGCTGCTCGACGCCCTGCGCAGCCGCGACGAAGCCCGCGTGACGGCCGAGCTCGACCGTCATCTGGCGGCGTACGAGGAGCGGATGCTGGGCGCGCCGCTGTCACCGCCGGCTTGACTGAGTTCACCTCCATAGGTATAAAGGTCGACTCAAAGTCCAATGGAGGTTGGGATGATGCCGATCCGGTTCGGATCAGCGCTGGTGGTCGCGGGTGTCAGCCTGACGGTCGCCGCCTGCGGTGCGACGGGTGGAGAGGAGTCGGGCGGCGCGCCGTCGCAGTCGGTGTCGGTCGCCGTCAACAGCGCGCCCGCGTCGCTCGACCCCGCGAAGGCCGCGACCCAGAGCGACACGGTGCTCGCCCGCGCGCTCTACGACACGCTCGTGCGCGTCGACGTGGACGGTGAGATCGTTCCCGGGCTCGCGACGAAGTGGACGCAGCGTCCCGACAGGGCGGTCTTCACGCTCCGCAGGGGCGTCACCTGCTCGGACGGCAGAGCGCTGACGGCGAGCATGGCCGCCGCATCGCTGAACCGGCTCGTGGCGCCCGAGACCGCAGCGCCGACGGCGTCCTCCTCGTTCGGCGGGGCCGGCATGAAGGCGACCGCCGACGACGCCGCCGGCACGCTCGCGGTCACGCTCGACAGACCCTGGTCGGACCTCGTCAACGCGCTCGGGATGCCGGCGACGGCGATCATCTGCATGGAGGGCGAGCAGGCGCCGGCGACGCTCGACAGACAGTCGGCGGGCACCGGGCCGTACGTGCTCGACAGCGTGCGCAGCGGCGACCGCTACACGCTCGCGCGCCGCGACGGCTACACGTGGGGGCCGAAGCTCGGCGCCGTCGGCTCCGGCGAGCAGCCGAGAGAGGTCGTCGTGCGCGTCGTCGCGAACGAGAGCACCGTCGCGAACCTGCTGCAGACGAGAGCGCTCGACGCCGCCGTCCTCGCCGGCTCCGACGTCGACCGGCTGGAGGGCGACGACGCGCTGGAGGTGCAGGAGACCGACGCCGGCAGCATGTTCGTGATCTTCAACGAGGATCCCGCGCGCCCGTTCGCCGACGCGAGACTGCGCCGCGCGGCGGCGCAGGCGATCGACCGCGAGGCGTTCCTGCGCGCCGTCGGCGGGCGCGGCAGACTGACGCCGAGCATCGTGCAGCCGGGCGTCGCCTGCTTCGACCCGGCCGTCGAGCAGGTCTTGCCTGGGAACGACGCGGAGGCCGCGGCGCAGACGCTCGGCGCCCACGGCGGCTCGCTGAAGATCATCGGGACGACGCTCGTCGGCAACGGCCAGGGCACGACGTACATCCAGGAGGCGCTGCGCGCCGCAGGCGCTGAGACGACGCTTCAGAACAGCGACCTGACGTCGTGGGCGGGCAAGCTGTTCGACCCTGCGAAGGACTGGGACCTGACCGTCCTCGTCGTCCAGAACATCTCCAACTCGATCTCGCAGGTCGCGAGCCTGATGGTCGGCGAGGCGCCGCCGAGAGGCTCCAACGTCGCGAGCCTCCAGAACCCGGCGTGGAAGCGGGCGGTCGCGCGCGCCACGTCGACCGTCGGCGACGGGCGCTGTGGCGCCTGGGGCGACGCGCAGAGAGCGGTCGTGGAGGACGTCGACGTGCTCCCGCTGACGAGCTTCACCGTCGCCGCCGTCTGGAGCGACGACGTCACCGGGCTCGCGCCGCAGGGCATGATCGAAGTCGGCTCGATCCGGGGCCGCTGAGATGTCCGCCGGACCCGAAGCCGCAGTGCTGCGAGGCCGCAGGTCGCGCGTCGCGTCGCCGTGGCCCGGCTTCGTGGTGCGGCGGCTCGCGGGGGTGGCGTGCGTGCTCGCCAGCCTCGTCGTCGTGACGTTCCTGATGGTTCACCTGATCCCTGGCGACCCGGCCCGCAACATCGCCGGCATCAACGCGACCCCGGAGCAGGTGACGTACATCCAGCAGCAGCTGCGGCTCGACGAGCCGCTGCCGGCGCAGTTCGCCGACTACGTCGGGGCGCTCGCAGGCGGCTCCTTCGGCGAGTCGTTCGAGACCGGCGAGCCCGTCGCCGACGTGCTCGGCGCCCGGCTCGCGCTGACCGCCGAGCTGGCGCTGCTGGCGGTGCTCGTCGTGCTCTTCGCGGGCGTCGGGCTCGGCCTGCTCGTCGCCGTCGCGTGCCGGAGCGGACGCGGCTGGCTCGACACCGCGTTCACGGTCGCGACGAGCATCGGCGGCTCGGTGCCCGAGTACGTCGCCGGGACGCTGCTCGTGTTCGTCTTCGCGGTCACGCTCGGGCTGTTCCCGGCTGCCGGCGCCGACACCGCGTCAGGGCTCGTGCTGCCGGTGATCGCGATCAGCATCGGCCCGACCGCGACGCTGGCCCGCATCGCGCGGCGCGAGGTCGCGACGGTGCTCGAGCAGGACTACATGCGGACCGCGCGCGGCAAGCGCATCTCCGCGCGCCGCCTCTACCTGCGCCACGCGCTCCCGAACATCCTCACGAGCACGCTGACCTACGGCGGCCTGCTGCTCGCCGGCCTGCTCGGCGGGACCGTCGTGGTCGAGAACATCTTCGGGCTGCCCGGCATCGGCAGCCGTCTCGTGGAAGCGGTCGAGCTGCGCGACTACCCCGTCATCCAGGGCACCGTCCTGCTGCTCGGCGCGATGGCATGCACGGTGACGCTGCTGGTCGACGTCGCGCTCGCCGCGATCGATCCGCGCTCGCTGTCGGGGGACCGGCCGTGACGCGCGTGCGCGGGCTCGCGCCCGCCGCCCGCGCCGGGCTCGTGCTGCTGGCGCTGCTGCTGGCGGTCGCGCTCGTCGGCCCGCTGCTCGCCGGCGACGCTGCCGAGCGGCTGACGGACGCGGGGCAGCAGGGCGCGTCGTGGGCGCACCCGCTCGGCACCGATCGGCTCGGGCGCGACGTGCTCGCCCGCACGATCGTCGCCGCGCGGCTGACGTTGCTGATGGCGGCCGCCGCGACGGCGATCGCGGCCGTCGGCGGGATCCTGCTCGGCACGACGCTGTCGCTGCTGCGGCCGCGCGCGCAGGCGGTCGGCGCACGCTTCGTCGACCTGCTCGTCGCCTATCCGGCGATCCTCGTCGCGATCACGGTGACGGCGATCCTCGCGCCGAGCGCGAAGAGCGCCACGGTCGGCATCGGCCTCGCGTTCGTCGCGACCTTCGCCCGCCTCACGCACACGCTCGCGAGATCGGTCGCCGGGCGCGACCACGTCGCGGTCGCGCGCCTGCTCGGGCTGTCGTCGTGGCACGTGCTGCGGCGCCATGTCCTGCCGAACGTCGCCGAGCCGCTGCTGGTGCTGACGTCGGTCGCGTTCTCGGCTGCCGTCGTCGCGCTGTCGGCGCTCAGCTTTCTCGGCCTCGGCGTGCAGCCGCCCTCCTACGACTGGGGGACGATGCTGACGGACGGGCTCGCGTCGCTCTACACGAACCCGATCCAGGCGGTCGGCCCGGCGCTCGGGATCGTGCTGACGGGCGTGACCGCCGGCCTGATCGGCGACGGGCTCGCGAGCATCCTCGACCCGCGCCAGGCGGGCCGCGCGCGGCGGCCGGTCATCGTCTCTGCGCCGCCGGCCGTCTCTGCGCCGCCGGCCGTCGCCGGCCCGCCGGCCTTCGCCGACCCGCCGACGGCCTCCGTCGCCGCCGCTTCCGCGAACGGCGCGCCGCCGACCGCGGGCCTGTCGGTGAGCGGCCTGTCGGTGACGCGCGCCGACGGCGTGCCGCTCGTCAGCGGCGTCGACTTCGCGGTCGCGCCGGGCGAGATCGTCGGCCTCGTCGGCGAGTCCGGCAGCGGCAAGTCGCTGACGGCGATGGCCGTCGCACGGCTGCTGGGCGCGGGCGTCGGCGCGAGCGCCGACGTGCTCCGCCTCGGCGAGCTGGACCTGCTCGCCGCGGACACCGACGCGCGCCTGGCGACGCGCGTCGGGGTCGTCTTCCAGGACCCGTCCAGCTCGTTCAACCCCGCGCTGCGGGTCGGGACGCAAGCGACCGAGGTCGTCCGCGTGCACGGCGGGCTGGGGCGCGGCGAGGCACGCGACGCCGCGGTCGCGGCGTTCGGCGCCGTGCGGATCTCCGAGCCGGAGCGGCGCATGCGGCAGTACCCGCACGAGCTGTCCGGCGGGATGCGGCAGCGCGCGATGATCGCCGCGGCGCTGCTCCCCGGACCCGAGCTGCTGATCGCGGACGAACCGACGACGGCGCTCGACGTGACCGTCCAGGCCGACGTGCTCGACCTCCTGTGCGAGGCGAACCGCGAGCGCGGCACCGCGATCCTCTTCATCTCGCACGACCTCGCCGTCGTGGCGCAGCTCTGCCACCGCGTGCTCGTGATGTACGCGGGGCGGATCGTCGAGGAGCTGCCGGCGGAGCTGCTGCGCAGCGGCGCGGTCTCGCATCCGTACACGCGGGCGTTGCTGGGCGCGACGCCGCGGATCGAGCTCGGGGCAGAGCGGCGACCGCCGCGCGGCCTGCCGGGCCGCCCGCCGCAGCCGGAGCAGCGGCCGGACGGCTGTGCGTTCGCGGCGCGCTGCGCGCTCGCGACAGAACGCTGCCGCGAGACGGCGCCGGAGCTGGAGCTGGAGCGGGCAGGTGAGGGCCGCCGGGTCGCGTGCCACGAGGCGCGGCCCGTCGCGGTCGGGGAGACGAGCGGATGAAGGCGGCGGCGATGAGGCACGACGATCCGGTCCTCGCGGTCAGCGGCCTCTCGGTCGCGTACGGCCGGACCACGGTCGTGGAGGGCGTCTCGTTCACGCTCGCCCGCGGGCAGACGCTCGGGCTCGTCGGCGAGTCCGGCTCGGGCAAGTCGACGGTCGCAAAGGCCGTCGTCGGCCTGCTGCGCTGCGAGGGCGACGTCGTGCTCGACGGGATCGACCTGCGGCGCCAGTCGCGCCGCCGCCTGCGCGCGCTGCGCCGCCGCGTCCAGCTCGTGCCGCAGGACCCGTACGCGTCGCTGAACCCGCGGATGACGGTCGGCGCGGCGATCGCGGAGGCGCTCGGCGACCGCCCGCGGCGCGAGCGCTCCCACGCCGTCGCAGAGCTGCTGGAGACGGTCGCGCTCGACGCCGCCGCGGCGGCGAAGCACCCGCACGAGTTCTCCGGCGGCCAGCGTCAGCGGATCGCGATCGCGCGGGCGCTCGCGGCCGAGCCCGACGTCGTGATCGCGGACGAGATCACCTCCGCGCTCGACTGCTCGGTGCAGGCCGGCGTGCTGGAGCTGCTGCACGAGCTGCGGGCGCGGCGCGAGCTCGCGATGGTGTTCATCTCGCACGACCTCGCGGTCGTCTCGAACGTCGCCGACGCGGTCGCGGTGATGCGGCACGGGCGGATCGTCGAGCAGGGACCGCTGGCAGAGGTCTTCGGCGCGCCGAGGACCGACTACGCGCGCCTGCTGCTCGACGCCGTCCCGCAGCTCGACACGGCGGGCGGGCGATGACCGCACCCGCCGACGTCCTGCGCCTGCGCACGCTGCTGTCGGCGAGGCTCACGCGCGACGGCGCGACGGCCGTCTGCGCCGTCGCGGGCGTCTCGCCCGACGGCCGGCGCGACCTCGTCCAGCTGCTCGCGGTCGACGTCGGCGGCGACGAGTGGGCCGCGCCGGTCGCGCTGACGCGGCTGGAGGCAACCGACACCGCGCCGGCGTGGCTGCCCGACGGCTCCGGCGTCGTCTTCCTGTCCGACCGCGCCGGCGAGCGCCAGCTCCACCGCGTAGGACGCGACGGCGCGCCGCCGGTCGCGCTGACGGGGCGCCCGTGGGGCGTCTGCGGCGTCGAGCCGGCGGTCTCGCCGGACGGCCGGACGGTCGTCGTCGGCGCACGCGCCGTGCCGCCGCGCGACCGCTCCGAGCCATACCGCGTGACGGACGAGATGTGGCGCCTGGAAGGCGTCGGGCTGGTGCGTGACGCCGTCGCCGAGCTGTTCGCGGTCGACGCCGACGGCGGCGAGCCCGTGCAGCTGACCGACCACGGCGCCGTGCCGGTCTCGGTCGCGTGGTCGCCCGACGGCGGCGAGCTGCTGCACCTCAGCTTCACGCTCGGCGAGCGGCCGTGCTTCCAACTGCGCGCGCTGCGGCTCGCCGACCGCGCCGAGCGGCTGCTGTGGGAGACCCCGTTCGAGGGCTTCGCGCCCGTCGCGGCGTGGCGCGGCGCCGGCGAGATCGTCCGCACCGGCCCCAATCGTGCGCTCGCGCACGCCGAGCCGCTCGACCTCCTCGTGACGGCCGCCGCGCCGGACGCGCCCGAGCGCGTGCGCACGCCCGCGGCCGACGGCTGGCTGTTCGGCCTGCTGCTCGGCGACTTCGCCTGGGAGCACCTGCAGACGCCGCGGATCGCGGTCGCCGACGACGGCGGCGAGGCGTTCGTCTCCGTGCAGGTCGGCGGGCAGCTGCAGGCGTGGGGCGTCGCGCTGGACGGGCCGCGTCGCGCGCGGCGGCTGCTTGCGGGCGACCACAGCGCCGTCCCGCTCGACGCCGCCGCCGGGCGTGTCGCGCTCGGCGTCACCTCGCTGCACGAGCCGCCTGACCTGTGGGTTGCAGAGCCGTCCGGCGCGGTGCGCCGGCTGACGCGTCTCAACGGCGGCGACTATCCGCGCGGGGCGCCCTTCGACGTCCTCCCACTGCCGCTCAGCGGTGCCGACGGCACCGCGCTCGACGCGTGGTTCCTGCGCCCGCACGGCGCCGACGGCCCGGTCCCGACGCTGCTCGCCGCGCACGGCGGACCGCACGCGGGCTGGGGCCAGATGTTCGGCTTCGACACGTGCATGCTCACTGCCGCCGGCTACGGCGTTCTGCTCGTCAACCACCGTGGGTCGACCGGCTACGGCGTCGACTTCGCGCGCGACCTGCACGGCGACTGGGGCAACCTCGACGCGAGCGATCTGCTCCGAGCCGTCGACGCTGCGGTCGCCGCACGGCTGGCCGAACCCACGGCGCTCGGCGTCTGGGGCATCTCGGGCGGGGGTTACCTCGCGGCGTGGCTTGCGACCCACGACGACCGCTTCGGAGCGGCCGTGGTGGAGAGCGCGGTGCTCGACTGGACGATCAACGCCGGCGCCGACATCGGCCGCGTCTTCGCGTCGTGGCTGACGCGCGCGGGAGAGGCTGCGCCGCCGACACCGGCGCAGCGCGCCGCGCAGTCGCCGGCCAGCTTCGCCGCGAACTGCCGTACGCCGACGCTGATCGTCCACCACGAGCAGGACCTGCGGACCCCGCCGGCGAACGCCGACAGCTTCTATGGCCTGCTGAAGCTGCACGGCTGCCCGGCCGAGATGCTGCGGATGCCGCAGACCTCGCACGGCGGCTCGATGGGCCTGGGGCACCCGCGGGCGCGCGTCGTTCAGAACGAGGCGCTGCTCGACTGGTTCGACCGCCACGTCCGCCCTCGCCGACCGGACGTTTGAACGCGGACACGGGCCACATAAAGATGGCTTGCTTCTTTATGGTGGAACGGGGCGCGTGATCGGGGGACGACCGCGCGGAGGAACTGAAACAGGGGGTCGCGCAGCGTCGGCTGCTGCGTGGCGGAACGTCCCGCTAGGGGGAGACGATGCACGCTTCACAGCTTGCGCACGAGCAGGTGACCTATGTCCCGTTGCTGCGGGTGGCGATGGGCTTCTGGGGTGCGAAGGTGATCGGAGTGGCGGTCGAGCTGGACCTCTTCGGCCGGCTGTCGCGCGCGGGGGAGATGACCGTCGAGGAGATGCGGGCCGAGCTGGGCTTCGGGGAGCGCGCCGCCGACGTGTTCGCGACCGCCTGCGCGTCGCTGGGGCTCGTCGAGCGCGACGGCGAGCGGCTGCGCAACAGCGCCGCTGCTGAGACCTACCTCGTCGAGGGCCGGCCGCAGTACTTCGGCGACTACGTCAAATGGCTCGACCGGCGCGAGTACGCGGTCGCGAGCAGACTGCTCGAGTCGCTGCGCAGCGACGGGCCGGTCACGTGGGAGCGCGGCGAGCGAGACAGCCTGTTCGTGCCCGAGGACGAGGTGCTGCACGCCATCTTCTGGGATGCGGTCGACTCGTACTCGGCGGCGACGGCCGGCGTGCTCGCCGAGACGTTCGACTGCTCGTCGCATGCGCGGGTGCTCGACGTCGGCGGCGGATCGGGGGTCTACCCGATCGAGCTGTGCAGACGCTGGCCGCATCTGACCGCCACCGTCTACGACCTCCCGTTCGTCTGCGACATAGCGCAGCGGCGGATCGAGCGTGCCGGCCTGGCGGAGCGGATCGCGGTCGAGCCGGGGGACTTCCGCGTCGACGAGCGGCTGCCGGGAGGCCATGACCTCGCGCTGCTCGGCTCCGTGCTGCACGACTGGGACGAGCCGGTCAACCGCGCGCTGCTGCGCAAGTGCAACGAGGCGCTCGAGCCCGGCGGCACCGTGGTCGTCGTCGAGATACTGGTCGACGACGACAAGCGCGGGCCGGAGCTGGCCGCCGCGATGAGCGTGAACATGCTGGTCGAGACCGGCGAGGGGAAGAACTACACCGGCGCGGAGATCGAGGCCTGGCTGGGCGACGCCGGCTTCGAGCAGGTGACGACGATCCCGCCGTCGCCGCAGACGCCGAACTCCTTCGTCGTCGGGCGCAAGCCGCCCGCGGCCGCGGGCGGGTGAGCGCGATGACGCTCCAGCTCGACGTGCTGCGCAGCGTCGTCGACGTCGATGCCGAGGACTGGGACGGCCTCGTCGCCGCCGCCGGTGCGCCCGCGTTCTACCACCACGCGTTCCTGTCAGCGCTCGAACAGCTGCCCCTGCACGCGGTCGAGGACCGCGCTTACGTCGTCGGCAGGGACCCCGGCGACGGCACCCTGCGGTGCGGGGTCCCGACCTACCTGGTGCGGGGCGTCGACCCGATGCGCGTGCTCGCGGACCACGTCCCGGAGTGCGCGGACGAGCCGGTCCTGCTGAGCCACGTGTGGCACTGCTACGACGGCTCGCCGCCGGTGCTCGGCGGCGACGAGCACGCGTGGGGCGAGATCGTCGCGACGGTCGAGCGGCTCTCGCGCGAGGTTGGCGCGGCGCGCTTCTGCTTCGCCAACGTCGAGGACGACAGCGAGGCGGCGCGCGGCCTCACGATCGCCGGGATCCGCTGCGTCGAGATCGACCGCCGCTTCGTGCTCGACCTCGCGCCGGTCGCCGACTACGAGGCGTACCTCGCGAGCATCTCGAAAGGCGCGCGCAGCAACCTGCGCCGCTACCAGCGGATCGCCGACGACGCCGGCGTCGAGTTGCGCACGCTCGCGCCCGAGGAGGCGGATCTCGACGCGTTCGTCCAGCTCGCGCGCGGCAACGCGGCGAAGTACGGCAACGCGGCGTACTACGACGAGCAGCGCTTCCCGCGCTTCGTGCGGCTGCTGGGGGAGACCGCGAGGGTGATCGAGCTGCGCCACGAGGGGCGTCTGATCGCTGGCGGGATCGTGCTGATCGACGCCGCGCACGTGCACTGGTGGTCGGTCGGCTACGCCGACCACGCGGTCGAGCGGCTGAGTCCCGCGTACCTCGTCTTCGCCGAGATCGTCCGCATCGCGCTCGCGCACGACGTCCGCTGGGTCGAGTGCGGGCGCCGCAACGAGGCGTTCAAGCGCCGGCACGGCCTCACCCCGCGGCCGCTGAGCGCGTTCGTCTCGCCGGCGCTGAACTGAGGCGGTCCGATGCTCGCGCTGATCAAGCCGGACGCCGCACCGGGACTGCGGCTCGAACACGTTCCCGCGCCCACGCCGCGCGACGGCGAGGTCCTGATCCGGGTGCTGCGCACGGGGATCTGCGGCACCGACATGCACATCTACCGGTGGGACGGCTGGGCGCGCAGCACGATCGCCCCGCCGCTCGTGACCGGCCACGAGTTCGTCGGGACGGTCGTCGAGAACGCCTCCGACCGGCCGCTCGCGCCCGGCGACGTCGTCGGCGGGGAGAGCCACGTCGCCTGCAACGCGTGCCCGAGCTGCCGTGCCGGCGACTTCCACCTGTGCGACCGCACGAGCGTGATCGGCATCCACCGCGACGGCGCGTTCGCCGAGTACGTCGCGCTGCCGGCCGGGAACGTCTGGCCGTGGGCCGAGCCGGTCGACCTCGACGTCGCCGCGATCTTCGACCCCTTCGGCAACGCCGTCCACGCCGCGCTGCACTTCGACCTCGCCGGCGAGGACGTCGCGATCGCCGGCGCCGGGCCGATCGGGCTGATGGCCGCCGCCGTCGCCCGCCACGCTGGCGCCCGCAGCGTGCTCGTCAGCGACGTCAGCGACTACCGGCTGGCGCTCGCGGACCGGCTCGGCGTGCCCGCTGCGCGCACGCTGTCCGAAGGCGGCGCGCAGCCGCCGCGGTTCTCGGTCGGGCTGGAGATGTCGGGCAGCGGCGCGGGGCTGCAGGAGCTGATCGACCAACTCGTCCCAGGCGGCCGGCTCGCCGCTCTCGGCCTGACGAGCGACCGCGTCGAGCTGGACTGGTCGGCGGTCGTCACGAAGATGCTCACGATCCAGGGGATCTTCGGGCGGCGGGTGTTCGAGACGTGGGACGAGATGAGCCGGCTGGTGCGCGAAGGGCTCGACATCGCACCGCTCGTCACGCACCGCTTCGCGTGCGAGGACTTCGAGCGCGCGTTCGCGGCGGTCGCGAGCCGCAGGTGCGGGAAGGTGATCCTCGACTGGGACGGAGGGACGAGATGCGCGTAGGAATCGTCGGCGGCGGCGTCGCCGGACTCACGACCGCCTGGCTGCTCGCCGGAACGCACGACGTCGTCGTGCTGGAGGCACGTGGCCGGCTCGGCGGCAACGTGCGCGACGCGGACGTGGAGATCGACGGCGCCGAGCTGCGGATCGATGCCGGGGCGCAGCACATATCGCCGGAGCTGTTCCCCCGCTTCGCGCGGCTGCTGGAGCTGCTGGAGCTGGACGGCGACCTGATCCCGGCGCCGCAGTCGTTCACGCTCGCCGTCGAGGGCATGCCGCGCCCGCTCGTCGTCACGCCGCACACGCGCGCGGACGGCTGGCCGCGCGAGATCGTCGCCGACGGCCCGGAAGGCGCGGCGTTCGTCGCGTTCGTGACGCGCGCGGTCGAGCTGGAGGCGCAGGACGCGAGCTGGGAGATCCCGCTCGCCGACGTCGTCGAAGCGATCCCCGCCACCACCGAGCAGCGCGAGCAGCTGATGTACGCCGCCTGCGCGGCGCTCGTCGGCTGCCGTGTCGAGGAGGCGCCGTCGCTGTCGGCGCGCGGGGCGACGGCGCTGCTGGCGCGTGTCCCGCCCGGCACCGCGCCGGACGAGGCGCCGCTGTGGCGCAACCTCCCCGGTGGTCTCGGGCGCGTCGTCGTCGCGCTCGCCGACGCCGTGCCGAACGGCGACGCGCGCGTCGGCGCACCGGTCGCGCAGATCCGCGCGGAGGGCACGGGCTTCGCGCTGCGCGACGGCGCCGGCGGCGCGCACCAGGTCGACCACGTCGTGCTCGCGCTGCCGCCGCTCGCCGCCGCGGAGCTGCTCGATCCGCTCGCCGGCAGCGGCGACCTCGTCGACGCGTTGCGCGCGTTCCGCTACGCCCCGGTCGAGATCGGCATCCACCGCGAGCCGCTGTTCATGCCGGCGCGGCGCGCCCATTGGTCGACGTACAACATCTCCGTCCACGACGGCTGGAGCGACGTCACGATCTGGCTCGGCCCGACCCACGGCGTCGACCTCTTCAAGAGCTGGATCGCCAACCGTTCCGTCCCAGACGACGAGCTGCTCGCGCGCGAGGCGTTCGAGCACCTCTGCGTCACCCCGGCGGCGGTGCGCGCGCGGAGGACGATCGCCCCGCGACAGGCGCAGGGCGGCATCTCGTTCGCCGGCCACCACCTCGTCGACGTCGAGTCGCAGGAGTCCGCCGTCGCCTCCGCCGTCGAGGTCGCGCGCCGTCTCGCCCCGGCGAGCCCGCGGCTCGACGCGCTGCTGGAGGGGCGCGCCGTGCGCGGCTGAGCCGGCGCCGCGCGCCGGCTGCGTCTGTGTCTCAGCGCGCGATGCTGATCGTGCGGCTCTCGGTGAAGAAGTCGCGCGCGGCGCGTCGAGGTGAGCGCGCGACCCGCGAACGTGTAGGTAAAAGCCTACGCTTGACATGTAGGCAGATGCCTACCTATCATCGGCGCATGACGATCTCCCGCATCCGCACCCTCACCGCACCCGTCGCCGATCAGGATCGAGCGCTCGCGTTCTACGTCGACAGCATGGGCTTCGAGGTCCGGACCGACACGGCGATGGGCGAGCTCCGCTGGCTGGAGGTGGCGCCGCCCGGCAGCGACACGGCGATCGTGCTCCACCCTGGGTTCGGCGGGATGCAGCTGCCCGCGTTGACGGGCGTGATCCTGGAGAGCGGCGACATCGACGCCGACACCGAGCGGCTCCGCGGCAGCGGCGTCGAGGTCGACGGTCCCAACGAGCTGCCGTGGGGCCGGCAGGCGACGTTCAGCGACCCGGACGGCAACGGGTTCGTGCTCTCGGCGGCCTGACGCGTGGCTCAGCGCGCGCAGCCCTCGCCCGTCGACCGGCTGTTCGGCGCGCTCGCGAACCCGACGCGGCGCGACATCCTCGGCCTTCTGCTCGACGGGCCGCAGACGGTCAGCGCGATCGCCGAGCGCTACGAGATGGCCCGGCCGAGCGTCTCGGAGCACCTCCGCGTCCTGCGCGAGGCTGGGCTCGTCACCGAGACGCGCCACGGACGCTTCCGCCACATCGAGATCGCGCCCGGCCCGCTGCGGGACCTGCACGACTGGATGACTCCCTACGAGCGGTTCTGGCGCGAGCGCCTGCGTGACATGCACGACGTGCTCGACCGTGAAGCGGCCGCGGAGGACAGATGACCGACGCGACCCCTGCCCGCGGGCACGACGACGACCTGCGCGTGATCGAGGTCGACGAGTTCTTCTCGCATTCGCCCGAGCGCGTCTGGGCGGCCCTGACCGAACCCGCGCTGATGCGGCAGTGGCTGATGGAGACCGACTTCCGCCCCCAGCTCGGTCACCGCTTCACGTTCCACGCGCCGCCCAACCCCAAGACAGGGTTCAGCGGCGAGATCGCCTGCGAGGTGCTCGAGATCGAGCCGTGCAGGCGCCTGCGCATCAGCTGGAACGACGCAATCCGACGCGCTGCTGGACTGGACGGTTACCTGGACACTCGTGCCGGAGGGGCACGGCACGCGGCTGTTCATCGAGCACGCCGGCTTCGACCCCGACGACGCGCACCAGCAGCTCGCCCGCACGATCATGGGCGGCGGCTGGCGTTCGGGCGTGCTGCGACGCCTCACCGCGCTCCTCGATCGCGGGTCGCCAGGCTGACTACCCGGTGACTCTCGGCGCTGCGCTGCGAGGCCGCACGACGGCTCTCGCGTGCGCGGGTCTGACTCTCTGGGCGATCGCGCGGGCACGGTTGACGAGCAGACCGAGCAGGACTCTTCTGCGCAGCTGGGTGAGGACGTTGAACGTCCTCGCCTGGCCGCTGGTCAGGCTGGCGAGGTTCCAGCAGACCTGACGGGCTCTGGGGAATCTTCTGGCGAGTCTGGTCGCGCCGAGCACGTCGAGCAGGCGCGGGAGGTTGTCGCACAGTCTCACGCGGCTGACGGTCTGCGGGCCGGCGTTGCGGATCACCATCGCGAACTGGAGTCTTCTGAGCGTGACTCTGCCGGCGGTCCGCCGTACGAGGTACTTGACGAGCACCATCGGCGCGTTGGGCGACGGTTCGGCGCCCGCGTACTGCGGCTGCGGCGGCGCCGGCGGCGCCAGCGGAGGCTCGACCGGCGGCTCGAGCGGTGGCTGCGGCGGCTCCGGTGGTCTCGGCGGTCTCGGTCTGTCGAAGCCGAAGTCGTAGCTGTGGTCGTTGTGACCGACGGGGTGGGCCGCGACGGAGGCGACGGAGCGGCCGTCGCGCTCGACGCCGTTGGAGTCGATCCGCGGGTTGGAGCCGGCGAACGCCTGCGTCACCGCCCAGCCGTCGAGCGACGACTGCGCGAGCGGGACGCGCACGCTGTACGGCGTGTCCGGCCCGATCGCAAAGACGTACTCGCCGCTGGAGTCCGTCGTCGTGTTGTCGATCACGACGCCGCTGTCGTCGAGCAGCTCGACGACGGTGTCGGCGACCGAACTCTCGCCGGCGTCCTGAAGCCCGTCGCTGTCGACGTCGTACCAGAGGCGGTTGCCGATCTGGACAGGTGCACGGCCGCTGTAGGCGTCGAGGTCGCCGAGCCCGTTCGCCTTCCCGAAGCCCTCGTTCGGCCCTTGGGTGACGTAGTTGCGCAGTCGCCGCGTGCGGATGCCGTCGGCGTTGTCGTACCACAGCAGCCCGTTGTCGTTGCTGATGTCGACGTCGGTCTGCGTCGTGAGCACGTCGCGGAAGCCGGGCAGCTGCAGCAAGCCGCCCTGATACTCGGTCGGCTGGGAGGTCGGCGCGGCGCCGGGGCGCGGGTCGTAGAAGTAGCCGCCTCTGGGCCCGATCGGCCCGTAGTTCGTGCCCGCGCCGAAGCCTCTGACGCCGCCGACGACGCCGCCCGACTCGAGCTCGAAGCCGCCGCCGGCCGCGGGTGACGCGCGCAGCAGGTCGCCTTGGATCGTGGGGCTGATGCCGTTGCCGGACGGCGGGCCCTCGCCGCTCAGCGTGTTGCCGCTCATGTCGCCCATCAGGTCGCGGAAGCCGAGCTGCAGGCTGCCGTCGCCGAGCACCGAGATCGCGGTCAGCTGCGGGTAGGACTCGTCCTGCACCGAGGTCGTGGCGCCGTTGACGACGCGCGTGCCGCGGGTGGTGTCCGACGGCGTCAGCACCGTCGCGCCTCTCGGCGCCTGTGCGGCGAGCGACGCAGGCGTCGGCCACGGCTGCCAGCGGCTGCTGAAGAACTGCGTGCTGACCGCGCCGACCGGGATCCGCTCGTAGGCGAGCGGGACCGACAGCACCTGCGTGAAGCTCGGGCTGCCAGCAGGGTCGCCGACGCGGTAGACGACCGCTCTGAGGTCGGCCGTGCTCTGCGACGCGTCGGCGGCGCAGACGCCGCCGACGTAGGCGGCGCCGCTGACGCGGTCGAAGCCGACGGAGAACGGGCGCCACTCGCCGCCCTGGCAGCCCGGGTCGGGGATCGGCGTCGCGGCGGCCGGTCTGACCGGCGGCGTTGCGTCGAGCGGCAGCCGGTACAGCTGCTTGTCGAAGAGGTTGACGGTGTAGACGTTGCGGTTCTGCGGGTCGACCTCGACGGAGCCGAGCCCGCGCTTGCCGACCGGCTCCCACTGCATGTCGCGGTTCGCCGGCGCTGGGCCGGTCCAGTCGTCGATCGCTCTGCTCGTCGGGTGCGCGTCGGCCCCTGCCTGCAGATCTGCCCAGAGGCTGACCGCGCCGCCCTGCGTGACGCGGTGGATCGCGCCGGCGCCGGCCGGCGTCAGCCCGGTGTAGCGCTTGTAGTAAGCGCCCGCGTACAGCGCGCCGCCGCGCTGGTCGACCCCGAGCCCGAAGATGGTGCCGACCTCGCCGAATCTCGCCAGGACCCGCCGTGACGGCTGGTTGCTCCACAGCGGCGGGGGCGGGCCGGGAGGCGCGTCACCGAGCGGCGTCGTGAAGTACGACAAGGCGCGGATCGCGTCCGCGCCGGTGTTTCTCGCGTCGGTCGGGCCGGCCCACTGCATCGGCAGGTAGACCTCGGGCGCGTCGAACGACCACTCGTGCGGGTGGTGGACGCCGAAGTCGGCGCCTCTGACGACGCTGCTCGCATCGACGAACTGCTCGTCGGAGCGCAGGCCGTTCAGCTGCCGCGTCGGCTGCCACGGCGAGGGCACCGTCAGCTCGATCCGGACACGGCCGTCGGGTGCTCTCAGCGCGTAGCTGCCGTCGGCGGCCGTCGTCGCGGTGTCGGCGACCGCGCCGGTGCCGGTCAGCGCACGCACGGTCAGGCCGCCGACGCCGACGTCGACCGCACCGCTGTCGGGATCGGTGTCGCGCAGGCCGTTCGTGTCGTAGTCGTTGAAGACGCTGCCGGAGACCGTCGCAGCTCCCGCCGGCAGCGCGCACGCGAACACGACCGCCACCGCCGCGACGGGCGCCGACAACCTCCAACGCCTGCTGCGGTCCGTCGATCGGCTGCTGCGCGACTCGGACATGCTCGCCCCCATAGCGATCGGCCGAGAGACGTTCCTACCCATCGTTCGCACAGGACAGACGCGACACGGCGCAACAACGCACCAACCCTCTGGTTCCCTGCCCGAAGTTGGCTCGGCTGCGCTCCCGACCGGCTCAGCCGGTGACTCTCGGAGCGGGTCGTCTCGGCCGCACGACCGCTCTCGCATGCGCCGGTCTGACTCTCTGTGCGACGGCGCGTGCGCGGTTGATCAGGAGCCCGATCAGGACTCTTCTGCGCAGCTGGGTGAGGACGTGGAACTTGCGCGCGTGGCCGCTCGGGAGGCTCGCGAGTCTCCAGCAGACCTGGCGTGCTCTGGGGAATCTTCTTGCGAGTCTGGTCGCGCCGAGGACGGTGAGCAGCCGGGGGAGGTTGTCGCACAGCCGCAGGCGGTTGACGGTCTCGGGGCCGGCGTTGCGCAGGACCATGCCGAACTGGAGTCTTCTCAGGGAGACTCTGCCGCCCGAGCGTCTGACGAGGTACTTGACGAGCACCATCGGCGTGTTCGGCGACGGCTCTGCGCCGGCGTAGGTCGGCTGCGGCGGCGCGGGCGGAGCGAGCGGCGGCGGGACCGGCGGCTGCGGCTCCTCGGGCGGAGGCGGAGGCGGTGGTGGTGGCGGAGGCGGAGGCGGCGGTCTTCTGGCTCTCGTGAAGCCGAAGTCGTAGGAGTGGTCGTTGCGGCCGACCTCGTGCGCGCTCACCGACGCGACGGAGCGGCCGTCCTGCTCGCGTCCGTTGGAGTCGGTGCGGCGGTCGTCGCCGGCGAACGCCTGCGTCACGACCCAGCCGTCGAGTGACGGCTGCGCGAGCGGGACGCGGACGCTGTATCTCGTGTCGGGCGCGATCGCGAAGACGTACTCGCCTCTGGAGTCGGTCGTGGTGTTGTCGATCACGACGCCGTTCTCGTCGAGCAGCTCGACGACGGTGTCGACGACCGGGTCCTCGTCGGTGTCCTGGATCCCGTCGGCGTCGACGTCGTACCAGAGGCGGTTGCCGATCTGGACCGGTGCGCGGCCGCTGTAGGCGTCGAGGTCGCCGAGGCCGTTCGCCTTCGAGAACCCGCCGGCCGAGCCGACGGTGGTGACGACGTTCTGGAACCGGCGCGTCTTGCCGCCGTTCGCGTTGTCGTACCAGAGCAGGCCGTTGTCTCTGATGTCGATCGCGTCGATCTGCGTCGTCAGCACGTCGCTGAAGCCCGGGATCTGCAGCAGACCGCCCTGTTCGTTGGTCGGTCCGGCATCGAAGCCGTGGCCCGGCTGCGGGTCGTAGAAGTAGCCGCCGCCGGGCCCTATCGGCCCGTACCCACCGCTGGAGACGGGGATGAGCCCGAAGCCGGTGCGCCCGCCGACGACGCCTCTGGACTCGAGCGTGAAGCCGCCGGAGCCGTTGGGCGCGGCGCGCAGCAGGTCGCCCTGGGCGACGACCGACTGGTGCGGGCCGGAGCCCTCGCCGGGGACGGCCTGGCCGGACATGTCGCCCATCAGGTCGCGGAAGGAGAGCAGCATCGAGCCGTCGGAGTCGAAGCCGATCGCGGCGAGCTGTGGGTAGGACTCGTCGTAGACGAGCACCGGCCCGCTGGTCGACGCGCGCGTTCCGCGGCTGTCGTCCGGCGGCGACTGGAAGCCTCTGTCGGTGATCGTCGCCGCGGTCGGCCACGGCCGCCAGTTGCTCGTGTTGTCGTGGTTGACCGGCGCGCGGTTCACGCGGTCGTAGCCCAGCGACACGATCTGGGCGATGTCGAACGTCGGGCTGCCCTCGGGATCGCTGACGCGCAGCACGACGGCGGCCAGCTGAGTCGGGTCCTGCGACGTCTCCGCCGAGCAGACTCCGCCGACGTACATCGCGCCGCTGCCGCGCTCGAAGCCGATCGAGAACGGCCGCCAGTCGCCGCCGGGGCAGCCCGGGTCGGGGATCTCCGTGACGGCCGCCGGTGTGACCGGAGGCACGCCGCCAAGCGGGAGCCGGTAGAGGCTCTTGTCGGCCAGGTTGACCGCGTAGACGTTTCTGTCGGCCGGGTCGACCTTGATCGATCCGAGCCCGGCCCGCCCGACGAGATCCCACGATCTGTCGAGGTCGGTCGTGAACCACTGGTTCGTGACCGTGCTCGTCGGGTGGCCGTCGGTTCCGGCCGGGAGTCTCGCCCACGGCAGGACGCCGCCGCCCTGCGTCACGCGGAAGATCGCGCCGGGACCGTCCGCGGTCAGGCCGGAGAAGCGCTTGTAGAACGCGCCGGCGTAGAGGTTGCCCGTGCTCTGGTCGACGCCGATGCCGAAGACCGAGCCGACCTGCCCGAAGCTCGCCAGCACCCGTCTGCTCGGCTCGGCGGCGAACGTGCCGTTCGTCAGCGGATTGGTGAAGTAGTCGATCCCGCGGATCGCGTCGGAGCCTGCACGCACGCCGGACACCGGTCCGGGCGACTGCGTCGGCCAGAACACCGTCGGATCGTCGAACGACCACTCGCGCGGCCGGTGCACGCCGAAGTTCGCGCCTCTCACCGGCGCGGAGGCGTCAACGAACTGCTCGTCGGAGCGCAGGCCGTTGAGCTGCCGCGTCGGCCACCACGGCTGCGGGACGGTCAGGTCGAGACGGACGTTCGCGTTCGGCGCGGTGAGTCTGTAGGTGCCGTCCGCGGCCGTCGTCGCCGTCGCGACGACGTTCGACGCGCCCCGCACCGCTCTCACGGTGAACCCGCCGACGCCCACGTCCACCGCACCGGATCTCGGGTCCGTGTCGCGGATCCCGTTGGTGTTGTAGTCGTGGAAGACCGACCCAGAGATCTCCGCGGCTGATGCTCCCGAAGCGATCGACAGAGCGAGGACGACGCCGATCCCGATCGCACGCGGAACACGTGCGAGCTTCCCCTTCATGGAGCGATGGTCGGCCGAACGCCTCCGAAGTGAAACCAAAAGACCGAGAGTCGGCACGGAGCCGATCGACCGGCGTGGCCGCCTCGTCGCGCCCCAGCCGGTGGTCGTCGTGCGTCGAGACGGCGACAGGCTGTGGCTTGGCGCGGCTCCGCGTCCCGGCGAGCATGCGCCCCATGCCTTCCAGCGATCGACTCGTGGAGCGCCTGTCGGCCGCGGTCGAGCAGCGCCGCGACGAGCTGATCGCGTTCGCGGCTCAGCTCGTGCAGGCGCCGAGCGTGACCGGGGAGGAGGCGCTCGCCCAGCGGCTCGTTTCGGCGGCCGCGCGCGACGCCGGGCTCGACGTCGCCGAGCTGGCGGTCGACCCGGCGAGGGTCGCGCCGCGGCTCGCGAGCGCCGCGCGCGAGAGCTTCGCCACGCGCGGCAACGTCCACGCGGTGCGCCGCGGCCGCGGCGGCGGCCGCTCGCTGCTGCTCAACGGGCACGTCGACGTCGTCCCGGCCGGCGACCCGGCGCGCTGGACGCGCCCGCCGTTCGCCGGCGTCGTCGAGGACGGCCGCCTGTGGGGGCGCGGCGCCTGCGACATGAAGGCGGGGGTCGCCGCGTCGCTGTTCGCGATCCGCGCCGTCCACGACGCCGGCGTCGCGCTGGCCGGCGACGTGGCGCTGCTGACGACGGTCGGCGAGGAGACGGGCGGCGCTGGCGCGATCGCGTGGGCGCTCGACAACGCGGGCGCGGTCGACGGCGTGATCGTCGCGGAGCCGACGCGCGCGCGGATCGCCCCGGCGCACACCGGCGCGCAGTTCTTCCGCGTCACGCTCACCGGGCGCGCCGCCCACGCCTGCATGCGCGAGACGGGCGTCAGCGCGATCGAGCAGTTCGTCTCGCTGCACACGGCGCTGCTCGCCTACGAGGAGGAGCGCAACGCCGCCTTCGGCCATCCGCTCTACGCGGGCCTGCCGACGCGCCCGCTGCCGACGAACGTCGGCGTCGTGCGCGGCGGCGAGTGGCCGGTGACGGTGCCCGAGTCGCTCGCCTTCGAGGGGCGCATCGGGACGGCGCCGGGGGAGGACTCTGCGACCGCACGCGCGGGCTTCGAGGAGCGGCTGCGCCGCTGGACCCAGGCCGACGCGTGGGCGTCGCTGCATCCGCCCGTCGTCGAGTGGCTCGCCGACTTCGCCGGCTCCGAGACGCCTGCCGAGCACCCGCTCGTGACGACGCTCTCCTCGGCCTGCGAGGCCGCGCTCGGCCGCGCTCCGATCGTCGAGGGGATGACCTACGGCACCGACATGGCCCACTTCGTGCGTCTCGCCGGGCTGCCGTGCGTGCTGTTCGGCCCCGGCGACGTGCGCGCCGCGCACTTCACCGACGAGCACGTCGAGCTGGAGCAGGTCGTCGAGGTCACGAAGGCGCTTGCGAGCGCCGTCGTCGCGTGGTGCGGCGCGGTCTGAGCGGCGGGACGCTGCTCGTGCGCACGACGAGGTCGGCCGGGACCGTGCGCGGCGCCTGCGGCTCCTCGTCGCCCGCGAGGCGCGCGAGCAGCAGCTCGATCGCGGCGCGGCCGCGCCGGTCGGAGTGCAGGTCGAGCGCCGTGATCGCCGGCTCGCCGTAGCGCGTCTCGGGGCTGTCGATCCCGCTCACCAGCAGCACGTCCCGCGGGACCTCCAGACCCAGCTCGCGTGCCGCCTGCACGACCGCGCCGGCGTGGCCCTCGGCGAGCACGACGATCGCGTCGGGGCGGTCCGGCAGCGTCAGCAGCTCGCGCGCTCTCGCCTTCGCGCTGCCGACGAGGTCGCTGAAGCTCGCGCGCGCGACGAGCGGCTCGGCCGCGTGCTCGGCGCACCAGTCGCAGTAGGCGTCGACGGAGTCGACCATCCAGCCCCAGTCGCAGATCGCGGCGAGCAGCGCGATCCGTCTGGCGCCGGCGTCGTGCAGGTGGTCGAGCATCCGCAGCGTGTCGCCGCGGTTGTCGCTGGCGACGTACCAGCGCTGCTCCGGGCGGCCGGGGTCGCGCTCGATCGTCACGACCTCGACGCCGAGGTCGTCGAACAGGTCGATCCGCGGGTCGCGCTCCGCCGGGTCGCAGATCACGACGCCGTCGACGTCGAGCTGGCGCAGCAGCGCCGTTCTCTCGACGCTCGGCGTCAGCAGCAGCGCGTGGTCGCGGCCGAACGCGGTGCCGGCGGCGGCGGACGCGAGCAGCATGTAGTAGCTGAGGCTCAGCATCTCGGTCTCGTCGATGCCGAACATCGGCATCAGCAGCGCGAGCGTGTTGCTGCGGCCGGCGCGCAGCGCCCGCGCGCTGCGGCTCGCGCGGTAGTCGAGCCGGGCCGCCTCCGCGAGCACCTGCGCGCGCGTCGCCGGGTCGACGCCGTCCTTGCCGTTGATCGCCAACGAGACGGTCTTGGCGGACACGCCGACGGCGGCGGCGACGTCGCGGATCGTCGTGCGGGCTCTGCCGGCGGGGGAGGACATGGTCTGCACGATAACCAAAGAGCCGGCGATGGTAAACGTTTACCTGTACAGTCGCCGTGTGTTCGAATCGACAACAGCCTGTCGCCGAACCACCTGCGTCGCGTCGACAGCCCGTAGCTTGCCGGCACCTCTCAGCGCGGAAAGCATTCGCCTCCCTTCCTGCACCGACGGCGCGCCTCGGGCAGGAGCCAGCATCAGGGAGAGAGGATCCAGATGAGGACTTCCCGCGTCCTGGCGGCGCTCGCGTGCATCGGCGGTCTCGTCGCCGCCGGCTGTGGCTCCGCCACCACCAACAGCGATCGACCGCTCTCGACGCTGCGCGTCCCGTTCCAGTCGGACGTCCCCGGCGGGGTCGACCCCGACGTCTTCTACGACGTCGAAGGGCTGCAGATCACCAACTCGGCCTACGAGGGCCTGCTCGGCTACGCCGACGACGGCAGACTCGTCGGCGAGCTCGCGACCGATTGGAGAGCGGGCGCCGACGGGCGGACGTACGACTTCACGCTGCGCCCCGGCGTGCGCTTCTCGGACGGGACGCCGTTCGACGCGCAGGCGATGAAGGCGAGCTTCGAGCGCCGCAGACAGGTCGACGCCGGCCCCGCCTACATGCTCGCCGACGTCGAGCAGGTGGAGGCCCTCTCCCCGAGACGTCTGCGCGTGCGCCTGAGCAGACCGAACGCGGCGTTCCTCGACCACCTCGCCAGCCCCTACGGGCCGAAGGCCGTCAGCCCGACCGCGGTGCAGCGCCACGCCCGCGACGGCGACCTCGCGAAGGGCTGGCTGCAGACGCACACGGCCGGCACGGGCGCGTACGAGCTGACCGAGGCGGTGCCGGGGCAGCGCTTCGTGATGCGCGCCTCGCCGACGTGGAGACGCAGCAAGCCGACCGTGCGCGAGGTGCAGTTCACCGTCGTCCCGGACGCGGCGACGCAGGTCACCGAGCTGCGCGGCGGCCAGCTCGACCTCATCACGCACGGCCTCACGACCGCCGACGTGCAGGCGCTGCGCGGGGCCGGCGGCGCGAAGGTGACGACGCGCCCCTCGACCCTGCGCATGATGCTCTACCTCAACACCGCCGCGGGCACGCTGCGCGACGCTGAGGTGCGGCGCGCGTTCCTGAAGTTCGTCGACCGCGACGCGCTCGTCGACACCGTCTACGGGGATCTCGCGCGGGCGAGCGACAGCTTCTACCCGGACGGCACGTCGATCGCGAGAGCGGCGCCGCTCGACGTGCCGGTCGACCCCGACCAGCTCAGAGCGCTGTCGTCGCGCTTCACGGAGCCGCTCGTGATCGGGGCGGTGCAGGGAGACGGCCCCGCCGCTGGCCAGATCGCCCAGCTGCTCCAGGGACAGTTGCAGCAGGCAGGCATCAAGGCGACCACACGCGACATCCCGCTCGCGCAGGTGTACGACCTCACGACGCGCCCCTCCGCGCGCCCGGACGTCCTGATCGTCACCAACGTCCCTGACGACCTCGCGCCCGACAGCTGGTCGCGCGTCTACCTGCGCACCGGCGGCTCGGTCAACTGGCTCTCCTGCTCGGTGCCGGAGGCCGACCGGCTGATCGACGAGGCGGTCGTCGCTCGCGGCGCCGCCCGTCAGCGAGAGCTCGGCGTCGAGGCGGCCGCGGCGTGGATGGAGCACGGCTGCGTGCTGCCGCTCGCCGAGCTGCAGAACGTGACGGTCTCGCGCAAGGGCGTCGAGAACGTGAAGGGCGGCCCGGCACGGCCGTTCGCGGTCGACGTCGACAAGCTGCGGCAGGCGAGATGACGGCGGCAGCCGCCAACCCCTGCGCGTCCGTCCGCGACCTGCACGTCACGCTCACGCGCCGCGGACGCGACGTCCGCGCGCTGCGCGGCGTCGACCTCGAGATCGCGCCGGGCGAGGTCGTCGCGCTCGTCGGCGAGTCCGGGTCGGGCAAGTCGGTGCTCGGGCTGGCGCTGCTCGGCCTGCTGCCGGCCGCCGCCCGGCCGCGCGCGACCGGGAGCGTGATCGTCCGCGACTTCGACATGCTCGGCCCCGAGCCGCAGCGCCGCCGTGCGCGGCGCTCGGCACTCGGCGCCGTCTTCCAGGACCCGTCGTCGGGCCTCGACCCGACGATGACGATAGGGCGCCAGCTGCGCGAGGCGGTCGGCGACGCGGGCGCCGACCCGGCCGAGCTGCTGGAACGGGTCGGCCTCGACGCGCGCACGCAGGTCAAGCGCTTCCCGCATCAGCTCAGCGGCGGGCAGCGCCAGCGCGTGATGTTCGCGCTCGCGATCGCGCGCGGCCCGGCGCTCGTGATCGCCGACGAGCCGACGACCGCGCTCGACGTGACGGTGCAGGCGCACGTCCTCGACCTCGTCGGGACGCTGCGCGACGAGCTCGGCTGCTCGTTCCTCTTCATCACGCACGACCTCGGCGTCGCGGCGCGGATCGCCGACCGCGCGGTCGTCCTCTACGCCGGGCGGCACGCTGAGTCGGCGCCGACGCGGCAGCTCGTCGCGCAGCCGCGTCACCCGTACACGCGGGGGCTGCTGGCCTCGCGGATCGAGCCCGACGCGACCGTCGCGACGCCGCTGCGCCCGATGGGCGGCGGGCTGCCCGACCCGACCGCGCCGCCGCCCGGCTGCGCGTTCGCGAGCCGCTGCCCGAGCCAGGTCGAGGCCTGCCTGACCGTCCTGCCGCAGCCGCAGCCGGTCGGCGAGGGTCGCCTCGTCGCGTGCCTGCGCGCCGACGAGCGGCAGGCGCTCGCGGACCCGGCGCCGCTGCCGCCGCACGAGCCGCGGCCGCGCACGGACGAGCACGTGCTGCGGCTCGTCGGCGTCGCGAAGCAGTTCGCCGGCGCCCGCCGCCTGCTCGGCACGGCCGCCGCCGTCCGCGCGCTCGAGCCGACGTCGCTCGACGTGCGGCGCGGCGAGGCGGTCGCGATCGTCGGCGAGAGCGGCTCCGGCAAGTCGACGCTCGTGCGGATCGCCGCCGGCCTCGAACGGCCGGACGCCGGCAGCGTCGAACGGGAAGGGTCGGTCCAGATGGTCTTCCAGGACGCCGGCGGCTCGCTGACGCCGTGGGCGACCGTCGGCCAGCTCTTGGCCGAGCGCGCGCGCCGCGGCGGCGTGCCGTCCGGCGAGGTCGCCGGCCGCACGCGCACGGCGCTGACGCGCGTCGGCCTCTCGCCCGACGTGCTCGACCAGCGCGCCGGCGAGCTGTCGGGCGGCCAGCGCCAGCGCGTCGCGCTCGCGCGCGCGGTGCTCGTGCCGCCCGCGACGCTGCTGTGCGACGAGCCGACGAGCGCGCTCGACGTCTCGCTCGTGGCGACGGTCCTCCAGCTGCTGCGCGCCGTGCGCGATGAGCTGGGGATGGCGATCGTGCTCGTGACGCACGACCTCGCGGTCGCCGCGGCGATGGCCAACCGCGTCGTCGTGATGCGGTCGGGCAGGGTCGTCGAGCAGGGCGACGCGCGCGACGTGCTGCGCCGCCCGCAGCACGAGTACACGCGCACGCTGCTCGCGGCCGTGCCGACGCTCGCGGCGGCGGGAACCGGCAGCGGCGGCGTGTCGCTGGAGGCGAGCGCATGAGCGCCGCGACGCAGCAGCTCGCGGGCGCGCGCCGGCTTTCGCGCCTCGCGCGCCCGCGCCCGGCGCTCGTCTTCGTCGGCGTCGTCGTCGCCGTCTGCCTGCTCGGCTGGCTGGTCGCGCCGCACCCGGTCGACCTGCCCTCGGGCAGACCGCTGACCGGCCCCAGCGGCGCTCACCTGATGGGCACCGATGAAGGTGGGCGCGACATCTTCAGCCGCGTCCTGCTCGGCGCGCGCTCGACGCTCCTCAGCGTCGTCGCGGTGATCTTCGGCTCGCTCGTGATCGGCGGCGTCGTCGGCACGCTCGCGGGGCTCTGCGGCGGCGTCGTCGACTGGGCCTGCATGCGGCTGACCGATCTCTTCCTGGCGCTGCCGGGTCCGGTGCTGGCGATCGCGATCGTGGCCGCGCTCGGCGCGTCGCTGCGCAACACGCTGATCGCGGTGGCGATCGTCTGGTGGCCGCTGTACGCGCGCGTCGTGCGCGGCAGCGTGCGCCAGCTCGTCGCGCTCCCGCACGTCGACGCCGCGCGGATGGCCGGCGCGAGCGGCTGGCGGCTGGCCTGGCGGCACGTGCTGCCGGGCGTGCGCTCGACGCTGCTCGTCGCCGCGAGCCTCGACGTCGGCATGCTCGTGCTGTCGCTCTCGCTGCTGTCGTTCCTCGGGCTCGGGTCGGCGCCGCCGGCTGCCGAGCTGGGCGCGATGGCAGCGCGCGGGATGCCCTACCTGCTGCAGCAGTGGTGGGTCGCGGTCTTCCCGGCGGCGATGCTCGCGCTGATGGCGCTCGCCGGGAACGTCGCCGGCGACCTGCTGCGCGACCGGGGGCTGGAGCGATGACGCGCTTCGTGCTGATGCGCCTGCTCGGTGCCGTGCTGGTGCTGCTGGCGCTGATCGCGGCGGTCTTCGTGCTGCAGCAGATCAGCCCGGCGGACCCGGCGCGCACGCTCGTCGGCGAGCGCGCCTCGGCGGCGACGCTGGAGCGTGCGCGGGAGCAGCTCGGGCTCGACGACCCGCTGCCGGTGCAATACGCGAACTACGTCGGCGACGTGCTGACGGGCGACCTGCAGACGTCGGTCGCGACGCGGCGACCGGTCGTGCAGGACATCGAGCAGTTCCTGCCCGCGACGCTGGAGCTGGTCGCCGCGAGCGTCGTGCTGGCGGCCGTGCTCGGGCTGCTGTTCGCGCTCGGCTCCGCCGGACGCTGGCGCGGGGCGGTGCTGCTGCGCGGCGGCCTGCTCGTGCTCGCGTCGTTCCCGGTCTTCCTGCTGGCGGCGCTGGCGGTGCGCGTGTTCGCCGGCCAGCTCGGCTGGCTGCCCGCCAGCGGCCGCGCGCTCGACCCGTCGCGCCAGGGCTTCCTCGTGCTCGACGCGATCGTCGCGATGTCGCCGTCGGAGCTGGGCGACGCGCTTCAGCACCTGATCCTCCCGGCCGTCTGCCTCGCGCTCGTGCCGGCGGTGGCGATCGGCCGCATGCTGCGATCGGGGATCGAGGAGCAGCAGCGCCGCGACCACGTGCGGACCGCGCGGGCGCTCGGGCTGAGCGAGGGCCAGGTCGTGCGGCGCCACACGATCCGCAACGCCGCCGGGCCGGTGCTCGCGGTCGGCGGGCTGCAGGTCGCCTACCTGCTGGGGACGTCGATCGTCGTCGAGCAGATCTTCGCGTGGCCGGGGATCGGCTTCTACATGTCGCAGGCGATCCAGCGCAGCGACTTCCCGGCGATCGCCGGCGTCAGCCTCGTGCTCGGTGCGCTGTACGTGCTCGTCAACTTCCTCGTCGACGTCGCGCAGGCGTGGGCCGATCCGCGCATCCGCGGGGTATGAGATGGCGGTCGCGGCGGTCCTCCCGGCAGCGCCGGCCGGCGCGATGTCGGTCCGCTCCGCGCTCGAGCTCGACGTGATCCGCGCCGGCGAGCCGCGCGTGCTCGCCGCCCCGACGCAGCTCGACCGGCCGATCCGCTGGGTCCACGTGCTCGACACGCCCGTCGTCAACGGCATGCTGCGCGGCGGCGAGCTGGTGCTGACGACCGGCGCCGGCGCCGGTCGCACGTCCGCCGAGCAGGGGCGCTACGTCGACGAGGTCGCGCGCAGCGACGCGGCCGCGCTCGTGCTGGAGCTGGGGACCGTCTATCGCGGCGAGACGCCGAGGCCGCTCGTCGACGCCGCCAACCGCGCGCGCCTGCCGCTCGTCGCCCTCCAGCGGCCGGTGCGCTTCGTCGAGGTGACCGAGGTCGTGCACGGCCGGCTGCTCGGCGAGCAGGTCGCGACGCTCGAGCGCCTGGAGGCGATGCGCGAGGGCTTCATGTCGCTCGTGCTCGGGGGTGCGGCGACGGAGGACGTGCTGCGCCACGCCGCCAGGCTGCTGGAGAGTGCGATCGTCGTCCACGACGGCCGCGGCGGCCTGTTGTCGATCGACACCGGTCCGCTCGACGAGCGCGAGGCGCTGGCCGCGTGGGAGCGCGCCGCGGCCGGCGAGCGGCTCGGCGGCGCGGTGGCGCCGGAGCCGGTCGAGGTGCGCGGCGTGCACCGCGCCGACGTCGTCGCGCTGCGTCCTGGACGGCCGTTCGACGCCGCCGAGCGCGCCGCCGTGCGGCAGGTCGCGCTGACGCTCGGGCTCGAATGGCTCGGCCGCGCCGCGCTGGAGCTGTCGCTGCGCCGCCGCACGCGCGGCAACCTGCTGCAGTCGCTGCTCGACGGGCGCCTGACGCCGCTCGACGCGGAGCGGCGCCTGCGCGTGCTCGGCGGCGGCCACGCGCTCAGCTTCTGGCCCGTCGCGGTCGTGCTGCGCGGGCTCGAAGGCGGCGCCAGCCTGCTGGAGGAGCTGGCCGACGGCCTCAGCGTCGAGGGCGTCGGCCGGCACGGCCGGCCGCTCCTCGACGTGCGCGACCGGCGGCTGCTGTGGGCCGCGCCCGGTCCGGCGGCCGCGTTCGAGCCGACGGCCGAGACGCTCACGCGGCAGCTGCGCCGCGCGGCCGAGCGCCACGACATCGAGCCGGAGCGGCTGTCGGTCGCGATCGGCCAGCCGGTCGACGGGCTCGCCGCGCTGCGCGAGCAGTTCGAGACGACGCTGCTGGTCGCCGAGGCCGCCGCCGGCGAGGCGCCCGTGCCGTGGCGTGACGCGCGCCGCGCGAGCCTGGCCGCGATCGCGTTCGCGCTGAAGGACGATCCGCGGCTCGTGCGCTTCGCGCGCAGCCACCTCGACCGGCTCGAACGGCTGCCGGCGCGGCGGCGCGACGACCTGCTGCGGACGCTGCGGGCGGTGCTCGAAAGCGGCGGCCACAAGTCGCGCGCGGCGCGCGAGCTGCACCTCGACCGCGGCGCCCTCTACAAGCGCATGGCGCGCCTGGAGGAGGTGCTCGGCGTCGACCTCGACGACGCGCAGACGCGCGCGGCGCTCACGCTCGTGCTGATCTGGCAGGCCGTCAGCGGCCCGCCGCGCGGCTGACGCGCCCGCGCCCGCCGTCGTCGCGGCCGCGGCCGCCCGCGCGGCGCCCGCGCGCGTCGCCGCCGTCGAGCAGTCGCTCGACACGCTGCGCGCACGCGAGCACCCGTGCGTCGTCCCCGGCGCGGCCGACGAGCTGCACGGCGACCGCGGCGGCGTCGGCGTCGGCCGGCACGCTCACGGCCGGGACCCCGGCCAGGTTCGCGACGGTCGTGAGCCGGCCCGCGGCCGTCTCGGCATCCCATGCGCGGCCGCCGAGCACGACCTCGGTCGCGCCGACGGGCGGCGGCTCGCACGGCACCGTCGGCAGCAGCAGCACGTCGACGCCTGCGAGCTGCTGCGCGAGCTGCTCGCGCAGCAGCCGGCGCATCCCGCTCGCGGCGAGGTAGAGCGTCGCGGGCGCGACGGCGCCGGCGGCGAGCGCGTCGGCGACCGCGGGCGTGAGCCCGCCCGGGCGGAGACCGTGTGCGGCCGCCAGCTCGCAGACGATCGTCACGAGGTGCGCGGGAGCGGGGTCGCGCCACGGACCGCAGCCGACCCGCCGCAGCTCCGCGCCGTCGGCGGCGAGCAGTTCCGCCACGCGGCGGGTCGCCGTCGCGACGGCGGGGGAGAGCGGGACGACGCCGGTGAGGTCGACGACGCCGACGCGCACCGAGCGGTGCTCGGGCGCCGCTTGCGCGGCCGGCGCGGCGCCGGCTGGCGCGGCTCGTGCGGCGCAGGCGTGCGCAGCGCCGGCCAGCGCCTCCCATCCGGCGGCGATGACCGCCACCGAGCTGCCGATCAGGCCGACGTGGTCGAGCGACCATGCGAGTGGGACGACACCGGCCGTCGACACTGCGCCCCACGTCGGCTTGAAGCCGACCGTGCCGGTCCACGCGGCGGGGATCCGCACCGATCCGCCAGTGTCGGTGCCGAGCGCGAGGTCGGCGACGCCGGCCGCGACGGCGGCGGCGCTGCCGGCGGACGATCCGCCGGGCACCCGGCCGGCGTGGCGCGGGTTCGCGACCGGCGCCCGCTCGACGTCGAGCACGCCGAACGCCAGCTCCGTGCTGGCAGTCGTGCCGAGCAGCCGTGCGCCGGCACGCCGCAGCGCCGCGACCGCCGGCGCATCGGCGTCCGCACGGGCGTGCGGGCGGGCGGAGCCGTCGCCGTGCGGCGCACCCGCGACCGCGATCAGCTCCTTGACCGCGAGCCGCACGCCGTCCAGCGGACCGCTCGCATCGACCAGCGGCCCGCCGACGAGGGCCGAGGCGGGGACCGGGCCGGCGGCGCCGTCCGGCGGCACCCACGCGAACGCGGCCCCGAGCGCCCGCGCCGCGGCCAGCTCGCCGGGCGCGGCGACCGGGAGCGGCGCGCCGCCGCCGGCCAGCACGCCGCCGCCGGCCGCAACGCCGCCGGACCACTCGCCGCTCGCCGTGCCGCTGCCTGGCCGCGCGCCGCCTCCGCCGACCGCCGCCGGCCACCACGGAGCCACCGGCGGCTCTGCCGCCAGGCGCTCGGCGGCGTCGGCCAGGATCGCCGCCCAGTCAGCGTTCGAAGACGGTCTCGCCACCGACGACGGTCCGCAGGACGGGGATCTGCGCGATCGCGTCGCCCGGCACCTCGCACGGGTCGCGTTCGAGCACGGTCATGTCGGCGAGCAGGCCGGGCGCGAGTGCGCCCTTGACGTCGTCCTCGCCGGTTGTGCGGGCCGAGCCGACGGTGTAGATCCACAGCGCCTCCTCGGCCGAGACGCGCTGCGAGCGGCCGACCGGGACGCCGTCCAGACCGGTGCGCGTGACCATGCTCTGGAGCGCCAGCAGCGGCGGCAGCTCGCCAGCGTGGTGGTCGGAGGAGCCGCCGACGACGATCCCGTCGTCGAGCAGGTCGCGGTGGGCGAACATCCGCTCGACGCGCTCGGGTCCGTACCACTCGACGAGCCGGCCGCCGTGCTGGGCGACGTAGGAGCCGAACGGCAGCGTCATCGCGCCGAGCGCCTTCACCCGCGCCCGCAGCGCGGGGGTGAGGAGCGTGCAGTGCTCGATCCGGTGGCGCATCGTGATCTCCGGGTGCGCGGTGGCCGCTCGCTCGTAGGCGGTCAGCAGCGCGTCGATCGCGACGTCGCCGTTCGCGTGCACCGCCATCCGCGAGCCGGCCGCGTGGACGCGCTCCACGAGCTGCCCGAGCGCAGCGTCGCCGAGCAGGCGCAGGCCGTGGTCGTCGGTTCCCTCGAACGGCTCCGAAACGGCGCAGGTGCGCCCGGCGATCGCGCCGTCCACGAACGCCTTGACGCCGCTGACGCGGAGCCGCTCGTCGCCGAGGTCGGTGCCCGCGCCAGCCGCCTGCAAGCCGTCGAAGACGGGCTCGCTGACGAGCATCGCGACGCGCATCGTGAGGCGATCGAGCGCGCGGGCGCGGCGGTAGAGCGCCAGCTGCGACGGTCCGACGAAGGCGTCGCAGACGGACGTCAGCCCGACCGCGTGGCAGCGGCCCTGCGCGGCGTCGAGGCCGTCCAGCAGCTGCTCCACGGGCTTCTCGGGCAGCACGCGATGCTCGCCCCAGCTGTAGCGGAACAGCGACTCCTCGTAGAGCACGCCGTTGAGGCGCCCGTCCGCGTCGCGGCCGTGCGCGCCGCCGTCGACCGGCTCGCTGTCCTCGTCGATCCCGCCGGCGGCGAGCGCGGGCGTGTTCGCGACGCCCCAGTGCCCGGCGACGTGGACGACGAGGAGCGGGTTGCGGGGCGCGAGCGCGTCGAGCCGCGCGCGGTCGAGCGGCGGTCCGCCGAGCGCGCCGTCGTCGTAGCGGTGGACGACGACCCAGTCGTCCGGCTGCGCGGCGGCGACGCGCGCGGCGATCAGCCGCTCGGCGTCCGCGAGCGACGCGGCGCCGGCCTCCGACAGGTCGAGGTCGGCCGCCATGTCGGCGAGGTCGCTGAGGTGCTGGTGGGCGTCGTTGAGGCCGGGGACGACCGTCGCGTCACCGAGGTCGACCGGCTCCGCGTCGCGGTGGCGGGCGCGCAGCACGTCCGCGTCGCCGGCCTCCAGCACCCGCCCGCCGAGCGTGACGAGCGCCTGCACGATCGGCGCGCCCGGATCCAGCGTGCGGATCCGGCGCGCCGTGAAGAGGCGCTTGCGCTTCACGCGTCGAGCACCTCCAGCTTGACCTCGGTGCAGTTCCAGCCGTTCGTCGCGTAGTTGTCGACCGAGCAGGCGGTGACGATCACGTGCAGGTCGCGCTCGGCGACCAGCTCGACGTAGTCGCCCGGCCGCGACTTCGACTCGATCACGTCGATCGTGCGGTCTGGCTGCGGCTCGGAGTTCTGGAACAGGTTGACGGGGTTGGGGATGCAGCCGAGGTCGAGCCCGAGCGTCGCGACGGTGGCCGTGAAGTTCGTCTCGCAGCTCGGATGGTCCGGCCCGCTCGCCTCGTAGAGGACCGGGTCGCACGGCGGGTAGAGCATGTCGTGCGGACCGGGGCTCGTGTCGTGGTGCAGGCGCAGGATCGGCTCCGAGCGCTGGTCGACGAAGCTCTCGCCGACCTGCGGGAACAGCCGGCACAGCAGCGAGAGCGTGTGCCCGGCGCTGAGCCAGCGGGTCGGGTCGGCGGCGTCGATCGCCCACGTGTCGGCGACCTGGCGGCCGCGCACGTCGGTGACGCGGACGTGCTGCCCTCTCTTGACGAAGACGGCGCCCCCGGACTGCGGCGCGATGACGATGCTGGTGGCAGTGGTCGACATGAGCGCAATGCTCAGCCGCCGCTGCGCGCCGGACAAGCCGCAGACTGTTGCCGCACGGGTCGAGCGGGCCGCAACTCGTCGCTTGTCCGCCCGGGCGCCGGGCCGCAAGCTGCCGGCCATGACCACGACGACCCCTGCGCCGCCAGCCGGCGAGGACCGTGAAGCTGACGGTGGGAGGAGACGGCGATGGCCGCTGAGATGAGACGTGTCGGCGTGATCGGCGGCGGCACGATGGGCGTCGGGATCGCGATCACGGCGGTACGGGCCGGGCACGAGGTGCTGCTGCGCGACATCGAGGAAGGGGCGGTCGAGCAGGGGGTCGCCGGCGTGCGCCGCTTCCTCGATCGCAGCGTCGACAAGGGCAAGCTCGCGGCCGCGGAGCGCGACGCGGCGCTCGGGCGCCTGCGCGGCGTCGTCTCGCTGGAGGAGCTGCGCGGCTGCGACGTCGTGATCGAGGCGGTGCCGGAGGACCTCGCGCTCAAGCAGGAGCTGCTGGCGCAGCTCGACGGCGTGCTGGCCGACGACGCGCTCGTGCACACGAACACCTCGACGCTGTCGGTGACCGCGATCGCGTCCGGCTCGCGCCGCCCCGAGCGCGTCGTCGGCACGCACTACTGCAACCCGGCGCCGCTGATGGACCTCGTCGAGCTGGTGCGCGGCCAGGTCACGTCCGCCGCCGCGCTCGCCGCGACACGCGCGTACGTCGAGGGAATCGGCAAGCGCGTCGTCGCCTGCGCCGACGTGCCCGGCTTCATCGTCAACCGCTTCCTCGTGCCGTTCGAGAACGACTGCATCCGCGCGCTGGAGTGCGGGATGGGGACGATCGACTCGATCGACCGCGCGGTCAAGGACGGCCTCGGCTACCCGATGGGCACGTTCAGGCTGCTCGACATCATCGGGCTCGACATCCATCGCGCGGTGTCGCTGAGCCTCTACGACCAGCTGCGCGATCCGCGCTTCGCGCCGCCGCCGCTGGTCGACCGCATGATCAGCGCCGGACACCTCGGCCGCAAGGCCGGGCGTGGCTTCTACGCCTACGACGAACCCGGCCTGCACGGGAGCTGAAGGGAGCAAGATGAGCGAGAGGTTCCAGCAGGTCGCGGTGCTCGGGATGGGCACGATGGGGTCCGGGATCGCGCAGCTGTGCGCGCAGGCGGGCTGCGAGACGACGGTGCTCGACGTCGACGACGGTGCGCTCGTGCGCGGGCGTGAGCGGATGGCGTCGTTCCTCGCCGAGGGCGTGCGCCGCGGCAAGGTCACCGACGAGGAGCGCGAGGCCGCGCTCGCGCGCGTGCGTGGCACGACCGACGTGTCCGAGCTGGCCGGCGCGGAGCTGGTGATCGAGGCGGCGACGGAGGACCGCGCGCTGAAGCTGGAGCTGCTGCGGCGCGTCGCCGGCGCGGTCGGCGAGCAGGCCGTGATCGCGTCGAACACGTCGGCGATCCCGATCACCGAGCTGGCGGCCGCGCTGCCGCGTCCCGAGCGCGTCGCCGGCCTGCACTTCTTCAACCCGGCGCCGCTGATGCCGCTCGTGGAGGTCGTCGAGGCGGTACGGACGGACGCCGCGACGAGTGCGGCGCTGGAGGCGTTCGCGACGCGACTCGGCAAGCGGCCGATCGTGACGAAGGACCGGCCCGGCTTCCTGCTCAACCGCCTGCTGATGCCATACCTCAACCAGGCCGTGCATGACTTCGACGACGGGCTCGCGGCGGCGGATGACATCGACGCCGCGGTCGAGCTGGGGCTCGGCTACCCGATGGGGCCGCTGAAGCTGCTCGACCTGATCGGGCTCGACACGCACCGCCACGCGACCGCGGCGGCGTGGGAGCAGACGCGCGACCCGCACCTCGTGCCCCCTGCGCTGCTGGCGCGGATGGTCGCGGCGGGCAGGCTGGGGCGCAAGACGGGCGGCGGCTTCTACGCGGGGAGCGGGAGATGAGCGACTACGAGGACATCCGCGTCGAGCTCGACGGCGACGGCGTCGTGACGATCGCGATCGACCGCGAGGCGACCGGCAACAAGCTGCGCGTGCAGACCGCGCGCGAGCTGGCGCACGCGCTGCGCGCCTTCCGCGACGAGCGCGCGCAGCGCGTCGCGATCCTCACCGGCGCGGGCGACAAGTTCTTCTGCATCGGCGGCGAGCACGACCCGCTGGAGCACGTCGAGCCGTCGGCGACGCTGCCGATCATCGACGTCTACGAGCTGATCGACACGGTTCCCAAGCCGGTGATCGCGGCCGTCAACGGCTTCGCGGTCGGCGGCGGCAACGTGCTGCAGACGGTCTGCGACCTGACCGTCGCGGCCGAGCACGCCGTCTTCCGTCAGGTCGGCCCGATGGTCGGCTCGTTCGACGCCGGCTTCGGGACCTGGTACCTGGAGCAGACGATCGGCCGCAAGCGCGCGAAGGAGCTGTGGTATCTGAACGCGAAGTGGTCGGCGCACGAGGCGCGCGAGATCGGGCTCGTCAACGAGGTCGTCGCCGACGCCGACGCCTGCCGTGCGCGGGCGCGCGAGATCGCCGCGACGCTGCTCGACCGCGGGCCGGGAGCGCTCGCCGGGCTGAAGGCCGCGTTCTCCTCGCGCCACACGGGCGTGATCGGACAGGCGCGGCTCGCGCACGACGTGCTGCTGACGCACTACCTCGCGACGGACGAGGCGCACGAGCTGTCGAGCGCGTTCGCCGAGCGCCGCTCGCCCGACCGCGACCGCTACGGCAGATGACGGCCGTGCTCGCACCCGCCCTCGATCGTCTGCCCGCCGGCCTCGACGACGACGAGTTGATGTTCCTGGAAGTCGTCGAGCGGCTCGCGGCCGACGAGGTCGCCCCGCAGGCGGAGGCGATCGACGCCGAGGGGATGGTTCCCGGCGATCTGCGCGAGCTGCTGCTGTCGCTGCGGCTGCACGCCGTCGGCGTTCCCGAGTCCGCCGGCGGCGAGGGCGGCCGCCCGCTCGTCGGGCTGCTCGCCGTCGAGACGCTCGCCCGCGCCAGCGCCACCGTCGCGCTCGGCGTCGGCGCCGGCCAGGCGGCGGCGCACGCGGCTGGCGCGAGCGGCGCGGCTGGCGCGAGCGGGGCGGCTGGCGCGAGCGGGGCGGCTGGCGCGAGCGGGGCGGCTGGCGCGAGCGGCGCGGCTGGCGCTGACACCCACGACTGGACGCCTGCCGCCGCGCGCCGGACCGGCCTGCGCGGTGCGCCCGCGTTCGCGCTCGCCGCTCCGGCCGACGGCCCGGGGCGCGCGCACTGGCCGCTGGCGCTCGGCGCGGCTGCCGCCGGGGTCGGCCAGGCCGCGGTCGCGTCCGCACGCGACTACCTGCTCGAACGCCGCCAGTTCGGCCGGCCGCTGGCGGAGTTCGGCGCGCTGCGCCGCATGCTCGCGGAGATGAGCGCCGCGGTCGCGTCGGCCGCGGCGCTCGTGCACGCGTGCGCGGCGCAGCCGGCGCCGAGCGTCGCCGCCGCGACCCGCGCGGCGCGCGCCGCCGCCCGCGCCGCCTGCGCCGCGTCCGACGACGCGATTCAATTGCACGGCGGCTACGGCTACACGACCGAGTATCCCGTCGAGCGCCTGCTGCGCGACGCCGTCTCGCTGCGCGCGCTCGCGGGCGGCCGTGCCGGCGAGCCGGTCGCGACCGCGCTGCTCGGCGCGCCGGCCCGGGAGGCGGTCGCATGAGCGTGCGCCCGACAGACGCGAGCCCGCGCGGCAGCGCGCCGGCACCGCGCCCCGCGCAAGCGAGCGCGCTCGGCGCGCCGCAGCCGCAGCCGCCGAGGCCGCAGACGAGCGCGGCCGACTCCGAGCCGCGCCCCCTCCACGCCTCCGCGCTCGACGCAGCCGCCCGTCACCCCGAGCGCGTCGCGGCGATCAGCGTCGACGGTCGCAGCGGCGAGGTTCGTGGGCGGATCACCTACCGCGAACTGGCGGAGGCGAGCGCGCGCGTCGCGGGCGGACTGCGCGAGCTGGGGGTCGGGCGTGGCGACGTCGTCTCGGCGATCGTCCCCAACCGGCTGGAGTTCTCGGTCCTCGTGCTCGCGATCTCGCGCCTCGGCGCGGTCTTCTCCGGCCTCCCGACCGCGATCGGCCGCGCGCGCGGCGAGGCGACCGTGACGCGCTCGGGCGCGCGCGTGCTCGTCGCCGCGCCCGGTGAGCCGCTCGCGCTCGCCCTCGCACTCCGCGACGTCTGTCCGCGGCTGGAGCACGTCGTCGCGCTCGACGGCGCGGACGCGCAAGGCGCGCTCCCGTACGAGCTGCTGGCCGCCGCCGCGCCGCTGACCGGCGAGGAGCCGGTCGACGCGCACGCACTCGCGCACATCGGCTTCACCTCCGGCACGACCGGTGAGCCGAAGGGCGTCATGAACACGCACGCGACGCTCGGTGCCGTCTGCCGCGCCTGGGTCGAGCATGTCGGCGGCGACGAGACGTTCGGCGACCCGGCCGTCAACCTCGTCGCCTCGCCGGTCGGGCACCACACCGGCTTCCTGTGGGGCGCGCTGCTGAGCGCCCGGCTCGCGGCCACGGCCGTCTACCTCGACCGCTGGATCCCGGCGGTCGCCGCCGAGACGATCGCGCGGCTCGGCGTCACGACGATGCACGGCGCGCCGACGTTCCTGCAGGACCTCGTTCGCGTCGAGCGATTCGACGCCGCACGCGCACGGTCGCTGCGAATCGTCACGCTCGCCGGTGCGCCGATCCCGCGCGAGCTGGTGCCGGCCGCCGCCGCGCGGCTCGACGCGGCGATCGTCCCGGCGTGGGGGATGACCGAGTACGGCATCGCGATCTCGGCGTCGCCGGCGATGCGGAAGGCGCGGCTGGAGGCGGGCGACGGCGTCCCGGTCGGCGCGGCGCAGGCGCGCGTCACGCGCGACGGCGCGCCCGTTGCGACCGGCGAGGTCGGCGCGCTGGAGATCCGCGGGCCGGGGCTGTTCACCGGCTATCACGAGCGCGAGGACGCGACGCGCGAGGCGTTCGACGCCGACGGCTGGTTCGCGACCGGCGACCTCGCGTCGATCGCGGACGACGGCGTCGTGGCGCTCCAGGGCCGCACGAAGGACATCATCGTCCGCGGCGGCGAGAACGTGCCCGTCGCGGAGGTCGAGTCGACGCTCTTCCGTCATCCCGACGTCGTCGAGGCGGCCGTCGTCGCGGTGCCGGACGAGCGGCTTGGCGAGCGCGCGCTCGCGGTCGTCGCCGTCGTGCCCGGCCGGCGCCCGCCGAGCCTCGCCGAGCTGGTCGACTTCTGCCTCGCGCAGGGGCTCTCCAAGCACTACCTGCCGGAGTACGTCGCGCACGTCGAGGCGCTGCCGAAGACGGGCAGCGGCAAGGTGCTGAAGACCGAGCTGCGCGACCGCTACCAGGGGGTCCCCGATGGCCGCTGAGCCGCGCCATCCGCTGGAGGGGATCCGCGTGATCGACGCGTCCGGCTCGTACGCCGGCCCGACGGCGGCGATGTACCTCGGCGACCTCGGCGCCGACGTGATCAAGGTCGAGCGGCCGCGCGCCGGCGACGACGCGCGCCACTGGGGGCCGCCGTTCGTGGGTGAGGACTCGGCCTGGTTCCTGTCCGCGAACCGCAACAAGCGCAGCGCGTCGATCGACCTCTCGACGGGCGACGGCGTCGAGCTGCTGCTGCGCCTGCTCGACGGCGCCGACGTCTTCGTCGAGAACCTCAACCCCGGCAAGCTGGAGAGCAAGGGCCTCGACCCGGAGACCGTGCGAGCGCGCTGCCCGCGGCTCGTCTACTGCGCGCTGTCGGGCTTCGGGCTCGACGGGCCCGATCGCGACCAGCCGGGATACGACCTGATCGCGCAGGCGCGCTCGGGCCTGATGAGCGTCACGGGCGCCCGCGGCGGCACGCCGCAACGCGTCAGCACGGCACTGTCGGACATCGTCGCGGGGATGGTCGCGACGATCGCGATCCAAGCCGCGCTGCTGCGGCGCGAGCGCACGGGGGACGGCGAGCTGGTCGACGTCTCGCTGCTGGACGCCGACCTCGCGCTGATGGCGCCGCGGATCGCGAGCCACCTCGCGGGCGAGCCGGAGCCGCAGCCGAGCGGCGGCACCGACTCGGTGCTCGCGATCTACCAGCCGTTCGAGACGGCCGACGACACGATCGTGCTCGCGGTCGGCAACGACCGCATGTGGCAGCGCTGCTGCGACGTGCTCGACCTGCCCGAGCTGGCCGGCGACGCAGGCCTGGCCACGAACGCCGGGCGACGCGCGCGCCGCGCCGAGGTCGTCGCGCGCGTCGCCGAGCGTCTTGCGACGCGACCGGCCGCCGACTGGCTGGAGCGCTTCGCGCAGGCCGGGGTGCCGTGCCAACCGGTCCGCCGCCTCGGCGCCGTGCTGGAGGACCCGCAGGTGCGAGCCCGCGCGGTCGTCGGCGAGCTGGAAGGGCCGGACGGCCCGTACCGCGCCGTGCGCGCGCCGTGGCGGCTGGGCTCGGTCGGCCGCGGACGGGCGGACGCCGCGCCGCGCCTCGGCGCGGACACGGCCGACGTGCTGCGGGAGGCCGGCTGCACGCCGGCGGAGATCGACGAGCTGTTGGAACGAGGGATCGCATGGACGAGCTGACGGTGCGCGACGACGGCCCGGTCCGTCATCTCACGATCGACCGCCCGCAGGCGCGCAACGCGCTCAACGCGGGCGTGCTCGCGGCGCTCGAAGCGCGGCTCGCGGAGGCCGCCGCCGACCCCGCCGTGCGCGTGCTCGTGCTCGCGGGCGGCGGCGAGCGTGCCTTCTGCGCCGGCGCCGACCTCGACGAGCTGCGCGACCTCTCGGGCGTCGCCGCGCACGAGCGGCTCGCGCTCGGGCAGCGCGTGATGCGCACGCTGGAGCGCCTGCCGATCCCCTCGATCGCGGCCGTGCGCGGCTGGGCGCTCGGCGGCGGCTTCGAGCTGGCGCTGTCGTGCTCGCTGATCGTCGCCGCGCGCTCCGCGCGCTTCGGCCTGCCGGAGGCGGGGCTCGGCCTGATGCCCGGCTACGGCGGGACGCAGCGGCTCGTGCGCGCGATCGGCCGCCAGGCGGCACTCGCCGTGATGCTCGCCGACGAGCGGCTCGACGCCGCCCGCGCGTGGGAGCTGGGGCTGCTCGCCTGCGCTCCGGCCGAGGACGCGCAGCTCGACGCGCGCGCCGGTGAGCTGGCGCAGCAGCTTGCCGCCAAGAGCCCGTCCGCGCTCGCGCTCGTGCTGGAGGCGGTCGACGCGGCGAGTCCGGCCGCCGCGACGGGGTTGCGCCACGAGGCCGCGCTCGCCGCGCTCGCGGTCAACTCGCCGGACGCCGCGGAGGGCGTCGCCGCATTCCTCGCCAAGCGCGCGCCGGCGTTCGCCGCGCGCGCCGCCTCCGGTCCGCCCGCCGCCGGCCCGCCCGCCGGCCGCGCCGCCGCGCGGGAGGCTCGCGCATGAGCGCGCTCGCCGACGTGCTGCTCGGCGCGCCCGAGCTGGAGCTGCGCGAGCGGGTCCGCGCGGTCGCACGCGCGGACGTCGCGCCGCGTGCCGCCGACGTTGACCGCGACGCGCGCTTCCCGCACGAGAGCTACCAGGCGCTCGCGCGCGCCGGGCTCGCCGGCCTGCTCGTCCCGCCCGCGCTGGGCGGGAGCGGCGGATCGGTGCTCGGCTACGTCGTCGCGATGGAGGAGATCGCCGCCGCCTGCCCGGCGACGGCGACGGTCTACATGACGCAGATGCACGCCGCGAACCCGATCCTGATGGCCGGCAGCGACGAGCAGCGGCGCCGCTGGCTGCCGCTCCTCTGCGACGGCAGCGCCTACGGGTCGCTCGCCGTCAGCGAGCCGGAGGCCGGCTCCGACGTCGCCGCGCTGCGCACGTTCGCGCGCCGCGACGGGGAGGACGGCTACGTGCTCGACGGCGCCAAGACGTTCATCACGACCGGCGACCGCGCGGACGTCGTCGTGCTGTTCGCGACCGTCGACCGCACGGCCGGCCGCGACGGCATCACCGCGTTCCTGATCGAGCGCGGCACGCCCGGCCTCGTCGCCGGCCCGGCGATGCACAAGCTCGGCATGCGCGGCTCCTCGACCGTCGAGCTGTTCCTCGACGGCGTGCGGGCGCCCGTCGCTGCCCGCCTCGGCTCCGAGCGCGGCGGCTGGGCGCTCAGCATGCGCTCGGTCGTCAAGTCGCGTCTGAGCGCGGCGGCGCAGGGCGTCGGCATCGCGCGCGGCGCCTACGAGCACGCGCGCACGTGGGCGCACGAGCGCGGCCTGCTGCGCGGCTCGCGCGGCGTCGCGCAGGACGCGCAGTTCGCGCTCGCCGAGGCGGACGCGCGGATCGCCGCGATGCGCGCGCTGCTGCAGCAGACGGCCGCGCTCGTCGACCGCGCGGACGGCGCCGAGCCGGTCGCGCAGGTGTCGGCGGCGAAGCTCGTCTGCACCGACGGCGCGATGGCGATCTGCGACGAGCTGGTCGACCTGCTCGGGCCTGACGGCGACGACGAGCGCCACGGCGTCGAGCGCTACCTGCGCGACGCGAAGGTGACGCAGATCTACGACGGCACGAACCAGATCCAGCGGCTGCTGATCGCGCGCGACGTGCGCGCCGACGCGGAGGCCGCCGCATGAGCCTCGCCGGACGCGTCGCGATCGTCACCGGCGCGAGCCGCGGCATCGGTCGCGGCGTCGCCGAACGGCTCGCCGCCGCGGGCGCCGACCTCGCGCTCGCCGGACGCAGCGCCGAGGCGCTGGAGCAGGCCGCGCGCGAGCTGCGCGCGGTGCACGGCGTGCGGGCGCTGGCGATCCCGGCCGACGTCACGAGCGAGACGTCCGTCGAGGCACTCGTCGCACGTACGCTGGAGCAGCTCGGCGGCCTGCACGTGCTCGTCAACAACTCGGGGATCGCGGTCGAGGGACCGTTCCTCGACCAGTCGCTGGACGACTTCGACCGCGTGCTCGCGACAAACCTGCGCGGCGTCGCGCTCTGCTGCCGCGCGGCCGGCCGCCATCTCGTCGCGCAGGGGGAGGGGAAGGTCGTCACGATCGCCTCGAACCTCGGGCTCGCGGCGACTCCGGGCCTCGCCGCCTACTCGGCGTCGAAGGGCGCGGTGCTGGCGCTCACGCGCGTCCTCGCGATCGAGTGGGCGCGTCACAACGTCCAGGTCAACGCGATCGCGCCCGGGTACGTCGAGACGGAGATCAACGCCGCCGCGCGCGCCGACGAACGCGTCTACGAGGGGATCGTCCGCCGTATCCCCGCGCGCCGCTTCGGCCGCCCGCAGGAGGTCGGCGACCTCGCCGTCCTGCTCGCGGGCTCGGGCTCGGACTTCATCACCGGCGAGACGATCGTCGTCGACGGCGGCCAGCTCGCGCGCGCCTGACGCGGCCCGAGCGAACATCGGTGAGGATGAGCATCCTCGACGCGGTCGAGCCCATCCGAACAGCGATCGAAGGAGAGCGAGCGATGCTGCCCAACCTCGACGACGCCGCGCGTGCCCGAGCCGAGACGCGGCTGCGTGACGAGCATGAGGTCTGGATCACGACGGTCCGGTCCGACGGCCAGCCGCAGTCGTCGCCGGTCGGCTTCCTGTGGGACGGGCACAGCGTGTTGATCGTGAGTCAGCCCGGCAGCCGGAAGGTCCGCAACCTGCGCGAGAACCCCAGGGTCGCGTTGCACCTGGAGGTCGACCGAGCGGGCGACGGGGGCGACGGGGGCATCCTCACGCTCGAAGGGGTCGCCACCGTCGACCCCGATCCGATCGGTGAGCGCGAGGCTGCCGCCTACGCCGACAAGTACGAGGAGGAGATGCGCTCGGCCGAGCTGACGCCCGAGGCGCTGTTCGCCGACTACTCCGCAGTGATCCGGGTGAGACCCACCCGCGTCCGCGCGTACTGAACAGATGCCCGGGGAGCGGGCGATCCGGTCCGGTCCGTGAAGCCGATATCGTCGTCCGCCATGCGTCAGTTCCTGCGCGAGCTGGCCGGCGAGGTCGACGAGTGACCGGCGTCGAGCAGCGTGTCGGCCTGGCCACGATCGTGCGGGAGTGGGGGCGGATCGGCTGTCTCGGGTTCGGCGGGCCGCCGGTCCACATCGCGATGCTGCGCGAGCTGTGCGTCGAGCGCAGGAGATGGATCGACGCGGAGACGTTCGAGGACGCGATCGCGGCGTGCAACCTGATGCCCGGACCGTCCTCGACGCAGCTGGCGATCTTCTGCGCGCACCGCGTCGGCGGGCTCGCCGGCACGGTCGTCGGCGGGCTCGCGTTCATCGTCCCCGGCCTCGTCCTGATCCTCGCGCTCGCCGCGCTCTTCCTCGGCGGCCCTCCCGCCTGGGTGCAGGGCGCCGGGGCGGGCGCGGGCGCGGCCGTCGCCGCCGTCGCGGTCAGCGCGGGGGCACAGCTCGTGCCGGCGAGCTACGCCCGCGCCCACCACGCCGCGCGCGTGCGCTGGATCATCTACGCGTTCGCGGGCGGCGCCGCGGCCGCGACGGTCGGCGCGTGGCTCGTGCTCGTGCTGATCGCCTGCGGCCTGCTCGAGGTCGCGCTCCGGCGCGGCGTGAGCGGAACCGCGGCGGCGGCGCTGCACGCCTGGCCGCTGGGGCTGCCCGTCCTCGCCGCGGTCACCACCGGCGGCGTCGGCGCGCTCTGCTGGACGGCGCTGAAGGTCGGCGCGCTCTCCTACGGCGGCGGGTTCGTGATCATCCCGCTGATGCAGAGTGACGCGGTCGACGTCTACCACTGGATGACGAACGCCGAGTTCCTCAACGCCGTCGCGCTCGGCCAGGTCACGCCCGGACCGGTCGTGCACACCGTCGCCGTCGTCGGCTACGCCGCCGCCGGGCTCGGCGGCGGCCTGCTCGCGGCGGCCGTCGCGTTCGCGCCGTCGTTCCTGATCGTCCTCATCGGCGGCGAGCGCTTCGAGCGCGTCCGCACCAACACGTTCGCGCGTGGCTTCCTCGACGGCGCCGGCCCGGCCGCGATCGGCGCGATCCTCGGCTCCGCGATCCCGCTCGCGCTCGCGCTCGCCCACCCCTGGCAGGCCGGCGTGCTCGCGCTCGCCGCGATCGGCCTCTTCGTCGCCCGGCGCGGCGTCGTCACGGTCCTGCTCGGCGCCGGCGCGATCGGTGCCGTCGCCGTGCTGCTCGGCGCGCCGGTCTGACCACGGCATCAGGCCGCCCCGACGTCCGCGCTCGACCTCAGGCCGTGGCGGCGCTCGCCGCCGCGTGCTTGACGCGACACCGGAGCAGGACTAGGATCTGCCAACCAAGCAATTGCTTGGGTTGTATCGGGCGAAGGAGGAGAGCAATCGTGGAGCGGAACATCCGCGGACGACTGGCCGTGATGGCCGCCGTCCTGGCGGTCGGCATGCCGTTGAGCGCCTGCGGGAGCGACGCGGAGGACGACGCCGCGCCGGCAGGCGCGAAGACCGCGGCCACGGCTGCGAGCCAGGCGTCGCCGGAGACCGCCAGAGCGCTGCAGCGCCCGACGTCGATCGGGATCGACGTCCCGCTCAGAGGCCCGATCGCGAGAGACAAGACGATCTACTGGATCCAGTGCTCCTCGCCGGCGTGCGTCGCCCTCACGACGCCGCTGAAGGCCGCGACCGAGGCGGTCGGCTGGAGACTGAGAGTCGTCAACGCGGGGCTCACGCCCGAGAGCGTGAAGGCCGCGTGGCACCAGGCCGTGCAGGGCGATCCCGACGCCGTCGTCGGCAGCGGCTTCTCGCGCGCGCTCTACGAGCCGGAGCTGAAGGCGCTCGCCGACCGCGGCGTCCCGGTGCTCAACATGATGACCGCTGACCCGCCCGAGAACGGCTATGCGGCGACGCAGAACTACGGGCCGGACTTCGTCGCGGCCGGCGAGCGGCTCGGCGCCTACGTGCTCGACAGAGGCGGCGACGACGTCAACGCGGTCTCCGTCACCACCAGCGCCTTCGCCAACCTCGGCTTCGTCGCGAGAGGCTTCAAGGACGCGATCGAGGCGGGCTGCCCGTCGTGCAAGGTCGCCGACGAGCTCGTCCCGGCGACGAGCATCGGCAACGAGCTGCCGACCCGCATCGCGACCTACCTGCAGGCGCATCCCGACGTCAACTGGGTCTACGTCGGCTTCACGGACATGATGGTCGGCGTGCCCGCGGCGCTCGCCTCCGCTGGCATCTCCAAGGACGTCCGCTTCGTCACGCTCGACAGCCTTCCGACGACGGCGCAGTACATGAAGGACGGCAACTACCTCGTCGCCGCGGCGGCCTCGGCGAAGCCGGAGATCATGTGGCGCCACGTCGACTTCCTGCTGCGTCACTTCAACAGAGAGTCGACGAGACCGTCGACGGCGCACACGCTGCCGATCTGGACGGTGACCGCCGACGCGCTCCCGAGCACGACCGAGACGTTCCCGCTGGTCGAGGACTACGAGCAGCAGTACCGGAAGCTGTGGGGGATCGACTGATGGAACCCGGTGCGCTGGTCGGGATCGAGCAGCTCTCCAAGACCTTCCCGGGCCAGCGCGCACTCGCCGACGTCTCGTTCGAGATCGGCCGTGGCGAGATCCACGCGCTGGTCGGCGAGAACGGCTCCGGGAAGTCGACGCTGATCAAGGTGCTCGCGGGATTCCACGAGCCCGACCCCGGCGCCCGCATGACCGTCGCCGGCGAGCAGCTCAAGCCCTGCTCGCCGGCCGACGTGCGGCGGCTCGGCCTGCGCTTCGTACATCAGGACCTCGGGCTCGTCGGCGAGCTGAGCGCGGCCGAGAACGTCGGCCTCGCGTCGGGGTTCGCGAGACGGGGCCTGAAGGTCGACCGGGCCGGGCAGCGCAGCCGCGCCGAGGCGCTGCTGGCGCGCATCGGCGCCGAGGTCGACGTCGAGCAGCCCGTCTCCGCGCTGCGCGCGGTCGAGCGCAGCGCGGTCGCGATCGCGCGTGCGCTCGACGAGCTGCACGGCGAGATCCGCCTGCTGGTGCTCGACGAGCCGACCGCCGCGCTGCCACCGGCCGAGGTCGAGGCGCTCTTCCGCGTGCTGCACGAGGTGCTCGAGCGCGGCGTCTCGATCCTCTACGTCTCGCACCGCCTGGAGGAGATCCTCGGGCTCGCGCACCGCGTCACCGTGCTGCGCGACGGCCGCTGCGAGGGCACGTTCCCGGTCGCCGGGATGGATCGCGCGCGGCTGGCGGAGCTGATCGTCGGCGAGGAGGTCGAGGCCGACGCGGCACGACGGCCGAGATCGTGCGCGACCGAGCAGCGGGCGCTGTCGGTGCGAGGGATCCGCGGCGCGGTGCTCGACGACGTCGGGTTCGACGTCCGCCGCGGCGAGGTCGTCGGCGTCGCGGGGCTGTCGGGCTCCGGCCGCGAGGAGCTTGCGGCCGTGCTGACCGGCGCCGCGCCGGGCCAGATCGAGCTGGTCGACGGCGACGGCAGATCGTGGTCGGGGATGACGCCGAAGCGAGCGAAGCGGCTCGGCATCGCGCTCGTGCTCGCCAACCGTCATCCCGACGCCGCGATCGGGCAGTTCTCGATCCGCGAGAACGTCTCGCTCGCGCTGCTCGGTTCGTACGCGCGCGGCGGTCGCGTGCAGGGCGCGCAGGAGCGGGAGGCGGTCGAGGGCTGGATCGAGCGCCTCGACATCCGCCCGAACGACGCCGACCGGCTCTACTCGAACCTCTCGGGCGGCAACAAGCAGAAGGTCATCCTCGCGAAGTGGCTGAACACGCGGCCGAACGTCTTCGTGATGGACGACCCCACCAGCGGCGTCGACATCGGCGCCCGCCACGGCATCTACGGCCTCGTGCGCCAGCAGGCCGCCGCGGGCGCCGGCTTCGTCGTCTGCTCCTCGGATCTCGAGGACTTCGTCGGCGTCTGCGACCGCGTGCTGGCGCTCGCCGGCGGCCGCGTCGTCGCCGAGCTGAGCGGCGCCGAGATCACCGAGAGCCGCCTGCTGCAGGCGATCGTCAGGTCGGCGGCAGGCCCCGCCGCCGCATCGAACAAGAATCAGACGGAGAAGGACAGATGAGCGAGAACGTCGTCAACGCCGTGCGGCCCCGTCGGCGCCCGGGCAGACCGCTCGGCCGCCGGCTGGCCGGAAGCCTCTCGTTCCGGACGATCGGAGCGGTCTACGTCTGGCTGCTGCTGATCGCTGCCTTCGCGATCTGGATCCCCGACCTGTTCCTGCGCGAGGAGACGCTCAAGTCGATCCTCAACCAGTACTCGATCACCGCGCTCGCGGCGCTCTCGATCATCATCCCGCTGAGCACCGGCGTCTTCGACCTGTCGATCGGCTCGACGATGGGGCTGACCGGCATCGTCGCGGCGTGGCTGCTCGGCAACACCGACCTCAGCCCGCTCGTCGTCGTCGTGCTCGGCGTCTCCGTCGGCGCGCTCGTCGGCCTCTTCAACGCGCTGATCGTCGTGCGGATGAAGATCGACTCGTTCATCGGCACGCTCGCGACCGGCTCGATCCTCGCGGCGGTGACGCTCGGCATCTCCGGCGACCAGATCCTCACCGAGCGCGTCAGCGGCTCGTTCAGCGAGATCGCCTCGACCGACGTCGCCGGGATCCAGCTGCCGGTGCTCTACATGATCGCGCTGATGATCGTGATCGGCTTCTTCCTCGAGCAGACCGCCGCGGGCCGCTACTGCTACGCGACCGGCTTCAACCCGGAGGTGACGCGCCTGGTCGGCGTCAGCGTCGACCGCGTGCGCACGCTCGCGCTCGTCTTCTCCGGCTGCGTCGCCGGCTTCGCCGGCGTCGTGCTGACCGCGCGGATCCAGGCGGCGGATCCGACCAACGGCCCGTCGTACATGATCCCGGCGTTCTCCGCCGCGTTCCTCGGCGCGACGCAGTTCCGCCACGGCCGCTTCAACCCGTGGGGGACGATCGTCGCGGTGCTGATGCTCGGCACCGGCTCGGTCGGCCTGCTGCTGGCGGGCGCGCCGACGTGGGCGCCGCAGATCTTCCAGGGCGTCGTCCTGATCGCCGCCGTCGGGGTGACCGTCGTCCAGCGCCGGCCGAAGGCCGCGAGGGAGACGAAGCCCGCCGCCGCCGAAGCGGCGGCCTCGCCGAGCTGAGGCGGCCGGACCCGGCCCGCGGCGTCAGCCGCGGGCGGCGGGGACGCGGACCCGCAGCCGCCGGATCGCGCCGCTGCGCTCGCGCGCGGCGCGCTCGGGCAGCCACGTGTCCGCGGTGCAGACGAAGAGGTCGCGGCCGTTGGAGCCGCCGAGCGCGACGGCGTACGGATCGGCGACCGCGATTCGGTCGGTGATCGTCCCGGCGGCGTCGACGCGGATCACCTCCCCGCTGAACGGCGAGGCCGCCCAGACGCCGTCCTCGCCGTCGATCGCGAGGCCGTCGGGCATGACCGCGTCGTCGAACGCGACGAGCGTGCGGCGGTTCGACAGCGATCCGTCGGTCTGGTCGACCGTGAACGCGGTGAGGCGTCCGGGCGCGGCGCGCGTCTCGGCGACGATCAGCGTCCCGCCGTCGCCGCTGAGCACGAGGCCGTTGGCGAACAGCAGACCGTCGGCCGCCGCGCTCGCGCTGCCGTCGGCCTGGACGAGCGCGAGCGCGGCGGGGCGCGGCGCGGCGGGCGGCACGCTGGCGTCGCCGTAGTTGCCGACGTAGGCGCGGCCGTGGCGATCGGCGACGAGGTCGTTCGTGTGCCAGCTGGCGACCGCCGACAGGTCGGCGTGCACGGTGAGCGTCCCGTCGTGCTCGCGTCGCAGCACGCGACGGTCGTGGGTCGCGGAGATCAGCAGCCGCCCGTCCGGCAGGAAGCCGAGGCCGGACGGCCGCCCCGCGACGGAGGCGACGCGCTCCAGCGCTCCGCTGCCGGGATCGAGGCGCAGTACCTCGCGGGCGTGGGTGTCGGAGAACCACAGCGCCCCGTCGTGCCAGCGCGGGCCTTCGGGGAAGGCGAGCGCGGTGACGAGGGTCTCGATGGAGGGGTCGGTCATGGTGCCTACGCTAACGCACCAAGCGAGCGCTTGGTAGAGTGATGTCCGCGGTCGCCGCCTGCGCCGCATCGGTGAGAGACAAGGAGATGTCGCACGTGAATCCTCGAGAGGCGATCGGCCTCGACCTCGGTCGCCGCACCGTCGCGTACGACGACCGCGACGCCATCCTCTACGCGCTCGCGGTCGGAGCCCGTGCGACCGAGCTGGAGCTGGTCTTCGAGCGCGACCTCCGCGCCCTGCCGACGTACGGTCCCGCGCTCGGCCTGTGGGCCGCCGACGCGCTCGGCGAGCGCGGGCTGTTCGACGTCTCGCGCGCGCTCCACGGCGCGCAGCGGCTCGACGTGCTGGAGCCGCTGCCGCCGCGCGGCGAGCTGGAGCTGACCGCGCGTGTCGCGAACGTCTGGGACAAGGGCGACGCGGCCGTCTTCGAGGTCGAGGTCGACTGCCGCCAGTTCCGCTCCGTCGCCGCGATCTTCGCGCCGGGCAGTGGCGGCTTCGGCGGTGAGCGCGGTCCCTCCGCGGCGGGCGATCCCGAGCAGCCGCCGAGCGCGACCGGCAGCGTGCAGACGACGCCCGAGCAGGCGGCGCTCTACCGCCTCACCGGCGACCGGCACGCGATCCACGTCGACCCGGCGGCGGCAGCGGCGATCGGCCAGCCGCGGCCGATCCTGCACGGTCTCTGCACGCTCGGCGTCGTCGTGCGCGAGCTGGCCCGGATCGCCGGCGCACACGCGTGCGACCTCCGCGAGCTGGCGGTGCGCTTCGCCGCCCCGGTGCTGCCGGGCGAGCGGATCGAGGTGAGGACGTGGGAGACGGGGGAGACGCCGACGCGCTTCGCCGCCGCGACCGCGCGCGGCACCGTCCTGAGCGGCGGGGAGGTGCGGTTCGCATGAGCGAGCACGCTGTCATCGTCGCCACGGCGCGCACCCCGATCGGCCGCGCCGGCAAGGGCTCGCTGACCGAGCTGCGCGCCGACGACCTCGCGGCGATCGCCGTCCGGGCGGCGCTGGAGCGCGTGCCGCAGGTCCGGCCCGAGCATGTCGAGGACCTGCTGCTCGGATGCGGCCAGCCGGCCGGCGAGCAGGGGTACAACATGGCCCGCGTCGTCGCGCTGCTGTCGGGCCTGCCGGCGGTTCCCGGCGTCACCGTCAACCGCTACTGCGCGTCGTCGCTGCAGGCGATCCGCATGGCCGCGCACGCGATCGCGGCAGGCGAGGGCGACTGCTTCGTCGCGGCCGGCGCCGAGGCTGTCAGCCGCTACGGGCGCGGCAAGGCCGACGGGATGCCGGAGACGAAGAACCCGGCGTTCGACGGCGCCCGCGCGCGCACGGCGGCCCGTGCGCAGGGCGGCGCGAGCGCGTGGGCGCCCGCCGAGGGCCTGCCCGACGTCTACATCGCGATGGGCGAGACGGCCGAGAACGTCGCCGAGCACGCCGGCGTCACGCGCGCCGCGATGGACGAGTGGGCGGCGCGCTCGCAGCAGCGCGCCGTCGCCGCCCAGGCGGCCGGTCTGTTCGCGCGTGAGATCGTGCCGGTGACGACGCCCGCGGGCGTCGTCGTCGAAGCCGACGACGGCCCGCGCGCCGGGACGACGGCCGCGAAGCTGAGCGCGCTGAGACCGGTCTTCCGCCCGGACGGCCGCATCACCGCCGGCAACGCGTGCCCGCTCAACGACGGCGCCGCGGCGGTTGTCGTCACGAGCGCGTCGTTCGCGCGCCGCCACGGGATCGTCCCGCTCGCGCGGGTGCTCGCGACGGCGGTCTCGGCGGTCGATCCGGAGATCATGGGGCTCGGTCCCGTCGACGCATGCGGCCGGGCGCTGGAGCGCGCCGGCATGACGATCGGCGACGTCGACCGCGCCGAGATCAACGAGGCGTTCGCGGCGCAGGTGCTGCCGAGCGCCGAGCAGCTCGGGCTCGACCTCGACCGCCTGAACGTGCGCGGGGGCGCGATCGCGCTCGGGCACCCGTTCGGCATGACTGGCGCGCGGATCATGACGACGCTGCTGCACACGCTGCAGGACGACGACGCGACGATCGGGCTCGAGTCGATGTGCATCGGCGGCGGCCAGGGGATGGCGGTGGTCGTCGAACGACTCTCCTAGCCGGCGCATTGCATAGAGTCTCGGCATGGCTCAGAGAAGCAAGCGACCGGCCGCCAGAGCGTCGCGGGCGTCGGCGGCGAGAGCGGCGGGTCGCGCCGGGACCGGCCGGCGCGACGAGCTGCTGACGATCGCCGCCGACCTCTTCGCGACCGGCGGGTACGCCTCCACGACGGTGCGCGACATCGCCGACGCGGCGGGGATCCTGTCCGGCAGCCTGTACCACCACTTCTCCTCCAAGGAGGAGATGGCCGACGCGATCCTGAGCGGCTTCCTCGAGGACGTCCTCGCGCAGTACGACGAGATCGTCGCCGCGCGCGAGCCCGCGCGCGAGACCTTCGCGGCGCTGGTCTCGGCCACGCTGCTCGCGATGGATCGGCACCAGTCCGCGGTCGTGATCTACCAGAACGACGGCCGCCAGCTCGCCGCGCTCGAGCGCTTCGCCTACCTGCGGGACGCCGGCGGGCGGTTCGAGGCCGCGTGGACCGAGGTGCTGCAGCGCGGGATCGACGAGGGCGAGTTCCGCCGCTCGCTCGACGTGCCGCTCGCGTACCGGCTGATCCGGGCCGCGCTGTGGACGGTCGCCTCGTGGTACAGATCGGGCGGCGAGCACAGCGCGCCCGAGATCGCCGACCACTACGTCGCGATGCTGCTCGACGGGATCGCGCGCGGCAGACGCAAGAAGGCGAAGGACTAGACCCTTCCGACGCGATCGGCCGCTAGGCCGGTCTCGCCGCGTCGCGCATCGAGCGCGCGTCGTGGCCGCCGAGGTGGTCGCCGCCGACCTCGGCGTTGTGCGCGTGCGCGACGTGGTGGAGGCCGAAGACGGAGTCGATCCCGCTCTGGAGGCCCATCAGGTCCTCGGCCTGGTTGACCGCCTTCTTCGTCAACGCGAGGCCGAGCCGCGGCATCTTCGCGACCCGCTCGGCGAGCGCCAGCGTCTCCGCCTCCAGCTCGGCGCGCGGGACGACGCGGTTGACCATCCCGAGCGACAGCGCGCGCTCGGCGCCGAACCGCTCGCCGGTGAACAGCAGCTCCTTCGCGAAGCGCGGCCCCATCACCCACGGGTGCGCGAAGTACTCGACGCCGGGGATCCCCATCCGCACGACCGGGTCGGCGAAGAAGGCGTCGTCGGAGGCGACGATCAGGTCGCACGACCACGCCAGCATCAGCGCGCCGGCGACGCACGCGCCCTGCACCATCGCGATCGTCGGCTTCGGCAGCTCGCGCCAACGGCGGCACATGCCGACGTAGACCTCGGCCTCGCGCGCCATCCGCTGCTCGGCGCCCGCTCTGCCGACGTGGTCCCACCACAGCTGCGCGCGGCGCGGGAACGACCTGTCGGTGTCGCGGCCGGGGCTGCCGATGTCGTGGCCGGCGGAGAAGTGCTCGCCCGCGCCCGCGAGCACGATCGCCTTCACCTCGTCGTCGGCGACGGCCGCGTAGAAGGCGTCGTCGAGCGCGTAGGTCATCGCGGAGTTCTGCGCGTTGCGGTATCTCGGCCGGTTCATCCGCACGATCGCCACCGCGCCGCGGCGCTCGGTGACGACGACGTCCGCTTCCGTCTGCGCGCTCATCGCGTCGCTCCCGCTTCGGTCAGTCCCAGCGCCGCGGCGACCCGCGCGCGCTGCCAGTCGGCGTCGCCCCACGTGCGGCTCGTCGCCCACACGCGCTTGGCGAACAGATGGAGGTCGTACTCGGTCGTGTAGGCGATCGCGCCGTGCGCCTGCAGCGCGACCGCGGCGACCCGCTCGGCGGCGTCGGAGGCGAGCGCCTTCGCCATCGCGACGTCGCGGTCGGCGCTCGGCGCGCCCGTGTCGAGCGACCAGGCGGCGCGCAGCACCGCCGGCGCGGCGAACTCGACCGCCAGCAGCGCGTTCGCGAGCTGGTGCTTGACGGCCTGGAACGTCCCGATCGCGACGCCGAACTGTCTGCGCTCCTGGGCGTACTCGGTCGCCATCGCCAGCAGCGTGCGCGCGAGCCCGACCAGCTGCGCGGCGGTGCCGAGCGCGCCGCGGTTCCAGGCGGCGGCGACGTCGGCGGGATCGGCGTCGAGCGCGACCCCCGCCGTCGCGGCGTCCGCAACGCGCCCCGGCGCCCGCGCCCCGTCGACCGACGCGACGGGCTCGAACGCCGGCGCCTCGACCAGCCGCAGCTCGCCATCAGCCGCGGTCGATTGCTGGTCTCCACGACCAGCAATCGACCGCGCCTCGCGCGCGTCGCCGAGCAGCAGCACGTCGGCGACGGAGGCGTAGGGGACGAGCGAGCCGCCGTCGAGCGCGGCGCCGGCGAGCAGGTCGCCGGCGGTCAGGCGCTCCAGCAGCGGCTCGTGGCCGCCGGCGGCGGCGAGCAGCGGGCCGGCGACGAAGACGGTCTCGACGACCGGCAGCGGCAGGGCGGCGCGGCCGCACTCCTCCAGCATGCCGACCAGGTCGCAGGCGTCGAGGCCGAGGCCGCCTGCCGCCTCCGGGACGGCGGCGCCCGGCACGCCCATCTCGGCCAGCTCTGCCCAGATGCCGCGCACCCGGCCGCCGTCGGCGTCGGGGGTGCCGGGCCAGCCGGCACGCACGGCGGCGGGCGGGCATTCCGCTCGCAGCAGGTCGCGCACCGCCGCGCGCAGTGCGGCCTGGTCGCTCGTCAACGCAAAGCGCATGGGTGTGACCTCACTTCCGGGGCAGACCGAGCACGCGCTCGGCGACGATGTTGCGCTGGATCTCGTTGGTGCCGGCGTAGATCGGGCCGGCGAGCGCGAAGAGGAAGCCGCGCGACCACGGTCCGTCGAGCTCGGCCTCGGGCCCGAGCAGGTCGAGCGCCGTCTCGTGCAGGCGCACGTCGAGCTCGGACCAGAACAGCTTGTTGAGGCTGGAGCGGGCGCCGGTCGCGGCGCCGGCGGCGATCTCGGTCACCTGCTGGAGCGTGAACAGCTGGTACGCCTCGGCGTCGATCCACGCCCGCGCCACGCGGTCGCGCGCAAGCGCGTCGCCGGCCGCGCCGCGCTCGCGCGCCAGCGCGACGAGGCGCTCGGCGGCGCTGAGGAAGCGGCCCGGGGAGCGCAGCGTCAGACCGCGCTCGGAGCCGGTCGTCGCCATCGCGACGCTCCAGCCGCTGTCGACGCCGCCGAGCACGGCGTCGTCGCCGACGAAGGCGTCTTCGAGGAAGACCTCCGCGAAGCCCTCGTCGCCGTCGAGGCGGCCGAAGCCGCGCACGGTCACGCCGGGGGCGTCGAGCGGCACCATGAAGTAGGTCAGGCCGCGGTGGCGCTCGCTCTCGGCGTCGGTGCGGAAGAGCCCGAACATGTGCGTGCAGAAGGCGCCGCGCGTCGTCCACGTCTTCTGCCCGGTCAGCCGCCAGCCGCCGCGCTGCTCGTCGCGGACGGCGCGCGCCTTCGTCGCGGCGAGGTCGCTGCCGGCGCCCGGCTCCGACCAGCCCTGGCACCAGAGGTCTGCGCCCGCCGCCATCCGCGGCAGCAGCCGCTCCTGCTGCTCGGGCGTGCCGAGCTCGAAGATCGTCGGGGCGAGCAGGAAGATGCCGTTCTGCGTCACGCGCATCGGGGCGCCGGCGCGGTAGTACTCCTCCTCGAAGATCAGCCACTCCCAGATCGAGGCGTCGCGGCCGCCGTAAGCCCGCGGCCAGGAGACGACGGCCCAGCCCGCCTCGAACAGCGTCCGCTCCCATTCGAGGTGCTGGGCGAAGCCCGCGGCGGTGTCGCCGGACTCCAGCCCGTGCGGCACGTTCGCCTCCAGCCACGCGCGCGCCTCCGCGCGGAACGCCTCCTCCGCGGGGGTGTACGTCAGGTCCACGGCGTCAGCCCTCCGTGCGCCCGAACGTGTCGCGGACCTCGTCCGCGACGCCGTCGAGGTTCAGCTCGAACGTGAAGCCCTGCTCGAAGCGGTAGCTGCGCTTGACGTCGACCGGGTCGATCCCGTTGAGCGCCTCCTTCGCGGCGCGGATCACGAGCGGGTTCTTCGCGGCGATCTGCGCGGCGACGACGCGGGCGGCGTCGCGCAGCCGCTCGCGCGGCACGACCTCCAGGACCGAGCCGAAGGCGTGCAGCTCGGCGGCCGTCGCGGTTGCGGAGGTGTACATCATCGCCCGCATCTTGTGCTGGGGGACGAGGCGGGCGAGGTGGGTCGCGGCGCCGAGCGCGCCGCGGTCGACCTCAGGCAGCCCGAAGGTCGCGTCGTCGGAGGCGACGATCACGTCGGCGTTGCCGACGAGGCCGATCCCACCGCCGAGGCAGAAGCCGTGGACGGCCGCGACGACCGGGACCGCGCACTCGTAGACGGCGGCGAACGCGGCGTAGCAGCCGCGGTTGGCGCCGAGCAGCGCGCGGTGGCCGCCGGCGTCGGCCTGGATCTCCTTGATGTCGACGCCGGCGTTGAAGCCGCGGCCCTCGGCGCGCAGGACGACGACGCGCACGGCGTCGTCGTCGCCCAGCTCGCGCAGGACGCGCGCCAGCTCGAACCAGCCGGCGACGGTGAGCGCGTTGACCGGCGGGGCTTCGACGACGACCTCGGCGATCCCGTCGTCGCCGACGGTCGCGGTGACGAGTGCGGGTGGAGTCATTGGTGCGGGTCCTTCCTACGGGTGCTGGCTGCTGACGGAGACGACCTCGCCGGTCATGTACGACGCGTAGTTGCTGGCGAGGAAGGCGATGACGGTGGCGACCTCCCACGGTTCGGCCGCGCGGCCGAACGCCTCGCGCGTCGCCAGGCCGGCGAGCAGCTCCTCCGAGGAGGTCTTGGCGAGGTGGGGGTGCCTCGCGAGGCTGGGCGAGACGGCGTTGACGCGCACGCCGCTGGCAGCGACGTCGAGCGCGGCGCAGCGCGTCAGCGCCATCACGCCGGCCTTCGCGGCGGCGTAGTGGGCCTGACCCGCCTGCGCGCGCCAGCCGGAGATCGAGGCGTTGTTGACGATCGCCCCGCTGCCGCGGGCGACCATGTGCCGCAGCGCCGCGCGCGTGCAGCGGAATGTGCCGTTGAGCGTGACGTCGAGGACGGTCGACCACTGCTCGTCGGTCATCTCGACGATCGAGGCCTCGCCGCCGAGGCCGGCGTTGTTGACGAGCACGTCGAGCCGGCCGTGCTCGGCCACGACCGTGTCGATCATCCGCTGCACGTCGGCCTCGGCCGTCACGTCGCAGGGGATCGCGAGCGGCCGCTCGCCGGCCGGCTCGGCGAGCCGGTCGGCCGCCTCTGCGAGCCGGCGCTCGTGGCGGTCGCTGAGCACGACGCGCGCCCCTTCGAGCACGCAGCGCTCGGCGGCGGCGTAGCCGATGCCGGTGCCCGCGGCCGCGGTGACGAGGACGACTCTGCCGGCCAGCAGCGACCGGCCCGCGGGTGGTTGTGGTGTGGTTGGTGGCATCGCGAACGAATCCTACCTCTTCTACCAAGCGCTTGCTAGGCTAGCTCCCGCTGTGTTCGGATGAGCCGCGTCGGGAGGAGCAGGGAAGGTGTCCAGCAAGCGGATGAGCGAGGAGCAGGTCGTCGCCGAGCTGCGCTCGGGAATGACGATCGGCATCGGCGGCTGGGGTTCGCGGCGCAAGCCGATGTCGCTCGTGCGCGCGATCGCGCGCAGCGACCTGCGCGACCTCACCGTGGTCGCCTACGGAGGTCCCGAGATCGGCCTGCTGTGCGCCGCCGGGAAGGTCAGGCGGCTCGTCTACGGCTTCGTCTCGCTCGACTCGATCCCGCTCGAGCCGCACTTCCGCGCCGCCCGGCAGGCCGGCGCGATCGAGTCGGTCGAGTACGACGAGGGGATGCTCTACTGGGGGCTCTACGCGGCTGCCAACCGGCTGCCGTTCCTGCCGACCCGCGCGGGGCTCGGCTCCGGCGTGACGAGCGTCAACCGCGATCTCCGGACCGTCGTCTCGCCCTACGACGACGGCGAGGAGCTGATCGCGATGCCGGCGCTGCGGCTCGACGCCGCGCTCGTCCACCTCAACCGCGCCGACGCCAGGGGCAACGCGCAGTTCCTCGGTCCCGACCCCTACTTCGACGACCTCTTCTGCATGGCCGCTGAGCGCGCCTACGTCTCGTGCGAGCAGATCGTGGAGACCGCGGAGCTGACCGCGACCGCGCCGCTGTCGAGCGTGCGCGTCGCACGCTGGATGGTCCACGGCGTCGTCGAGGCGCCCGGCGGCGCGCACTTCACCTCGTGCGTGCCGGACTACGAACGCGACGAGGCGTTCCAGCGCGCGTACGTCGAGGCCGCGGAGGACCCGGACCGGTGGCGTGCGTTCGCCGACCGCTTCCTCGCCGGCGACGAGCGGGCGTACCAGCGGGCGGTCGCCGACTGGCGCGCGACGGAGGTGGCAGCATGAGCGCCGTGAGCGTGACCGAGACCGCGACGCGCGCCGAGGTCTGCGCGGTCGCCTGCGCCGACGCGTGGCGCGGCGACGGCGAGCTGCTCGCGAGCCCGTTCGGGACGATCCCGGCGATCGGCGCGCGGCTGGCGCGGGCGACGTTCGAGCCGGAGCTGCTGCTGACCGACGGCGAGGCGGCCTACGCCGCGGGCGTCTGGCCGGTCGGCGAACAGCCGCGCGTGCGCGAGGGCTGGCTTCCCTACCGGGCGATCTTCGAGCTCGTCTGGCGCGGCCGGCGCCACGTGATGATGATCCCGTCGCAGCTCGACCGGGCCGGCAACGCCAACATCTCCTGCATCGGCGCCGACTACGCCAGGCCGAAGGTGCAGCTGCTCGGCGTCCGCGGCGCGCCCGGCAACACCGTCAGCCACCCGACCAGCTACTGGATCCCCCGTCACAGCCCGCGCGTGCTGGTGGAGCGGGTCGACATGGTCGCGGGCGTCGGGCCGGCCGCGGCGGCGGCCGCGGGGCCCGCGGCGCAGCGGTTCCTCGACCTGCGCCGCGTCGTCACCGACCTCGCCGTGCTCGACTTCGGCGGGACCGGGGGGACGCTGCGGATCGTCTCGCTGCATCCCGGCGTGACGCTCGAACAGGTGAAGACGGCGACCGGCTTCGAGCTGGAGGTCGACGGCGCCGAGCCGGCGACCAGCCGCCTGCCGACCGGCGAGGAGCTGCGGCTGATCCGCGAGCTGATCGACCCGCGCGGGCTGCGCGAGCGCGAGGTCCCGAGCGCATGACCGAGGCGCCTGTGCCGCACCCGGCCCTGCGCACGCGCCTCTGCGAGCTGACGGGCGTCCGCGTGCCGATCGTGCAGACCGGCATGGGGTGGGTCTCCGACCACCGTCTCACCGCCGCGACCGCGAACGCCGGCGGGCTCGGGATCCTCGCGGGCGCGACGATGAGCACGGCCGAGCTGGCGGAGGCGATCGCGCGGACGCGGGCGCTGACGAGCGCGCCGTTCGGCGTCAACCTGCGCGCCGACCGCCCCGACGCCGCCGAGCAGGTCGACCTGCTGATCGAGGGGCGCGTCGCGGTCGCCTCGTTCGCGCTCGCGCCGAAGCCCGACCTGATCGCGCGCTGCAAGGCGGCCGGCCTCGTCGTGATCCCGTCGATCGGCGCGCTGCGCCACGCCGAGAAGGTCGCGGCGTGGGGCGCCGACGCCGTCATCGTGCAGGGGTCCGAGGGCGGCGGCCACACCGGCCCGGTGCCGACGAGCGTCCTCCTGCCGCAGGTCTGCGAGGCGGTCGAGATCCCCGTGATCGCGGCCGGCGGCTTCTGCGACGGGCGCGGGCTCGTCGCCGCGCTCGCCTACGGCGCCGCCGGCGTCGCGATGGGAACCCGCTTCCTGCTGACGCAGGAGAGCCCGGTCGCCGAGCAGGTCAAGCGCGCGTATCTCGAACGCGCCGTCACCGACACCGTCGTCACGACGGAGGTCGACGGCGTGCCGAACCGCGTGCTGCGCACCGGCGTCGTCGAGCGGATCGAGCAGACGAAGCCGCTCCGCCGCCTCACGCGCGCGGCCCGCAACGCGATCGCGTTCCAGAAGCTGTCCGGCACGTCGTGGCCGGACCTCGTGCGCGAGGCCGTCGCGACCAAGCGCGCGCGGGACCTCAGCTGGAGCCAGGTCGTGATGTCCGCCAACGCGCCGATGCTCTACCGCGCGGGCCTGCACGAGGGGCGCAGCGACGTCGGCGTGCTGGCGAGCGGGCAGGTTGTCGGGCGGATCGACGACCTGCCGACCTGCGCCGAGCTGATCGACCGCATCGTCGCCGAGGCCGGCGCGGTCCTCGACGGGCCGCTGCGCGGCGACCACGACGACCGCGGCGACCAAGACGACCGCGGCGACCAAGACGGCCGCGGCGACCAAGACGACCGCGGCTTCCGCCGCGGGTGAGTGCGGTGAGCGGGTTCGTGCAGGGGCGCGTCGCGATCGTGACCGGCGCGGGGCAGGGCCTCGGGCGCGCGCACGCGCATGCCTACGCGCAGCACGGCGCGCACGTCGTCGTCAACGACGTCGGCGATGGCGCCGAGCGCGTCGCGCGCGAGATCGCGGCCGCCGGCGGCTCGGCGCTCGCGCACGCGGCCGACGTCGCCGACTGGCGGGCGGCGGGCGGGCTCGTCGACGCCGCGCTCGCGCGCTTCGGCAGGTTGGACGTGCTCGTCAACAACGCCGGGATCGTGCGCGACCGCATGCTCGTCTCGATGAGCGAACAGGAGTGGGACGCGGTGCTGCGCGTCAACCTCAAGGGCCACTTCCTGCCGCTGCGCCATGCCGCCGCGCACTGGCGCGCGGTCGCGAAGGCGGGCGGCGAGCCGCGGGCGCGCGTGATCAACACGTCCTCCGGCGCCGGCCTGCTCGGCGCGGTCGGGCAGGGCAACTACGCCGCCGCGAAGGCCGGCGTCGCGGCGTTGACGCAGGTCGCCGCGGCCGAGCTGCGGCGCTACGGCGTCGCCGTCAACGCGATCGCTCCGAGCGCGCGCACGCCGATGACCGAGGCGGTCTTCGCCGAGCAGATGAGACGGCCGGCGGGCGCCTTCGACGCGATGGACCCGGCGAACGTCTCGGCCCTCGTCGTCTGGCTCGGCTCGGTCGAGGCGGGCGCCGTCAGCGGCCGCGTCTTCGAGGTCGAGGGCTCGAAGGTGAGCGTCGCCGACGGCTGGCGCTACACGCAGCCGGCCGACAAGGGCGCGCGCTGGGAGCCGGCAGAGCTGGGCGCCGTCGTCGCCGGCCTGCTCGCGCGGGCGCCCGCGCCGGCACCCGTCTACGGCGCCGCGTGAGCGACCGGCGCCGCCGGGACCGGAACCGCCAGCGCCTGGTGGAAGAGCGCGAAGCAGTCCTCGGCGAGGTCGTCGGTGCCGTAGGAGGCGGTGGGGCGGAACCACTCGACGGTGTGCCAGAGGCCGTCGCGGATGATCGGGTAGAGGACCCTCGGTCTGATGTCGCCGCGGAACGCCCCGGCTGAGACGCCGTCCTCGATCACGCTGAGCCAGGTGCGCCGCATCGAGGCGACCGCCTCGCCGACGTAGGCGAAGCGGTCGGTCTCGCGCAGGTGGTTGCGGTCGCGCTGGTACAGCTCCGACGCGTGCGGATGGTCCGCGGCGCAGCGCAGCGAGCTGCGGATCAGGCCGCGCAGCCGCTCCGTCGCCTCGCGCTCGCTGCGCAGGACCTCGGCGTAGCCGGCGAGCATGTCGTCGAAGTAGCTGGAGACGATCGCGTCGATGATCGTGTCCTTGGAGTCGAAGTGGTGGTAGATCGAGCCGGACAGGATCCCGGCGGCGTCGCCGATCTCGCGCACGGTCGTCGCCGCGATCCCCTTGTGCGCGAACAGCTCGGCGGCCTTGTCGAGGATGATCGCGCGGCGGTCTGGTGGTGTTGCCACTCCGGGTCCCTTTCGGTCGTTCGCCGGGAGCATAGCCCAAGCAAGCGATTGGTTAGAATGTTCTGGACGAGCGGCCCCCGGGGCCGCACCCGGAGAGACAGGAGCACCACTGATGCCAGAGGCGTACATCGTCGACGCAGTGCGAACCCCCGTAGGCCGGCGCGGCGGCGGGCTGGCGGAGGTGCACCCCGCCGACCTCGGCGCCCACGCGCTGCAGGCGCTGATGGCCCGCGTCGACGTCGACCCGTCCGCCGTCGACGACGTCGTCTTCGGCTGCGTCGACACGATCGGGCCGCAGGCGGGCAACATCGCGCGCACCGCCTGGCTCGCCGCCGGCTTCGACGAGGCCGTCCCGGCGACGACCGTCGACCGCCAGTGCGGCTCCTCGCAGCAGGCGGTCCACTTCGCCGCACAGGGCGTGATGAGCGGGACGCAGGACCTCGTCGTCGCGGGCGGGGTGCAGAACATGAGCGCGATCCCGATCTCCTCCGCGATGACGGTCGCCGCGCCGCTCGGCTTCCCCGATCCGCTGTCGGGCTCGCGCGGCTGGAGCGCCCGCTACGGCGAGCAGGAGTTCTCGCAGTTCCGCGCCGCCGAGCTGATCGCCGCCAGATGGGAGCTGGAGCGCGACGAGATGGAGCTGTTCGCGCTCGAGAGCCACCGCCGCGCCGTGCGCGCGATCGACGCCGGCCGCTTCGCGCGCGAGATCGCTCCGCTCGGCGGCTTCGACACCGACGAGTGCCCGCGCCGCGACACGACGCTGGAGAAGATGGCGGCGCTCAGACCGCTCAGAGAGGGTGGTCGCGTCACGGCCGCGCTCGCCAGCCAGATCTCCGACGGCGCGGCGGCGCTGCTGATCGCGTCCGAGCGCGCGGTCGCCGAGCACGGCCTGACGCCGCGGGCGCGCATCCACCACCTCTCGGTTCGGGGCGACGATCCGATCTACATGCTGACCGCGCCGATCCCCGCGACGCGCCGCGCGCTCGCGCAGACCGGCATGACGCTCGACGAGATCGACCTGGTCGAGATCAACGAGGCGTTCGCGCCCGTCGTGCTCGCGTGGCGCAAGGAGTTCGACGCCGACCTCGCGCGGGTCAACGTCAACGGCGGCGGGATCGCGTTCGGCCACCCGCTCGGGGCGACGGGCGCCCGCCTGATGACCTCGCTGCTGCACGAGCTGGAGCGGGTCAGAGGACGCTTCGGCCTGCAGACGATGTGCGAGGGCGGCGGCCAGGCCAACGTCACGATCATCGAGCGGGTCTGACGAGCGCGGCGGGGCGCGTCCGGGCGCGTCCGGGCGCGTCCGGACGCGGCCCGCCGCGCCCGGACCCACCGCGGTCCTACTCGGTGCCGGCGAGCTGGGCGCGCAGCTCGCTCTTCAGCACCTTGCCGGCCGCGTTGCGCGGCAGCGCCTCGACGAACGTGACCGTGCGCGGCACCTTGAAGTTCGCCAGCTGTCTGCGGCAGAACGCGACGACCGCGCCCTCGTCCAGCGCGTGGTCCTCCTGCGCGACGAGGTACGCGGCCGGCACCTCGCCCATGCGCTCGTCGGGCACGCCGATCACCGCGGCGGCGATGACGCCGTCGAGGCGCGCAAGGACGTTCTCGACCTCTGCCGGATAGACGTTGAAGCCGCCGACGGTGAGCATGTCCTTGATGCGGTCGGTGATTGTGAGGTAGCCGCGCACGTCGAGGCGGCCGACGTCGCCGCTGTGGAACCAGCCGTCGGCGTCGATCGCCTCGCGCGTCGCGCGCTCGTCGTCGAGGTAGCCGAGCATCACGTTCGGGCCGCGGAACCAGATCTCGCCCTGCTCGCCCGGCGGGAGCGCGCTGCCGTCGGCGCCCGCGATCCGCAGCTCGAAGCCGGCGGTCGCGCAGCCCGAGGAGCCTGAGACCGTCTGCGGGTCGTCGTCGGCCCGGCACATCGTCACGACGACCGCCTCCGTCAGGCCGTAGCCGGTCAGGACGGTCTGGAACGTCAGCTCGCGGCGCATCCGCTCGACGAGCGCCACCGGGACCATCGCCGAGCCGGCGACGGCGAGCCGCAGCGAGGAGAGGTCGCGGCCGGCGCGCCCGGGGTGGGCGAGCAGCGTCTCGAAGATCGTCGGCGGGCCGGGAAGGATCGTGATCCGCTCGCGCTCGATCGCGTCGAGCGCCGCGTCGACGTCGAACGTGATCTGCGGGACGATCGTCGCGCCGCGCAGGAGGCCGACGAGCAGGCCCGCCTTGTACCCGAACGAGTGGAAGAACGGCGCGATGATCATGTAGCGGTCCGCGGGGGAGACCTCGGTCGGCTCCGCCCACGCCACGGCCGCCTCGACCGCCTGGCGGTGCGAGGACATCGCGCCCTTCGGGCGGCCGGTCGTCCCCGAGGTGAAGAGGATGTCCGCGACGTCGTCGGGCAGGACCTCCGCGGCGCGTGCGTCGGCCTCCTGCGCGGTGGTCGACGCGGCGCGCTCGACCAGCTCGCTCCAGGCGACGACGCCGGGCTCGGATGGGCGCTCGTGCTCGACCGGGATGCGCACGACCAGCTCGAGGTCGGGGAGGGCGGGGACGGGGATCCCGCCGCCGGCCTCCGCGGGCTCGCCGCCCGCGCCGGTCGCCTCGGCCTCGCGCAGCGACGCGAGGTAGTCGCGCCCGAGGAAGGTGTCGGGGAGGAACAGCACGCGGACCCGCGAGCGGCCGAGGATGTCGATCGCCTCGGCCCCGGTGTAGCGGGTGTTCAGCGGCACGAGCGCGGCGCCGGCGCTGTGGGCCGCGAGCGCGGCGACGACCCAGTGATGGGTGTTCGGCGACCAGACGCAGACACGGTCGCCGCGTCGCACGCCGGTCGCGATCAGCGCCCGCGCGACGTCCCTGACCGCGTCGTGGAGCGCGGCGAACGTCATGCGGACGTCGCCGTCGACCAGCGCCTCGTGCGCGCCGAACTGCTCCGCGGCGGCCTTCACGAGGCCGGGGATCGTCGATCCGTGTTCAGCGCTGCGCACTGTCTCGGTCACCTGTTCGCTCTCCTCTCGACTACAAAGCAAGTGCTTGGTAGGTTAGCGCCGATCACTCCTGCACGAGCGCTACGGCCCGAACCGGGCCCGCGGTCCCGTTGACGATCTTGACCGGGAAGGCGATCACGGTGAAGCCGTGCGGGGGGAGCTGGTCGAGGTTCGCGAGCTTCTCGATGTGCGCGTAGGGAAGTTCGAGGCCGAGCAGGTGGCACGGCCACAGGTACTGCGGATCCTTGCCGTGCCTGTGGTATTCGGCAGCCCAGACCGAGTACGGCCGGTCGAAGCTCCAGGCGTCCGTGCCGACGAGCGTGACGCCCTGTTCGAGGATCCACTTCAGCGCCGCGCGGCTGAGCCCCGCGCCGCGGTCCGCGTAGCCCGGGGTGCCGTAGTGCCGGTCGGCGCCGGTCATCGTCAGGACGACGTCGCCGGGCTTGATCGCGTAGTCGATCTCGCGCAGCAGCCGCTGGACGTGGTGGAGGTCGACCTCGGCGCCGTCGTCGACGTCGGAGATGTCGAGCACGACGCCGTCGCCCATGCACCGGCTCAGCGGCCACTCCTCGATCGTGAGCGGTCTCGAGCCGTCGGCCATTCGCGGGCCGAAGTGCCACGGCGCGTCCATGTGCGTGCCGGTGTGGGAGGTGATCTCCAGCCGGTCGATCGCGTGGGAGTGGCCCGGGGTCGGCCAGTGATCGGGGTCGATGCCCGCCTCGATCCGGTTGCGCTCGGCGCCCTGCGCGTGGTCGACGAAGGTGACGCGATCGCCGGCGAACGCCGGGTCGGCGTCGGTCGTCATCGAGATGTCGATGATCCTCACTGTCCATCTCCTGCTGTGGTCGGCGCGTGTCCTGAACGCGCGTCTTGACAAGCGACTCGATTGTTGCGTACCGTGCCAAACGCAAACAAGCAAGCGCTTGATATTGTACGAGGAGATGTGATGACAAGCAAGGTGCGAGCAGGGTTTCTCGCGGCGCTGGTCGCTGCCGTGGCAGTCCCGCTCGCCGGGTGCGGAAGCTCCGGCGACGGTGACGGCGACAAGGGCGGCGGCACGACGACGGCGGCGGCGGACGTCTCGCCGCGGCTGCGCGCCGACGTCGAGGAGATGACGACGCGGCCGACGAGCATCGGGATCGACGTGCCGATCGAGAGAGCGATACCGAGGGACAAGGAGATCTACTACATCCAGTGCGGATCGCCGGTCTGCGCGACGAACGGCGACTACCTCGTCGAGGCCGCCGAGGCGGTCGGATGGGAGGTCCGCCGCGTCAACGCCGGCGTGACGCCGGAGTCGGTCAAGTCCGCGTGGCTGCAGGCGGTGCGCGCGAAGCCCGACGGGGTCGTCGCCAGCGGCTTCCCGCGCTCGCTCTTCAACAGCGAGCTGCTCGCGTTGGAGGAGGCCGGGGTGCCGGTCGTCGACATCAGCGTCACCGACCCGCCCGGCGACGGGATCAGCGCCGTCTTCGCCGGCAGACCGCAGTTCGAGGCGGCCGGCGAGCAGCTGGCCGAGTACGCGCTCGTGGAAGCCGGCGGCAAGGACCTCGACGTGGCGATCGTCCGCGTGGCGGCCTTCCCGGTCGTGCAGGTGGTCGGCGACGCCTTCGCGGCGACGATCAGAGCCGCGTGCACGTCGTGCAAGATCGACTTCCTCGACATCCCCGCGACGAGCATCGGCAACGACCTGCCGACCCGCCTCTCGACCTACCTCCAGGGGCACCCCGACGTCAACTGGGTCTACAACGGCTTCGCGGACATGTCCGTCGGCGTTCCGGCGGCGCTGCAGTCGGCCGGCATCGGCGACCGCGTCAAGATCCTCAACACCAACAACAACCCGACGACGGCCGGCTACATGGCCTCCGGGCAGGATGTCGTCGCCCTGCACATCTACGGCTACCCCGAGCTGATGTGGCGCTCGATCGACTTCTTCATCCGCGACCTCAACGGCGAGTCGACCGCGCCGTCGACGAAGCCGACCTTCCCGGACTGGGTCGTCACGAAGGAGACGGTCCCGAGCACGACGGAGCTGTTCCCCGCCGTCGCCGACTACGCGGCGCAGTACAAGCGCCTCTGGGGCGTGGAGTAGCCGGCGGCAGGCGCCGTCGCCTTCGCTACTGCCGCGCCAGAGCCATGCGCAGCTCGGCCTCCTCGTCGGTGATCAGGTGGCCGGAGAGGTCGACCTTCACGGTGTGCAGCGTCCCGCTGAAGCGGAACGGCGCGGGGTAGTCGGCGACGACGGTCGAGCCCGGGTCGGCGCCGCAGGTCAGCTGGCCCGGGTTGAACACGATGGCCGTCGTGTAGGGGGCCTCTGTCTCGGCCACGAGCGTCCCGTCAACGTAGAGCTGGAACAGGCCGGGCGCGCCGCGCCCGGCTGCTATGTCCGGCGCTCCTGTCGGCTCGAACTCGAAGCGCAGCTCGTGCCGGCCGGCGGGGATCGCGTCGGGGGAGGAGACGCGGAACAGCTCGCGGGCGACCCAGTTGTGGACGTAGTGCAGGCGGCCGTCTCGGAGGTAGAACGAGTACCCGCCGGCTGACGTGCCCTGGCACAGCAGCACGCCCTCCGCGCCGCCGTCGGGGATCTCGACGTCGGCGGTGATGCTGTGCGGGCGGTTGAGCACGCGCGGCGCGGCGAAGAACGGCACCGACTGCGTGTTCGGGTAGTACGTGAACGTGTCGCGGGGTGCCGCGACCAACGGCTTCTCCGAGACCATCCGCGCGACCGCGCTGCCGTCGACCGGCAGCACGTCGTACTTTCCGGCCTCGGCGTACCAGGTGCCGATCAGCGCGATCAGCCGCTCGCGGTTGTCCGCGGCGACGTCGTGGTTCTCGGCGAAGTCGACGGCGACGTGGTAAAGCTCCCACCCGCTCTGGTCGAGCTGGGCGAGCTGGTGCTCGGAGATCGGGTCGCCGAACGCCTGCTCGGCCTCCGCGAACGACGGACCTGGCCATGGGCAGACGGCGCGCCAGCCGTCGTGGTAGATCGCGCGGTGGCCGAGCATCTCGAAGTACTGCGTCCGGCGTCTGCTGTCGGCGCCGGGATCGGCGAGCGCGTGCGCGAAGCTCACGCCGTGCAGCGGGGACTGCGTCACGCCGCGGATCGTCTTGGGCGCGTCGATGCCCACCAGCTCGAGGATCGTCGGCACCATGTCGATGATGTGCGCGTACTGGGTGCGGACCTCGCCGCGCGCGGCGATCCCCTGCGGCCACGCGACGATGAACGGGTCGCTGGTGCCGCCGCGGTAGGTCTCGCGCTTCCAGCGGCGGAACGGGGTGTTGCCCGCCCACGTCCAGCCCCATGGGTAGTGGTTGAAGTGGCGCGGGCCGCCCAGCTCGTCGATCGCCGCGAGGCTGTCCTCGAACGGCTCCGGCGCGTTGTTGAAGAACTGCGCCTCGTTGGTCGTGCCGGTGAGGCCGCCCTCGGCGCTGGCGCCGTTGTCGGAGACGACCATGACGATGGTGTTGTCGAGCTCGCCGATCGACTCGAGGAAGTCGAGCACCCGCCCGATGTGGTGGTCGGTGTGCTCCAGGAACCCGGCGAACACCTCCATCATCCGGCTGTAGAGCCGCCGCTGATCGTCGGTCAGCGCGCCCCACTCGGGCACGTCCGGGTCGTGGCGCGACAGCTCGGCGTCGGCGGGCACGATGCCGAGCTCGACCTGGCGGGCGAACACCTGCTCGCGGTAGGCGTCCCAGCCGTCGTCGAACGCTCCCGCGTAGCCGTCGGCCCACGCCTTGGGGACGTGGTGCGGGGCGTGGGTCGCGCCTGGGCAGAAGTGCAGGTGGAACGGCTTGTCCGGATCGACCTGCTTGGCGTCGGCGATGAACTGGATCGACTTGTCGGCCAGATCCGCTGTCAGGTGGTACCCCTCGGCTGCGGTGCGCGGCGGCTCGACCTGGTGGTTGTCGTAGGTCAGGTCCGGCTCCCATTGGCTGGTGTCGCCGCCGAGGAAGCCGTAGAAGCGCTGGTAGCCGCGGCCGAGCGGCCAGCGGTCGTACGGCCCGGCGCCCGTCTCCTGGCTGCTGGGGATGAGGTGCCACTTGCCGATCATGTACGTGCTGTAGCCGTGCTCGGCGAGCGTCTCGGAGAGGAAGCCGTTCTCGAACGGGATGTTCCCGTTGTAGCCCGGGTAGCCGGTCGCCAGCTCCGTGATCGCCGCCATGCCGTTGCTGTGGTGGTTGCGCCCCGTGAGGATGCACGAGCGGCTCGGCGAGCACAGCGCCGTCGTGTGCATGTTGCTGAAGCGCACCCCCGCCGCGGCGACGCGGTCGAGGTTGGGGGTGCGGATCGGGCTGCCGTAGCAGCCGAGCTGCCCGAAGCCCGTGTCGTCGAGGACGACCGTCAGCACGTTCGGCGACCCGCGTTCGGCCCGGGCGGGGGCTGGCCACGCAGGAGTCGACTCGTCGGCGGTGCGCCCGATGACGCCGGGAAAGACCGTCCCGGCGGTGTACTCGGTGAGGGACAAGTCGCTGCGCTCCTCTGCTGTCGGCTGACAGGGCGATCCCGACCCTCTCACGTTCACGCGAGCGCGGGCCTCGCCCAGACACGATCAGGCGCGTCGACACTCGACCTTGCGGTGCGACGATGCGCGCGGCTGCCCGAGCGCGAGCACGACGAGCGCGATCGCGAGGTAGGCGAGCGCGGCCGCGCCGAACGCCCACGCGTAGCCGCGCACGGCCTCGGCCTGCGTTGCGGCGACGGTCATCAGGAGCGCGAACCCGACCGTCGGTCCCAGCTCCATCGCGGTGTTCATCACGCCGCCGGCGAGGCCGGCCTGGTGCGGCGGGACGTTCGCGGTCGACAGCACCGCCGCGCCGGAGAAGACGAGCGACAGACCGCCTGCGAGCAGCACCGAGCCCGGCAGGATCCCCGCCAGGTAGCCGGTCTCGCGGCCGATCGCGGCGAGCAGCCCCATCCCGGCGCCGGACAGCAGCAGACCGCCCGTCATCGTGCGGGCGGCGCCGAAGCGGCCGACGAGTCGCGCCGCGAGCACGTTCGCTGCGAGCAGCACGACCGCGAACGGCAGGAAGCCGCCCGCGACGCCGAGCCCCGTCCAGCCGTGGACGTCCTGGAGGTAGAGCGACAGCACGTACTCGAGCAGCAGCGAGCCGGCCGCCGCCGCCATCATCCCCGCGAGCCCGACGGCGCGGCATGGCTGCGCGAGGAAGGCCGGCGGGAGCAGCGGGTCGGCCACGCGCCGCTCGACGAGCAGGAAGCAGAGCAGGAGCGCGACGCCGATCGCGAGCGGCAACCAGACGGTCGTCGCGCCCCACGCGTGGCCGTTGCTCGCGGTCAGGCCGTAGCTGGCGAGCGAGATGCCGAGCAGCGCGAGCACGGCGCCGCCGAGGTCGAGCCGCGGCCGCCGCGCGCCGCCGGCGCCGGGGGCGGGGGCGCCGGCGTGGGCGGCGGCGGTGTCCGGCAGAAGGCGCGGGAGCGCGACGAGGCCGACCGCGGCGACCGCGAGCGGGACGGCGAACATCCAGCGCCACGAGAGCCACGTCGTGACGACGCCGGAGGCGACGAAGCCGGCGATCGCGCCGAGCACGGAGACGCCGCCCCAGGTCGCCATCGCCCTGCCGAACTCGGCCTCGCCAGGGACGAGCGAGCGCAGTGCCGCGATCGCGGCCGGTGCGACGAGCGCGCCGGCGACGCCCTGCGCGAAGCGCATCGCGGTGAGCGCCGTGTAGCCGGGCGCGAGCGCGGCGCCGAGCGACGCCGCCGCGAACAGCAGCAGTCCGATCGTCAGCAGCCGCCGCCCGCCGAAGCGGTCGGCGAGGCGCCCGCCGAACAGCAGCAGGCCGCTGAACGGCAGGCCGTAGGCGACCTGCAGCAGCAGCAGCTCGGTCGCGCCGAGCGAGAACTGCTGCGCGATCTCGGGCAGCGGCACCGTGATCAGCGCGATCGTGAAGATCAGCGTCGCCTGGACGACGGCGAGGACGACAATAATGAGATTAGTTATCGTTTTGGTCATGGTCGCAACGCTGCCACTCCGCCGCCGGCACGCCAACGTTTCTTGCGAAGACCGCAAACCGTCACGAGAGGGAGGACGTCGATGACGGCCGAGGACGATCCGCTCGCGCGGCTCGACGGCGTCGGCGCGCGCCTGCGCGCCCTCCGCCGCCGGCGCGGGCACACGTTGAGCGAGCTGGCCGAGCGGACCGGCATCTCGCTGAGCACGCTGTCGCGGCTCGAGTCGGGCCGCCGCCGCCCGACGCTCGACCTGCTGCTGCCGCTGGCGCGGATCTACGCGACGACGCTCGACGACCTCGTTGGCATGCCCGCGCCCGCCGAGCGGCGGGTGCACCCGCGGCCGTTCCGCCGCGACGGCGTGACGTTCGCGCCGCTCTCGCGGCGGCGCGACGGGCTGTCGGCGTTCACGTCGATCCATCCCGGCCAGCCCGGCAGAAGCGCGATCCGGCAGGTCACCCATCCCGGTCGGGACTGGCTCTACGTGCTGCGCGGCGAGCTGCGCCTTGCGCTCGGCGGCCGCGAGCACCTGCTCCGCGCCGGTGAGGCGGCGGAGTTCGACACGCGCATCCCGCACGGTCTCGCCAGCGCCGGCGAGGAGCCGGTCGAGGTGCTCAACCTGATGAGCGCGCAGGGCCGCGGCGTCCGCGTCCGCGAGATCGCCTAGCCCCGCGGACGCGGACCGCGGACCCGGGCGCCAGCTTGATATAAGGGTACCCTAACTTCGGATCGGGACCCGGCGCGGAGCCGCTCGGGTGGAAGGAACGGACGATGCACGGAATGGCACGTGCGCCGCGGTCGCTGCCGCGCGCGCTGACGGCCCGCACCCGCGTGCGCCGAGGTGCACTGGCGGTGCTGGCGGCGATCGCCTGCGGGCCGGTCGCGGGCACGGTGGCGGCGCCGGCGGCGCACGCCGCGCCGACGGCGATCGAGAGCGGCGACGGGCTCGACTGGGGCCTGCGCGAGTCGTGGCGCAGATACATCGGAGCGGGCGGCACGACGGCGAGCGACGGCGCGACCGTCAACCCCGACGGCACGTTCCACTTCCCGATCGGCGGCGGCTCCTACGACCCCGACACGAGGACGACGGTCGTCAGATTCGGCGGCCGGGTGCAGTTCCTCGGCCACTGCGACGGCGGCGGCTTCGAGCGTCCGTGCGCGCTCGACCTGACGCTCGCGAACCCGCGCGTCGAGCTGACCGAGGAGGGCGGCTTCCTCTACGCGAAGATGGCGAGCCGCCCGATCGAGGGCGGCGAGATCGTCGACCTGCCGGATGTCAGACTCGCGGCGGTCGACATCGAGGACGCCCAGCCCGCGATCGGCGGCGGGGTCACACGCTGGAGCGGCCTGCCCGCGACGATCACCGCCGAGGGCTCGACCGTCTTCACCTACCCGGTCGGCTCGGCGCTCGACCTGCTCACGTTCGCCTACGACGGCCCCGGCGGCAAGCCGGCCGGCGAGACCTGGAGCGAGCCCGGCATCGCCCTCTTCGACCCGACTCCGCTGCCGGGCGCGAGCTTCGCGCCGACGCGCCTCTACCCGGGCTTCGACGCCGGGACGACGGTCGCGCGCGACGGTCAGCGGATCGCCGTCGTCGACCGTGCGACGCTTGCCCCGCTGTCGGCGAACGCGGTCGTCGAGCCGGTCGGTGGGCGCGACAGCATCGCCGTCGACCCGAGATCGAGAACGATCTTCGGGATCGAGACGTTCGGCAGAAAGCGGCTGTTCGCCTACACCTGGGACGGCGCCGCGCTGACCGGTGGTCCGCTCGCCGGCACCGACGCCGGCGGCGTCACGACCGATCCGGCGCTGCAGGGCGCCGGGGTCTGGGACCCGCACGGGAGACGCTACCTCGCGGTCCGCGTCTACCCGAACCGCCAGGAGCTGTGGCAGGTCGCGCAGGACGGCGGCGCGTGGGTCGCGAGCAGAATCGACACGATCCGCGGCATCGACGGCGTCCCGTTCACGGTCCCGATCGCGAGCCTCGCCGCCGTGCCGAGCGGCGATTTCCGCAACCCGCAGATGTTCGTCGCGGCGACGTGGGCCGGCGGCCCGCTGCTGAAGCTCGCGACCGACGGCGTCGTCGCCGGCGTCTCGCCGCTGCCGCAGGGCGGGAGCATCCGTGGCGAGGAGCTGATCCGCGTCAGAAACGGCCTCTATGCCTTCGACGCCGAGGACGGGATCACGTTCTTTCCGCTCACCGGCGAGAACTCGTGGGACATGATGGAGAAGCCCCGCCCGTCGATCAGACCGACGGGCCTCCCGCTCGCCGACCTCAACCGCTGGCGCAGCTGGATCGCCGGCGACCGCTCCGCCAGCGTCTTCTACGCGGTCATCACCGGCGGCACTCAGGTGGCGCGGATCGAGGGCGGCGCCGTCACGGGCACGTTCGCGCTGCCCGGTGGGCGGAGAGAGCTGAAAGCCTGGGACGACCGGCTCGCCGGCGTGGCGGCGAACGGCGACCTGCTGCTCGGCTCCGCCCCCGACGGCGGTCCGGAGACCGTGACGCGGCTCGCCTACGCGCGCACGACGCCGTCGATCGCGAGAGCGCCGCAGGACACCGCGGTCACGCTCGCCGCGGCTGACGGAAGCGGGACGGCGAGATTCGCGGTCGCGGCGGCCGGCGACCCGGCGCCCGCGCTGCGCTGGCAGTCGCGCGTGCCGGGCGGGAGCTGGACCGACCTGGCCGACGGCACAAGCGTCGCCGGCGCGAGCACCGCGGCGCTGACGGTGACGGTCGGCGCCGCCGACTCCGGCCGCCAGTTCCGCGCGATCGCGCAGAACACGGCCGGCGAGGTCGCCGGCGCGCGGGCGACGCTGACCGTCAAGACGCCGCCGAGCGTCGTCGTCCAGCCGGACCCCGTGACGGTGCTCGACGGCGCGAGCGCGCGCTTCAGAGTGATGCCGTCCGGCACGCCGGAGCCCGCGGTCGACTGGCAGCAGCGCGTCAACGGCTTCTGGCGGCAGGTCGACCCGCAGTCCGGTGACGTCGTCGCCGACGGCGGGACACTGACGATCCCCTCCGCCACGGTCGCGATGTCTGGCGCGCAGTTCCGCGCGCGCCTGCGCAACGACGCCGGCACCGCCTTCTCGCGGCCGGTCACGCTGACCGTCGAGCAGGCGCTGACGCAGCCGGTCCGCTTCGGCGGCGGCCATGTCGACTGGGGCGTCTCCGAGCGGTGGCGCTGCTACGTCGTCGGCAACGTCGCACGCGGCGCGATCGAGCCCGAGGCCGGCGTCGAGCGGATCCCCGGCACGCTCGCGAGCGGCCAGCTCTGCAACGGCCGCAACGCCGGCTCGGAGGCGCTGCGCTTCCCGGTCCGCAGCGGCAGCTTCGACCCGCGTGACGGCAGACTCGAGCTGTCGCTGCGCGGCTCGGTGCGCTTCCGCGGCCACGACTACCACCGGCCCGGCGACCCGCGGCCGCAGCTCGACACGCGCTTCTCGAACCTGCGGATCGTCGCCGACGGGACGACCGGCACGCTCTACGCCGACGCGGTCGGCGCGACGATGGATCGGCCGGACCCGGTCACGCGCACGAACGTCCCGCTCGTGACCGTCGACCTCGCCGGCACCGGCCCGGTGCGACGGCCCGACGGCCTCGACTGGAGCGCGCTCCCGACGGTCTTGACGGCCCAGGGCGGCGAGGTCTTCGGCAGCTACAGAGCCGGTGAGGCGTTCGACCCGCTGACGCTCGCGCCGGTCTACGGCGAGCCGCAGCCGGATCCGGTCCCCGCGCCGAAGCCCGCCCCGGCCCCGGCCCCGGCTGCGGCGCCCGCGCCGAAGCCGACGCCGAAGCCCGCCGCGCGTGCGAGCGTCACCGTCGCGAAGACGGCGGTCCGGCTCGATCGCCGGCGGACCGCGCGCGTCGCGACGGTCGCCTGCCCGGCGCGCGCGAGATCCGCGTGCCGGATCGCGGCGCCCGCGCGCGTGCGCGTGCGCGCTGCCGGGCGCAGCTTCGCCGTCCGCGTGCTCGCGCCGAAGACGGTCCGCGCCGGCAGACGGGCGGCCGTGCGCGTGCGGCTGCCGGCCGTGGCCGCGACGCGCCTGGCGGGGCACAGAGCGAGCGTGCGGATCGCGCTCGTCACGACCGTCGACGGCGCGCGCGAGCGCCACACGCTGAACGCGACGATCACGGCGAAGCGGAGACGCTGAGCCGGCGCTGAACGCCTGGCCGCCGGGTCAGGCGTTCAGCGGGTGCGTCGCCAAGGCGGTCACGTCGGCGGCGAGCCACGGGAACAGCGGCAGCGACGCGATCAGCTGATGCAGCTCGGTCGCGTCGCGCGCGTTCCAGATCCCGACGTTGCGGACCGCCCCCGGGATCCGCCAGATCCCCTGGATGTGACCGGCGGCGACCAGCTCCCGCCCGCGCTTCAGCTCGGCCGCGAGCAGCTGCTGGCGCTGCTCGGCGGCCATCTCCGGTGGCAGCGAGACGCGCACGTCGACGAGGAATTCCATGCCGCAACGATACTTCTAGGTGCTGCTCAGCAGGCGCGCGAGGGCACCCGGGTCCTGCACGGCCGACACCGGCGGGCCGTCGTCGACGACGAGGGTGGGGACCCCGCGGATCCCGCGCCGGAGGGCGCTGCGCTCGTCGGCGCGCACGCTGTCCGCGAAGGCGTCGGTGTCCAGCGTCCGGCGCACCTCGGCGGCGTCCAGGCCCACCCCGGCGCCGAGCGTCGCCAGGACGCCGCGGTCGGCGATGTCGAGCGCTCGTGTGTGGTAGCCGTGCAGCAGCGCTTCGACGGCCTGGTCGGCGAGGCCGTGCGAGGCGGCCAGGTGGACCAGCCGGTGCGCGTCGAACGAGTTGACCGGACGCGCCCTGTGCAGGTCCAGCGTCAGTCCCTCCGCCGCGCCCAGCGCCTGGATCTGGTGGACCCGGGCAGCCGCCCGCTCGGGGCTGCTCTGGTACTGGGCGATCACCTCGGCGGCCGTCATCCCGGGGGTCGCACTGCCCTCCGGGTCGAGCTCCATGCTGCGCCAGGTGACCTCCACGTCGTCGCGGCCGGCGAGCGCGGCGGTCAGCTTGCGCTTGCCGATGTAGCACCAGGGACAGAGGACGTCGAAGTACAGCTCGATCTTCATCGGGAGTCGTTCCTTTCAGTCGGGTCGGTCACGGCGGCGCAGCGTCAGCGTCAGCAGCGACAGCGCCACGAGGAGGGGGACCAGGACTAGGGCGTGCACGTGGACGCCGTGCGTGAACGCGTCGCGTGCCGTCTCGGCGAGCGGAACGCCGATCGCGTCGGGGAGCCGGCCTGCCGCGTCGAGCGCTCCGACCAGCGTCTCGCGAGCGGACCGGGCCGCCGCGGACGGAACGCCGTCCGGCATGTGGTCGGCCATGTAGCCGCCGTAGACGGCCGTGGCGAAACTTCCCAGGATCGCGATTCCGAGCGCCCCGCCCAGCTCCGCGCCGGTCTCGGAGATCGCCGAGGCCGCCCCGGCGCGCTCAGGCGGCGCGGCGCCGAGGACGAGTCCGGTCCCGAGCGCCATGAACGGGGTCAGCCCGGCGAACAGCAGCACCGAGCCGGCCACCAGGAAGCCAGGGCCGCGGTCCGCCTGCGTCAGCAGCAGCGGACCGAGGAGCGCGAACGCGGCCCCTGCGCTCATCAGCGCCGCGGGCTGGAACCGTGAGGCGAGGCCGGAGACCCACAGGGCGACGACGGTCCCGGCGACCGCCGTCGGCAGCTGCCACAGGCCCGCTTCCAACGGCGAGAAGCCGAGCACCAGCTGGAGGTACTGGGAGGTCAGCAGGCTGGTGCCGAACAGCATCATGCCGACCACGACCATGCCGCCGGCCGACACCGCGAACGCCGGGTTTCGGAACAGCGACAGGTCGAGCAGCGGGGTGCGCAGCCGGCGCTGCCGCCGCACGAACAGCGCGCCGACCGTCAGTCCGGCGGCGATCGCGCCGACGGCGGCGAGGCCGGGGCCGTCGACCGCCAGCTGCTTGATGCCGTACACGATCGCCAACGGCGTCAGCAGCGACATCGCCACGCTCAGCGGATCGACGCGGCCGGAGCCGCCGCCGCTGTGCTTCGGCAGCAGGAACGGGCCGGTGACCAGCAGCAGCGCCATCGTCGGCACGGCGACCAGGAAGACCGCGCCCCACGAGAAGAACTCGAGCAGGACGCCGCCGACGATCACGCCGACGGCGCCGCCGCCCATGAAGCTCAGCATCCAGATCGTGATCGCGAGCGTGCGCTGCTGCGGGTCCCTGAAGATGCTCCGGATCACCGCGAGCGAGGACGGCGCGAGGGATGCCGCCGCGATCCCCTGCGCCGCGCGCGCGGCGATCAGCATCTCCGGCGTCGTGGATGACGCGGCGAGGAGCGAGGCGGCGGTGAAGGCGGCGGCGCCGGTCAGCAGGACGCGGCGGTGGCCGAGGCGGTCGCCGAGCACGCCCATCGTGATCAGGGCGCCGGCGACCATGAAGCCGTAGATGTCGGTGATCCAGAGCAGCTGTGACGCGCTCGGCTCCAGCTCCGCGCTCAGCGTCGGCAGCGCCAGGTAGAGCACCGACATGTTCATCATGACCAGGACGGCCGGCACGCCGAGGACGGCGAGCGCGATCCACTCGCGCGCGCCCGCCCGCTCCGGCGGCGTGCGGACGGCGGCGCTCATCGGCCGGTGACGAGCAGGGTCTTGCCGACGGTGGTCCGCGCCTCGATCGCCGCATGCGCGGCGGCGGCCTCCGAGAGCGGGAAGGTCTGGCCGACGACCGGTCGCAGCGTCCCGTCCGCCGCGAGCCGCAGCGCCTCGCCTACGAGTGCGCGGCTCTCGGCGGGGGTCGGCGCGGCGGAGAGCCCGAGGATCCGGATCGACCGCGCGGCGAGCGCGTGCTCGTCGAGGTCGGCGTCGGCGCCGCTGGCGATGCCGTACACGCTGATCCGCCCGCCGCTGCCGAGCGCGGTCGCGGCCGCGGTGCCGATCGCGCCGCCGACGCCGTCGAAGACGACGTCCAGGTCGCCGGTCTCGCCGCCTGCGGCGGAGCGGACGCGCTGGAGCCAGTCCGGCTGCGAGTAGTCGACGAAGGCGGCGCCGAGGGACGCGATCAGCTCGCCCTTGCGCGCACCGCCGGCAGCGCCGACCACGCGGGCGCCGGCGTTCACCGCCAGCTGCACGAGCAGGCTGCCGACGCCGCCTGCGGCCGCTTCGACCAGGACCCGCTCGCCCGGCGCGATCGCCGCCTGCTCGAACAGCAGCACGGCGGTCCGGCCGTCGGCGAGCAGCGCGACCGCGTCCCTCAGGTCGACGCCCGGGGGGACGGGGACGGTGTCGTCGGCGCGCGCAACGGCCAGCTCGGCGTAGCCGCCGGCGCCGCCGGTGGTCGTGACGACGATCGCGCCCTTCGCCGACGCGTCCACGCCGGGGCCGACGGCGACGACGCGGCCGCCGACGCCGTTGCCGGGGGTGCGCGGCAGAGGGGGACGGCCGAACGGGCCGCGACCGGAGCGGACCTGCGTCTCGACGAACGTGACGCTCGCGTAGCTCACCTCGACGAGGACCTCGCCGGGGCCGGGCACGGGATCCGCGACCTGCCGGGCGCGCAGAACCTCCGCTGCTCCGAACTCCTCCATCACGACAGACAGCACGGCATCTCCAAACGGATTGTTTCGCTTCGTTTAGGGAACTGTAGCGGAGTGATTCGCTTCGTTTGCCGCTACAGTGGGGGACATGGCCCGAAAGGCTCCCCGGCACGCAGAAGCCGAACGCAACGACCGCGCCCTGCTCGAGGCCGCCAAGAAGGCTCTCGCCGTCGACGGTCCGCACACCTCAGTGGCGACGATCGCAGCCCGTGCGGGGGTCGGCGTCGCCAGCATCTACCGGCGTTACCGCACGAAGGACGAGCTGTTCCAGCACCTGTGCGCGCTGTCGCTGGACCAGTGGATCGAGGCGGCGGAGCGCGGGTTGGACCACGACGACCCTTGGGAAGGGCTCGTCCACTACGTCACCGCGACGACCGAGTTCAGCGGCGGCGCACTGGGCCCGTTGGCCGGGACGATCGCGGTCACCGACGCGATGGCGGAGAAGTTCACTCGTTCCGAGGTGCTGCTGCACGCGCTCGTGGCGCGCGCACACGCGGCGGGGGTGCTGCGTGCCGACGCGACACCGGTGGACATCTCCCTGCTGATCGAGCAGCTGGGCAAGTCGCCCCTGGTGGAGCAGCTCGAAGGTCAGGGCCGCGACGACCTCGCGGCCGCGGCGGCCAATGCCCGCAGTCGCACGATCGCGATCGCCGTCGACGGCCTGCGCGCAGGGCGTGGGCCGCTGCCGGGCGAGGCGCCGGAGCCGGGTCTGCTGGCAGAGCGGTGGGCGCACGACGCGGAGGGGTGAGGGTTGGCGTCGCGGAGGGGGAGGGTTGCCGCCGTGTCCCGAATTAGGCTACCCTAACGTCTGACTGACCGTCGGTCACTCACCGTGGCGACGGTCCCAGACGTATCGACCACGACGGGGAAGCGCGCGATGACAGCGACGAACACGACCGTGGCGGACCGGCCCGCCGTACGCGACCGAGCCGCTGGAACGAGCGGCGGGGAGGCGCCCCGCCTGATGCGCGCGGGTCCGCTGGCCCGCCTGCTGCGGCCGGTGCGGACGCACCTGATCGCGTGCGCGCTGCTTTCGGCGCTCGGCGCGGCGGTCGGTCTCGCGCCGTACGTCGCCGTCGCGGAGATCGCCCGCACGCTGCTCGGCGCGCAGGACCCCGCGTCGGTCGAGGGCACGGTCTGGCTGTGGGTCGCGATCGGCGCGGCCGGCGCCGCGCTGCGGCTCGTGCTCGTCTTCGCGTCCTCGTGGACCGGCCACTACGCCGACGCGGCGACGCTGCACGACGTGCGCGTGCGGATCGTGCGGCACCTCGGCGTCCTGCCGCTGGGCTGGTTCCGCGCGCGCGGCTCCGGGACGGTCAAGAAGACGATGACCGACGACCTCGAGGAGATGCACCAGCTGATCGCGCACGCGCTCGGCGAGATGGTCGGCGCGGCGACCGCGATGGTCGTCGGGATCGGCTACCTCGCGCTCGTCGACTGGCGGATGGCTCTGATCACGGTCGCAGTCCTGGCTCTGATGGCCGTCTTCTTCCAGGTCGCGATGCGTTCGGCGCCGAAGCACATCGGCCGGCTGCTCGCCGCCGAAGGGCGGATCAGCGCCGCGAGCGTCGAGTACGCCGACGGCATCGCGGTCGTGAAGGCGTTCGGGACCGGCGGCCGGATCATGGACCGCTTCGGCGCGGCGGTGCGCGAGCACACCGAGGCGATGGCCGCATGGGCGGCGGAGACGCGCTACAGCTCGGCCGCCTCGCGCGTGCTCGGCTCGGAGGTGGCGGTCCTCGGCGTCGTGATGGCCGCCGGCCTGGCGCTGGTGCACGCGGACTCGCTCGCCGTCGCCGACCTGCTGCCGTTCCTCGTCGTCGGCGTCGGGCTGCCGACGTCGATCGTGCCGGCGATCCACGGCGCGCAGGGTCTGCGCAAGGGCCGCGTCGCGGCCGGCCACATCGAGACGCTGCTCGCGCGTGCGCCGCTGCCCGAGGCTGCGCGCCCCGAGCACCCGCGCGGCCACCGGATCGAGCTGGACCGCGTGCGCTTCTCCTACGACGGCGTGAGCGACGCGATCGCGGACGTCAGCGCCGTCTGCGAGCCGGGCACGGTGACGGCGATCGTCGGCCCGTCCGGCGCGGGCAAGACGACGCTCGCGAGCCTGCTGCCGCGCTTCTACGACGTCACCGGCGGTGCTGTCCGGATCGGCGGCGCCGACGTGCGCGAGATCGCGACGCCGCAGCTGCTGGCGTCGATGTCGCTCGTCTTCCAGGACGTCGTGCTGCTGCGCGACACGGTCACGGAGAACATCCGCATCGGCCGCCCGGACGCGACCGACGAGGAGGTCCACTCCGCCGCCCTCGCCGCGCGCGTCGACGACGTGATCCGGCGGCTCCCGGAGGGCTACGCGACGGTGCTCGGCGCCTCCGGAGGGGGCATCTCGGGCGGTGAGCGCCAGCGGCTCACGATCGCCCGCGCGATCCTCGCCGACGCCCCGATCGTCGTGCTCGACGAGGCGACGGCGGCGCTCGACCCAGACAGCGAGACGGCGGTCCAGGACGCGCTCGCGGAGCTGGCGGCCGGCAAGACCGTGATCGTGATCGCGCACCGGCTGCACACGATCGCGGGCGCAGACCAGATCCTCGTGCTCGACGGCGGCCGGCTCGCCGAGCGCGGCACCCATGCCGAGCTGATCGCGCGCGACGGGCTCTACGCCCGCATGTGGCGCGCGCAGCAGACCGGAGCCCCCGCATGATCCGCCACCTCTTCCAGCTGTGCCCGCAGCCGCGGCTGCTGATCCGCCTCAGCGCGCTGCACGCCGTCCTCGCCGTCCTCCAAGGACTGCTGCTCGCACTCTTGATCCCGATCCTCGACGCCGTCCTGCGCCCGCAGCCCGACTTCGCCGCCGCGACGCCGTGGCTGATCGCCGGTGGGGCGGGGCTCGTCGTGTACGCGGCGCTGACGGCGATCGCGACGCCGGTCGGCTTCGCCGCCAGCATGGACCTCGCCGCGCAGCTGCGCCACCGCGCGATCGACCACGCGACGACGCTGCCGCTGGGCTGGTTCACCGCCGAGCACAAGACGCGGCTGGCGCGGACCGTCACCGCCGACGCCAGCAACATCGGTCAGCTCGCCGTGACGATCGGGGCGCCGGCGATCATCTCGACGCTCGTGCCCGCGACGATCGTCGTCGTCACATTCGCCGTCGACTGGCGGATGGCGCTGCTGTTCCTCGCGCTCGCGCCGATCGCGTTCCTGACGCTGCGGCGGGCCGCGCGAATCGCCGCGATCGCCGACGCCGAGCTGGACGCGGCGGCGACCGAGATCGCCGGCCGCGCGATCGAGCTGGGGCAGGCGCAGCCGGTGCTGCGCGCCGCCGGCCACGGAACGACGGGCAGCGCGCGGATGCGCGCCGCGCTCGACGAGCATCGCGCGAGCTACCGCCGCGGCCTGCGCAGATCGCTCGTGCCGGACCTCACCTACACCGCCGTCGTGATGGCCGGCTTCGTCGCCGTGCTCGCGCTCGGCGCGCACCTGATGCTGTCTGGCGAGCTGGAGGTCGCGGAGGCGGTCGCGCTGCTCGTGCTGGCCGTGCGCTTCCTCGAGCCGCTCGGCGGGCTGATCGAGCTGATCGGCGCGCTGCGCGCGATGGACAACGCGATCGTGCGCGTCAGAGCGCTGCTCGACACGCCCGCGCTGCCGGTCCGCGCGCAGCCGGTGCACGAGCTCGCGGACGCGGCGATCGAGCTGTCCGGCGTGACGTACGCCTACGGCGACAGACCGGCGCTCTCCGACGTGTCGTTCCGCTGCGAGCCGGGCACGACGACGGCGCTGGTGGGGCCGTCGGGGTCGGGCAAGACGACGGTCACGCGGCTGATCGCGCGCTTCTTCGACGTCGGCCAGGGGAGCGTGCGCATCGGCGGTGTCGACGTCCGCGACGTCGACCCGGCGGTGCTGCTGGAGGACGTCGCGATCGTCTTCCAGGACGTCTACCTGTTCGACGACACGATCGAGGAGAACCTGCGGCTGGCGCGCCCCGACGCGAGCTGGGAGGAGCTGGAGCAGGCGGCGCGCGCGGCGCGGCTGGACGAGGTCGTGGAGCGGCTGCCGGACGGCTGGAGGACGCGGGTCGGCGAGGCGGGCGCGCAGCTGTCGGGCGGCGAGCGCCAGCGCGTGTCGATCGCGCGCGCGTTCCTCAAGCGCGCGCGGATCGTGCTGATCGACGAGGCCGGCTCGGCGCTCGACCCGGAGAACGAGGCGGCCGTCAGCGAGGCGATCGCCAACCTCACGCGCGACCGGCGGCGCACGGTGATCGTGATCGCGCACCGGCCGGCGACGCTCGCCGCCGCCGATCGCGTCGCCGCGCTCGACCGCGGGCGCGTGACCGAGACCGGCACGCCCGCCGATCTGCGCCGGTCGGGCGGGACGTTCGCCCGCCTCTACGACCAGTACGACCACGCCCGCAGCTGGCGGATCACGGCGAGGTGAGACGATCGCCGCGCATTCGCCTACGTGAGAAGGACGCTGAGGACCGTGTCCGACACGAAGCGCTGGGCGCCGGTCGCGGACCGGCGCTGCGTCGGACTCAGGAGTCTCAGGTCGGTCAGCGCGGCGATGGCGTTCGCTGCCCCCTGCCCGCTGATCCCATACCGCTTGGCCACGTCCGAACGCGATACGAAGGGATGGCCGATCAAGTCGCCCGCCAAGCGTTCGGCGACTCCTCGCTTGTTCGCGGACTGGACCGTGGCGCGGAGCTCCGCCTGGAGCTGCACCAACCGCTCGACCTTGGCCTGCGAGTCAGCCGCCGACGCGGCGACCCCCTCGGCGAAGAAGTTGATCCACGTGTTCCAGTCGCCGTTGCAGCTCAGCTCCAGCAGAGCGTCCTGATACTCGTCGCGGCGCTGCTCGAACCAAGGGGAGACGACCAGCAGCGGTTCGCGGATGACCGCGCCGCGCAGCAGCTGCACGACGATCAGCAAGCGTCCGAGACGTCCGTTCCCGTCAGAGAACGGGTGCAGCGTCTCGAACTGGTAGTGAGCCATCGCTGCCTGCACGACAGAGGGGACGTTCGGCGGCGCGCCGATCCACTCCAGCAGATTCTGCAGCTCGGATCGCAGCTGATCACCAGGGGGTGGCGGGACGAAGCGGGCCTCGGAAAGCTGACGACCGCGAGAGCCGATGACGACGATTCGGTCGCGCAGACGGCCCGAGTCGCTCAGCTCTCCAACGGTCCCGTGCACGAGCACCCGTTGCAGCTCGCTGAGCATGCCGATCGTCAGCGGACGACTCTCGGGCCACGTGAACGCCAACCCTGCCATCTCCTCGAAGTTGAGGACTTCTCGCAACTCCGCGCTCATCGCTGCGGCGTCGTCCGGGTCAGCGGCGAGCACGTCGGCGAACGGCGCGTAGGTTCCTTCGAGCGCGCTCGTGCTCTGCGCTTCGCGGCGCAGCGCGGGAACGCGCAGCAGCTCAGGGTTCGGGATCAGCCGTGCGGCACCGTCGAGTCGCGCAAGCGCCGCGGTCGCGGTCGTGACGCGCATCCACGTGTCGCTCGACAGCTCGATCGTCCTCGGCAGACGGTCGGGCAAGAACGCCGACCCGGCTACGGACTCCCCGGTCGCCGGGTCGGGTGCCATGATCGGGACGAGTCGGCCTATCGGGCTGCTGCCGAGGCGCTGCAGATCCATGGCACAAGTTTATCGCCCAAAACTTGTGTCGTCGCATGTTGGGCGCAACTTCTCTTTTGCACGATCCGCTGACGTCCGATTCCGCGCAGCTGCTCCGCCTCGACGTCGAGGCGCTGTTCCGCAGCACGCCGGAGGGGCGGCTGATCGAGTCGAACGAGACGCCGCCGGCGGCTGCTCCGCGCGTCTTCGTCGGCCGCACGGCGACGAGCGTCGAGTGGCGCGTCCGCCGCGACGTGCCCGACGGCGTCGCCGCCGAGATCGGGCGCCTGGCGGCCGATCTCCCGCACCTGCCGAACGGCATCGGCGACGCGGCGGTCTACGCGGCGATCGAGGCGGTCGCCGCGGGCGTCGCGCCGATCGCCGAGCGTTCGCACGGGCCCGCGTTCGTGTTCGCGCAGGCGCCGCTTGCGCCGCATCCGGACGTCATCGAGATCCGCGAGGACAGCGCGCTGCTCGCCGGGCAGTTCGCCGTCCTGCGGCGGGAGCTGGAGTACGTCGCGCCGCTGTTCGCGGTCGTCCGCGACGGCGCCGTCGTGTCAGCCTGCTTCTGCGCGCGCCGCACCGACGCGGCGGCGGAGGCCGGCGTCAGCACCCACCCGGACCACCGCGGCCGGGGCCATGCGGCCGCGGTCGTCAACGCCTGGCGCGTCGCGATCGAGCGTTCCGGGCGGACGCCGATCTACAGCACGTCGTACGACAACGCGTCCTCGCGGGCCGTCGCGCGGCGGCTCGGCCTGCGGCAGTACGCCGAGACCTTCTCGCTCGCCTGAGACCGGCGCGTGGTCCTCTCCGGCGCCTCCGGATTGGTCCTGTCTGGCGCGACGGCGCGTCGGTACGGTCCGGGACCATGGGTGCTCCGACGGCATCGGCGCCGGCCCCGCAGGGGAGCCGGCCGCTTCAGCAGCCGGCCGGCTTCGGGATCGCCGCGGTCGCCGCGGTCCTGTTGCTGACCTCGTGCTGGATGCTGCTCGCGCCGCGCGGGTTCCACGCGTCGGTCGGGGCGTTCGGCGCGTACAACGCGCACTACCTCCACGACGCGATGGCGCTGAACGCCGGGGTCGGGGTCGCGCTGGCGCTCGCGGTGCGGTGGCCGTCGTTGCGGGCCGGCGCGCTGACGGCCGCGACCGCGTGCATCGGCTTCCACGCGATCAACCACTGGTTCGACCTCGGCAACGACGAGCCCGGCAGCTACGCCGGCGCGATCGGCGCGCTGTCGCAGACGTCGCTGGCGGTCGTCTGCGGCGTCCTGCTCTGGATCGTCGTGCGGGAGCGCGCGGCGTGAAGGTGCTGCTCGCAGGGGCGACCGGCGCGATCGGCCGTCCGCTCCTCGCGCGGCTGCTGGCCGCCGGCCACGCGGTCGTCGCGACAACCCGCTCGGCCGAGCGCGCCGCGGCGCTGCGCGCCGCCGGCGTCGAGGGCGTCGTCTGCGACCTGCTCGATCCCGACGCGGTCCGGCGCACGGTCGCCGCGGCGCGGCCCGACGCCGTCGTCGACGAGCTGACCGCGCTCCCCGACGACTACGACATCCGCCGCAAGGACCTCTACGCGACGACCAACCGGATCCGCGAGGCCGGCACCGCCGCGCTGCTCGACGCCGCGCGCGCGGCCGGCGCGAGCCGCTACGTCGTGCAGTCGATCGCGTTCGCGTACGCGCCCGAGGGGGACGTGGTCAAGGACGAGTCGGCGCCGTTGTGGCTCGCCGCGCCCGCGATGCTGGCCGAGGCCACCCGGATCCTCGCGGCGAACGAGCGCAAGGTGATCGACGCTCGCGACCTCGACGGGCTGGCACTCCGCTATGGCTTCTTCTACGGACCGGGCACGTACCTCGCACCCGGCGGGTCGATCGCCAGACAGGTCCGCTCGCGCCGCTTCCCGCTCGTCGGCAGCGCGACCGGCATGACGTCGTTCATCCACGTCGACGACGCCGCCGCGGCGACCGTCGCCGCCCTCGCAGGCGGCGCGGCCGGCGCCTACAACGTCGTCGACGACGAGCCGGCGCCGCTGCGCGACTGGCTGCCGCGCTACGCGGAGGCGATCGGGGCGCGTCCGCCGCTGCGGGTGCCCGCCTGGCTCGGGCGCCTCGCCGGCGGACCGCTCGCGGTGCCGATCTCGACCGAGCTGCGCGGCGCGTCGAACGTGAAGGCCCGCGCCGCCCTCGACTGGACGCCGCAGCTGCCGAGCTGGCGCGAGGGCTTCGCCGGCTGCCTCGACCGCGACCCGGACGCCCTGCACCTCGCCTGATCGCCGCTTGCCCGGGCGTCGCCGGGCCGTCGCTCAGCCGGCGCCGACGAGCGCGACCGAGGTCGGCCTGCCCGGCACGGTCAGCGTCTGAACCGGTCTCAGGTCGCCAGTCCGCACGACCGTCACGCGCGTGCGCGCGGGATCGCTGATGGCCGCCAGCCCGCCGCGGACGGTCAGCTTCGGCGACGGTCTGTCCCACGCCGGTCTGAACGACCGTGACACGACGCGGCGCACCGCGGTCTGACGGCCGTTGGCGGGGTCGATCCGCCGCAGCCGGCCGTCGGTGCTCAGCACGACGATCGCGCCGGAGCGCGCGTCGACGCCGAACGAGGCGATTCTGGCCGCGACGGGGACGACCCGGCTCGTCTTCGACGCGACGTGCGCGACGACGAGCGACCGTGGCCCGAAGTTGCCGACGAGCCGGCGGCCGGCGGCGTCGGTGTGGAGCGTGAACGCGCGCTGCTCGGCGTTCGTGCGGGCGGGGTACGGGATTCGCTCGTGCGACGGCGTCCCGGCCGGTCTGATCAGCGCGATCCCGTCGGCGCAGGCGAACGCCGCCCAGCTCGCGCTCGAGGCCTCGCCGTGCAGGTCGCGGCAGTCGGCGGAGGCGAGCGTAGCGCCCGCGCGGTCGCGCACCTGGACGGTGGCGGGCAGCGCCCCGTCCTCGCTCGCCGGGTCGGCGACGCTGATGACGACGCGATCGCCGTGCGGGACCGCGACGCCGTGGTGCGGCGTGCCGGTGCGCGCGGTCGCGACGGCCGCCGCTCTGCGCTTCAGCGCGGCGGTGGGGAAGACCTGCGCGTCGCCGCTGCCGTCGGCGAAGACGGCGACCTCGTCGCCGTGCGGCACGACGTGGACGGGCTTCGGGACCGTGAGCGCGAACGGCAGCAGCCGCGGCGCCTGCGTGTGGTGGTGGACGTGGTCGCCGTGCGGCTCGGTGAACGCGCCGCCGTCGATCGCGTCGACGCGGTTCTGCGCGGACTGCGCCGCGAGGACGTGCCGGCCGTCGTCGGTGACGGTCAGCGAGGCCGGGCCGGCGACGCCGAAGCGGCCGAGGCGTCTGCCGCTCGCGAGGTCGAGCACGCGGACCGCACCGGCGGCGCCGTCGGCGACGACGACGCGCGGCTGGGGTCTGGCGTGCTCGGCGGCGAGCGCGCCGGCGGCGGGGGCGAGCAGCGCGACGCCCGCGACGGCGACGGCGAGGGTGGGGGTCTTCAACGGTTCCTCCGGTGGGGCGGTGGGCAAGGCCGAGGAGCATACGGGAATGAGTCTCGTTATTGTTTCGTCGCGTTGACGACCGACTGCCGAGGAGCGCACCGATGGAGATGACGACGCAACGACGAGGGACCCGGCTCGCCGCCGCGCTGGCCGCGAGCGCGCTCACGCTCGGCCTCGCGCTCGGCGCGGCGGCCGCGCCCGCCGCGGCGCGCACGGTGCTTGCCGAAGGACACGTCGATGCAGTCGCCGCACGGCTCGCCGGCGGCAGGCTGCTCGGCGCGCTGAAGGACGGGACGCGGGGGCGCGCCGTCTGGCGCGATCCGGCGCAGGTGACGATCCGCGTCGGCTCGCGGGCGCGGGCGACGCTGCCCGCCGGGCTGGGCTTCGTCGGGCCGCGCGGGTCGACCGTCTGGATGATCCCGCAGGCGCCGCGGGCCGGCGTCGTGTGGGCCGGCTGGAGCACCGACGCCGTCCCCGCCGGCGCGATCCGCGGCGGCGTCGCGTGGACGTTGACGCGCGTGACGGGACCCGGCCGGGTCGTGATCTTCCAGACCGCGTCGTTCGGAAGCTCCGACGTCCTCTTCACCAGCGGCCGGCGGCTGCCGCAGTCGCGCACGCTCGCGGTCGGCACGCACGCGCACGGCAACTGGGCGTTCACGCGGCCGGGGACGTACCGCCTCAGCTACGAGCTGTCCGCTCGCTCGGCGTCCGGGAAGCGCCTGCGCGACGCCGCGACGCTGACGTTCGCGGTCGGCTAGCCGTGCGCACCCGCTGCTCCGCGGTCGCGACCGCGGCCCTCGCCGCCGTGGTGCTGCTGGCGCTCGCCGGCTGCGGCTCACGCGGCGCCGACGGCGGCGACGGCCTGCGCGTCGTGACGACGACCGAGATCCTCGCCGACCTCGTGCGCGAGGTCGGCGGCACGCGCGTCCAGGTCAGCTCGCTGGTGCCGGCCGGCGGCGATCCGCACTCCTACGAGCCGACGCCGGTCGACGCGCGCAAGGTCGCCGAGGCCGGCGTCACGTTCACCAACCACCTGCTGCTGGAGGAGCACGCGCTGATCAAGACGATCGACGCCAATGCGCCCGGCGACGCGCCCAACGTCTCGCTCGCCGAGGCGTCCGAGGCGTACGGCGCGCACGTGATCCCGCTCGTCGAGGACCTCGGGCTCGACGTGCTGTGGCTCGGGCTGCGGGTGCGCGGGGACGGGAAGGCGCGCGGCGCCGCGCGTTCCTCCGACGTCGTGCTGCGCGCGACGCGGCACGACGGGCCCGGCCGGCTGGTCGCGTACGTGACCGGCGCGCTCGGCGAGGTCGACGTCCTGTTCGACTCCGGCGACGGGCATACGCGCGACGACACCGCGGTGCTGCCGCCCGCCGCGCACACGCACCTCAACTGGGCGTTCACCCGCCCCGGCATCCATCGCCTGACGCTCACGGCCCACCTGCGCAACGCCGGCGGACCGGAGCGGCCGGTCGGCACGGCGACGTTCACGTTCGCGGTCGGCGCCGACGCGGACCGCGTCGCGGACGCCGGCGGTGGCGACCTGACAGTCCTCGACGGCGGGCACGCCGATCTCACCGTCGACCTCGATCGCGGCACGCTCTACGCGTTCAGCAGCGACGGCGGCGAGCGGCAGCGCGTCGTGGCCGCCCGCGACGCGCTGATCGAGGTGCCGGAGCAGGCGCGGGAGACGATCCCCGACGACGAGCGCTTCGCCGCCGTCGGCCGGCCGGGCGAGCAGGTCCACCAGCTGCCGCAGGCGGTGCTGGGGAGACACGTCCACGGGGAGATCGACCCGCACCTGTGGCAGGACGCCCGCAACGCCGCCGCCTATGTGCAGCTGATCCGCGACACGCTGCAGCGCGCGGACCCGGGCGGCCGCGCCGTCTACGCGCGCAACGCCGCCGCCTACCTCGGCGAGCTGGAAGCGCTCGACGACTACCTGCGCGCGCAGGTCTCCGCGATCCCGCCGGCGCGGCGCCAGCTGATCACGACGCACGACGCCTTCGGCTACCTCGCCGAGGCGTACGACCTGACGGTCGCCGGCTTCGTCGTGCCGAACCCCGCGCAGGAGCCGAGCGCCGCGCAGGTCCGGCGGCTGACCGAGACGATCGCGCGGCTGCGCGTCGGCGCGGTCTTCATGGAGCCGAGCCTGCGGCAGCGCGCGACGGTCCTGACGCAGGTCGCGCGGGACCGCGGGGTGCGCGTCTGCAAGCTCTACGGCGACGCGTTCGACGACGCGGCCCGCTCCTACGTCGCGATGATGCGGCACAACGCGCGCGAGCTGCGCCGGTGCCTGACATGAGCGCGCCGGTGCCTCGCACGAGCGCGGCGGCGCCCGCATGAGCGCGCCGCCGCTGCTCGCGGTCGACGGGCTGACCGTCGCGCTCGGCGGGCGGACCGTGCTGGACCGCGTCGACCTGCGCGTCGGCGCCGGCGAGCTGGTCGGCCTGATCGGCCCCAACGGCGCGGGCAAGACGACGCTGCTGCGGGCCGTGCTCGCGCTGATCCCGATCGCGGCCGGCCGGATCGCGCTCGCCGGCGTCGCGCCCGAGCGATCGCGCGGGACGATCGGCTACGTCCCGCAGCGGCACGAGTTCGCGTGGGACTTCCCGGTCGACGTCGGGCAGGCCGTGATGAGCGGCCGCGCGCACCGCGTCGGCTGGCTGCGCCGCCCGGCGCGCGAGGACCGCGCGGCGGTCGAGGAGGCGCTGGAGCGGGTGCGGATGAGCGACCTGCGCAAGCGACCGATCGGCGAGCTGTCGGGCGGCCAGCGCCAGCGCGTGCTCGTCGCGCGGGCGCTCGCGCTGCGGCCGCCGCTGCTGCTGCTCGACGAGCCGTTCACCGGCCTCGACGTGCCGACCCAGGAGCTGCTGTCCGAGCTGTTCGGCGCGCTGCGCGACGACGGCGTGGCGCTCGTCACGACGACGCACGACCTGCCGGCGGCGGCCGCGCTGTGCGGGCGCCTGTGCCTGCTGAACCGGACCGTCGTCGCCGACGGGCCGCCGGCGGAGCTGCGCGATCCGGCGATCTGGCTGCGCGCGTTCGGCGTCGCGCAGGCGGACGGCCTGCTGCATTCGCTCGGGGTCGCGCCGTGAGCGCCGCGGTCGACTGGCTGAGCGCGCCGTGGGAGCACGTCTTCATGCAGCGCGCCTTCCTCGTCGCGGTCATCTGCGGCGTCGTCTGCGGTGTGATCGGCTGCTTCGTCGTGCTGCGCGGGATGGCGTTCATCGGCGACACGGTCGCGCACGCGGTCTTCCCAGGTGTCGCGATCGCGTTCGTGCTCGGCGTCGACTTCGTGCTCGGCGGCGCGCTCGCCGGACTGCTGACGGCGCTCCTGATCACGGTCGTCTCGCAGAACCGGCGGCTGCGCGAGGACACCGTGATCGGCGTCTTCTTCGCGGCGGCGTTCAGCCTCGGGATCGTCGTGCTGAGCAGCGCGCCCGGCTACAGCGGCTCGCTCGAGTCGTTCCTGTTCGGGCAGATCCTCGGGATCTCCGACGGCGATGTGCGCGCGGTCGCGGCGACCGGCGCCGGCCTGCTGGCGGCGGCGTTCGCGCTGCGCAAGGAGCTGGTCGCGGTCAGCCTCGATCGCGAGAGCGCTCGCGCGGCCGGCCTGCCGGTCTTCCGGCTCGACATGGCGCTGTACGCGATGGTGACGGCGGCGATCGTGATCTCGCTGCAGGCCGTCGGCAACGTCCTCGTGCTCGCGCTGCTGATCACGCCCGCCGCGTGCGCGCGGCTGCTGACCGACCGGCTCGGCGCGATGCTGCTGCTCGCGCCCGCGATCGGCGCGCTCTGCTCGCTCGCCGGCCTCTACCTGTCGTACGAGCTGGGCCTCGCGGCCGGCGGGCTGATCGTGCTCGTCGCGACCGGCGTGTTCGTCGCCTGCTGGCTGCTCGCTCCGCGCCACGGTCTGCTGCGGCGGGGCCGATGAGGCGAGCGGAAGCAGGAGGGCACGGCGGCTGGGTCGACGGCGGTCCGCGCGCGCGGATTCAGCTCGGGCCGTCGGACCTCGTGTCGGAGTTCGCGCCCGGCGATGCCGTGCGTATTTGGTCCTTCTACTTGACCAAATTGGAACGCTTCAATATGATCGCCAGATCGAGCGTCTCGCGGGTGCCGCCGCTGCGCCCACGGCGATGCGCCGATCAGCTCTGTACCGCTGGCCGGAGGACCAATGGCCTACGTGATCAATCAATCGTGCATCGGGACGAAGGACGCCTCGTGCGTGGAGGTCTGCCCGGTCGACTGCATCCACCCGACGCCGAACGAACCCGGATTCGACGAGACGGATCAGCTCTACATCAATCCGGAGGAGTGCATCGACTGCGACGCCTGTTTCGAACAGTGCCCGGTCAACGCCATCACGCCGGACGATCTGGTCCCGGAGAAGTGGCCCGACGCGGTCGAGCGCAACGCGGCCTTCTTCCAGCAGACCGGGCGTTGATGAGCGACGGGTCGGAGGTGCGGCGACCTTCGGCCGGCACCGCGGAACGTCCGTTGCGCGTCGCGGTCGTCGGCTCCGGCCCGGCCGGCTTCTACGCCGCCGGTCAGCTGCTCGCAAACAGCGCGCTCACGGCGGAGGTCGACGTGTACGAACGGCTCGCGACGCCGTGGGGCCTGGTGCGGGCCGGCGTCGCGCCGGACCATCCGAAGATCAAGTCCGTCACGAGGTTGTACGAGAAGACGGCGCGGCTGCCCGGGTTCCGCTTCCACGGCAACGTCGAGATCGGTCGTGACCTGGATCACGAGGAGCTGATCGCCGCGTACCACGCGGTCGTGTACGCGGTCGGGGCGCCGATCGACCGGCGGACGGGGATCCCGGGGGAGAGCCTGCACGGCTCGCACGCGGCGACCGAGTTCGTCGCGTGGTACAACGGCCACCCCGACTACGCCGGCCGCCGGTTCGACCTCAGCTCGAAGCGAGCGGTCGTGATCGGCAACGGCAACGTCGCGCTGGACGTCGCGCGGATGCTCGTGCTCGACGGCTCCGAGCTGCGCGCGACGGACACGGCTGACCATGCGCTCGAGACGCTCGAAGCGTCGTCGATCGAGGAGGTCGTCGTGCTCGGCCGGCGCGGGCCGGCGCAAGCCGCGTACACGACACCGGAGCTTCGTGAACTCGGCGAGGCGGCCGACGTCGTGGTCGATCCGGCCGAGGCGGAGCTCGACGCTGCCTCGCGCGCGCACCTGGAATCCGAGGCGGCCGCCGTGACCGCGAGGCAGAACGTCGAGATCGTCGCCGAGTACGCGCGGCGCGCGGCCGGCAGGCGACGGCGGATCGTGCTGCGGTTCTGTGCTTCGCCAGTCGAGATCGTCGGGAGCGAGCGGGTCGAGGGCGTGCGGATCGTGCGCAACGAACTGGTCGACACCGGCGACGGGCGGCTGTCGGCTCGTCCGACCGCCCGGGAGGAGACGATCGAGTGCGGTCTCGTGCTGCGCTCGATCGGCTATCGCGGCACGCCGATCCCCGGCGTCCCGTTCGACGAGCGGCGGTCCACGATCCGCAACCGCGGCGGCCGCGTGATCCGAGAGGGCACCGACATGCCGGTGCCCGGTGTCTACACGGCGGGCTGGGTCAAGCGCGGGCCGTCCGGCGTGATCGGAACGAACAAGAAGTGCGCGCAGGAGACGATCGACCACCTGGTCGACGATCTTCAGGACGGGCTGCTGCCCGAGCCGACCCGCGAGCCCGGCGCGCTACTCGACTTGCTCGTCAGGCGCGGCGTCACCGTCGTCGACTACGCCGGCTGGGAGCAGATCGACGTGCACGAGCGCGCAGCCGGAGAGCCGCAGGGCCGACCGCGGGTCAAGCTCGTCCACCGCGAGCAGCAGTTGCAGCACGCTGCGCGGCCACAACACCCTTACAGACCACTGCATTGAGGAGGTCACACCTGGGGGCCGTGCCACGCGTCGCCTCGCGATGGTGCACCTCCCGGCCGGCGGCGGACACTCGCACGCCGCCGAGGCCTGTCGCTGACCGGATCAGTCGCGCGCCGCTCTGTAGGTGCAGATCAGCACGCCGGTGCTCGTCGTCGCGGTCGAGACGAGCTCGAGCGTGCGTGCGCGGCCGTCGGCGGGGAAGACGCGCTTGCCGCCGCCGAGCAGGATCGGCTCGACCATCAGCACGTACTCGTCGACGAGGTCGTGCTCGACCAGCTGCGCGGCGAGCGACGCGCTGCCGATGACCTGGAGTCCGCCGCCGTCGCGAGCGCGCAGCTCCCTGATCGCGCCGATCGCGTCGCCGGCGGGCAGCAGCGTCGAGCGCGACCAGGTCAGGTCGTCGTCGCCGAGCGTGCGGGACGCGACGTACTTGGGGAGCGCGTTGAGGCGGTCGGAGTAGGGGTCGCCGCCGCGGCTCGGCCAGGCCGCGGCGGCCGCCTGCCAGGTGCGGCGGCCGAACAGCAGCGCGTCCGTGCGGGCCATCGCGGCGTCCAGGACCGGGCCCATCGCCTCGGGGTCGAAGAACTTCATCGACCAGCCGCCGTGGGCGAACCCGCCGTCGGTGTCCTCGCCGGGGCCGCCCGGTGCCTGCACGACGCCGTCGAGGCTCATGAACTCGCTGAGGATGATCTGCATCGCCGTTCCTTCGATCGGTTGCTCACAAGGGTGTTCCCTGTCTCTACGACCACGACGAAGCAGTTCGGGCGAAATCGACCGAGCGTCTACGCTGGCGCGTAGACGCTCGCATCGTCAGCGTCGTGCTGTCACGGTGACGCGCGCGCTGACCGGACGGGTGCCGGACGCCTTCGCGGTGAATGTCACGGTGAAGCTGCGGCCACGGCGGGCCGTCTTCGCGAGCGTGACGGTGAACGTCCGGCGCGCGCTGCGGCCGGCCGCGACGGTGCCGAGCCGGACGCAGCGGCCGGCGGCGAGCTGCCGTGCGCTCGTGCGAGGGCAGAGCGTCACCTTCTTGGCGGCCGCGCGGCCCGTGTTGCGGACCGTCACGGCAAGCCGCAGCCGCTTGCCGGGCGCGAGTGCGGCGCGCGCCGGCCGCGCGGCCAGCTTCAGCGCCGCGCCGCGACCGGTCGACCCGCCGCCGGAGCCGCCGCCCGCGCCACCTCTGCCGCCGCCGCCCGAGTCGCCACCGCCGCCGCCCGAGCCGCCACCGCTCCCGCCGCCGTCCCCGCCGCCGGGCGCGGGCGTGGCGGTCGCGGTCAGGGCGACCGTCGTCAGCGGCGTGCCGGGCGCGTCAGAGGCGATCTGGAGCGTCGCGCTGCGGGGACCGGCGGTGCGCGGGGTGAACGTGACGGCGACGTCGCAGTGCCCGCCGGCGGGGATCGGCCGGTCGCTGCAGCCGCTCGCGGCGAAGTCGGCGGCGTCGGCACCGGCGACCGCCAGGGATCCGATCCGCAGCCCGTGGTCGCCCGGGTTGGCGACGCGCACGGTTGCGCTCGCCGCCGGTCCGCCGGCCTGGTGGGAGCCGAGGTCGAGCGCGGGCGCGACGGCGATCGCCGGCTCGCCGTCGTTGGAAAGCACGAACAGTCGCGAGGGCGACGACACGCTCGTCGAGAGGACGTCGAGTCGGCCGTCGCCGTCGAGGTCGGCGATCGCTCCGGCGTTGAGATTCGCAGCCGTTCCGATCGGCTCCATCGCACTCGACAGGAGCCGCCCCGCGCCGTCGCCGAGCAGCGGCCAGACGCCCGCGCTCTCGCCGAGCGGGAGGGCGGCGTCGAGCCGGCCGTCACCGTCGAGGTCGCCGAGCGGCAGCGCGAACGGGGTCGCCGGGTTGAGCGTGGGAGGGCTCGCGAACGAGCCGGCCGGACCGACGCGGAAGCTGCCGTCGCCGTTGCCGAGCAGCACGCCGGCCGTCACCGTCTTGTCGCTCCCGCCCGGCGGGTAGACCGGCGAGACGAGGTCGAGCCGGCCGTCGCCGTCGAGGTCGCCGGCGCTCAGCGCGAACGTGCCGGAGCCGATCGCGTACGGGCTGCCCGCGGCTCTCGCGAAGCCGCCCGCGCCGTCGCCGCGCAGGACCGTGACGATGCCGCCGGGTGCGAAGACGTGCGCGACGGCGGCGTCGAGCCGGCCGTCGCCGTCGAAGTCGCGGACCGCGATCGCGCTCGGATACTGGCCGTCGAGCGGGACGACCGCGCCGAGCGGCGCGCCGAACGTGCCGTCGCGCGCTCCCCGCCGGACGACCAGCCGCGGCCCGAGTGGCGTCTCCAGCGGCAGCGCGAGGTCGAGCGCGCCGTCGCCGTCGAGGTCGGCGAGTCCGAAGCCGCCGGGGTATCCGGCGACCGGGACGGTGCTCGTCGGTCCGAAGCCGCCGTGACCGTCGCCGAGCAGGACGGCGACCGTCGCGCCGGCGGCGCGGGCCTGCAGCGCCACAACGTCGGCGTGGCCGTCGCGGTTCACGTCGGCGACGCGCAGCGGGCCGGCGTCGCTGCTGCCGAGCGCGCGCGGGCTGCCGGCGGCGTGGACGTAGCCGCCGCTGCCGTCGCGCAGCAGGATCGAGAGGTCGCCCGACTGGAGCGAGACCGCGATGTCGGTCCGCCCGTTCTCGTCGAAGTCGCCGACCGCGAGCCCGCTCTCGCTCCCGTGTCCCGAGCCGGGCAGCGGGATCGCGCTTCTCGTGAACGTGACGGCCTGCGCGGACGCGGCGAGGCCGAGCGGAAGGACGAGTGCGAGCAGGCCGGCGGCGAGCGCGCGCGACGGTGACGCCTTCATCGGGTTCCTGTCGTGTCGGTCAGCACGCGCAGGTAGCGGCGCTTGGGCGGGGAGAGGCGGCCGCTGCTCGTGTAGGCGCGGACCGTGATGCGGTAGAGCGCGGGCCGCAGCCGCAGTCTCAGCGTCAGTCTGCGCGCGAGCGCGGCGGCCGCGGCCTGCGTCCTGACCTCGCGCAGCCGCGCGACCGTCCGGTAGCGGCCGTCGAAGCGCCCGCTGCCGCCGGCTGCCGGGCAGCGCTCGCGGCCCGCCGTCCCGAGCGCCCGCTCGACCCGCACGCGCACGGCGCCCGCCCGCGCCGTCCGCAGCCGCAGCACGACGCGGACGCTCCCGTTCGCCGCCGGTCGCACGCAGCGGGCGGCGAGCGCGAGGCGCTCGATAGCCGGCTCCCGGACGGGCCGGGACGCGGGTGGGGGCGGCGGGGTGGGCGCTCTCGCCGGCGGGCTCCCCGCGGGCGTGACCGTGACCGCCGCGGACGCGGAGTCGCAGCGTGTCGCGATCGCCTCGTTGTTCGCGTCGCCGGGGTGGGAGAGGACCCAGCGGTAGGTGCCGGCGTGCGCGGGTCTGAACGACGCCGAGCGGTACGCGCCGTCGCCGGCGGCGTCGACCGCGGAGGAGAAGACGGGCGTCTGGACGCATCGCTCGTCGCCGGGGCCGTAGGCCGCGACGGCGAGCTTCCCGCCGATCTCGTAGCCGCCCGCGAGCGTGCCGGTCGCGTCGATCGAGCCGCCGACCGCGACGCCGGGCGACGCGGCGGCGGACAGCGTGGGCGTCGCCTTCGCTACGGCGACCTCGGCGCCGCACGCGGCGGCGGCCGCCTCGTTGTCGGCGTCGCCGGAGAACGTCGCGCTCCAGCGGTAGACGCCGGCGCGCGTGGGGGTGAGTGGAGCGGAGCTGTGCGCGCCCGCCTGGGCGACGGCGACCTCGTCGGTGAACGCGGGGCTCCGCGCGCACGTCGGGTCGTCCGGGCCGTAGAGCCGGAACGCGATCGTCCCGGCGGGGGCGAAGCCAGCCGACGCCGCAGCGGACGGCCGCGCCAGGCAGCCCCAGCCCTGGAGCCGCGTCACCTGCGGGCAGGCGTCGGCCGGCGCGCTCAACGTCGCGACCGCGTGGAGGGGCCGGCCGACGACGACGCCCGCCGAGGGCGCGAGCGCGAGCGCGCGTCTCGCCTTCGGGACGGTGACGGTGGCGGCCTGGGCGCCGCAGGCGCTCTGCGCCGCGCTGTTGCCGGCGTCGCCGCCGTAGCGCGCGACCCAGCGGTGGACGCCCGCGTGCTGGGGGCTGAACAGCCCAGAGGTGTACGTGCCGTTGCCGGAGACGGTGGCCGTGGAGGAGAAGACCGGCGTCCCGCCGCACTGCGCGTCGCCGGGGCCGTACAGCGCGAAGGCGACCTCACCGCTGGGGCTGGCGCCGCCCGCGAGCTGGCCGCTCGCGCGGGTCGAGCCGTCGGACAGGTAGCTCGACGCCGTCAGCGTCGGCGCCGCCTGCGCCGCCGCGACCGGCGCGAGCGCGAGCACGACGGCGGCGATCGGGGCGAGCGCGGAAGCCGTCCGCGCGCGCGTCATCCATGCCTTCACAGCCGTCACCTCGCTCGTCCTTGACGCCGGCTCGACTACGACGCCTGTCCGCCCGCGGCGAGCGGCGGGACAGGATCGGCGCCGAGCGGCCGATTCCAGTCATGGAGCGGATAAGCTCGCCCCGCGCGAGCGCGGCGGGAACCGCCGGCTCCGTCTCGCATGCCCTCAGCTCCCAGCGTACGAACGACGCACCAGTCCGGCAATGGACGCCAGTCCCCGCCGGCAGGGGACCTGAGTCCCGTCTCGCCGCGTCGTCGTGTCGCCACCGTGCGCCGGCAGCCGCGGTCGCTGGCACTGCTGCTCGGCGGCGCGATCGCCGCACTCGGCGCGATCGAGGGGGCGATCCTGCTCGACCAGCCGGGCGCACCGTGGGTGCTCGTGCTGTTCCCGCTCGCCGCGTGGACGTGGTTCGCGGCCGGGGCGGTCGCCTCGCTGCGCCGGCCGGGCAACCGAATGGGCGCGATCATGATCGCCGGCGCGCTGGTCTGGATCGCCGCGGGGCTCGCGAACGCGCCGCTTCCCGCGCTCGCTGCGGTCGGCCTGGTCGTCGCGAACCTGCCGCTGGCGCTCGTCGGGCACCTGCTCCACGCGTTCCCGTCCGGGCGGCTGCGCGGCGCCGCCAGCCGTGCGATCGTCGCCGGCCTCTACGGCGCGGCGCTGCTGCTGCACGCCCCGTCGTACCTGTTCCTCCCCGACGGCGCCGGCACGCCGCTCCAGGTCGCCGACCGGCCGGACCTCGCGCAGCTTGGCCAGACGGTCCAGGACGTCGTCGGCGGCGGCCTGATGATCGCGACCGCCGTCGTGCTCGCCATGCGGCTGCGCGGCGCGACCGCGCCGCAGCGGCGGGTGCTGGCGCCGCTCGCGATCTACGGGATCGCGACCGTCGTGCTCGTGCCGCTGCTCGGCCGGCTGAGCGGGCCGCTGTTCGGCGGCGACCCGATCGCGCTGTTCGCCGCGCAGGCCGCGCTGCTGATGCTCGTGCCGGTCGCGTTCGCGGGCGCGGTGCTGCGCGGCGGCTTCGCGCCGACCGCCGGGGTGCAGGAGCTGAGCGCGTGGCTCGGCGCCGAGGACGGCGAGCGCGCGACGCTGCGCGGCGCGCTCGCCGATGCGCTCGGCGACCCGTCGGTCGAGCTGGTCCTGTGGGTCGGCGAGCGCGACGGCTGGGTCGACGCGCACGGGCTTCCGGCGACGCTGCCCGACCCGCGCTCGGAGCGCGGCGTCGTCGCCGTCGATGTCGAGCGGCGGCGCGTCGGGGCGATCGTCTACGACGCGGTCCTGATCGCCGACGCCGAGCCGGTGCGCGACTCCGCCCGCGTGATCGCGCTCGCGCTCGACCGCGAGCGGCTGACCGCCGAGCTGATCGCCGGCCGCGAGCGGCTGCGGCGCTCCCGCGCGCGGATCGCCGCGGCCGCCGACGACGAGCGGCGGCGGATCGCGCGCGACCTCCATGACGGCGTCCAAGGTCGCCTCGTGCTGCTGGCGCTGCGCGCGAACGAGCTGGCGCGACGCGACGACAGCTCCGCGGCGGCGCGTGCCGACGCGGCCGAGCTGCGGCGCGAGCTCGACGGCGTGCTCGCCGCGCTCGGAGAGCTGGTGCAGGGCGTGCTGCCGGCTGCGCTGGTGGAGCGCGGGCTCGGCGCCGCGGCCGAGGACCTCGCCGACCGCATGCCGGTTCCGACCGTCGTGCACGCCGTCGGGGACCGCTTCCCGGCGGCGGTCGAGAGCGCCGGCTGGTTCGTGATGGCGGAGGCGCTCGCCAACGCCGTCAAGCACGCGCACGCGCGGACGCTGGAGGTGCGCGTCGAGCGGACGGCGGAGGGCGTGCGCGTCGAGGTGCGCGACGACGGCGTCGGCGGCGCCGGCGCGGGCGACCCGACCGGCGCGGGCGTGGGCGACCCCACCGGCGCGGGTGTGGGCGACCCGACCGGCGCCGGCGCGGGCGACCCGACTGGCGCGGGCGCGGGCGACCCGACTGGCGCGGGCGCGGGCGACCCCACCGGCGCGGGCGGGACCGGCCTGCGCGGGCTCGCCGACCGCGTCGACGTGCTCGGCGGCCGTCTCGCGGTCGAGAGCCCGCCGGGCGGCGGCACGCGGATCGTGGCGGAGGTCCCGTGCGGGTCGTGATCGGCGAGGACGAGGCGCTGCTGCGCGAGGGGCTGTCGCTCGTGCTCGAGCGCGCCGGCTTCGAGGTCGCCGCGCTCGCCGGCGACGCCGACGCGCTCGTGCGGGCGGTCGAGGAGGAGCGCCCGGACCTCGTCGTGACCGACATCCGGATGCCGCCGACGGGCACCGACGACGGTCTGCGCGCGGCGCTCGCGATCCGCGCGCGGCTGCCGGAGACGGCGGTGCTCGTGCTCTCCCAGCACGCCCAGCGCCGCTATGCGACCGACCTGCTCGCGCAGCGCTCGGCCGGCGTCGGCTACCTGCTCAAGCAGCGGATCGTGGAGGTCGACGCGTTCTGCGACGACGTGCGCCGGATCTGCGCGGGCGGGACGGTGCTCGACCCTGACCTGATCAGCACGCTGCTCGGCCGCGCCCGCCCGGACGACGACCCGCTGCACGGGCTCACCGCGCGCCAGCGCGACGTGCTTGCGCTGATGGCGGAGGGGCGCAGCAACGCCGCGATCGCCGACCGTCTGGTGATCACGGAGAAGGCCGTCGTCAAGCACGTCTCCAACGTCTACGAGCAGCTCGACCTGCCTCCGGACGCCGAGGACCATCGCCGCGTGCTGGCGGTCGTGCGCTACCTGGCGCAGTAGACCGGCGCATACGCAGGAAAGTGGTGCGATCCTCCGCGGCGTGGTTGCCGCATGGACGACACTGGAGTGGGCGAGCCTGGTGGTCGCGGCGATGGTCCCGCTCGTCGTGGGCGTGCTGGGCGCCGTCGTCGCGCGCTCGCTCAGACACGTGGAGGACGCGCAGTGGGGCAACCGCAAGCTGATCGAGCTGCGCCTGGAGCTGTACTCCGACATGGCGCTGCCGCTCAACGACCTGCTCTGCTTCTTCCGCTGCGTCGGCGACTACGCCGAGATCACGCCGCCTGAGGCGCTGAGACGCAAGCGGAGGCTCGACAAGTCGTTCTATGTCGGCGAGCACCTGATGAGCGGAGCGTTCGCCGCGGCCTATCACGCGTTCATGGAGGCGTGCTTCCTGACCTTCACGGCCCGCGCCGCTCCGGCGCAGCTGCGCGCGTCGATCAAGAAGCAGCGGGCGGAGCGCGAGCACTGGGAGCCCGCCTGGGACGTGCACCTGATCCCGGTAGACATGACGCCGACCGGCCTCGCCGAGATCAACGCGCGCTACAAGGCGCTGATGGCCGCGTTCCGTCGCGACATCGGGATCGGCGACGCGGAACGATGATCGTCCAGCGCGTCCTGAAGGGCATCTGCGGGATCGACGCGGCGACCGCGGAGGAGATCCTGCGCGAGACCGGCATCGTCTCGAACTGGTGGCGGGGGAAGGGCAGCGTGACGCCCGAGGAGGCGCTCGTCGAGCTGACGGAGCCGGCGCTGCTGCGGCATCTCAACGACTACGTCGCGTTCGGCCCGCAGACGCCGTTCATCTCGACGACGGCGGGGAGCGTCGTCCGCGACGCGAGCGGCGGCCGCAACGACGTCCTGACGGCCGATCACGTCGCGACCGACTTCGCGACGGACGGCTTCACGCGTGACGGCTGGGTCTTCTCCGGCTACGTCTTCACGCTCGGACGCAAGGCGGTCACGCAGGAGCCGTTCGCGGAGGAGGTGCGCGAGCTGCACGTCTACACGGACTACCTCAGATACCAGCCGGAAGGTGAGCTGGTGGCGAAGATCCAGATCCCGGCGGTGCAGCTCGAAGCGGCGTGGCCGGTCACCGCCGAGCCCGATCCGGCGAACCCGGGCGAATGGCTGTGGCCGAGCAGAGGCGCCGTCGTGCCGAACGACGGCGTCTACGTCGACCCGCTCGAGCTCGTCAACGTGCGCGAGGCGCTGTGAGCCTCGAACAGCTCAGCAAGGGGCTGGAGCTGGACGACAGCCGCCTGCTCGCGACCGCCAGCGCGACCGCCGACTACGCGCGCAGGCTCGCCGAGTCGGACGCCGGGGCGATCGGCGGCGGCGCGGCGGCGGCGCGAGATCGCACGCTGCTGCTCGCCAGCGCCTGCACGCGGGCGGCGAGCCTGTGGATGCTGATCGACGCCGGCCGCGCGGCGCCGTTGCTCGAGGACGCCGCGGACCTCCACGACGGCGCGGGCACCGGCTACGGCGACGTGCTGAGGATCTGCGCTGCGCCGCGCGCCGCGCCGCGCGCCGCGTCGCTGCGGCCGCTGTTCGAGGAGGACGTCTGGAACGCGCCGCCCGTCGCCGTCCTGCTGAACCTGCTCCACGGCATCGCGACGGGCGCCGTTCCGGCCGAGCTGTACGGCGATCTGCTGCGGGACCTGCCGTTCTCGCGCGTGCAGCCGTGGCTGCCGGTCGGCCGCCTGCGGATCCCGCTGGGGAGTTTCCTCGACCTCGGCGGCGAGCTGGCCGCGCTGCGCGGCGGCGAGGCGCACGCCGACAGCGAGCGCCTGCCGGCGACGGGAGCGTTCCTGCGGACCGTGGGGGAGGCGACGGGCGTCGCGATCGCCGACCGACACCATTGGCCGACGCTGCGCTCCGGCCTGCTGCCCGTCGAGCCGGAGGCCGCCGCGACGTGCGCGCTGGTCGAGTCGGTCGTCCGCGACCGGCTCGGCGGCTCGCTGCTCGATCTGCTCGACATCTCGCCGTACTCCCGCGACGCCGCTCCCGCGGTCGTCGCCCGCGCGCTGGTCGATCGCGGCGCGCCGGGAGCCGGCGCCGGCTGACGCTGCCGGAGCGCGCCTGCCCGGCGGCGAGGACCACCGCCGGGCGCTGGTGGTCGTGCGCTACTCGGCGCGGTAGACCGGCTCGACCGCGCGGGGCGCGGCGAGCCGCCGCGGGCTCCACCAGATCCTCTCGCCGAGCAGCCGCATCAGCGCGGGGACGAGGATCATGCGGACGATGATCGCGTCGATCAGGATCGCGGCGGCGAGGCCGATGCCGATCAGCTTCAGCATCACGTCGGGGCTGAGCGCGAAGGCGCCGAAGACCGAGACCATGATCGCGGCCGCGGCGACGATCACGCGCGCGGTCTTCGCGACGCCGGCGGTGACGGCGGCGCGCGCGTCGCCGAGCCGTTCGCGCTCCTCCTTGATGCGCGAGACGAGGAAGACCTCGTAGTCCATCGAGAGGCCGAAGAGGACGGCGAACATCATCACCGGGATGAACGGCGGCACCGGCAGGTCGGTGTCGATCCCGACGAGCTGCCCGGCCCAGCCGCCCTCGGCGACGAGCGCGACGACGCCGTAGGCGGCGGCGATCGAGAGGACCGTCATGACGCTCGCCTTCAGCGCGATCAGCGGGGCGCGGAACGCCGCGACGAGCAGCGCGAACGAGAGCAGGACGACGGCGCCGATGAACAGCGGGAGGCGGGCCGCGGTGACGTCGGACTGGTCGACGCTGGCCGCCGTCTGGCCGCCGAGGTCGACCTCGACGCCGGCGTCGGCGAGCGCGCCGTCGCGCAGACGGTCGACCAGCTCCTTCGTCGTCGCGGACTCGGGCGAGCCGGCGGGCGTGATCAGCAGCAGGGCGGTGTCGCCGGCGTCGTTGAACTGCGGCGGGGCGACGGCGACGACGTCGCGGTCGCGGCCGATCTCGGCGGCGAGCCGGTCGACCGCCGCGCGGTCGGACTGCCGCGGGACGCCGGCGACGGCGATCAGCGGGCCGTTCGCGCCCGGGCCGAACCCGTTGGCGATCAACGCGTACGCCTGGCGCGTGGTCGAGTCGGCCGGGTCGTTGCCGGCGTCGGGGAAGCCGAAGCGGATGCCGGTCAGCGGGCTGGTGAGGACGGCGAGCAGGATCAGCGAGACGGCGGTCGCCAGCAGCGGCCGGCGGGTGACCAGACGCGCCCAGCGGCCGGCGGGCGCCCGCTCGGGGTCGGCGGCGGGGCGGCCGAAGGAGAGCACCTGCCAGCGGTCGATGCGACGGCCGATCAGGCCGAGGATCGCGGGCAGCAGGGTGATCGACGCGGCCATCACGATCAGGACCGCGAGGCTGGAGGCGAGCGCGACGCCGTAGAGGTAGGGCAGGCGCATCAGGAACAGGCCGAGCAGCGAGACGACGACGGTCGCGCCGGCGGTCAGGACCGAGTGGCCGGCGGTCGACATCGCCTCGACGTTCGCGGCGCGCGGGTCCTTGCCGTCGTGGAGCGCGGCGCGGTAGCGGGTCAGGATCAACAGCGCGTAGTCGATGCCGACGCCGATGCCGATCATCAGCGAGACCTGCAGCGACCAGCCGGGCGTGTCGAGGACGGCGGCGAGCACACCGCCGAAGAGGACGGCGACGGTGACGCCGAAGAGCGCGACGAGCAGCGGCAGGCCAGCCGCGACGACGGTGCCGAACGTCAGCAGCAGGACGAGCGCGGCGACGGCGACGCCGACCAGCTCGGCGGTCATCGCGGGCTCGGTCTTCAACCCCGGCACGGCGCCGCCCATCGCGACCTCGACGCCGTCGCCGGAGGTCTGCTCGGCCAGCTCCGCGAGGTGCTCGCCGTCGGTCGCCTCCATCGCGGCCGAGGATCGGTTGAGCGGCAGCCGCACGACCGCCGTGCGGCCGTCGGGCGAGACCTGCGCGTCGCGCGCGGAGGCGCCCGGCACGACGCCGGGGATCCGCTCGGCCTCGTCGAGCAGGCGGTCGATGCGCGTCAGGACGGCCGGCGCGCTCGCGTCCTCGGCCTTCCAGACGACGTCGACCTGGTCGCCGGACCGACCCGCGAAGCGCTCGTCGAGCCGCTGCGCGGCGGCCTCGGAGTCCGAGCCTGGGGTGTTGTAGTCAGCGGTGAAGCTGCCGCCGAACGCTGTCATCGCGGCGATCGCGAGCACGAGGATCGCGAGCCAGCCGAGCAGCGTTCGGCGGCGGTGGACGAAGGCCGCGTCGGCGATGCGGCCGAGCAGGCCGGAGCCGCCCGTCTGAGGGGGAGGTGCGATGGACATGAGGTCTCCTGTCGTGGAGCGCGGGTGTGGCGCGGAGCGCAGTTCCGTTCCGCTCTCTCGTTCTTGTTAGAAGTTCTAGCAGAAGCAACAAGCCGTAATCAAGAAGTCATGGTGTTACGATTGTTCGCATGGAGACGCCGCCCCTCACCCGTCGCGAGCGCCTGCGCCTGCAGACGCGTGCCGAGATCCGGCAGCACGCGCTGGAGCAGGTCACCGCGGGCGGCGCCGCCGCGCTGTCGCTGAACGCGATCGGGAAGGCGATGGGGATGTCGGGCCCCGCGATCTACCGCTACTACGCCTCCCGCGAGGAGCTGCTCGCGGCGCTCGTCACCGACGGCTACGGCGAGCTGGCGCGGATCGTCGAGGAGGCCGCGGCAGCGGGTGCGCGTCGAACCCCCGCCCGTCGCCTGTCGCAGGCCGCCGTGGCGTACCGCGCCTGGGCGCTGGAGAACCCCTACCGCTATGAGCTGCTGTTCAGCGTGCGGCCGGAGGGCTACTCGGACCCGAGCGAGGCGATCGCCGCGATCCGGCCGGCGATGGTGGTGCTGCTGCAGTTGATCGGCGCGATCGCGGGCGAGGCCGGCGCATCCGGCTCGGCAACCGCGGCGGCCGGCGGCAAGCTCGACGCCCAGCTGACGCGCTGGGCGGCGGTGCGCCAGCAGGAGGGGGCGGGCGCCTCGATCGCGGTGCTGCGGCTCGGCGTCCTCACGTGGACCCGCATGCACGGGATCGTGACGCTCGAGCTGGCCGGCGTCGTCGGCGACATGGGCCTCGACGCCGGGCTGCTGGTGCAGGCGGAGCTGGACGCGGTCGTCGCGGCCGCGGCGGCCGGCTGACCGCCGGCGGGCCGCGGGCGCGCCGCGCCGCGCGCGAATAGGCGTCGCGGAGCTCGTCGCCGCGCGGGAGCGCGCCCCGAGCTCAGCCGCGGCTGACGCGGACGGGCGTGCCGGGCGGCAGCGTCCGCGCCATCCACGAGACCGGCCCGTTGTCGACGCGGATGCAGCCGTGCGAGCGGGCGCTGCCGAGCGGGTCGGCGAAGCTCTCGCCGGCGCGGCCGTGGATCGCGACGCGGCCCGGTCCGCCGCCGTAGCTCTCCAGCACGTTGGAGAGGCTCGTCAGCGACAGCGCCCAGGGACCGAGGAACGCGCGCGGGTCGGGCTGGCGGTTGCGCTCGTAGATCGCGGCGAGGCCGAGCGGCGTCGGCGTCGCCGGCGCGCCGATCACGGCCCGCGTGCGCAGCACGCGTCTCCCGCCGCGGGAGACCGTGACCGTGCGCGAGCGCAGGCCGACCTCGACCCAGTACCGCGTCGTGCCGAGCGTGACGTTGTCGCGCGGGACCCAGCCGGCGGAGCCGTTGGGACGCTCGGCCAGCAGCAGCTTCACCCACTCGACCCCGTCGCGCGTCGCCGCGTCGAGCACCAGCAGGATCTGCGGCTGCCCCGACCACGCCGTCGCGGTGCCGACCCGCCGCCCGTGCCGCGGCACGTCGAGTCTCGCGCGCGCGAACGACGGCGCGACGATCCGCGCGACGGTCGCCCCGTCCGCGCGCGACGGGGGCGCGACGCTGAAAGGCTGCACCTGCGTCGCGGCTGCCGCCGCGCTCGGTGCGGCGGCGCTGCCGGTGACGCCGGCCGTGCCCGCCAGCACGACGAGCACGAGCAGCAGCAGCCTTCGCGACGACATGCGACCCAACGTTACCGGTGCCCGCTACGCGTCGAGCACCTGCGTGTTCTGGTTCGCGACCAGTCGCCACTGCCCGTCCTCCTTGGACATGACGAACAGCGGCGTGCCCTCGCCGGTCTCCTCGTCGTTGGAGCCGTCCGCCTTGAGGTACCACTGGCGCACCTTGACGGCGGCGACGTCGGGCCGGATGAAGAGGACGTGGACGATCTCGAATCTGACCGTCAGGTCGGTCATCGCGCCGGGAAGGACCTTGTGCGTGAACGCCGCGATCTCGTCGCGGCCGACCAGCAGCTTGCCGGCTGCCGAGCAGCCTAGATCTTAAAGTGCGCTTGAAGTCAAGCGAGCGGCGGCGCGCCCTCACGCTACCCTCGAAGCTCCTTGACCGAAAGCGAGTGCGCGTGATGAAGGCAATCGTCTACACCAAGACCGGCGACCCGTCGGTGCTGACCCTCGTCGAGCGGGAGGCACCGGTTCCGGGCGAGGGCGAAGTGCGCGTCCGCGTCGCCGTCTCAGGCGTCAATCCGACGGACTGGAAGACGCGCGGCGGGGCCGGCCCGGAGGGCGCGATGCCGCATCCGGAGATCGTCCCGAACGTCGACGGCGCAGGCGTCGTCGACGCCGTCGGCGCGGGCGTCTCGCACGTCGCGGCAGGCGACCGCGTGTGGTTCTTCCTCGCCGGCTTCGCGCACGCCGCCGGCGGGAGCGCGCAGGAGCTGACGGTGCTGCCCGGCGAGCGCGTCGTGCCGCTGCCCGACGGCATCGGCTTCGACGCCGGCGCGAGCATGGGCGTGCCGGCGATGACGGCCCATCGCGCGCTGACCGTCGCCGAGGGCGGCCCGGAGCGGCTCGCGCCCGGCGCGCTGGCGGGGAGGACCGTGCTCGTCGCCGGCGGCGCCGGCGCGGTCGGCCACGCGGCGATCCAGCTCGCGCGCTGGGCCGGCGCGACGGTGATCACGACGATCAGCAGCCCGGAGAAGGCGCGCCTCGCGCAGGCCGCCGGCGCCCACCATGCCGTCAACTACCGCGAAGGCGGGACGGCGGAGCGGATCCGCTCGCTCGCGCCCGGCGGCGTCGACCTCGTCGTCGAGGTCGCCCCAGGGCCGAACGCAGCGTTGAACGCAAAGGTGCTCGCCAACCACGGCGCGGTCGCCGTCTACGCGACCGACGGGGGCGACACGATCGCGCTCCCGATCGTCCCGGCGATAGTCGCGAACGTGCGCTACCAGTTCCTGCTGCTCTACACGATCCGCCCGGACGCGCTGGCGGCCGCCGTCGAGGACGTCACCGCGGCGCTGCGCGACGGCGCCCTGCCCGTCGGCGAGGATGCCGGCCTGCCGCTGACGCGCTTCCCGCTCGCGCGCACCGCCGACGCGCACGCGGCGGTCGAGGGCGGCGCCGTCGGCAAGGTCGTGATCGACGTCGGCTGAGCGGAAGCCGCGCGGCGCCGCGCCCGCGCCGCGCGGCGCCGCGCCCGCTCACGCGAGGAACGCGCCGAGCGCCTCGCCGCGCAGCCGCCGGTCGCGCGTCACGGTGACGTGGCCGCGGCCGGGGATCACGTGCAGCTCGCTGCGCGGGATCAGCCGCGCCGTCTCCTCGAACAGCGCCGGGCTGTAGAAGCGGTCGTCGCGGCCGGCGACGATCAGCGTCCGCGCGGCGATCGGCGTGCGGCACGCCGCGAGATCGAACGCGTCCTCGGCCTCGATCGTCGTCGCCATGTCGTCCAGCTCCCGCGGGTCACGGACGAGCGCCGGCCCGAGCAGCCAGCCGAGCGCGCCGAGCGCGACCTGTCCGCGGCGCGGCGGGACCAGGTCGGCCGCCATCACCGCGAATGCGCGACGCCGCGCGCCGGCGCGGATCCGCGCGGCGACCTGGCGCTGGGCGCGGCGCCCGTGCGGCCCGAGCCGGCACGCGCTGCTGATCAGCACGAGCCGCCGCACGACGTCGGGGTGGTCGGCCGCGAGCTGCTGCGCGATGCTGCCCCCGGTCGAGCTGCCGAGCACGTCGACCGGGGCTGCCAGCCCCGCACGGATCGCCTCGGCGTGCTCGGCGGCGAGCTGCGCCATCGTCATCCCGCGCGGTAGCCGGCTGCGGCGGTTGAGCAGGACGAGCCGGCGCCGCCGCGCGAGCCCGGCGAGCGGGGCGAGCGACGCGCGCACGGTCCCGTCGCCACCGACCCCTGTGACCGGCGAGAGGCCGGCGAGCACGACGACCGGGTCGCCCGTCCCCACCGCGGCGAACGGATAGCGCCCCAGCTCACCGCGTGCGACCTCCATGCCGTGGAGTCTGCCAGCCCGCGGCGGGACTACGGCGCGAGCCGTGTGACGCTCGCGACGCGGTCGACTGCTCTGTCGAACGTCAACACCGCGCCGACGCCGGTCATCTCGGCCTGCGCCACGAGGTATGCCTCCGCGAAGTCCAGGCGATCGTGCTCGTAGATCTCCAGCGCCCGACGCAGGAGCGAAGCGTCGATCACGCTGACCGACGACAACGCGATCGCCGCCCGCATCAGCTCCGCGATTCGCGCTCTCTCGACCTCGTAGAACGACTGCAGCACGTAGACGCACTCGGCGACGACAAGGTCGGCGAGCAGCAGGCGGTCGGCGTTCGCCAGGGCCGCCGTGGCGCGAGCGGCCTGCTCCGGTGGGTCGCCGGTCAGGTGACGGATGATGACGTTGGTGTCGAGAAACGCGATCAGGAGGCCCGCTCCACACGCGCGCGCCGCGACTGCCGCAGCACCTCGTCCCACGCCGTCCCGCGCTTGCCCTCGGGCACGCTCACCGTCCCGGCGAGGTCGAGGAAGTCCGGCGTCTTCGCCACGACCGCCCGCTTGCGCTCGACGCGGAAGAGGATCTCGTCCCCCTCATGCAGGTCGAGCGCGTCACGCACCGCCTTTGGGATCGTGACCTGGCCCTTCGATGTCAGACGCGCAGAGGATTCCACCAGATGCTCCTTACATTCTCCGCCTTGTAAGGACAGAGCGTACCAACGCCCACCGAGGTGCCGCGCGCGTGCTCAGCGCCCGCGCTCCAGCGCCTCGCGCAGCTGCTCGTACGTCGGCGCGAGCAGCCGCAGCACGGCGGCGGCTGCCGCACCGTCGCCGACGGCGAGCGGGTGCTGGAGCGCGCCGATCAGCCGCGCCTGCTCGGCCGCGATTCGCGCCGGCTCGGGGTACCCGGCGCGCGCGAGACACGTCGCGGCGTCGCCACCGCGCCGCGCGCCGACCTGGACCGCGAAGTCGATCAGGTGCTCGCGCAGCGGCTCCTCGCAGCCGTGCTCGATGAGCGCCGCGAGGCGCTCGGCGGCGTCGCCGTTGCCGACGCTTCCTGCCGGCAGCGCGCGGGCGCGGTCCGCCGGCAGGTCCGCTGACAGCCAGCGGATCGCGGCGGGGACCGACGCCCGGACGGCGTCGACCTCGGAGACGTCCGCGACCCGCTCGAAGCCGGTGCGCAGCGTGTAGGGCGCGCCGTAGTCGGTCGTCTCCGCCCGCCACGCCGCGAGGAAGTCGCCGAGCGGGAGGGTGGCGTACGGATAGCCCTGCGGGTCGTGCATCAGCACGCGCTCGTCGTCCACGGCGAGGACGACGACGTAGTGGTCGGCGCCGATCGGGCCGGTGATCCCCGGCTGGTGGCGCAGGTGGCCCATCTCGACGGGGCCGACCCACACGGGGCCGTCGGCGAGCGCCGCGCGCAGGCGGTCGAGCGCCGTGCCGGCGTCGCCGCCCGAGGAGACCTCTGAGGTCCAGCCGAGCGCGGCCAGCGCGTCGTCGAAGCCGGCCTCGGGATCCCAGCCGTAGGGGTCGAAGAACGGCAGTCTGCCGCCGACGAGCTGCATCCCGAACGGGCTGCAGGTGGCGGTCTCGATCACCGCGACGGCCGGCGCCTCGGCGCCGAACAGCATCGCGAACGAGTTGGCGTAGCAGTACGGGCCGGAGCCGACGTAGGGGACGTGCGCGCTCATGGGCGCTCCGCGGCGTCGAGCGGGTAGGCGACGTCGAAGAGCGTGCCGCCGCTGCCGGGGTAGCGCTCGTACGGGCTCTCGCCCCAGCTGACGTCCTCGCGCGCGTCCAGCCACGCCTCGACCGCGTCGTAGACGCGCAGCACGAGCGGGAAGTCCTCGTACGCGGCGGGGACCGGCACGTACGCCGCGCGATGCGCGGGCTGCAGCCGCAGGCGCA